>NZ_JBIURS010000005.1:261318-293870 GCF_044740965.1 Streptomyces sp. NPDC088252 | reverse complement strand
CACCCCCCGCCCGCGGGCGCCGCCGGGCTGGGGGTGGGGCGCCGGGGCGGGGCGCTTGGGGGGTCCCCCCCCACGTCCCCGGCGGGGCGCGGGCGGGGCGGGGCGGGGGGGCCCCGCCACGTCCGGCGCGTTCACGGCAGTACCGCCACCCCGTCGATCTCGACCAGTGCCTGCTCGTCCCAGAGCCTCACCACCCCGATGACCGCCATCGCCGGATAGTCGCGGCCCGCCAGCCGCCGCCAGATCCGGCCCAGTTCACCGGCCCGGGTCCGGTAGTCGGCCACATCCGTGGCGTACACGGTGACGCGGACCAGGTCCGCCGGGGCGCCGCCCGCCGCGCGCAGGGCGGTGATCAGATTGGTGAGCGCCGTCGCGAACTGCTCGGGCAGTCCGTCGCCGACGACCTTGCCGTCCGGGTCGAGGGCGGTCTGCCCGGCCAGGAAGACCAGTTGGCCGCCGGTGGCCGCGACGGCGTGCGAGAAGCCCGTGGGCGGTGAGAGTTCGGCGGGGTTGATCCGGTGGACCGGACTCATGCGGACGCCTCCCGGTTCGCGTACAGCTCCTTGGCGATGATCGTGCGCTGGACCTCGCTGGCGCCCTCGTAGATCCGTGGGGCGCGGACTTCCCGGTAGAGGTGCTCCAGGAGGTGGCCGCGGCGGAGAGCACGGGCGCCGTGCAGTTGGACGGCGGTGTCGACGACGTACTGCGCGGTCTCGGTGGCGTACAGCTTCGCCATGGCCGCGCGGCGCGGTACGCCGGACTCGCCCGCGTCGTAGGCCGCGGCGGCCGCGTACACCAGCAGCCGGGCGGCCTCGGTGCGGGTGGCCATCTCGGCGACCTGGTGGGAGACGGCCTGAAGGTCCTTCAGCGGGCCGCCGAACGCGGTGCGTCCGGCGGTGTGCGCCACGGTGGCGTCAAGGGCGGCACGGGCCATGCCGACGGCGAAGGCGCCGACGCTGGGACGGAAGAGATTGAGGGTGTCCATGGCGACCCGGAAGCCCCGGTCCGGTTCGCCGAGCACATCGTCGGGCGTGACCGGGACACCGTCGAACTCCAGGGCCCCGATGGGGTGCGGCGAGAGCATGTCGATGGCGGTGCCGGTCAGCCCGGGGCGGTCGGCGGGGACCAGGAACGCGGTGACGCCGCGGGAGCCGGCGCCCCGGGTCGTACGGGCGAAGACGGTGTAGAAGTCGGCCTCCGGCGCGTTGGAGATCCAGCATTTCTGGCCGGTCAGCCGCCATCCGTCGGAGGCGGGTTCGGCATTCAGGGCGAGGGCCGCCGCGTCGGAGCCCGCCCCCGGTTCGCTGAGCGCGAAGGCGGCGACGGCGCGGCCGGCCCGCACCTCGGGGAGCCAGCGTTCGCGATGGGTCGGGGTACCCGCGCGGACCACGGGGTGGGTGCCGAGTCCCTGGAGGGCGAGCGCGGTCTCGGCCTCCGTGCAGCCACGGGCCAGGGACTCGCGGAGCAGACAGAGGCCGAGGGCGCCGGAGTTCAGCATCCTGTCGAGGAGGCCCGACTCGCCGAGTGCGGTGATCAAGGGGCGGTTGACGTGGCCGGGGTCGCCCTTTTCGGCGAGGGGGCGCAGTTGCTGCTCGGCAAGGACTCTCAGCTCCTCGCACCAGGCGGTTTGTGCCGGATCGAGCGAGAATGCCGTCATACCGGCGCCTCTCTTGTCGGTGTCCGAGGCGCCCGGCGGGCGCATCTCGTCTTTCTCGTCTTATCGCGGACCGTTGACTACCGTCACCCAAACGATACGCTCCGGAGGCGACAAGGGGGCGATCCGTCATGGAACCGAAGACCTCAGCGCACCTCGACAGCTTCGCCAGGGAGCACCTGCCACCTCCGGACCAGTGGCCGGAACTGCTCTTCGACCTGCCCGAACTGAACTACCCGGCCCGCCTCAACTGCGCGGCGGAGCTGCTGGACCGTACGGTCGAGCGCCTCGGCCCCGACCGCCCCGCCTTCCGTACTCCGGACGGCGGAGTCTGGAGCTACGGGGAGCTGCGGGACCGGGTGGACCGGATCGCCCACGTCCTCACGTCGGATCTGGAGGTCGTCCCCGGCAACCGCGTCCTGTTGCGCGGCCCCACCACACCCCATCTGGCCGCCTGCTGGCTCGCGGTGCTGAAGGCGGGCGCGATCGCCGTCACGGTGCTGGACCGGCAGCGGCCCGCGGAGCTCACCACCATCTGCTCGATCGCCCGGGTGAGCCACGCGCTGTGCGACATCCGGGCGATCGACGACCTGGTGAAGGCTCAGGTGCCGGGGCTGCGGATCACGGCGTACGGGGGTGACGCCCCGGACGATCTGCTGCGGCTCGCCGGGGCCGAGCGGGGGCCGTACCGTCCGGTGGACACGGCGGCGGATGATGTCGCGCTGATCGCGTTCACCTCGGGCACCACCGGGCGGCCCAAGGGCTGTATGCACTTCCATCGGGACGTGCTCGCCATCGCCGACACGTTCTCGCGCCATGTCCTGCGCCCGACGCCCGACGACGTGTTCGCGGGCAGTCCGCCGCTCGGCTTCACCTTCGGGCTCGGCGGTCTGGTGGTCTTCCCGCTGCGGGCCGGTGCCAGTTCCCTGCTGCTCGAACAGTCCGGCCCGGTGCAGCTGTTGCCCGCGCTGTCCGCCCACCGGGTGTCGGTGCTGTTCACCGCGCCGACCGCGTACCGCGTGATGCTCGACCACGTCGACGAGCACGATCTGACGGCGCTGCGGCGCTGTGTCTCGGCCGGCGAGAACCTCCCGGTCGCCACCTGGCGGTCCTGGTACGAGCGGACGGGTCTGCGCATCATCAACGGCATCGGTGCCACCGAACTGCTGCACATCTTCATCTCCGCCGCCGACGACGCGATCCGCCCCGGCACCACCGGAGTTCCCGTGCCCGGCTGGCAGGCCCGGGTGGTGGACGGCGAAGGCCGACAGGTGCCGGACGGAGAGCCCGGACTCCTCGCCGTACGCGGCCCGATCGGCTGCCGCTATCTCGCCGACGAACGCCAGCGGGACTACGTGGCGCACGGCTGGAACATCACCGGTGACACGTATGTGCGCGACCCGGACGGCTACTTCCGTTACATCGCCCGCGCCGACGACATGATCATCTCCTCCGGCTACAACATCGCGGGCCCCGAGGTCGAGGACGCCTTGCTGCGGCACCCCGCGGTGGTCGAGGCCGCGGTGGTGGGGCGGGCCGACGAGCTGCGCGGCCGGATCGTGGTGGCGTACGTGGTGCTGCGCGAGGGTGCGGAACTGTCGGCCGACGAGCTGCGTATGTACATGAAGAGCGAACTGGCCCCGCACAAGTGCCCGCGCGTCGTCGAGTTCCTGCCCGCACTGCCCCGCACCGCCACCGGGAAGCTGCAGCGTTTCCGGCTGCGGGACGGCTGAACCGGAAACCGGAAATGCGCGTGCCGTGCTCCCCGTGCACCCGGCAGGATGAGGCATGACCTGGACCTTCACCGATGACGTCGACGTATTTCTGGACGCGGCCGGCGCCTCGCTGGCCGCCCGGCCCGCCGAGAACACCCTGGTGCTGACCGTCACCGCGACCCTGCGGCGCAACGGCCCGCACGCCTACGGTGACCGCGTGCCGCTGCTGGGCTGGTGGCGCGATGCGGACGGCGAGGTCGCCGGCACCCTGGTGCGGACCCCGCCGTATCCGCCGCTGCTGGGAACCGTCGCCCCGGAGGCCGTCGCCCCACTTGCCGCCTCGCTCCCTCTGACCAGGATCAACGCGGACCGGGCCACCGCCGAGGCGCTGGCCGCCACCTGGCCGGGCCGCCGGGTCGACCAGGAGCAGCGGCTCTACCGGCTGGGGACGCTGGTCCCGCCCTCCCCCGCGCCCTCGGGGAGGCCCAGGGCCGCCACCGCCGCCGACCGGGCCTTGCTGGTGCGCTGGCACCGGGCATTCGCCGATGAGGTCGGGCAGCCCGCCACCCATGCCGAACGGCTGGTGGACGAGCGGACGGCGGCCGGCACTCTGACGCTCTGGGAGGACAGCGGCGTCCCGGTGTCGATGGCGGGCGTCTCCCCGCGCATCGCGGGCACGGTGCGGATCGCGCCGGTCTACACGCCGGCCGGGCACCGCGGCCGGGGGTACGCGGCCGCCGTGACGGCGGAGGTCGGCCGGGCGGCGCGGGCGGCAGGCGTGCGGGAGGTGCTGCTCTTCACCGACCTCGCCAACCCGACCAGCAACGGCGTGTACCGGCGCATCGGCTTCCGCGCGGTTGCGGACCGGCTGCTGATCAGCTCGGCCGAGGAGCCCGTCATCCCAGGGTGAGCCGGGGCTTCGGTGCGTCCGTGCGGCCCGTCGGCGGGATGCGGCTGCCCGCGCGGTAGGGGGGCGGCCAGGGCGCGCCGGGTCCGCTGTAGCCCTGTTCGGCCGCCGCGTGCAGCGTCCAGTGCGGGTCGTAGAGATGGGGACGGGCCAGGGCGCAGAGGTCGGCCCTGCCCGCGAGCAGCAGTGAATTGACGTCGTCCCAGGAGGAGATCGCCCCGACCGCGACGACGGGCACGCACAGCGTGTTGCGGATGCGGTCCGCGTACGGGGTCTGGTAGGAGCGGCCGTACTCGGGGCGCTCGTCGGGGACGACCTGACCGGTGGAGACGTCGATGGCATCGGCCCCGTGGGCGACGAAGGCACGGGCGATCTCGACGGCGTCCTCGGCGGTGGTGCCGCCCTCGGCCCAGTCCGTGGCGGAGATGCGGACGGTCATGGGGCGGTCGTCGGGCCAGTCGGCGCGGACCGCGTCGAAGACTTCCAGGGGGAAGCGGAGCCGGTTGCCCAGCGACCCGCCGTACTCGTCGGAGCGGTGGTTGGTGAGGGGCGAGAGGAAGCCGGACAGCAGATAGCCGTGGGCGCAGTGGAGTTCCAGCAGGTCGAAGCCGCAGCGGTCGGCGCGCCGGGCCGCCGCGGCGAACTGTTCGCGTACGGCGTCGAGTCCGGCCCGGTCCAGGGCGTGCGGAACCTGGTTGACGCCCTCGGCGTACGGGATCGGGGAGGCGGCGGTGAGCGGCCAGTTGCCGTGGTCGAGGGGCTGGTCGATGCCCTCCCACATGAGTTTCGTCGAGCCCTTGCGTCCGGAGTGGCCGAGCTGGACGCCGATGGCCGTACCGGGGGCGTTCGCATGGACGAAATCGGTGATCCGGGTCCAGGCGGCGGCCTGTTCGGGGGTGTAGAGCCCGGTGCAGCCGGGGGTGATGCGGCCCTCGGCGCTGACGCAGACCATCTCCGTCATGACGAGCCCGGCGCTGCCGAGTGCGCGGGCGCCCAGGTGGACGAGGTGGAAGTCGCCGGGGACGCCGTCGACGGCCGAGTACATGTCCATGGCCGAGACGACGACGCGATTGCGGAGTTCGAGGCCGCGCAGCCGCAGCGGGGTGAACATCGGCGGGGTACCGGGGGCACAGCCGAACTCCTCCTCGACGGCAGCGGTGAAGGAGGCGTCGCGCAGCCGCAGGTTCTCGTGGGTGACACGGCGGCTGCGTGTGAGCAGGTTGAAGGCGAACTGGCGGGGTGGCTGGTCGACGTAGGTGCCGAGCTCCTCGAACCAGCGCAGGCTCGCCGCGGCGGCCCGCTGGGTCGATTCGACGACGGGCCGTCGCTCGGTCTCGTAGGCGGACAGCGCGCTCGGCAGGTCGGGCTGCTCCTCGATGCAGGCCGCGAGCGCGAGGGCGTCCTCGACGGCGAGTTTGGTGCCGGAGCCGATGGAGAAATGCGCGGTGTGGGCGGCGTCACCGATCAGGACCGTGTTGCCGTGCGACCAGCGGGCGTTGACGACGGTACGGAAGGTGAGCCAGGAGGAGTTGTTGGAGCGCAGCGGACGGCCTCCGAGCGCCTCGGTGAAGATCTTGGCGCAGCGCAGCGTCGAGTGCTCCACGTCGCAGGTGTCGAGTCCGGCGGCGCGCCAGACCTCCTCCCGCATCTCGACGATGACGGTGGAGGCGTCGGCCGAGAAGGGGTAGCCGTGGAGCTGCATCACCCCGTACGCGGTCTCGGCGATCTCGAAACGGAAGGCGTCGAGGGCGAAGTCGGCGGCGAGCCAGATGTATCGGCAGCGGTGGGTGGTGAGACGGGGGCCGAAGGTCTCGGCGTGAGCGGCGCGGGTGAGGCTGTGCACTCCGTCGGCGGCGATCACCAGGTCGTACGCGTCGGCCAGTTCCGCGGCCGGCGGCGCCTCGGTGCGGAAGCGGAGCCGCACGCCGAGGGAGTCGCAGCGTTCGTGCAGGATCTCCAGGAGCCGGCGCCTGCCCAGGGCCGCGAAGCCGTGGCCGCCGGAGGTCTGGGTCACGCCGCGGTGGACGATGTCGATGTCGTCCCACCGTACGAATTCGTCCTGGAGCGCCCGGTACACGACGGGGTCGGCGTGTTCGATGCCGCCGAGGGTCTCGTCGGAGAGGACGACGCCGAAGCCGAAGGTGTCGTCGGGTGCGTTGCGCTCCCAGACGGTGATGTCGCGTTCCGGATCGAGCCGCTTGAGCAGGGCCGCGGCGTAGAGCCCACCGGGTCCGCCGCCGATGACCGCGATCCGTTTCACGCCGGTCGGCTCCGTGGGGGAGGGATGTGCGCCCGGCGCCGTCGCGGCGGTCGGTGCGGAGCCGGTGGCGCTGATGTCGGGCGGCATCGCGCTACCGGCCTTGCCACTTCGGTGGCCGCTTCTCGGTGAAGGCGGCGTGGAATTCGGCGTAGTCGTCGCCGTGCATCAGCAGGGCCTGGGTCGCGGCGTCCATTTCGACCGCGGCGGCGAGCGGCATGTCGAGTTCGGCGGTGAGCAGCGCCTTGGTCTGGGCGAGGGCGAGGGCCGGTCCGTCGGCCAGTCGGCGGGCGAGCGCTGCCGCCGTTGCGTCGGCCTGGCCTTCTTCGGTCAGCTCGCTGATCAGGCCGATCCGTTCCGCTTCGGGGGCGCGGACCGGTTCGCCGAGCATCAGCAGCCGGGTGGCATGGCCGAGGCCGACGACGCGCGGCAGCAGGTAGGCGGCACCCATGTCGCCGCCGGAGAGGCCGACCTTGGTGAAGAGGAAGGCGAAGCGGGCGGACGGATCGGCGATCCGGAAGTCGGCGGCCAGCGCGAGAACCGCACCCGCGCCCGCCGCCACGCCGTGTACGGCGGCGATGACGGGGAAGGGGGTTTCACGTAGGGCCCGGACCACCTGCCCGGTCATGCGGTTGAAATCCAGGAGCTGGGCGGTGTCCATGGCGAGTGTCGCGCCGATGATGTCGTCGACATCTCCGCCGGAACAGAATCCGCGGCCCTGACCCGCGAGCACCAGCGCGCGCACGGAACGTTCGCGGGACAGTTCGGCAAGCAGATCGCGCAGGTCGGCGTAGGCGCCGAAGGTGAGCGCGTTGAGTTTCTCCGGCCGGGCGAGGGTGACGGTGGCTACGCCGTCGTCCGTCGTCAGCCGCAGGTGACGCCAGTCATCCGTATGGGGGGCGGAGCTGGGAAACGGGCTCATGGAGGGGACTCCCCTTCAGCCGTCGGGCTGCTACCTGCGGCCGAACTTATCACTCGTACGTGACTTCCGTCACGAGCACGCAATAGGTGGAGCGTGAGAGCGTATGCCGAACGTCCCCTTCGTACTGGTCGACAGACCCTTGTCTCTGTTGTTGCACTTCGTAAGGTTGAATCCCGGAAGTACTACCTTCCAGAAAGCCCACGATCTCCGGAACGGAAACCATGCTGTGCCCACCGATGTCCCCCTTCCCGCCTCCTGGCGGATCGCGCTACCGCACACGACGGCGGCCGTACCGGTGGCCCGCGCCCTGATCCGTACGGCGCTGGCGGACATCGAGGCACCCGCGGATTCGGACACCGCCGAGCTCCTCACCGCCGAGCTGGTCGCCAACGCGGTGGAGCACACCCGCAGCGACGAGCCCATCGAGCTGGTGGTGGAGCTGCTGCCGACCGGCTGCCAGGTGGAGGTGCACGACCGCGACCCGGCCCCGCCGGGCGATCTCTCCCACCCGGAGCCGGGCAGCGTGCCGGACCCCTGGCAGGAACACGGCCGGGGTCTGCTGCTGATCCGTACCCTCAGTTCGTCCTGCGGTCACCGCACGACGGAGCAGGGCAAGGCGGTGTGGTTCACCCTGCCGTCCCGCACGCCTCAGAGCTGACCGGCCCCGTCCCGGCCCGTCCCCGCGGCGGCCAGCCGGGAGCGGTCGCGGCCGTAGCAGGTGTACACCGCGGCGCCGACGATCAGGAAGACGGCGAACTGCACCCAGGTCGTCCAGCCCGTCCCGTACATCAGATAGAGGCAGAAGCCGACGCCCAGGAGCGGGCCCAGCGGATGGAGCGGCGCCCGGAACGAGCCCCTGACCTCAGGGTTGCGGCGGCGCAGCACGATCACCGCGATGTTCACCGCGACCATGGTGGCGAGCGTGCCGATGGTCGTCAGGTTCACCACCACGTCGAGCGACGAGAAGGCCGCCGGGACCGCGAAGACGACCGCCACGATCCAGGTGTTGGCGACGGGGGTCGCCGTCCGCGGCGAGACCCGCTCGAAGACCCGCGGGATCAGACCGTCGCGGCTCATCGACATCAGGATGCGGGTCTGGCCGTACATCACCGCGAGCACGACGGACGCGATCGCGACGACCGCCCCGAAGGCGATGACCCCGCCGCCGACGGTCGAGCCGGTCACCTGGTTGACGACGATGGAGAGCGCGGCCGGCTTGTCGGCGACGGCCCCCGGGCCGATGGCGCCGATGGCCGCGAGCGCGACGGCGCAGTAGAGCAGGGTGACCAGGCCGATGCAGACCATGATCGCGATCGGAACGTTCCGTCGCGGATTCTTGACCTCCTCGCCCGCGGTGGTGATGGCGTCGAAACCGATGTACGAGAAGAACGCCAGCGAGGCACCGGCAGTGACCCCGCCCGCTCCGTGGGCGACGAACGGCGTGAGATTCCCGTGCTCGAAGGCGGTGAAGGCGATGCCGCAGAACAGCATCAGAATGGTGATCTTGAGAACCGCCATCGCGGCGGTGGCCCCCGCGCTGTCCCGGACGCCGCGCACCAGCAGGGTCGCGGCCATCATGACCACCACGACGGCGGGCAGATTGATCACTCCGCCGTCGCCGGGGCCGGCCGAGAGGGCGGCGGGCAGCTGGAAGCCGAAGAGGCTGTTCAGCAACTCGTTGACGTACTGGCTCCAGCCGACGGCGACCGCGGAGACCGAGACGCCGTACTCCAGCAGCAGACACCAGCCGACGAGAAACGCGACGCGCTCACCGAGCGTCGCGTAGGCGAAGGAGTACGAACTGCCGGACACCGGGATCGCGCTGCCCAGCTCGGCGAAGGAGAGCGCGGTGAAGATGCAGGTGACCGCGGCGAGTACGAAGGACAGCACGACGGCGGGGCCCGCCTCGGCGACGCTGTCGGAGAGACCGACGAAGATGCCGGTGCCGACGACGGCGCCGACACCGAAGCACACCAGCTGGAAGAGTCCCATGGTGCGCTTGAGGCCATGCCCCTCCAGGTCGGCGCCGGACTCGGCGATCAGCTGGTGGGGGTTCTTGATGCGTGGGCCGGACGGGCGCGGGGGGCTCGATGGGCGTAGCGGACTCACGGGACGGTCTCTTCTCTGGTGGAGCATGTGGGGGGGTGCGTGCCCAGGGCCTGTGGGGGACTCCGGGCGCCGGTGACGCGCACGAAAATGGGGTTCGAGCGTGCGAGCTCGAACCCCACCGAGAGGCAACATATTAGTCACCTCAGTGCATGTTCACCCAATCAGGTGCATGTTCATGCAGTGCTCAGCCCGTGGTCGCCGGAGTGGCCAGGGTTGCCACCAGAACGGCCTTGATCGTGTGCATCCGGTTCTCCGCCTCGTCGAAGACGACCGAGTGCGCGGACTCGAAGACCTCGTCGGTGACTTCCAGCTCCGTCAGCCCGTGGGCGGCCTCGATCTCCCGCCCGACCTTGGTGCCGAGGTCGTGGAAGGCTGGGAGGCAGTGCAGGAACTTCACGTCGCCGTTGCCGGTGGCGCGCAGGACGTCCATGGTCACGGCGTACGGCGCGAGGGCCTCGATGCGCTCGCCCCAGACCTCCTTGGGTTCCCCCATGGAGACCCAGACGTCCGTGGCGACGAAGTCCGCGCCCCGCACGCCCTCGGCGATGTCCTCGGTGAGCGTGACGGTCGCTCCGCTCACCCCGGCCAGCCGACGGGCCTCGGTGACGATCTCCTCGGCCGGCCAGTACGCCTTCGGCGCGACGATCCGCACGTCCATACCCAGCAGTGCGCCCGTGACCAGGTAGGAGTTGCCCATGTTGAAGCGGGCGTCACCGAGGTAGGCGAAGACGATCCGCTCCAGCGGCTTCTCGCTGTGCTCGGTCATGGTGAGGACGTCGGCGAGCATCTGGGTCGGGTGCCAGTCGTCGGTGAGTCCGTTGAAGACCGGGACGCCGCCGTGGGCCGCCAGCTCCTCGACGGCCGCCTGGCTGTCGCCGCGGTACTCGATACCGTCGAACATCCGGCCGAGGACGCGAGCGGTGTCCTTCACCGACTCCTTGTGCCCCATCTGCGAGCCGGAGGGGTCGAGGCAGGTCGTGGAGGCACCCTGGTCGGCCGCGGCCACCTCGAAGGCGCAGCGGGTGCGGGTCGAGGTCTTCTCGAAGATCAGCGCGATGTTCCTGCCGCGCAGCCGCTGCACTTCGGTCCCCGACTTCTTGGCGGCCTTGAGTTCGGCCGCGAGGTCGATCAGGCCGCGGAACTCCTCGGCCGTGAAGTCCAGCTCCTTGAGGAAGTGGCGGCCTGCGAGGTCTATGGCCATGGGACTGCTCCTGGGTAGGGCGGGGATCGCGCGTACGGTATCCCTGGAAGTATATACGACACTCTGCATCGCTATACGAAGCATTCCCCTTGCACGGACGCATGCGCCCCGGTCACCGGACCGGGTCGCGCACCACGGGGCAGCTCATGCAGCGGGGGCCGCCCCGACCGCGGCCGAGCTCGCTGCCGGGGATCTCGATGACCTCGATGCCCTCTTTGCGCAGATAGGTGTTGGTGGTGGCGTTGCGCTCGTACGCGACGACGACACCCGGCTCGACCGCCAGCACGTTGCAGCCGTCGTCCCACTGCTCGCGCTGGGCCGAGTGCACGTCCTGCGTGGCGGTCAGAACCCGGATGGAGTCCAGCCCCAGGGCGTGCGCGATCGCGTGGTGCATGTGCTCGGGCCGATGGTCGGTGACCTTGAGGTCCCTCGGACCGTCACCGGGTTCGATGGTGTACGAGCGGAGCATGCCCAGACCCGCGTACTGGGTGAAGGTGTCGCCGTCGATCATGGTCATGACCGTGTCGAGATGCATGAACGCCCGGCGCTTGGGCATGTCGAGCGCCACGATCGTGTGCGCCGATCCGGCATCGAACAGTCCGCGGGCCAGCATCTCCACCGCCTGCGGGGTGGTGCGCTCGCTCATCCCGATGAGTACCGCGCCCCGGCCGATGACCAGGACGTCGCCGCCCTCGATGGTGGAGGGGTAGTCGTCCTGCCCCTCCGACCAGTGGTGGAAGGCACCCGCGGCGGGGCCGGTGAACAGGGGGTGGTGGCGGTAGATCGCCTCGAAGTGGACGGTCTCGCGCTGCCGGGCCGGCCAGCGCATCGCGTTGATGGACACCCCGTCGTATATCCACGCCGAGGTGTCCCGGGTGAAGAGATGGTTCGGCAGCGGACCCAGCAGGAAGTCGTCCAGGCCCATGACATGGAAGCGGACGGAGGTCGGCTCACTGTGCCGTTCCAGGAACTCCCGCTTGGTCATCCCGCCGACCAGCGCCTCGGCCAGTTCCCCGCTCGGCAACTCCTCGAAGGCGGCCCGCAGATGCTCCGTGGCGAGCGGGCCGTACTCCTTCTCCTCGAAGACCCGGTCCAGGACGAGCCGTCTGGCCACGGGGATCTCCAGCGACTCGCGGAGCAGATCACCGAAGAGGTGCACCTCCACGCCCCGGTCGCGCAGCACGTCCGCGAAGCCGTCGTGTTCCTGGCGGGCGCGGCGCACCCAGAGCACGTCGTCGAACAGGAGCGCGTCCTTGTTGCCGGGGGTGAGCCGCTTCAGTTCCAGATCGGGGCGGTGCAGGATGACGCGGCGCAGCCGCCCGGCCTCGGAGTCGACATGGAATCCCATGACTCCATCCTCACCGTGCGGAGCACCGTTCACCCGGCGAATCGCCAGCGGATTTTCCGATGTTCGCACCGAAACCCCCGCCGACGACACGGCCTACAACCGCGGGTCGACCGGCTCCGACTCCAGGGCCAGTACCGCGAACACCGCCTCGTGGACCCGCCACAGCGGCTCCCCGTCGGCCAGCCGGTCCAGGGCTTCGAGCCCCAGCGCATACTCCCGGAGCGCCAACGACCGCTTGTGGCCGAGGAACCGGCCGCGCAGCCGCTCCAGATTCTCCGGGCGGGTGTACTCGGGGCCGTAGATGATCCGGAGGTACTCCCGGCCGCGCACCTTGATGCCCGGTTGGACCAGCCTGCCCCTGTCGTCGCGTACGAGCGCGGCGAGCGGCTTGACCACCATGCCTTCGCCGCCGCGTCCGGTCATCTCCAGCCACCAGTCGATACCGGAACGCACCGATGCCTCGTCACCGGTGTCGACGACGAGCCGACGGGTGACCTGGAGCAGCCCGGTCGGGTCGTGCTCGACCAGCCGGTCGAGCCAGGCCAGCTGCTCGTCGTGCGGGACGGCGGCCAGCGAGCGGCCTCGCACGGCGAGGATCTGGAACGGCGCGAGTCGCACCCCGTCCAGTTCCCGGGTGCTCCAGCAGTAGCGGCGGTAGGCCTCGGTGAAGGCGGCCGCGTCCTCGGCCCGGCCCCGCTGGCGGTCCGCGAGAGCGCCCACGTCCACGCCGCGGGCCGCCGCTGCCGCGAGGGCCGCGCCGGCCGCCGGGAAGACGGCTCCGGATGCCGCGCCGACCGCGGCGTACTGCGAGCGCAGCAGCCCGGCCGCCTTGAGGGACCACGGCATCAGCTCGGCGTCGAGCAGGACCCAGTCGGTGTCCCACTCCTCCCAGAGACCGGCGGCGGTGACGGCGGTGCGCAGCCTGCCGAGGATCACCTCGGTGAGCGCGGCGTCGTCGAGGAACGGCCGGCCGGTGCGGGTGTACAGCGCCCCGGTCGGACTGCCCGCACCTCCAAAGGCGTCGGAGGTGTCCCCCACCCCGAACCGCTCACGGGCGGCGTCCGCGTCCCGGCAGACGAGCGCCACCGCGCGCGAGCCCATGTGCTTCTCCTCGCACACGACCTCGGTCACGCCGTCCGCCCGGTACTGGGCGAAGGCCTCGGCCGGGTGCTCCAGATAGCCGTCCTCGCGCGAGGTGGCGGTGGGCGCCATGGTCGGCGGGAGGTAGCCCAGCAGCCGCGGGTCGACGGCGAACCGGCTCATGACTTCGAGCGCCGCCGCGGCGTTCTCCTCACGGACCGAGACACGGCCCATGTGCCGGGTCTCCACGATCCGGCGGCCGTGCACGTCCGCGATGTCCAGCGGCCGGCCCTCCCTGCCACCGGGTGCCTCCTGGTGGAGCGGCTTGACCGGCTCGTACCAGACCCGCTCGGCGGGTACGTCGACGAGCTCGCGCTCCGGCCAGCGCAGCGCGGTCATCTTCCCGCCGAAGACCACACCGGTGTCCAGGCAGATGGTGTTGTTGAGCCAGGAGGTGCTGGGCACCGGGGTGTGACCGTAGACCACGGCGGCACGGCCGCGGTACTCCTCGGCCCACGGGTAGCGCACCGGCAGTCCGAACTCGTCGGTCTCGCCGGTGGTGTCCCCGTACAGCGCGTGCGAACGGACCCGCCCGGAGGTGCGCCCGTGGTACTTCTCGGGCAGTCCGGCGTGGCAGACGACGAGTCCTCCCCCGTCGAGCACGTAGTGGCTGACGAGCCCGTCGATGAACTCCCGCACCCGCTCGCGGAAGGCGGGGTCCTTCTCGTCCTCCCGGTCCAACTGCTCGATCGTCTCGGCGAGTCCATGGGTGTGCTGGACCTTGCGGCCCTTGAGGTAGCGCCCGAGCTTGTTCTCGTGGTTGCCCGGTACGCACAGGGCGTTGCCCGCCGACACCATGGACATGACGCGGCGCAGTACCCCGGGGCTGTCGGGGCCGCGGTCCACGAGGTCGCCGACGAAGACCGCCGTACGCCCTTCGGGGTGCGCGCCGTCGACGTAGCCGAGCTTGCCGAGCAGGGCTTCCAGCTCCGAGCTGCAGCCGTGGATGTCGCCGATGATGTCGAACGGGCCGGTGAGGTGGCGCAGGTCGTTGTAGCGGCGCTCCAGCACCACTTCGGCGTGCTCCACCTCCTCCTCGCTCCGCAGGATGTGCACCTTGCGGAAGCCCTCGCGCTCCAGACCGCGCAGCGAGCGCCGCAGTTCGCGACGGTGGCGCTGGATGACGTGGCGCGGCATGTCGGTGCGGTCGGGGCGGGTCGCGTTGCGCGCGACACAGACCTCTTCGGGCAGGTCGAGGACGATCGCGATCGGCAGCACGTCATGGCTCCGGGCCAGTTGGACGAGCTGTCTGCGGCTCTCGGACTGGACGCTGGTGGCGTCCACGACGGTCAGCCGCCCGGCGGCGAGCCGCTTGCCGACGATGTGGTGCAGGACGTCGAAGGCGTCACGGCTGGCGCCCTGGTCGTTCTCGTCGTCGGCGACGAGGCCGCGGCAGAAGTCCGAGGAGATGATCTCCGTGGGCTTGAAGTGCGCGCGGGCGAAGGTGGACTTGCCGGAGCCGCTGGCTCCGATGAGGACCACGAGGGAGAGGTCGGTCACCGGCAGTTTGCGCGAAGTACTGGTCATGCGGCTTTCGCCTCCTTCCCGGTCTCGTTCATGGACTCGTTCGTGGTCGGATTCCCGGACCCGTCCCTGCTGCGGGTCGGGGATCCGTCGGCTGCGGTCATCGTGAACACGGCCATCTGTGTGGGCGGCCCCACCTCGGGGTCGTCGGGCCCCACGGGGACGAATTCGACCCCGTACCCATGTCGCTGCGCCACCTCCCGGGCCCAGGCACGGAACTCGGCCCTGGTCCACTCGAACCGGTGGTCGCCGTGGCGCACATGCCCGGCCGGAAGGCTCTCCCAGCGCACGTTGTACTCGACGTTCGGCGTCGTCACGAGCACGGTCCGCGGCCGGGCCGAACCGAACACGGCGTACTCCAGCGCGGGCAGCCTCGGCAGGTCGAGATGTTCGATGACCTCACTGAGCACGGCCGCGTCGTACCCCTTGAGCCGCTTGTCGGTGTAGGTGAGCGAGCCCTGCTGGAGCGTGACCCGTCCGGCCTGCCGCTCCCCCATCCGGTCCAGCTTCAGCCGCCGCGAGGCGATGGTGAGCGCGCGCATGGAGACATCGACGCCGACGATCTGTGTGAAGCCCGCGTCCTTGAGCAGTGCCTGCACCAACTGGCCCTGGCCGCAGCCCAGGTCGAGGACCCGGTTCGCGCCGGCGGCGCGCAGTGCGTCGAGGATCGCGGTGCGCCGCTGCTCGGCGAGCGGCAGCGGCCTCTCCTCGGTGTCGCTCGTCTCGTCCACGGCGTTGTCGATGCTCTCGACGTCGAGGTCGTCCGACTCGGCGAGCCTCACCAGTTCGAGCCGCTGCATCGCCTGCCGGGTCAGTCCCCAGCGCCGGGACAGATAGCGGCTGGTGATCAGCTTCTGCTCGGGGTGGGCGGCCAGCCAGCCCTCACCGGCCCGCAGCAGCTTGTCCACCTCGTCCGGAGCGACCCAGTAGTGCTTGGCGTCGTCGAGCACCGGCAGCAGGACGTACAGCTGCCGCAACGCGTCCGTCAGTCGCAACTCGCCTTCCAGGACCAGCCGTACGTACCGTGAGTCCCCCCACTCCGGGAACCGCTGGTCCAGCGGCACGGCCACGGCGTCCACGCTCGTCCAGCCGAGCGGCCCGAAGAGCTTGCGTACCAGTTCCGCTCCGCCGCGCGCCGGCAGTGCCGGTACCTCGATCCGCAGCGGAAGCGGCGTCTGCGCACGTTCGGGCCGTGCGCGGCACACACCGTTCAACGCGGACTTGAAGACGGCGCTCATCGCCACGGAAAGCAGCGACGAGGCCGCGTACGGGCGATCGTTGACGTACTGCGCGAGGGCCGCGTCGGGGGCGCCGCCCCGGCCCTTGCCCTTGCCGCGCCGCACCAGCGCCACGGGATCCACCTCCAGCAGGAGCGCCGCGGTGCAGCGCTCGGCGGATGCCTCGGGATAGAAGACATGCGCGGTGCCGTGGGAGGTGGAGAACGTCTGCGCCTTCTCGGGGTGCTTGTGCAGCAGAAAGCCGAGGTCGGTCGCGGGACGCTCCGGATCGCCGGTGGTACTGATCGTCAGGAACACACGTCCGAGTATGGTCCGGTTCACTCGTGCCCCACCAGGTATTTTCGCGTGTCTACGGCTCGGTCGTCCCTCCTCTCCCGCCGCCCTCCGTCGCTCCGCCGAGCAGCCCGGCCAACTCCGCGACGGTCTCCGGGCCGACCCGGCAGCAGCCGCCCACCAGCCGGGCGCCGGCGTGCTCCCAGGCCCGTACTCTCCCGGGATCGAACGTGGGGCCGCCGACCCACCTCCGGCCCCCGGCATCCCACCGTTCACCGCTGTTCGGATAGACGACGACCGGTTTCCCGGCCACCTCCGCCGCCTGCCGCACCGCCTGGTCCGCATCCGCCGGGTCACAGCAGTTCACCCCGACGGCCAGCACCCTGTCGTGTCCCGAGGCGACGGCGAAAGCGGTCTCCAGCGGCTGCCCCGCCCTGGTCCGGTCCCCCGACACGCTGTACGAGAGCCAGACGGGCAGCCCGCACCCTTCGACGGCCCGCAGCAACGCCTCGGCCTCGTCGATGTCCGGCACCGTCTCCAGCGCCAGCACATCGGGCCCGGCGGCGGCCAATGCCTCGACCCGGGGCCGGTGGAACCGCTCCAGCTCCCGGACGGAGAGCCCGTAGCGGCCCCGGTATTCGCTGCCGTCCGCCAGCACCGCCCCGTAGGGACCCACCGAGGCGGCGACCCAGACCTCCCGCGTCACCCCGCCTGCGGCCCGCCGCGCCAGCCGCACGCTGCGGTCGAACAGTTCCGCGGCCCCGGCACGCCCGATCCCCCTCCGCTCGAATCCCTCGAAGCTCGCCTGGTAACTGGCCGTGATGAGCACCTGTGCGCCCGCCCGCACATAGGCCCTGTGAGCCGCCTCGATCTGCTCCGGTCCGTCGGCCAGCAGCCGGGCCGACCACAGGGCGTCGGACAGATCGCAGCCCTGCGCCTCCAACTGGTTGGAGAGACCGCCGTCGAGCAGCACCACCCCCTCGGACAGGGCACGGTCGAGCGCACGGGCAGGCGGGCCATCGGCCGGCGGGACGGGCTGCATGACCGGCTCCCTCCTGAGCCGGGTGCTGAACCGGCTCGTGTGTGCGGCGTACGGTGGCCGATCGCCCGGCCCACCGGCTCAGGTGAGCTGGGACTGGACCTGCGAGGAGATCAGCTCCAGGTGTTCCAGGTCGTCCAGGTCCAGGACCTGGAGGTAGATCCGGGACGACCCGATCGCGCCGTAGCGGCCGATCTTGTCGACCACCTCGGCCGGCGAGCCCGCGAGGCCGTTCGCCTTCAGTTCCGCCACTTCACGGCCGATGGCGGAGGCCCGGCGCGCCACCTCGGCGTCGTTCCTGCCCACGCAGACCACCAGGGCGTTGGAGTACACCAGGTCGTCCGGTCCGCGACCGGCCGCCCTGGCCGCCTCCCTGACCCGGCCGAACTGCTTCTCGCTGTCCTCCAGCGACGCGAACGGGATGTTGAACTCGTCCGCGTACCGGGCCGCCAGCCGCGGTGTACGCGTCGCACCGTGGCCGCCGATCAGGACCGGCACCTTGGCCTGCGCCGGCTTGGGCAGCGCGGGTGAATCGGTCAGCTGGTAGTACGTGCCGTCGAAGCTGAACGTCTTGCCGATCCCGGTCGCCCACAGCCCGGTGATGATTTCCAGCTGCTCCTCCAGCCTGCCGAACTTCTCCTTGGGGAACGGAATGCCGTAGGCCTTGTGCTCCTCCTCGAACCAGCCCGCGCCGAGGCCGAGCTCGACACGTCCGCCGGACATCCGGTCGACCTGCGCGACCTGGATGGCGAGCACGCCGGGGAGCCGGAAGGTACCCGCGGTCATCAGCGTGCCGAGGCGGATCCGCTTGGTCTCGCGCGCCAGCCCGGCCAGAGTGATCCATGCGTCGGTCGGGCCCGGAAGCCCGTCCCCGGGTCCCATCCGGAGGTAGTGGTCGGACCGGTAGAAGGCGTCGAAGCCGAGGTCCTCGGTCGCCTTGGCGACGGTGAGCAGGGTGTCGTAGTCGGCCCCTTGCTGGGGCTCGGTGAAGATTCGAAGATCCATGCATCCATCCTGCACCTCCGAACGCCGGTCGCTCCTCCCCTCCCTCCCACCCGCCGCCACCGTCGGATTCCCGCACGGTCACGTCCCTCCGGTCCGAGACGTCTCGCCCCCGCCCCCGCCGTCGTCGCTTGCGCGGTCCCCCGCCGTCACGGCCGGCCCGCCGCCGAGCCCGCCGGTCCACGGACCGTGTCGTACGGGCCGTCGCGCCCCCGGCCGCGCTCCAGATCCTGCTGCCGTTCCCGGTCCTGCTCGTCGAGACGACGGAGCATTCCGTGCACCCGGTCCATGGACTCGTCGGCCGCGTCGATCGCCTCCATGCACTGCCAGTAGAGCCCCTGCTCGTCGGTCTCGCAGGCCACCCCGACCAGAGCCATCCCCACCTCCCCGAGCAAGGCGCCCAGCCCCGTCAGTGTCGCCCGCGGTTCGACGAGCTCGGAGAGCTGCGCGGCCCGCGCCACCCCGGCCCGCGCCGCCGGGTGGTCCAGCGCGCCGCCGCACCTCCCGCCGATCTCGCTGAGTCCGCGTGCCTCGCCCCGTAACTCCTTGGGGCCGTCGGCCGCCAGTCGGCTGCCGATCGCCTGAGCGAGCGCCTGGGCCTGCCATGCCTCCGCGATGATGTCCGGCGTGCCCCGGCTCTGCGCCAGGGCACGCCGACTGACCCCTACAAGCCGCTCCGCTTCCATGCGTTACCCCCGTCCGTACGAAAAGCCGCTCAACTCATTCATTACCCACAGTGAGGGCGTCGGCACCGAAAAGCCAGGGGAATTCGGAAATCTGTGGACACGAAGCCAACCGTGAATAAGTTGATCACTCCGAAGAGTGACGATCCTCGGATTCCGGAGGCTCCGAGCGCTCCGAAACCGGGAATCTGGCCTCATTCCGGTCGATCTTCTCCGACAGCGCCGCCAGCGCGTCGATCCCCAACACCTCGCAGAACTGCAGCAGATACGCGAGGACATCCGCGACCTCGTCCGCCACCCGGTGCGCCGTCTCGGGCCTCTCCATCACCCTCGCCGACTGCTCGGGCGTCAACCACTGGAAGATTTCGACCAGTTCGGACGCCTCGACGCTCAGTGCCGCCGCCAGGTTCTTCGGGGTGTGGTACTGACCCCAGTCCCGTGCGGCCGCGAACGCGGCCAGCCGTTGCTGCAGGGCCCGTACATCAAGTTCTGTCACGGTTCCAGGTCTACCACCGTCACCCCGGGCGTCTCCCGGGCCCGTACCGCAGCCGATTCCGTGATCGTCCCCACCAGCCTGAGGTGCCCGGCCGCCCCGACCGGTACCGCCAGAGCCAGCAGTTCGCGCAACTGCCGTCCGTCCAGGTCACGATCGAGCCCGTCGGCCAGCACGGTGAGGGTCTGCATGGCCGCCGGCACCTCGCCCGCCGCATCCACCGCCAGCACCTCGGGGCCGTTGAGCAGCACCAGGGCCAGTGCGAGATATCTCAACTCGCTGTCGCCGAGCCGGCCGACCGGTGTGACGCCTCCGTCGCCGCGCCCCACCGTCGCGCGCAGCAATCCGTCGGCGAGCCGCTCGACGCCCAGTGCGGTGACCGGCCCCGCACATCCGGCGTGAGCGGCCGCGACCAGCCGGGCATGGCGTTGGCCGCACTGCGTGTACGTACGTTCCAGCACCGCCGCGAGGTTGTCGCAGCTCCGACGCAGCCGGCCGTCGCCCGCCGGGACCGGGGCCCGCATCCGCAGCGGCTGCGGTTCACAGGCGAAGACCGATCGCAGCGCCACGACCATCTGTTCAGCGGCGGCCAGGACCTGTAATTGCCCCTCGGTCCTGCCCGCCACCCGCAGCGGGAGCAGGGATGTTCCGAGGCGGTCGTCGGGCAGCGGGGCGCGTGTCACCGGGACGGCCCCCGCGGTGTGCCAGGCCGCCTGGACCGTCGAGCGCCCCGGATCGCGCAGGGCGGTCGACAGCAGGGTCTCGCCGCCGCCGGTGAGCCGTTCTCCGACGATTCGGAGCGTGGGCTCCGCCTGGACGGCGACATCGAGCCGCACCGGGCCCGCCGGACCGTCCGTCGTGCAGCCGATCCGGAATCCGCGACGGCCCTGCGCATCGGCCGTGGCGCCTTCCGGCACACACCCCGCCGGGTCGGGGAACACCTCGTCGAGCGGGTCCCCGGCGCCCAGCCGGGCCAGAGCCTCGTACGCCCGCAACACAGTCGACTTGCCGCTGCCGCCGGGCCCGGCGAAGAGGGTGACCGGGGCGACAGGGAAGGCGGCACCCCGGTGCGAGGCGTAGGCGGACAACCGCAGTTCCGTGACGACGGGCCCGGCGGAACGGACAGGTCCGCCGGACCGCGACGCGGCCCGCGGGCCGACCCGCCTACCGGAAATCGCGGAGGCGGGGCCGGGCGTGGGCGTGCTGCCCACAATCGCGGGAGCGGGACCAGGAGCGGGACCGGTCGTGCCGGTCGTGCCGGTGGGGGGCGGCGGGGTGGTCCCCGGGCGGAGTGCACTCATGGGCGGACCGTAAGCAGGCCGTGGACCGGAGAACCGTTCCGCCTTAACGACCTTCCTACGATCGGGCTACGCCGATGCGGCAACCCCGCGCGAACCGCATTCCCACGATCAGGGGACGTCCACCGTCATGCCCCTCCCGGCCCTCGTCCGTCCCGGCCCGACGGCCGCCGTCGCCACCCGCCCAAGGACCCTCCTACGGACCGGGCACGCCCGCCGCCGTGACCCCCTCGACCTCCATGCCGACCGGTGACAGCAGGAAGACGTTCCGGTCGACCCGGTGCATCCCGCTGCCGAGTCCGAAGACGACCCCGCTGGTGAAGTCCAGGATGCGCTTGGCCACATCCGTCTCCGCGCCGGTCAGATCCAGCAGCACCGGGACCTGTGCGACCAGGTACTCCGCCACCTCCCGTGCGTCCGCGAAGACCTGGACCCGCAGCACGACGAGGCGCCGCTGTTCGGCTTCCGCTCCTTCGTCGGGGACCGTACGGTGATCGACCCTGGACGGCCACTCGTTGCGGCTGCGCAGAGGTACGACCTGGGCAAGCCCCTCCCACTGCTCGTCCGTGACGTCGTACCTGTCGTACCTGCTCACCGGACCACCCCGTCTGTGCCTCGGTCGGCGTTGCGCCGGCTGCGCTCGCTGTTCATCGGGCAATTCTCTCGTCCCTCACCCGTTCGGCGTACCACCGACACGGTTCACGGGCTGATCGACACCGCCGAAGGCCCGTCCGACGCGCCGTCCGAGGCTTCGCGCCGGTCCGTTTCCGCCGTCATGTCGACGGGGGTGAAACGTACCGGAAGGCGCACCAGTGCGCGGTGGAAGGGGCCCGGCCGCCACTTCAGTCCACTGACCGGAACATCCAGTTCCACGTCGCACAGCTGACTGGTGAGCTGTTCGATCGCGGTCATGGCGATGAGCAGTGCCGGCTGCTTGGCAGGGCATCGGTGCGGCCCGGCCGACCAGGCCAGATGAGCGCTCGTACCGGAGCCGACCCCGGGGTCCGAAAGACCGGGCGGAGACTGGCTGTTGGCTGCGGCGTAGGAGACCAGGAGCAGCTGGCCGGCGCGCAGTCGGACGCCGTGGAACTCCGTGTCGCGGCGCGGGTAGTGGGCCGCCAGATTGGCCAGCGGCGGGTCCTGCCAGAGGACCTCGTCGATCGCCTCGTACGCCGTCATCGCGCCGCCGTGCAGCGAGCCGGTGTCACGCGTGTCGGTGAGCATGTGCAGCAGGGCGTTGCCGATCAGATTGGTCGTCGGATCGTGGCCGGCGCTCATGATCAGAGTGATCTGACGCACAGTCTCGTCATTGTCCAGAGCGGCCGGGTGCGCGAGGAGGTACGAGGTGAGGTCGCGGCGCGGACGGGCGCGCCGGTCGGCGACGAGGTCGGTGACGACCTCGACGAGATCGGCGTACGCCGTGGCGGCGTCCTCGGCGGAGTTGAACATGCCGCCGATGCCGTTGACGATCCGTTCGCCGTCGCCGGGCGGCACGCCGAACCAGGTGACGAAGACGTGCAACGGGAGCCGCCGGGCGTACTGGGCGATCAGGTCGCCGCCTCCGGTGGCGGCGAATGCGCGGATGAGCCGCCGGGCGACCCGGGCGACCTCTGCCCGCAGGATGTGCGGCTCGATCAGGGCGAGGCCGTCGTTGATGGCGTCGCGGTAGCGGGCGTGCACGTCGCCGTCGCTGAAGAGCGCGGTGGGACGGTAGCCGAGCATGGGCAGCACCGGCGAGTCCTCGGGGACGGTGGCCTGCCAGGCGCGCGGGTCCTTGGTGAAGGTGTGGGTGTCGCGCAGCAGGTCGACGGCGGCCTGGTAGTCGGTAACCAGCAGTGCGTCGATGCCGGGGGCGAGCCGGACCGGGGCGAGAGGGCCGTGCGCGCGCAGGCGCCGGTAGTGGCTCTGCGGGTCGGCGGCGAAGTCCGAGCCGTACAGCGCGAGGGGCTGCGGCGGCTGTACGGGCGATGTCATGACGGGTCCTCTGGCCGGGGCAATCGGGTCAGCACGTGCTCGGCCAGCGCGATCAGCGCGTCGATGCTGCCGCGGCGTTCGCGGGCGTCGCACTGCACGAGCGGGGTCTCGGGGGCGAGGTCGAGATGTTTGCGCAGGACCTCGTCGGTGTGGGCGGGGGCGTCGGGGAAGCGGTTGACGGCGACGGCGTACGGCAGCCCCTGCTCCTCGACCATGTCCATGACCGCGAAGGAGTCGGCGAGCCTGCGGGTGTCGACCAGGACGAGGGCGCCGAGCGCGCCGCGCGCGATGTCCTCCCAGAGCGGGAGGAACCGCTGCTGGCCCGGGGTGCCGAACATGTAGAGCACCAGGTCGTCCAGGACGGTGAGCCGGCCGAAGTCGATGGCGACGGTGGTCGTGGTCTTGTCCGGCAGCCCCGCGGTGTCGTCGAACCGGGTGCTGGACTGGGTCATCGCCTCTTCGGTGTGGAGCGTGGCGATCTCCGACAAGGTGCGGATCAGGGTGGTCTTGCCCACGCCGAAGGGACCCGTGACGACGAGCTTCATCAGGGTCCGGGCGGCAGGTGGCAGATAGCCGATGCCGGTGCGGTCAGTGGAGGGAGCGGAGTCCAACGAGCAGCCTCTCGACGAGCGACCGGTCGATCTCCCCGGCGCTGGGGATGGGCGGTCGGGTGTGCAGATGTCCGGCGGCCGCGAGGTCCGTGGCCAGGAAGACGGTGGCGCTGACCGGCAGGTCCAGGTGGGCCGCGCATTCGACGACGGTGAGCGCGCCCGGTTCGAGCAGCTCGCACAGCCTGCGCTGCTCCGAGCCGGTGTCCGGGGGCAGGCCCGTGCCCGTGCGCACGAGTACGGCGAGCCGGTCGAGGGCGGGACCGGCGGGCCGGGTCCGGCCGCCGGTGACCAGATAGGCGGGGATCAGACGGCGTCCGGGGCCGGGGGTCATGGCCGGGCGTTGGTGTCCGGTTGGCGGGCGGGTGCGTTCATGGCCCGGGTCAGGGCGGTGACCTGCACCTGCATCTGGTAGGCGATGTCGCCGAGCTTTGCTCCGGGTTCAGCGAACAGGGCGAGGGTGGTGTTGTTCCCGGCCGGTACGACGATGGCGAAGCCCTGGTCGGACTCGACGACCGTCTGGGCCGGCCGCGGTGCCTCGACGCCGGTGAAGGCCGTGGTGAACGCGCGGGCCGCGGCGTGCAGCGTGGCGGTCATGGCGGCTACCCGTTCGCCGGACGCCCGGTCCAGGCCGGGCGACGCGCCCTCGACGAGGCCGTCGCCGGTGGCGACCACCGCGTGCTGGACCCCGGGCAGCTCCAGCAGGGGTGTCAGCACCCAGGCGAGGTCACCGGTGGTGGGGGTGGGGGCGCTCACTTCTCGTCGTCTCCTTGGTCGTCGTGGTCGTCCGGATGGTGGTCGTCCGTTGCCGGTGCGGGTGGCCGGCCGGCGACGCTCCTGCCGTTGAGGGTGCCCTGTTGGAGTGCCGCCCAGGAAGCCCCGGCCTGTTCGGGTGTACGGGACACCTCTTCCCGGCCCCCGGTGTCGGCGACGGGCGCGGGCCCGGCCGGGGTCGGCCGGGGTGACCGTCGGCGCCGGCTGGGCAGTTCGACGGGGAGCGGTGCGGGAGCGGGGTCCGGCGCGGCGGAGGTGGCGGCGGGGGCAGGGACGGGCCGGGAGGGCTGGGCCTGCACCGGCTTCGGGGCGAGTGCGGAGAGGCCGTGGTCGTCCTCCAGCACGGTCAGCAGATGGGCGGGGACGCGCAGGATCGTACGCATTCCGCCGAACGGCGACGCCTCGATGTGGCAGTGGAAGCCGTACTGCACGACGAGTCGGCCGACGACGGCGAAACCGGTCTGCGGTGGGTCGCCCAGCTCGGTCAGGAGCACTTCGGACGGACCGGCCAGCAGGGCGCGGGCCCGGTCGAGCGCATCGTCGTCCATGCCGATGCCCGCGTCGTCGACGACCAGGAACGCGCCACGGCCGCCGCTCTGCTGGACGGTCACCTGAACATCGGTGTCGGGGTGCGAGTACGCGGTGGCGTTGGCCAGCAGTTCGGCGAGCGCGATCGCGAGGGGTTCCGCGGCACGGGCGACGAGTGCGAGCCGTTCGTCGCGCAGGTGATTGGCGACCTTGATCCGCTCATAGCCCGCGACCCGGGACTGGGCGCCGAGCACGACCTCCACCAGCGGCGAGTTCTGGCGGGCGAGGCCCGGCCAGGCGTCGCAGAGCACGGCGGTGGACTGGGTGCGCCGCAGCGCCAGTTCGTTACGGAAGTCCAGCTGCAGGA
Source organism: Streptomyces sp. NPDC088252 (assembly GCF_044740965.1). Taxonomy (NCBI): domain Bacteria; kingdom Bacillati; phylum Actinomycetota; class Actinomycetes; order Kitasatosporales; family Streptomycetaceae; genus Streptomyces; species Streptomyces sp. NPDC088252. The sequence goes on along the minus strand of NZ_JBIURS010000005.1, from coordinate 268,816 downwards.
TCCGCGGGTCGTCGTACTCGTGCTGGAGTTCGTGCAGCAACTGCTGGGACTGGTTGAGCAGGGACTGGATCTTGGCGGAGGTGCCACGCATCGCCGCGCGGGCGGCCGCGTCGACGCGGCCGCGCTCCTCGACGACCGCCGTGCGGGCCGCCTGTACGGCCTCGGTGAGCAGCCGGGCGGAATCGCCGTCGACCCCGGCCGCCTCCCGCAGTCCCGGAACCGGGGCGGAGGGGTGGGAGAGGGCGAGCGCGGCGGCCGGTATTCGCTTGTGGGCCAGCTGCCGGATCTCCTCGATGAGGGCAGCGGTACGTGCCTCGGCGGACTTCGACTGCCGTTCGGCCAGCTCGGCGCGGGCCACGGCCAGGTGCTCCGAGCGCGCCGCGTTCTGCGCGCGGACCGCTGCCGCCACGGCCGCAGCGACGGCGATCACCGCCACGATCCATCCCATGCCGTCACCGCGTTTCTGTCGTCGAATCGGTCTTCCAGCCCAAGCCGCGGCGGAAGCTCCGCTTACGGCCTGGTGCTCGATGGCGAGCGGGCTCCCGGCGCCATGCGACTTTGCCTCCGGCGTTGTCGTCGGTCGACGACGCTCCGCGTCGCCTCCCCCGCCTTGGATCCGAAGCCGCATGACACCGCTCCCTGATCCACTCCCCATCGGGCACCAGGCCGTTACTGCTCCACCGGACCGGCCGGCTCACGGGACTGTTCCATTTCCTGGGCGAGCACGGCGACATCGGTCATCACCTGGAGCACTCCGGGCAGTTCGGCGTCGTCGAGCTGCCGGTACTCGCTGCCGATGGTCACCACCAGCCGTTCGGGGAGCCCGAGCTCCGGGTGGCGCCCCTCCCCGATGACCCGGCGGGCCGCCTCGAGCGCGGGGACCCCGGCCGCGTGGAAGGCGTGGGCGCGCTCGCGCACGTACTCCAGGTACACGATGTGATCGCGCACCCCGGCCGGGTCGAGGACGGGTCCGTGTCCCGGCACGATGATCTCGGCGCCGGTGGCCAGGATCCGCTCGCAGGCCGCGATCACGTTGCTCAGCGGTCCCGCCCAGTGCACGGGGTGGTCGCCGGGCCGGTCCGGTGTGGAGGAGAAGATGATGTCTCCGCTGAACACGGCGCGCTGCGCGGGCAGATGGACCATCAGGTCGCCCGTGGTGTGCGCGGACGGCAGGGCGGAGAGCTGGACCGGGTACTCCCCCAGGGTCAGTTCGAGCTCCCCGGTGAAATAGGTGGTCGGCTGCACCGGCTCGGTCCGCGACCAGTCGAAGGGGCCGAAGTGACGTCCGAGGTAGGCCCCGAGCGCGGTGGCCCGGTCCCCGCCGGCGACGAGGGCGTGCTGCTGCTGCGGAGTGGGCTCGTAGTGGATGTGTTCCCGGGCCTCGCGGGTCGCGATGATCTCCGCGTCGGGGAGCACGCCCGCCCCCCAGAAGTGGTCACCGTTCGCGTGCGTGACGATCACCCGGTCGATGGAGACACCGTCGGGCAGCCGCTTCACGGATTCGGCCAGGAACTGGCCGGCCAGCATGGTGTCGTAAGGGGTGTCGATCCAGAGGGCGCCGCGGGGCGAGACGAGCAGACCGCAGTTCGCCAGCCCCCAGCCCCGTTTCGGCGGGAGCCATGCGTACAGGCCCCGCCCCAGGTCAACGACGTCTCCACCGGTGATCGACATGGACGCGATTATGCCGACCGCGATCCGGCCATGCGTTCGAACTCGGCCACCACAAGGTCTCATTGGCGTGAAATCGCCGCTCGCGCCACTCGGTACCGACGGCTCGGTGACCCTGCGAGACCAGCACCCCGCATCCCCGCAGGGCACCTTCCGGACGAACACCACCAATTCACCCAGGGCCGCCGCTCACCGCCCTGGTCGCCTTCCGGGGCCCCACCGAACGGGAATGCACCGATTACCCACCGAGCATGGCCGAAAACAATCGCACCAGGACCTCCGGCGGTGGCGCCCGAGAGCGCTGTCGCCGGAGGTCCCGAAACGTCTCTGCCGCTCCTGTCAGCGGACCTGGCCGCGTTCGAAGTAGGCGATCAGCTCCGGGTCGAGGGCCGGCACGTCGTACGGCGCACCGCCCTCGCGCAGGGAACGCGTCGCGAGCACACCGGCGGCGACGCTCATCCGGGCGGCGACCGGCGAGGTGTCGGTGACGCCCCCGTCACGCACGAACCGGCAGAACTCCTCCATGATCCGGGTGTCCCCGCCGCCGTGCGAACCGCCGGCGTCCGGCACCCGGTAGGTGATGTCGGCGTCGCCGCGGTATCCACTGGGCCCGGTGTTCCAGACCTTGACCTCGTCACCGGGGCCGTCACCGAAGTTCTCCAGTCGGCCCTCGGTGCCGATGACGGTGTAGTTCCGCCAGTAGTCCGGGGTGAAGTGGCACTGCTGGTAGGCGGCCACGACGCCGTTGTCGAGCTGCATGTTCATCACCGAGACGTCCTCGACGTCCACGATGTGGTGCAGGTCCTTACGGGCCGTCGGCGGCCAGTCGAACTCGCGCAGCCAGTTCGCCGGGCGCGGGGTGTCGGGCTCGCGGCGCGGCAGGTCGCCGTAGACCAGGAGGTCGCCCAGCGCGTTGACGCGGCGGGTGTAGCCGCCGGCCAGCCAGTGCAGGACGTCGATGTCGTGGGCGGCCTTCTGGAGCAGCAGGCCGGTGGTGCGGGTCCGGTCGGCGTGCCAGTCCTTGAAGTAGTAGTCACCGCCGTAGCCGACGAAGTGCCGCACCCACACGGCCTTGGGCTCACCGATGTCGCCGCGGGCGATGATGTCGCGCATCAGCCGCACGACGCCCATGTGGCGCATGTTGTGCCCGACGTACAACCGGGTTCCGGTCTCGTACGCGGCGCGCAGGACGTTGTCGCAGCTCTCGACCGTGATGCCGAGCGGCTTCTCGACGAAGACCGCCTTGCCGGCCCGGAGGGCGTCGATGGCGATGGTCTCGTGGGTGTCGTCCGGGGTGGCGACGATGACCGCGTCGAGGTCGTCCCGGTCGAGGAGCTCCTTGTAGTCCTCGACCGCGACATCGGTGCCGAAGCGCTCGGCCTCACGTCGGCGCACCTCGGGGTCGAGGTCGCAGACGGCGGTGATCGCCGAACCCTCCGAGGGGTGGTGGGCGGACATCGCGATGGAACGGCGCAGGCCGAGCCCGATGACGCCGAGTCGCAGGTCTGACACGGTGGTCCCTTCTGTCTGTGCTGGTGGTGCGGGCGTGTGCGCGGTGAGGGAGCGGACGGGTCCGTACCGGTGGGTGCGGCCCTGTCCGCGGTGGTGCGGCCGGGACTACTTACCGGCGAGCGAGGCCTCGTACTCGGCGCGCATCTTGTCACCGCCGCCGGAGCGCCACTTGCGCAGCTCCTCCTTGTAGGCGGAGATCGGCTTGCGGCCCGCGATGATGTCCTTCTGGACGTCGCTCATCGCCGTGGTGAGCGAGGCGCCCTTGCTGGTGTACGTGTCGGAGAAGTGGCCGCTGACCGGGCTGGACTGGTTGATCTTGAGGAGCTCCTGCTGCCAGCCGTGGATCCGGCCGGCCAGCTCCGCCTTGCCGGGCAGGTAGATGTACTCGGGACCGGCGGCCAGGAAGGCGAGCGGCATGGCGGTGGTGACCGCCTCGGCGTTGCCCTTGTCGGTGAGCTCGACGTCACCGGCGGACGTACGGGTGAAGTGCTTGCCCTCGATGCCGTTGTCGAGGAAGAGCCGCTCCTCGGTGCCGAAGGGCGCGGCCAGGTAGTCGAGCACGCCCAGCAGCATCTTGACCCGCTTGTCGTCGGCCTTCTTGCTGATGGCGGTGTAGCCGACGGAGCCATATCCCATGCTGTACCGCGGGTTCGCGCCGGGCTTGGCGGCGAAGGGCACGATGACACCGAACGGGAAGTCGTACGTCTTGACGTCCACGAGGAAGCTGGGGAAGGACTGCACGTAGGCGCCCAGCGAGCCCTGCGCCATCTTCTCCATGGTGGTGGAGAGGTTCGGGTCGGGCCAGAAGAGACCGGCCTTGGCCACCTTGACACCGAACGCCAGGGCCTCCTGGTACTCCTCGGTCTCGTACATGTGGGTGAGCTTGCCGCCCTCCAGCCGCCAGCTCGCGGGGGCGCCGAACCACTGGCCGAACATGCCGACATGGTTCACGTACGCCGGCTCCAGGACGTACTTGTTGCGCTTCGCGTCGAGAAGCTCCTTGCCCTTCGCGAGAAAGTCCTCGGCGCTGGTGAACTCGGCTCCGCCGACCGGCTTCCAGAAGTCCTCGTTGACGACGTAGACCTGGCCCATGGAGCCGTAGGCGACGGTGACGCCACGGATCTTGCCGTTGATCACGGCGGTCTTCCAGGCGGTGGTCGGCAGGTTCGCCAGGTTGGGGTAGGCCTTGACCGCGTCGCCGGACAGATACGGCGTGAGGTCGTGGAACTTGGCGTCGAGCAGTTCGGGCACACGCTGGATGCCCTGGTTCGGGGGGAACCAGACCAGGTCGGGGATGTCACCGCTGGCCATCATGGCGTTGAACTTGGTGAGGTAGGCGTCGACGCCCTGGTCGACGACGATCGTCATGTCGAACCGCGCCCCGAGACGCTTGTTCAGCTCCTGCCAGTAGGCGTTCTTGGCCTGCGGCGGCGCGGGCGTGGTGAACGTCTCGGTGAGGGCCGTGATGCGGCTGCCGTCGCCGGGCGCCTTGGCCACGGACCTGGTGAGCTTCTTCGGGTAGCGCAGATACGTGGCGTCCAGCCCGGCCGCGTTGCCCGCGAGGTCGGCCGGAGCGGTCTGCGCGGCGACGTACGTCGGGAGCTTCAGCTTGGCGGACGCCTTGGCTCCGCCCTTGCTGACGGTGGCGCCGCTGCCGCATGCGGTCAGGGACGTCAGACCGGCCACGGTCAGGCCGGCGATCCCCGCCGCGCCCATGAAACCGCGCCTGGACAAGTTGGTGGACATGGGGGTGCTCCTTGAAGTGTGTGAAGTGCGTGGGGCGATGTCCGGGTGGGCGGATCAGCCCTTGATCGCCCCGGTGAGGACGCCCTTGACGAAGAACTTCTGCAGGAAGGGGTAGACGCAGAAGATGGGCACGATGGCGATGATCAGTACGGCCATCTGCAAGGAGGTCGCGGGCGGCACCGCGTGGACGCCCATGGCCTGTGCGTTGATGCTCTGGCCGTTGAGGACGTAACTGCGCAGGATCACCTGGATGGGGAACTTGCTGGAGTCGTTGAGGTAGAGGACCGCGTTGAAGAAGCTGTTCCAGTAGCCGACCGCGTAGAAGAGGCCGACCACGGCGAGGACCGCCTTGGAGAGCGGAAGGACGATTCGCAGGAGCACGGTCAGCTCACCCGCGCCGTCGATCCGGGCGGCGTCGTACAGTTCCTCGGGAATGCTCTGGAAGAACGAGCGCACGACCACGATGTTGAACGCGTTGAGCAGTACGGGAAGGATCAGCGCCGCGTAGGTGTCGAGCATCTTGAACTGCTGGACGGCCAGGTACGTGGGGATGATGCCCGGCGCGAAGAGGAACGTGCCCAGCACCAGCAGCAGGATCGGCTTGCCGAGGACGGTGCCGGGTCGTGAGGTTCCGTACGCGATCATCACCGTGCACGCCAGGCTCAGCGCGGTGCCGATCAGCGTGATGCAGATGGAGACCAGGGCGGCCTGGGTGACCACTCCGCCGGAGAGGATGACCCGGTAGGCCTCCAGCGTCGGGTGCTTGGGCAGCAGGACGTAACCGCCGTTGGCATTGAGCTCCTCGCGTCCCGCGAGGCTGGTGCCGATGGCGAGGACGAACGGATAGAGCACGATCACGGTCAGGACGACCAGCGCGGCCGCCTTGGCGCCCTGCCCGTACCAGTGGGGCCGCTCCATCCACGGCGGGCGGCCGGAGGAGGCTCCGCGGCGCTCGCCGCCACGGGGACCGAAGCGGGCGGTTCGCAGCCGTGACGCAAGGGTCTGCTGACTCATCGGTACACTCCCTGCTCACCGAAGCGGTGGGCCAGCTTGTTGGCGGCGAGGATGAGGGCGAATCCGATGACGCCCTTCATGAGACCCGCGGCCGTACTCATCCCCCAGTCGCCGTCGATGACGCCGTGGAAGTAGACATAGGTGTCCATGACTTCGGAGGCGTCCGGACCGACGGCGTCGCGCTGCAGGATGATCTGCTCGAAGCCGACCGAGAGGATGTCGCCGAGGCGGAGGATCAGCAGCATGAGGATCACCGGCCGGATGCCCGGCAGGGTGATGTGCCAGATCCTGCGCAGCCAGCCGGCCCCGTCCATGGCGGCGGACTCGTACTGCCCCATGTCGATCGAGGCGATGGACGCCAGGAAGATGATCGTCCCCCAGCCGCAGTCCTTCCAGATGGCCTGGGCGGTGATCAGCAGCTTGAAGGTGCCCGGGTCCGTCATCACGTTGCCGATGTTGACCCCGTGCTCCATCAGGAGCGTGGTGACCGAACCCGCGCCACCGAGCACCTGCTTGAACATCGCGACCACGACGACCCAGGACAGGAAGTGCGGGAGGTACACGACGGTCTGGATGAACCGCTTGATCTTCTCGCTGATGAGCGAGTTGAGCAGCAGTGCCAGCGCGATCGGCGCGGGGAAGTAGAGCAGCAGCTGGATCGCGGTGATCTGCAGGGTGTTGGAGACCGCGCTCCAGAAGTCCGGTTCGGCGAGCAGCGCGGTGAAGTTCGCGAGCCCGACGAACGGGCTCTGCTTGAAGCCCAGGAACGGCTGGTAGTCCTGGAAGGCGATGACGTTGCCCGCGAGCGGCAGGTAGAAGAAGAGCGCGAAGTACAACACCCCCGGCAGGCAGAAGAGCAGCAGCGCTCTGTCCCGCTTGAGACGGTGCCGGAGCGGCTGCCGTCGTATTCGTATGTCTTTGCGCTTCTTCCCGGCGGGTCGATCCGCGTCGTCGCGGTCATGGGGCTGCGGCACAGGCGACCGCACGGCCGAGACCGGCGCATCTGCCATCGTCACAGGCACCTCCAGGGCTGATGGAGCAAGGGAGCGTCCCGCGCATCCACGGAGGCGGCCCGCACCGTCGTGGGTGTGGCCTGCGCTCCTTCGCGGCAACAGGCACATAGTTCACGACGCTGCACCTGGATGGCAAGACTTGTTCATTTCACAGAGGTAACGAACATCTATTGGCATAGAAAAAGTTTCCCTGCGAGCCCGAGACACGCGCCGAGCGGTCGCACAAGACCCGATATAGGGCACAGAAGCGGCACAGAAGTGGCAGCGAACGATCCATCAGGAGCCCCGGGCTGCACGGCCGGTTCCGGTCAGAAGGCAATCCTGAGTGCTCGATCATGCACCGAAGATCACCTCTGCCGACATTCTCAAGCAGACACGGTCGGTGCAGGCATGCTCCTCCCGCCGCCTCCGTCCGGCTCCGGCCACACGCACACGAAAACGGCGGGGGGCCCCCCCCCCGGGGGGGGGCCCCCCCGGCGGGGGGCCCAGCACAAGGCGCAGTCGGGGGCGCCCGCGCCCCGGGCACGGGGGGGGGCCGCCGGGGC
>NZ_JBIURS010000005.1:226695-261308 GCF_044740965.1 Streptomyces sp. NPDC088252 | reverse complement strand
CTTTCTCATGCTGCCCGGTGGGGTGCAGGATTGCCCCCCCCGCCGCCTCGTTCGGCCGCGGGCAACACCCACACTAAACCGGGGGCCCGCCACCCCAGGGGGGGGGCCCCGCCGTTCGGACGAGCACTTCAGACGGCGATGACGGTGACGCCGGCCTCCGTGAAGCGGGCGGTCGCCTCGGGCGCGATCCCCTTGTCGGTGACCAGGAAGTCGACCTGCCCGAGATCGCAGACCCTGGCGAAGGCCCGCTTGCCGATCTTCGAGGAGTCGGCCGCCACGACCACCCGTTGCGCCTGCTCGGCGAGCAGCCGGTTGATGCTGGCCTCGCCCTCGTGGTGGACATAGGCGCCGCGCTCGGTGTCGATCGCGTTGACGCCGAGCACGGCGACGTCCAGCGTGATCTCACCCAGCACCCCACTGGCCAGCGGCCCCGTCAGCTCGTACGACTGCGGCCTGGCCACTCCGCCGGTCACCACGATCTTGATCTGCGGCCGGATCACCAGCTCGTTGGCGATGTTGAGGGCGTTGGTGACAACGGTCAGGGTCGGCTGACCACCCATCCCCGCCGCGGTGTCGCCGACGACGTCGGAGCGCACCGCCAGCGAGCGGGCCACCTCGGTCAGTGTCGTACCCCCGGTCAGCCCCACCACTTCGCCCACCGCCACCAGCTCGGACACGGCGCGGCCGATGGCCTGCTTCTCCGGGGCGTGGCGGCCGGCCTTGTAGCGCAGGGCCAGTTCGTAACTGACACCGTGCGCGACCGCGCCGCCGCGGGTACGCGTGAGCAGCTGCTGCTCGGCGAGCTGGTCCAGGTCGCGGCGGATGGTCGCGGCCGAGACATCCAGCGTGACGGCGGCGTCCTCGACCTCGACCCGGCCGTTCTTACCGACAAGTTCCAGCAGCGCGTTCCACCGGGCATCCCTGGACAAGAGAACTCTCCTTACGAACCCGGGCTTCAGGCACCCATCCCCTTGGGTACGGTCACCGGACACGCGCAAGCGTCGCACAAGGCTCCGCCCAGTCAAGCCTCCTGCAAGGAGAATGCTTGATAATGCTCGTAGGTCGCGTATACCGTGCGCAAACGAGCATCCCACTACGGATACGGAGTGCAAAAGTGTCATTTGTCGAGATCGAAACGGCCAGTCAGCCGGAGTGCTGGCGCCGCGCCGCCGAGCTGGCCCTGACCCGGGCGGCCGCGCTGCCCGCCACCGGTGAGCGCATCGCGGTCGTCGGCTGCGGCACCTCGTTCTACATGGCCCAGGCCTACGCCGCGCTCCGCGAGGCGTCCGGTCAGGGCGAGTCCGATGCCTTCGCCGCCTCGGAGTTCCCCTTCGGACGCGGCTACGACCGTGTCGTCGCCCTCACCCGCTCGGGCACCACGACCGAGGTGCTGGAACTGCTCGACCGGCTCCGTGGTGACACCCGCACCGTGGCCATCACCGCCGATCCGAACACTCCGGTCATGACGTCCGCCGACGATGTCGTCGTGCTCGATTTCGCCGACGAGCAGTCCGTCGTGCAGACCCGGTTCGCCACCACCCTGCTCACCCTGCTCCGCGCCCACCTCGGTCTGCACACCGACGCCGTGGTCCGCGACGCGGAGACCGCGCTGGCCGAGCCACTGCCCGAAGGGCTGCTGGACTGCACCCAGTTCACCTTCCTCGGTCGCGGCTGGACGGCGGGGCTCGCCAACGAGGCCGCGCTCAAGATGAAGGAGGCGTCGCTGTCCTGGACGGAGGCGTACCCCGCGATGGAGTACCGCCACGGCCCCATCAGCATCGCCACCACCAACACCGCGACCTGGATGTTCGGCTCCGCCCCCGAGGGCCTCGCCGAGCAGGTGCTCGCGACCGGTGCCCGCTGGGTGGAGAGCGACCTGGACCCGCTGGCCGAGCTGGTGCGCGTCCAGCGTCTGGCGATCGCCCGCGCCGCCGCCCGTGGCCTGGACCCGGACAACCCGCGCCACCTGACCCGCTCGGTGGTGCTCGCGGACGCCTGACCGACCGATGGACATCGTCGAGCGCGCGTTCAGCGATCCGGGCGGGAGCGCTCGCGTGAGTGCCCGCGAAGCCCCTCACGGAGCCCCTCGTCCGGGCGTTCGCGAGGGGTTTCTCGCCATGCCCGCGCACGGCCCGGTCCGGGACGGCGGAGTCGGGGTGCTCGTCCTCGCCGGGTCCAGCGGGCGCATCGAGGACGAGCGGTGCCGCATCCTGGCCCGGGAGGGCGTGACGGCCCTGTCGATCCGTTGGTTCGGCGGGCCCGGGCAGCCGCCCGGCATCTGTGAAGTCCCGCTGGAGACCTTCGCGCCCGCCATCGAGCTGCTCCGCGCGGGTGGCGCCCGGCGGATCGGTGTCCTCGGGGTGTCCAAGGGAGCCGAAGCCGCCCTGCACCTGTCCGTGCTGCTGCCCGGCATCGACGCCGTGGTGGCAGTCTCTCCCACTTCGATGACCTGGGCGAACGTCGGTCCCGGCCGGGACGGCCGGACCCGCCCGCAACGGTCTTCCTGGACCTGGCGGGGCGAGCCGCTGCCGTTCGTCCCGCTCGACGACTCCTGGGCGCCGACGCCCGCGCAGCCGGCGGGCGCTCCGGTCGCCGTCCGAGACTGGTACGAGCGCAGCCGGCAGACGTCCGCCGACCGCGTCGACGCGGCGACGATCGCAGTGGAGAAGTCCGCCGCGGACCTCGTCCTTGTCGCAGGCGGCGACGATGCGATGTGGCCCTCGCTCCCCTGCGCCGAGGAACTGGCCGCCCGTCGCCGGACGGCCGGCCTGCCGGTACGGCTGATCAGCAGCCCCGGTGCGGGCCACCGCCCACGGTTTCCGGGCGAGAGTCCGGCTCCCGTCTCCGCGTCGTTCCTGTACGGAGGATCACCCGCGGCGGATGCGGCGCTCGGGACGGATGCCGGCCCCACGTACTCGACGCACTGCGCGGCGGCCGCCCCCGCCGAGCCTGATACGCATGCCGCCGCGAGGCGGACAGCGGACGGGGCGTCAGACGGGGGACACGGACGTGCGGGGGCCGGCGGACATCCCGGCCCCCCTGCCCCGCGCCAACGGTGCCGACCCGGTCAGGACTCCTCGAAGTAGACGTCCAGGACCGCGTCGAGTTCCTCCTCCCACCGCTTGAGGTCGCTCCTGACGGGTGCTTCGACCTCGGCGTTGAACCATCGACGGGTCGACATGTGGACCGTGACGGTGAACCGACGGCCGAACCGGGGTGTCTTCACCTCGACCGCGCCGATCTCGTCCCAGCCGAACTCGGCCTCCTGGTCGTCCAGCCGGAACGTGACGCCACCACGGTCCGCGGTGATCGATCCCCGACGGTCGCTCACCTCGAATGCGGGGCCCTCCTCCGCCTCCTTGTCGTCGGCCGCCGCTTCGGCAGCGGCCTCCCCGTCGGCTGCCGCGTCCTCGGACACGGTCTTGACGGCGGCGTCGTCGGGGGCGACGGCACCGGGGGTCCGCTCCCCCGTCCGTTCTGTCTGCTCCTCGTCCGTGTGCTCCTCGTCCGTGTGCTCCTGGCTCGTCTCCGGTTCGCTCGTGCCGGGCTTTCCGGCAGTGACGGGGGCCGTGAGACCAGGGATGTACGCCGGGTCTGTCCCTGCGGCGTACCCGGGCTGAGTGTTGGGCTCTATGCGCTGCTCCACGGCGGGCAGTATGGCCGACGAACCTGTACGAGACCAGTGACCACCGCGCCGTGCGCCCGTCTCCCCTCGCGGGAACCTCCTAACGCACCCTTGAACGCACCCGATCACGCGCCCGGAAGTGTCTCGGCACGCCTCTCGGAACGCGTCTTCGACCACGGCTTCAAAACCGCGTCATCGTCCCCGCGCGGCCAGAAGCTCCGTCACCTGGTCCAGCGGAAGCGCGGGGACGTGATGACCGTCCCGGCCGGTCATCGATCGAGCGCCGGTGAGCACGTTGAGCACCGCCTCCTCGACCGACTCGACCACCGCACCGTAGAAGGGATCCATCCGGCCCCAGGGGACGAAGCGCATCGACTCGTACGGTGCGCTGCCGTCGTTCTCGGGAAACGTACTGGTCAGCGCCGACGGGTTGGCCGTGGAGAAGGCCAGGAAGAGGTCACCGGAGAAGTGGCTGCCGGTGGTGCCGGTGCGGGCGAGGCCCAGCGTCACCCGACGGGCCAGTGCCTTGCACTGCCCCGGCAGCAACGGCGCGTCGGTCGCCACCACCACGATCACCGAGCCCGCGCCGGGCGGCACCGGGCGCTCCCCACCGGGCGCCGGTTCGGCCGCGGGTGCCTCGACCGGATCGGACAGCGCGCGCCCGACCGGGACGCCTGCCACGACCAGCTCGCTCCGCGCGCCGAAGTTGGCCTGCACGAAGGCGCCGACGGTGTACCGGTCCTCGCCGTACTCCACCATCCGCGAAGCGGTCCCCGAGCCGCCCTTGAAGCCGTAGCAGCGCATGCCCGTTCCGCCGCCGACGCACCCCTCCTCGACCGGACCGGAGGCCGCGGCCTCGATCGCGGCCTCCGCGTGGCGGGGCTCCACGGCCGAGCCGTGGATGTCGTTGAGGTGGCCGTCCCAGGTCTCCGTGACCACCGGCAGCAGCCACTCCGGCGCCATGCCGCCGCAGTTGGCGCGCACCCAGTCGACCACGCCCCGGTGCACCGGTCCGACCGCGTACGTGTTGGTGATGACCACCGGAACGGCGAGCGAGCCGCTCTCCTCGATCCAGGTGGTCCCGGTCATCTCGCCGTTGCCGTTGAAGGAATGCCAGCCGGCCGCGCAGGGCGTGCCCACGCCGTCGCGACCGCGCGGCAGGAGCGCCGTCACCCCGGTGCGCACATCCTCGCCCTCGACGAGGGTGACGTACCCGACCTCGACACCGGGCACGTCCGTGATCGCGTTCCACGGTCCCGGCTCCCCCGTCAGCGGTATACCCAACTCACGTGCGCGCTTGCGGTCTTGGCTCATGCCTTGTCGGCTCATGCGGTCTTGGCTCATGCGGTCAGAGATTACGGGCACACCCACGCGTCCGACGAGGCACGCCGGCGCCTCCCGCCGACCGCACCCCGGACGACGCGTCGGGTGACCGGTAACCGTTCTCGCGGTGTCCTCACGTGTGACCCCGGGGTGTGCCCGCCGCGTCCCGTACCGCGGTGGTGAGGGCGCCGGCCGCTCGGCTACCCGGTATGTGCGTCCGCCTCGTTCACCACGGCGATCGCGGTCGCCACGAGACCGTCCGCGACCAGCCAGCGGCCACAGAAGGCCGAGGGGGCAGCAGTTGACCCGCCGGCCGGGTCCGGCACCGTGGCGGAGATCAGCAGTTCGGCGGTGAAGGTGCCGTCCCTGCGGAGCACTATCTCGGCCTGCTCGAAGCCGAGCCAGCGGTGGGTGAGCGGGAACCACGCCTTGTAGACGCTCTCCTTCGCGCTGAACAACAGCCGGTCCCAGCGGATCTCGGGGGAGGTCTCGCGCAGCTCGCGTTCCCGCTGCAGCTCCGTCGCGAGGGCGATGGTCTCGAGCACCCTGTCGGGCAAGGGGTCATGCGGTTCGGCGTCTATACCGACGGTGAGAACGTCCGCCCGGCGGGCGACCACGGCGGCCCGGTAGCCGACGCAGTGGGTCATGCTTCCGACCACGCCCCGCGGCCATATCGGCGCCCCGCGTTCGCCCTTCAGGATGGGGACGGGTGCGAGCCCGAGCTCACCGAGCGCGCGCCGGGCGCACCACCGTGCGGTGATGAACTCCTTGCGCCGGGACTCCACCGCATTGCGGATCAGTTCTTCCTCACCGGGGAAGAGCGAGGCGTCGGGCGGATCGGAGAGCGCCTCGGCCACGGTCACCTGGGACGGCAGAATCTTCTCGATCATGTTCTCCCTCGCACCGCCGGTCGATCCATCCTCCACGTCGCCCCTCAAGCCTGCCCAGGGAATTCGGGGTTCTTGACACGTCGTTGGCACTTCGGCCGATCTTCTCCTGGCGGGTAATCCGCCTGTACCGGCCCAGTTCATGACGAACCGGACCTGCGCCCTTCGACATGCCGCTCGATGACGATGCCACAGGCACCCGGGAGAAGGTCCCGAAGGGCGTGCCTCCCACCCCGACCGCCGTGGGCCACAAACCTGTCGCCCCGGCCGACGCACCCCCGCAGGCCGGGAAGGGGAGCACGACGCACGACCGGAAGCGGTCCTCGCGAACGCGGCAGCACATCTCTCCGGAACATGGCAGCGCACCCCTCTCACCGTTGCACCAGGAAGCCGGTTCGACCGAGCACGTAAAGCGAAGGCAAAGCAGCGCCACCCCCGACCACCCCTGGGCGACCCATCGGGCTGACCTCGCGCTTTGCCCGTCAGCACGACTTGGCACCATGGCCGAAAATGCACCTCCCGTCGATCTTCTTGGGAACTGCTTTACCTTCCGGGGTAGTTCTGCTGACAGCCGCGCCCGCGGCACTCCGCCGAACCGGCGGGGCAGTGCGCTCACAGGAGGCAGCAGTGGTCCCGATCGACCTGGACAAGGTGCTCGACAAGGCATACGCGGACAAGGACCTGTCCACGATTCTCTCGGCCCCGGTCTCCGCCCTGAAGGGCGTGTCGGACCGCCAGGGAGAGCTCCTCCATGAGGCATTCGGGATCAAGACGGTGGCAGATCTGGCCAACCTGAAGTACGCCCGCTGGGCCCAGACCCTCGCCGCACTCGACGCTGCCGCCAAGTAACGCTCCGCCCCGCCGTCGCCGGGCCCGCCGACCAGGAATGAGGCGGCCCGGCGTATCGGCACACCTGAGTCCAGACCCAAATGAAGGAGCGGACGCCACCATGGTGTTCAAGAAGCTGCTGGGAGCCATCGGAGTCGGTGGTCCATCGGTCGACACGGTCCTGGACCCCGGCCCCGTCCTGCCCGGCGGCCCGCTGACCGGACGCGTTCATCTGCGCGGCGGCCAGGCCGACGTGACCATCGAGCAGATCACCCTCGACCTGGTCGCCCACGTGGAGGCGGAGAGCCACGACGGGGAGGAACACGGCACGGTCGTCTTCGACCGCGTCACGGTCGGCGGTGGGTTCCGGCTCTCGGAGGGGACCGAGCAGACGGTCCCGTTCTCTCTCACGCTGCCGTGGGAGACACCCGTCACCCGTCTCCACGGGCAGCCTCTCGGGGTGATCCTCGGAGTGCGGACCGAGGTGGAGGTGGCCGGAGCCAAGGACAAGGGCGACCTCGACGCTCTCGACGTGGGGCCGCTTCCCGTGCAGGAAGCAGTCCTCGAAGCATTGGGCCAGTTGGGCTTCGGGTTCAAGTCCGCCGATCTGGAACTGGGCCACATCCATGGAACCGGCCAGCGGCTGCCGTTCTACCAGGAGATCGAACTCTCCCCGCCCGCGCACCACGCGCATGCCGTCGATGAGATCGAGGTGACCTTCCTCGCGTCGTCCGGCGGTGTCGAGATCGTCATCGAGGCCGACAAGCGCGGCGGCCCGTTCTCCGAAGGCCACGATGCCGTCCACCGTTTCGCCGTCTCCCACCAGGCCGTGGGCCACACGGACTGGATCGCCGAGGTCGACTCGTGGATCAAGCAGATCGTGGCTGGTCACCGCTCGCACGGCGGCTTTCCCGGCGACCCGTACTCCTCCTCGTACGGACACACCGGGCACCACGACGCGCACCACTCCGAGTTCCACCACGGCGCACAGCATGGCGATGAGCACCGGCGCTCCGGCCCCAGCACCGGTGCGGTGGTCGCGGGCGTCGCCGCGGGCGTCGCGGTCGGAGTCGTCGGCGGCATGGTCGCCGCCGAAGTCGTCGACGAAATCGGTGACGCCTTCGAGGACGAGGAGAGCGAGAGCGACGACGAAGGGTGAGCCCACCGTTCATCGGCTTGCGGCAGTCCCGTCGGTGACGTTCCGTCGGCTGCTCCGCCGCGGAGCACGGTCGGCCCAGGAACAGTCGCAGAGGCGCGTGCCGTGATGCGGATCGGCATCGTCGTCGTCAGTGGCGACGGCGGCTTCACCGGCCCGGGGCAGGCCTGGCACGGGAAGCCCGGCACACGCATCTGATCTCCGACGCCGCATGAGTTCGCCCTCCGGGGGCGGCCCTCCTCCCGGGCGGGCGGTACCTGCTGCCGGCCCGGGAGGGTCCGATGCCCGTCACTGGACTGCGCGTTGCCCGGAGGCATCGCCGTGCCGGTGCGCCCGCCGTCCACCCTCCACAGGTTCGGCGGAAACCGCCCGTCGCCGCGGCGGTGAGCCGACCGCCGGTTCGACGGATGCCCTGCGTCGACACGACGAGAGCCGTCCGCCGGTTCGACGGATGCCGCCCACCGGCGTGGCGCCTGCCGACCGAGGATGCCGCCCACCGGCGGTGGCGCCCACCGGCGGTGGCGCCTGCCGGCCGAGGATTCAGCGAAGGCCGTCGAAGTCCTCGCCGACCGTCAGGGTCACCGCGCCCGGGGCGGCAGCGGCGTCCTGGGTCGCGCGCGTTCCCGGCAGCCGGGAGGCCAACGCCTTCGCCTGCCGGTCGAGTCCCTGTGGGAACGTCACCGCCGTCCTGGGCGTGCTCTGAGGGGCGTTGCCCGTGCCGATGACCGTGTATCCCGCCGTACGCAGGGCTTCCGCGACCGTCGCGGCCTGTCCCGGCTTTCCCGTCCCGTTGAGTACGCTTACCTGGATCGTGGCGGCGTACACGGGATTCTTGCCGGCGGCCTCCAGCGACTTCTTGTCGACTTCCTTGTCCTTGGCCAAGGAGGCGAAGAGATCCGCTGCCTGGGGGTACTGCCAGACGACATTCGCCTTGTCAGTGGGCACATCCGCCTCACGGGCGTAGTTCGGCACGGTCAAAAAAGTCAGCCGGTCGCCGGGGATGCCCTTGAGTTCGGAGGCGAGCGCGGCGATCGGCGTGACCCCCGCAAGTTCCTTGTCCGTGGTCAGTGACTTGGTCGCCGAGTTGAGGAAGCCGTACAGAGCGGTCGGGCTGGTCAGCTTCTTCTGCGCCTTGGCCACCAGCGCCTCCATGAATTCCTGCTGACGGCCTATTCTGCCGAGGTCGGAGCCGTCCCCCACGCTGTAGCGGGTCCTGACATAGCCGAGGGCCTTCTCGTCCCTGACCGTCTGGCATCCCGCTTCGAGATCGAGATGCGCCTTCTTGTCGTGGATCGCCGTCTCGGGACAGACTTCTATGCCGTCCAGGGCGTTCACCATGCCTTTGAAGCCCTGGAAGTCGATCGACATGAAGTGATCGATACGCAGGCCGGTGTTCTGCTCGACGGTTTTGATGGTGCAGGCAGCCGCGCCGGCGACATCGCCGCTGGTTCCGCCGACGGCGAAGGCCTCATTGATCTTGAAGTGGTGCGGTGTGGACCGGGTGCCGTTTCCCCGGTCGCACTCCGGTATGCCGACCCATGAATCCCGTGGGAGGGAGACGACGGTGGCCCATTCCCGGTTGGCCGCCACATGCATGACCATCAGGGTGTCCGACTGCATGGTGGTCAGGCCCTTGCCGTATTTCCCGTTGTCGCCTGCACGGGAGTCGGAGCCCACCACCAGGATGTTCTTGGATCCTGGACTCATGTTGGCCGGCCGGTCGGCGCCGAGCTTGTCGTCGATGTCGGCGGAATGGATGTTCCCGTTGAGGTTCTGATAGATCCAGGCGCCGGCGCCACCGGCGGCCACGAGCAGCACCGCCAGGGCGACGCCGCCGCGGACGACGATCCTGCCCCGCCTGGTGAGCCGCCCCCGTGGATTCTCGTCGGCCCTGCGCCCCGCCCTGCCGCGCGGCTTCCTGCGTTCTTTGCTCACGCTGTCCCTCCGCGCCCGGCCCGTCGGCCGCTCGCTGACCACTCCCTCGTCCACCGCAAGTTGCGGTGGACGAACCCTACATACCTGTAGAGAACGGCTGCTCCCGGCCTCCTCCCGACGCAGTCGCCAGTGCCCGGCCGGCCGTCCGCACGAAGCGGCACGAATGTGTCATGACAACGGGGTCGCCGCTTCGAGTACGAGGAAGAGGGCGAAGGCGGCGTTGAGCGAGGACAGCGTGGACACGGCGGTGCCCGCCGCCGCGAACAGGGCCGCGATGCCGGTCGCGGTGAGCGCCGGAGGCCAGCCGCGGTCGGGCGGAACGGGCCCCAGCAGCGCGGCGACCCGGCGCGGGACGGGTCCGGAGACGGCAAAGGCCGCGACGGTCGGCGAGACGGCCCGGTGGGAGATCAGAGCCGCCTTGCCGACGGCGCGAGCCGTGGTCCGCCGGTCGCCGGTGACCCGCGCGGCCTCCTCGTCCGCCCAGCGTTCGGTGCTGTAGGCGACGGCGGCCCGCAGCGGGCGCAGCAGCGGGTTCGCCCCGCTCGCGAGCTGGGCGGCGAGCAGCAGTCGATGGTGGCGCCCCGAGAGGTGCGCGCGTTCGTGTGCGAGCAGCGCCCGCTGCTCGGCCTCGTCGAGGCACGCCAGCATGCTGGTGGACACCATGATCCGGCCGGGTGCGCCGGGCAGCGCGTAGGCGTACGGCACGGCGTCGGACAGGACCGCGACCTCGGCCCGCGACGGCAGCGCGGCGAGGACCCGGTGGGCGCGGGACCGGAAGCGGTAGTGACGGTGCACGGTGAGCACCCAGGCCGTGGCCACGGCCGCCAGCGCAACGATGGCCGCCTTGCCGACGAACCTGTCGTGCGGGACGGCCTCGCGCACCTCGTCGTCGGACCAGCCGTCGGGCAGCGGGTTTCCGGGGAGCTGGGCCGTGCCGACGACCATCAGCAGCCCCAGACAGACCGTGCTGCACGACGCGAGGATCACCGCCACGGTGGTCAGCAGACGGGCGGCACGCCGTGGGTGCAGATGCTGCTCGGCCAGACGCGCGATCGGCAGCGCGGTCAACGGCAGTACCAGGGGCAGGAAGACGAAGACGCCCATCGCTCAGCTCTCCGGTTCGGCCGGCGGTGTTCCGGGCGCCGGTGGCGCGCTCTCGTTGAGCAGCGACCGCAGCAACTCCTCGTCGTGCGAGGAGAGTGCCGAGACGAAGCTGGACAGCACCGCGTCGCGGTCGTCCTGTTTGTCGAGGAGCCGGCGCATCCGCAGGGCCGTGAGTCCGGCCTCGTCCGTCGCGACCGGCCGCCACAGGACCGGACGCCCGGAGCCGGTGCGTGACACGGCCTTCTTCTCGTGCAGCCGGGTCAGGATGGTGATGACGGTGCTGTACGAGAGGTCGCCGTCGAGCCGCTCCTGCACCCAGCTCGCGGTGACCGGCGTAAGGGCGTCGCCCAGCACGGACAGCACCAGGGCTTCGAGCTCTCCCTGGCCCCGCCTGCGGGCGCGCCCCTGCCGCCCGTCCTCCTCTGCGGTCACGACGCTGTCCCCTTCCCGTACGGTCGCCCGCTGTGCCGGGCGACGGGGCATCGTACCGACCGTCGCAGGCGGTCCGTCCATGCCGTCCGGACAACTGCCACTCATCAACTCTACAGTGTTGTAGATTTCAGTCTGCTGTCACAGAGCGCCCGGACGGTGACCGTCCGGGGCCGATGCCGTGAAGAGGGAGAAACGCTGTGGGTGTGAGCCTCGCCAAGGGCGGAAATGTCTCGCTGACCAAGGAGGTGCCCGGACTGACCGCGGTGCTGGTCGGTCTGGGCTGGGACGTCCGTACGACCACCGGAACGGACTACGACCTGGACGCCAGCGCCCTGCTGTGCGACGCGTCCGGCAAGGTGCTCTCCAACGCGCACTTCGTCTTCTACAACAACCTCAAGAGCCCCGACGGTTCGGTCGAGCACACCGGCGACAACCTCACCGGCGAGGGCGAGGGCGACGACGAGATCGTGAAGGTCGATCTCTCCGCCGTGCCCGCCGAGGTCGCCAAGATCGTGTTCCCCGTATCCATCCACGAGGCGGAGGGGCGGGGCCAGAGTTTCGGACAGGTCCGCAATGCCTACATCCGGGTGGTCAACCAGGCCGGCGGGGCCGAGATCGCCCGCTACGACCTCAGCGAGGACGCCTCGACAGAGACCGCGATGGTCTTCGGCGAGCTGTACCGCAACGGCACCGACTGGAAGTTCCGCGCAGTCGGCCAGGGGTACGCCTCCGGCCTGAGCGGCATCGTCGCGGACTTCGGCGTCAGCCTCTGAACACGGCGCGTCGTGCGACGCGCCCGCCCCTGAGGACAGCGGCTCCGCGACCGTCGACCCGCGGCGCTGCGGGCCCGGTTGACGGTCGGCCGCCATCGGCGGCGGCGACGGCGGGCGCGTCCTCAGGGCCGGATGCCCTCATTCGCCGCCCGCCCGCGGCGGCTCGCACGCCGTCGCCGCCGCGAAGGCCCAGAACAACGGATCACACAAATCGGGGGGATGGAATGGATCGGTCGTTTCCACTGCGGGACGAGGACGGAGCCGACTACGCGTCAGCTCTCGACGACGTCATCGGGTCCGCGGAGATTCGGCGCCTGCTGGCCGAGTCCGGCATCGGCGCGGACCAGTTGCGCGTCAGAGGCCTGGCGGCCGGTCCTCATGTGGCGGCGGCCGCCGAGTCCGAGTACCGGTCGTACACGGACCTGCGGCGACGGATCCAGGGCGGTGGGCCCGTCGATCGGGCGACGCCCCTGTCCGGGCCGGGGCACCAGGAGGACACGGGCGCGGGCCTGGTGCCCGTTCTGGCGGTACTCACCCCGGTCCTCGCCGCCGTTGCCGCGGCCACGTTCCTTCTCCTCGGGTACGTGCTCCGGCTCGCCGACAGCGTGCCCGCCATGGCCGGCACGCTGATCGGGGCGGGTTGGATCAGCCTCGGCATCGCCGCGCCCACCGCCGCCTTCGGCATCCTCGCGCTCTACCGGACCGCCGCCGCGCACCGGGAACCCCGTACGAGCAGCAGTACGTCGCGGTCCCCCGGCCTCGACGCCGACCTCGATCGGGCCAGGGAGGCGTGGCTCCGGGCCCTGCGCCACAACGGCATCCGGCCGTTCCTCGCCGAGCAGCTCGCGCAGGAGCCCGTGGCGCCGGAGCCCGGCCGGAGTGCGGGCGCGGGCCACCGGCCCCGTTTCAGCAGCCCGGACTTCAGCAGTCCGGACTTCAGCAGTCCGGATTTCGGCAGCCCGGACTTCGTGGGCCCGGACTTCAGCGGACCGAACCTCCCCGGCACACGGCTCCCGTAATGCCTCCGGGTGGCCCCGCGCCCCTGGCACGGGGCCACCCCTCCCGCCGGCCCGGAGCCTGTCGGGTGACCTCAGACCGGATGGCGGGCTCGGTCTGGTGCGTGCGATTCCGAGGCGGAGGAGGGAGTCGACGCGGAGCGTCGGCGACCGACGACAACGCGGGAAGCGTGCGTGCCAGGGCGTGACCGCCCGGTCGGAGGTCACCCGACAGGCTCTCAGGCGACGTCGACGCCGTAGTCGACGGCGATACCGGCCAGACCGGATGCGTAACCCTGGCCGATCGCGCGGAACTTCCATTCGCCGCCCCTGCGGTACAGGGCACCGAAGACCATCGCCGTCTCGCCCGCGGCGTCGTAGGAGAGTTCGTAGCGGCACATCTCCCGGCCGGTGAGATTGTCGAGCACGCGGATGTAGGCGTCCTCGACCTGTCCGAAGTTCTGGCCACGGTTCTGGGCGTCGTGGATGGAGACGGTGAAGACGATCTGCCCGGTCTTCTCGTCGAGCCGGTCGAGGTCGACGAGGAGCTGCTCGTCGTCGCCGTCGCCCTCCCCGGTGGTGTTGTCGCCGGTGTGCCGCACCGCCCCGTCCGGGCTGGTGAGGTTGTTGTAGAAGACGAAGTGCCGGTCGGAGACGACCTTCTGGTCCGGTCCGCAGATGATCGCGGACGCGTCGAGATCGAAGTCCGTGCCGCCGACCGGACGGGCGTCCCAGCCCAGGCCGACCGTGACGTCCGCGAGCGGGGTGCCGTCCTGATTGAGGACGACGTTCTGACCCTTGGCGAGACTGACGCCCAACACCACTGCTCTCCTTCGACGCGTGCCGGTGATGCGCCCGCCGGACAACAGGGCTCCGCCGGACGCGTAGTGGACCCACCATATTCAAATATTGCGCAACCTTTAAAGTCACCGCGGGGTGACCGCCCCGGACGCGGCTGCGGCGACCGCCCCCCGGGGCCGCCGTTCTCGACGAGGCCCCGGGGGCGGACCGTGCGTACGGGGGCACGGACCGGCTCCCGGCGGCGCAGGCGGCATGCGCCCGCAACCGGGACCCACCCGCACCGGACCCGTACACGCATACGCATACGGAAGCGCCGCGCACGCACCGCCGCGACCTCACCGTACAAACCGAGCCACCTCGCCGCGGACGCGCGTCGCTCAGTGGCGCTCGGCGCCACTCTCCGCCACCGGGCGGGCCGAGGCGGCGTCACCCGGGGCCGACCGGATGATCCTCGGCGCAGGCGATTCGGGGGCGTCGGCCTCGGAAGCGGCCGACGGGGACGCTCCCTCCTCCTTCATGGCCTTGGTCTCGCTCTTCAGGATGCGGAGCGACTTCCCCAGCGCCCGTGCGGTGTCGGGCAGTTTCTTCGAACCGAACAGCAGGACGATCACGAGCCCCAGGATCAGCAGATGCCAGGGCTCCAGCGCGTTACGGAACACTCCACCCAACCCTTCTCTCTCCTCGATGGACCACGCGGGGCGCCATCTCTCGGAAATGCTTGCTACATTGCGCAACTGTACAACCGTCGAGCCGGGAACGGTCACCCCTTCCCCTGACCGGAACTGATGGGGTGTGGACGAATGACAGGCAGCCGCCAGGCATCCCGGCACCGTGCGCGCGCAGCGGCCGAGCGCAGTCGACGGCGCAAGCGAAGCCGCACCCGGACCGTCCTCACCGTCACGGTCTCACTGCTCGTCCTGGTGACGGCCGGCGCGGGCTGGGTCTACATGCGACTCAACGGGAACATCAGCACGTTCAGCGCGGACGGCGTGTCCGGCGACCGGCCGCCCGCCTCCACCGAGGGGTCGAACGTACTGGTGATCGGCTCGGACGGGCGGACCGGCGGCAACAGCGATCTGGGCGGTGGGGACAAGGACGACGTCGGCCGCTCCGACACCGCGTTCCTGCTGCACACGTACGCGGATCAGAAGCACGCCATAGCCGTCTCCATCCCGCGTGACACCCTCGTCGACATCCCGCCCTGCAAACTGCCCGACGGCACCTGGTCCCGGCCGCAGACCGACGTCATGTTCAACGCGGCGTACTCGGTGGGCGGGACGGCCAAGGGCAACCCCGCCTGCACCCAGAACACGGTCGAAAAGCTGACCGGGTTGCGCGTCGACCACACCGTCGTCGTCGACTTCAAGGGCTTCGCGACGATGACCGAGGCCGTCGGGGGCGTCGAGGTCTGCCTGCCCCAGGACGTCTATCAGCGAGACCTCAACCCCAATCGCCCCACCCGCGGCAAGCGCATCTTCACCAAGGGCCCGCAGACCGTCTCCGGCCAGCGGGCGCTCGACTACGTGCGCATCCGGCACGGCATCGGCGACGGCTCCGACATAGGCCGCATAAAACGCCAACAGGCCTTTGTCGCCAGCCTGTTGAAGCAGATAAAGAGCGACGGACTCACGCCCACCAAACTGCTGCCGCTCGCGGACGCGGCCACCAGGTCGATGACCGTCGACCCGGGCCTCGGCTCCGCGGACAAACTGGTCTCCTTCGCGATGTCGATGAAGGACATCGACCTGCACAACACCAAGTTCGTGACCGTGCCGTGGAAGTACCAGGGTGCGCGCGTGGCGATCGTCCACCCCGACGCCGACGCGCTGTGGGCATCGCTCAGGGCCGACCGCACCCTCGACGGCCAGGACGCCGGCGGTAAGGGGGACGCGGAGACGACCGCGCCGTCACCTGGCGCCGACGAACCGGACTACGGCACCGGTGTCTCCGTGGCCGTCTACAACGGCACCACCGTCACCGGCCTCGCGGCCCGTGCCGCCCACATGCTCGAAGAGCACGGCTTCACCGTCACGGACACCACGACGGCCTCGGTCCGCACCCAGGTCAAGACCGTGATCGAGTACGGCCCCGGCCAGAAGGACCAGGCCGGGAAGGTCGCGCGGGCCCTCCCCGGCGCGGAGCTCACCCCGGTCGCCACGACCGGCATCGCGGTCGTCCTCGGCACGACGTACGCGACCGAGCCGGAAGCCACCGCGTCGGCCCCGCCGTCCGCCCTGCCCTCCCAGGTCGCCGAGGACGCACGCTCCGCCGACGACAACCCCTGCTCCAACCTCTCGTACGGATAGCGCGGCTCGCCGCGTCGAGCGGCCTCGACCGCCACCACGGCCGACGGTCGGTCACGGTCCGGGGGTGTCCACCACTCCCCCGTCGGCCCCCGTTCTCCTCACTGAGCTCCTCGATCCTGAGATCCCGTGGACTCCCCTGAGACGAGGGCGAGGGCCGTGGATCGCCGTACGAAAGCGTTCGGCCCGTTCAGACGTGACGCGGTGCGCCGCGTGAGGTGACCGGGCAGCCCGAGAACAATGAGTCCCATGTCTCATATCCCGACGGATGGTGGTGGTCCGTCTCCGCTCGGCCGGGAGACGCCTGCGGAGCGGGCCGACCGCAACCTGGTCGAGCTGCTCCAGGAACTCAGGGTCGTGCAGACCGGTGTACAGATCGTCTTCGCCTTTCTCCTCGGTGTGGCCTTCACCAGCCAATTTCCGCACCTCGATGCCTTCGAACGCACCACGTACGTGGTGACATTGCTGCTCACAGTGGTCTCCTCGGCAGTGCTCGCGACTCCGGTCGCACTGCACCGCGGCCTGTTCCACAGGGGCGCCAAGGTCCGGATTGTCGCTCTGTCCGCGCAGCTCGCCGAAATCGGCCTGGTCTTCCTCGCCCTTGCGCTCAACGGCGCTGTTCTCCTGCTCATGGACGTCGTCCTCGGCCGGATCGCCGCTGTCACGGTCACGGCCGCCACACTCGTCATGTTCACCGGCCTGTGGTTCGTCCTCCCGAGGGCACTGCGCCGCCCGACCCCTTGATGGTCGGTCCTCCCGCCGGGGTGCGCGTCCCCGGCTGGACGGGGGGGGCAGCGCGGGATGCGGCCGACGGCCTCGCTTCGTAGACTCGAATGCGGGCGCGATCGGACTCGAATGCGGGCGGGATCGCCGTCGGCAACGGGTCGGACCGTCGGGGTCCACCGCCTCGTCCGTCGCATCAAGAGATCGGGTGCCGCTTTGCCGGGCACCGCAGCGCCCGCAGCATCACCGTCGGCGACACCGGCAACCGCAGCTCTTCGCCGCGTGACGGCGTCGATGGCGTGGACGCCCAGGCGCTCATACGCCGGCCCGACACCCGGACGCCCCTGAGTGGAGCCATTCATGAGCACACCGCGGGACCTGTTGATCGCCGCCATCGACAGGGCGGCAAGCCGCCCCCTGGAGCGGGGGGATCTTTCGCTGGTGCTCGCGGGAGCGGAGGTGATCGATCTCCTGGGTGCCGAGGCCGTCGGACTGGACGGCGATCGGATCGTGCCGGGCCACGCGCCGACGATGGAGGATCCCCTGTTGGACGAGGCCGTGTCGTCGCTCGTCCGGCAACCGCCCTACGAATCGCTCGACGCCTGGCTGTGGCGCCGGGGCCGCGGTCTGTCCACGGCCTATCTGGCCGCCCTCGAGGCGGAGGGAGAGCTCACTCCGCAGAGCCGATCCCGCTGGGTGCCCTCCGCGACCAGTCGGATGGTCCTTGCCGATTCGCCCGCCCGTCGCCGGGCGGCGGACCGCTGGAATTGCGATGAGCCCGTCCTCGCCGCGCTCGCGGCGGCGGCCGGAATCCGCGACAAGCCGACCGGTGCCTCCCCGGGCGTGCCGGACGAGTCGATCTCGACGGTGCTCGCCGCCGTGGACGACGCCCTGCGCGACCTTGAGTTCCAGCGACAACGGCGAGCACTCGACCAAGCGGCCTTCGACAACATCTGGCGCGGCCAATGACGAAGGCGCGGACGGCCTGGACGGCCTCCGGCCCCGTGCCCCGCCGCACCGGAACCACGCCGAGCGGCGGGACTCCGGTGCGGCGGGGCATGGCCGGGGGCTGCTTCACAGGCGCTTGGCGCTGCGCAGCGTAGAGGCGTAGTAGCCGTTCCCGTCCAGCCTGGAGGTGCCACCCTTGTCGCCGATGGTCGGGCCGTTGACCTCTTCCCGGCTGGACACGAAGATCTTGTGCCCGTCGGTGTCGTGCCCCATGTACATGCCGACGTGGTCCAGTCGCTGCTTGGTCCGCCGGTCGAGCTTGAAGAAGACCAGGTCTCCCGGCTGCAGCACGTCGATGTTCTTCGGCCGGTCCGCGGGGGTGATGCCCTTGAGTTCGATGACGTCCGCGCCGCGCCCGGAGCGGGCCATGCCGTTCGCGGTGCGCGGCAGTCCGTCGCCGAGGACGTCGGTGGCCATCAGCGGATAGCGGGCACGGTAGCCGAAGACCGTACGGATGAAGCCCGAGCAGTCCATCGAGCGGGCGCGCTCGGCGCGAGGCTGCATCGTGGTGCCGTTGCGGAAGGTGTACGGGATGCCGAGGTAGTCGAAGAAGTCGGACTCCTCCAGCCGGTAGTCGTTGCCCGGACTGCCGTTCGGGTTGATCGGACCGAAGTTGGCGTCCCCCGCGTACGGGACGCCCTCGTCGTCCTTCTTGATCGGCGCCTGGTCGACGTACTGGAAGGCCATCGCGAAGAGGTCGTCCTCCTCGCTGCCGAAGAACTCCTTGAACCAGTCCTTGAACCACTTCTCCTTCTCGGAGCCCTTCTTCCACTGGTACGGCATCAGCCGGACCCAGTCCTCGGTGACGACCCGGGACTTGGTGTAGGCGGGTTCGGTGAACGTTCGGCTGGGACCGGTGAGCGTGGCGGTGCGGGCGCCGTCGGTGAAGCTGGCGAGGACCTCGCCATCCGCACCGCGCAGCAGGGTGCGGGCGGGGTTCTGCAGTCGTTCCCAGCTCTTTTCGCCGTTGAGACCGGCGCCGGAGGAACGCAGGGCGGGGTTGTCGGTGACGGCCTGCACGGCGGGGGCCTTGGCCTGCTCGTCCTTGCGCAGTTCGACGGTGAGGTAGGCGCTGCCCGCAAGCAGGCTGATCACCGTGACGGCATGCAGCACCGGGCGGGGGCCACGCTTGGTCTTGGCACTCATGGGTCGGTCAGCTCCGGGTGGTGGGTCGAGCGGTGTCGGTCGGTCAGACGGTGGGCAGGGCGCCGAGCAGGATTCCGGCGGTGAGTACGACGTACGCCATCAGCGTCACCGTGCCGGTCGCGAGCAGCGTCGCGCCCTTGGGCTGGCGGACGAGCTGGTAGGCGATGAGGCCCGGGACGATGAAGCCGAGCGTCTGGTTGGTGTACATCAGCGGGAATTCGAGCGACAGCACGATCATCAGCGTCGCCTGGAAGATGACGCCGGTGAGCACGACGGTGGAGAACAGCCGCTTGCCGTAGAGGATCACGACGCGCTGCAGGCCGAGGACGGCGACGTACGTCAGCACGGTGACGCCGACCACCATGGCGGCGCGCTGGAGGTCCTCGACGAGGGTGAGGGCCAGCCAGCCCGGGGTGATCATGCCGCCGGGCGAGAGGTTGGTCGTGAGGTAGCAGACCAGGGAGAACAACAGCCCCAGGGCGATACCGATCGCGGCGATCTCGGGGGTGAGGACGGAGGGGATCAACGGGGTTCTCCTGGGTTCTGCTGCTGGGCCGGGGCGGGCGGCCGAACCGGCTCGAACGGACCGCGTACATGAGGCTTTGCGGGCGGTTGCGCCGGACTCTGTGCCGGAATCCCGGATGTGGGCCGGGGCTGTTGCGGCTGCTGTTCCGGCTGCTCCTGCCGGGGCTGTTGCGGCTGCTGTTCCGGCTGCTCCTGCGGGGGCTGTTGCGGCTGCTGCTCCGGCGTCTCCGGTCGTGTCTGCCGGGTCGGCAGTCCTGACTGCTCCGGTCCGGACTGTTGCGGCTGCTGTCCGGGCTGCTCCGGTCCGGGCTGCCGCATCGGCAGTCCCGACTGCTCCTGCGGGTACTGCCGCGGCTGCTCTCCCGACTGCTCCGGTCCGGGTTGCCGGGGGCGTACGGCGAGGGGCAGCACAGCCGGCTGACGCTGCTGGTACCGGGCCTCGTAGGCCTCGGGGTACGGCGCGAACGGGTCGAGGCGCGGTGTGTACCGCGGAAGCGCGAGCGTCTGGTCGTGCCGCACATGGCCCGGTTCGAGGGCGGGCGCCTCGCGCCGGGGCTGGGCCGGGATCACGGGAACGGCCGCGGTGGGCGGGCCGTCGTCGTGTGATGCGGCATGGGCCTCGTCGGGCAGGCCGTCCCGCGCGTCCTTCATGTCCCGCGCGTCCCTCACACCCGGCGCGTCCGCCGTCTCGTCCGCCGTCTCGTCCGCGGGGAGTTCGGCCAGATGCTCCAGCAGGACTTCGCCCTGCCCGTGGATGTTGCCGATCGCGACGAGCGAGGACTCGGGGCCGAGCCGGTCGAGCAACTGGCGCATGAACTCCTCGGGATCGCGCTTGTCACCGCCCAGATCGACCGCCGTGTGCCGCCACTCGGCGGGGATGGCGTCGATGGCGGACTTCGCCGGGTGCCCGATGACGAAGACCTTCTCCGGCTGGAGGTCGGGGATGATCTGGCCCATCTGCCCATTGCGCTCGACCCGGTCGGGGCGGCAGTTGATGACGACGTTCAGCGGCCGGCTGATCGCCCCCAGGTCGAGCAGCTGGTTGATGTTCATCAGCGTCGACTCGGGGTCGTTGGCCGCGAAGACGTTCGCGAACCGCAGTCGCTTGTCGTCGTGGGTGCGGTACCGCTCGACCGAGAGGACGCCCGGGTCCGGCGGGGCGTCGTACATGCCCTGGAGCGCGGTCTCCCGGTCCACTCCGAGGAGCTCGGCGACGGCCAGCGCGATCGCCACGTTCTCCTTGAAGGTGAACCAGCTGAACCCGCGCAGCTCCGCGTCGCTCACGGTCTCCGGGTCCGCGTAGATCAGCTTGCAGTCCCGCGCGTCGGCCTCCTCCTGGAGGATGTCGAACCGGTCCTTCTCGGCGGTGACACAGATGCCGCCCTCCGGCATCGACCGGCACAGCGAGCGGGCCACGTCGTCCAGGGTCGGGCCCATCTCGGCCAGATGGTCCTCGCGTACGTTGCAGAGCACGCCGATCGTCGATCGGATCAGCTTCGACTGGTTGATCTCCTGGAGCGCCGGCATGACGGCCATGCATTCGATGACGAGCGCGTCCGGGTTGTACGCGGCGGCACGTCGCACGATGCCGATCTGCTCCACCACATTGGCTATGCCGAATTTGCGGTAGACCGGCTCCTCGGTGGCGTCCGGGTGGATGAAGCGGGCCGCGGTGCCGGTCGTCTTGGCGACGGTGACGAGGTCACCGCCGCGCAACGCGCCGGCGCAGAGCCGGGTGATGGAGCTCTTGCCGCGGATGCCGTTGACCAGCACGCGGGTCGGGATCCGCTCCAGATTGCTGAAGTGGCGACGTTGCTCGACGATGCCCGCGATCAGCAGGATCGCGCAGCACATCACGAGCACGGTGTAGAGGAAGAGCAAGGCCGATCAGTTCCTTCCGGCGAGGGGGGCGCCGTCGCGTCTGCGCTGCTCCTGGAGCTGCTGCCGGACGAGTTCGAGACTTCGCGTGACCGCGCCGACCTCGTCGTGGTGGTGCGGGAAGAGCACGGTGCGCCGATCGCCGTCGGCGAGCGCCTCGGCCTTGCCGGCCAGTTCGCGCAGCGGCCGTACGACGACGATGTGCAGCCAGCCGAGGCAAGCGGCGGCAGCGGTGATGCCGAGCAGTCCGGCCAGGACGGTGCGGTTCTGCAGGCTGTACTCGGGGATCGCGAGACCCGCGGCGGGCTGCCAGCTGACCACCGTCCAGCCGAGCTTCTTCGCTGCCCCGCCGCCGACGAACGGTGCGGCTCCGGCGACCTGGACTCCGTCACCGTCGCGGTACATGACACCGCTGGCGCGGGCGCTGAGGCCGGTCTTCTGGTTGGTGCCGTTCGCCAGTTCGTCGAGCCGTTGCGGAAGGCTCTGGAAGGCGAGGTAGCCGGTGTTGCCGCCGATGACCCGGCGTTCGTCGTCGACGACCCGGATCTGGCCGAGGCCGGGGCGCTTGAGCAGCGAGTTGATGAAGTCGATCCGGAACTCACCGATCACGGCGGCTCCGTCGCGGCCCGGGATCTCGGCGTATCCGGCGATGACGGGCTCCTTGCCCGACTCGTTGAGGACGCTGATCGGCTGCGCGGACAGCTTGTCGTCGCCGCTCCCGCTCGCGGGCAGGCCGTGCGGGGACTCGCCGGCCCGGGCGAGGACGGTGCCCTCGGCGGAGCGTACGTACAGCGACCGGTAGCGCACGTGCTCGGTGCGGGTGCGCTCCAGGACCTTCTTCATGTCGTCGGGGCTGGTCCGGTTGCCGATCAGCGCGGAGACGGAGACCAGGTCGGCGTGGCCCTCGTTGAGCGCGCGGCGCACCCGGTCGGAGAGCGTGTCGGTGCGCTCGCGCTGGTCGCTGATGATCTGTTCCGGTACGGCGACGGTCGAGTCGGCGCGGTTGAAGAGCAGCAGCATCGGCGCCGACCAGGCGAGGAGCAGGACACCGCAGACCACGACGAGGCCGCGGGTGCCGACACGGCGGCGGCGCGACGCGCCGGAGGACGCGTCGGTGGTGCCGGCCGGTTCGCCGAGGAGCTGGCGGCGGAGCCGTTCCAGGGCCTGCCCGATCCGCCCGGCCTCGCCGTACCTCGGGACGGTGACGGGGCGGGTCAGATCGCCGCGGGTGAGCCGGCGGCTCTCCAGGAAGAGTTTCAGCAGCGGTCGCTGGACCGTACCGAGCAGCAGGGCGACCGCGAGGGCGCCGATCAGCAGCAGCGCGGCCGCGGCGAGCAGGCCGAAGAGCGGCCCGGCGACCCTGGTGGGGTCCACCGCGACATCGACCATGGAGACGACGGTCAGGCCGAGCGCGGTCGCGACAGTCCCTTCGCCGGGCTCCGGTCCGGTGAGCGTGGCATATCCGGCGATGGAACGGTCGCCCTCGAAGGAGTCGCCGAGCAGACTGCCGCTGACCCCGAGGAAGCCTCCGGAACCGGGCTCCTTCGCCTTGAGCGGGTGCTCCGCCGACTTGACGGCAGCGATCTTGGAGAAAGCTTTCAGCTGCTTGTTGGAGCGCTTGACGCCTTCGCGCTGAAGATCGGTGAGGACCTGCTCGGGTTCCGGAATGCCGTCGCTGCTGAGGATGCGCCCTTCGCTGTCGATGACGGCGATGGAGCGGAACTGCCCGAGGCTGATGCCCGGGAAGCGCAGACTGCTCGAAGCGATCAGCAACTGCTGCGGCCGGTCCGGCCAGGAGAGCAGTGCGAAGGCGAGCAGCCGGGTCTCGCCGTTCTGCAGCCGCACCATGCGCGGGCTGAGCCCGTCCTTCTCGGCGAGCTTGCTCGTGTCGACGGCGGTGACGGGCACGTTCTCACCGCGCGCGGCAAGCATCCGCCCGGACTTGATCTCCACGACGGCCGTGCCCATCCATTTCTGGTAGACACTGCCGATCTTGTCGAGGACGGCGTCCGGCGAGACCGGATCGCCGGCGCTGAAGAGACCGGCGGTACGGGTCAGGTCGGTGGCGCTCTCGTCGATCGAGGCGCGCATGGCGACGGCACCGTCCTCGGCGAAGTGCTGCTGCGAGGTCAGCACGGCCTTGGGTACGGGGTCCTGACCGGCTCTCCCCAGACCGAGGGCGGTGATGCCCGCGAGGGAGAGCAGCAGGGCCGAGAGGACCGCGATGGGTGGACGGATGCCACCCAGCAGCGACATGTCGGCCCGGCGTCGGACCTTGTGCCGCCGCTTCGCAGACGAAGCGGCCATGAATGTTGCCTTTCAGGTTCTGGCCCGAGTCAAGGCCCGCGCCGATGCATGCCATGGAGATGGAGCGATCAGTTCCACGACCTGGAAGCTTGGCGGAAAGTTGTACGGAGAGTTGCCGGTGTGACGTACGCGACGTTTGAAGCTCAATTCTTGACTTCGGACCCACTCGGCGATCACTCAGCTGTGCGTCACCTGTTGGAAAGCTGTGGGACACCTGTGGGACAGCCAGGCGTCGACCACCGGCCGGCTACTGCTCGGCCGCTGATCGACGGGAAGGTCGGCGTACGGTCTTCCTGGAGGACGGTGATCAGTCCGGGAGGCCCTCCAACGGCTTCAGACCATCCTTGGCGGCACCCCGGTTGAGCATCGTGCCCTGGGTGCGCTCGAATGCCAGCCGGTATCTCGCCCGCTCCTCGGACGAGAGGTCCTTGCCGTCTCGCAGGGATTCGGCCAGATTCAGCAGCCGGTGGTCCTTCACCGCACCCCGCTCACCGGCCGCCTCCACGGAGTCCGGGTCGCTCTCGTCGACGTCCGGCGGGATGGTGACGAGCGTCGGTACGTAGCGCGCGTCCACATCCCATGTGTCGCCCCGCTTGTGGAACTCGAACCAGCCGATGACGCCTTCCTCGGTCAGTCCGGACGGCACGTCGTGCCGCGCCAACTGGTTGCCGAGGCCGTACGCCACCCATGTGCCGTCGACCTTCTCCATCGGCTGCACCACGTGCGCGTGGTGGCCGATCACCAGGTTGATCCCGGTCTCCCGCGCCAGCCTGCGGGCCAGCTTCAGCTGCGGAGCGCTCGGATCCGGGTGATGTTCGCGGCCCCAGTGGATGCTGAGGATCACCACTTCCGCACCGGCCTTGCGGGCGGCCTTCTCGGCGGCGGCGATCCTGTCGAAGGAGTTCTGGTTGACGATCCAGGGCTTGTCGGCCGGGATCTCACGGCCGTTGAACCCGAAGGCGTACGACAGTTGGGCGACCTTCACGCCCTTCACATCCATGATCAGCGGCTTGGCCGCCTCCGCGCCGCTGCGCGCCGAACCGGTGTGCTTGAGACCTGCCTTGTCGAGGGTGTCGAGCGTGCGCTTCACGCCCTCGGCTCCATGGTCGAGCGTGTGGTTCGACGCCGTCGAGCAGGTGTCGTAACCGACATCCTTGATCGCCGCGGTGATCTGCGGCGGTACCAGGAAGTCCGGGTAGCTCTGGAACGGTCCCTCCGGTTTGCCGATGACCGGCTCGAAGTGGCAGATCGCCAGGTCTGCCTTGCTGATCACGGGCTTGACCCCGGCCATGATCGCACCGAAGTCGAGCCCGTCGGCTGCGGTGCCGCCGCTTCCGGCACCCTTGCCGTCGGCCGACTCGGCGTCCTTGCGGGCCTGCTCGGTCAGCTGCGGGTGGATCAGGATGTCGCCCGCGGCGGCGACGGTGAACGACGGGCCCGACTGCGCGTCGGCGGCGTCACTGTCACTGCCCGGCAGGGAGCAGCCCGTCGCGGTGGCGGCGAGGAGCGCCAGCACGGCGGCGCGGGCCGCGAAGGAGTTGAGAGGGAATGATGACACCCCCGATATTTTCGTTTGAATAGGACACGAGACCCTGCCGTGAAGATAACGATCAAGGCAATACTGCTGAGTACCGTGGTGATACTGGTCACGCTCGGTGCGCTGGTGGCGGTTCTCGTCCCCTCCGGCGACCGGGCCCGACACGGTCCGGCCGCTCCCGACGCCCGTGACGGCGACGACCTGGCCCGGCGCGTCACCGAATTCACCAGAGGAACGGTCGCGCGCAGCGACTATCAGCGGCCTCTGCCCGCCCAGCGCCGTACCGTGGCCGAGGCCGTCGGGCTCTTCCTGGACGGCCACCGGGCCGAAGCCGGGCGCCGCCTGGCCGAGGTCGACTTCGGCATCCGTACCTTCACCGACACCGGGACCGGCCGGCGCTTCGCCGAGATCGCCGACCGCGCGGCGGAGGTCAGGCGGGGCTGGGGCCGGGTCTACGTCGACCTCGGCACCCCGGCCCGCTGGTCGGTCCAGGTCCCGCATCCGGTCGCCGACACGCGCAGCGAGCAGCTGGGCATCGGGGTGCTGCGCGCCAGGACCGGTGGGGTACTGGTGCTGGCGGGCGCCCACCGGAACGCCGGGAAGGGGGACCGCGCCGATGTCGCGCACCGCAGCGACTCGGTGTTCGACGTGGTCTGCGACGAACTGGTCCGGCGCCGGCTGCCGGGCCTGCAGGTGCACGGCTTCGCCGACTCCACCGAACCGGACTACGACGTGATCGCGTCCACCGGCAAGGGCGACCAGGGCCGTGCGACGGCCCGCCGCACGGCGACCGCCCTGCGACGGGAGGGCTTCGCCGTCTGCCGGGCCTGGGCACGACGCTGCGCGCTGGAGGGCCGCAGCAACGAACAGGGGCGACGCGCGGCGGCGGACGGTGTCCCGTTCCTCCACATGGAGTTCAGCCGGAGCGTGCGCGACGACGAGGAGCGGATGCGGCAGGCGGCCGGAGCGCTGGCCACCACGCTGCCCTGAGGTGAGGCAGGCAGGGCATGTCACGCGGCGGACACGTGCCGGGGCACCCTTGGTCCACCGGTCCCGAGGGCGCGAGTGTGCTGCCGCCTGTTCTGCCACCCTGGCGGGCGGGTACTCGACCAGGCAGTCCGGGCAGCGTCCATCCCCTCCTCTCCGGCCGACCACCGCTCCCCCTCCCCCTTCTCCCTCCCCCCACCCGGACGCGCTCGAACTCGCCTGCGGCATCACCTGCTTGGGGCGGTTCGCACGTCAGGGCTCCGGGAACTGAGCTGCCTGCCGTGGTCCGAGATACCCGAATCGCCTCGTGGTCGCCCCAGTGACCAGAGCGATGCGGCTCGGCCAAAATCTCAGAGCAAGCGTCATCCGAGCGTCAGGAATCTCCGAACGAGGCCCTGAGATCAATGCCGATGCAGTCGTTTCCGCCATGAAGTCACAGGTCAAGTCCCTCCAGGGGTCGATCTGTCCGCTCGACCCGCTGCGCGGAGGGAAACAGGTCGAGCGACCCACCCAGGCTACAAAGCCGCAGTTCAGGCACTCTTCTCAGCAGGCTCCAGGATGGCGACGCACTCCACGTGATGCGTCATCGGAAACAGATCGAACGCCCGCAGCGTCCGCACCCTGTAGCCGCCGTCGCGGAAGTACGCCAAGTCGCGGGCGAGGGCCGCCGGGTCGCAGGCGACATAGGCGATGCGGCGGGCGCCGAGGCCGGTCAGGTGCTTGACCGTCTGCTTGCCGGCGCCTGCGCGCGGGGGGTCGAGGACGATCAGGTCGGTCTCGGTGATGCCGGTGCGCGGCAGGACCTGGTCGACCTTGCCGTGCTCGATGCGGACCCGCTCCAGGTCCTTCAGGTTGTGCCGGGCGTCCTCGACGGCGCGCTTGCCGGACTCGATGCCGAGGACCGCGCCCTTCTCGCCGATGCGCTGGCCGAGTGCGCCCGCGAACAGGCCGACGCCGCAGTACAGGTCGAGGGCGGTGTCGCCCTTGCGCGGCAGGAGGCCCTGCATGACGGCGCGGACGAGGGTGTTGGCGGCCTGGGGGTGGACCTGCCAGAAGCCGCCCGAGCCGACCCGGTAGGTGCGGTCGTCGGCGCGCTCGCGGACGAAAGCGCGGCCGTGCACCCGGTGGACGCCGCCGTCGCGCTCGTCGACGCGCATCACCGATACGGGCTTGTCGAGCTCGACGAGGGGCAGCCGCCCACCGGGCCTCGGGGTGAGGATGACCTGGCGGTCGTGGGAGCCGGTGGCCGCGATGGCCTCCACCGAGGCCATGCCGGGCCATTCCCGCTTCTCGATGCCGAGCTCGGTGACGCCGGGGGCCGCGATCAGGCAGCGTTCGATGGGCTCCACGTCGTGCGAGCGGTGCTTGCGCAGGCCGACACGGCCGTCCTCGTCGATGGCGTACTGGACGCGGGTGCGCCAGGCCGGTACCTCGCCCGCCGGAAGCTTGTCGCCCTCGGCCGGCATGACGGTGCCGTCCCAGCCCGCCTCCTCCGGGGTGAGACCCGCGAGGCGCTGGAGCTGTTCGGCGATCACTTCGCCCTTGAGCCTGCGCTGGGCCCCGGGCTTGGCGTGCTGCCAGTCGCAGCCGCCGCACTTGCCCGGTCCCGCGTACGGGCAGGGCGCCTCGACGCGGTCCTTGGACGCCTCGATGATCCGTACCGCGTCGGCGCGCAGGAAGCGGGAGTCGCTTTCACCTTCGGTGACCTTGGCGATGATCTTCTCGCCGGGAAGCGTGTGCCGTACGAAGAGGACCCGCCCCTCGGAGGTGCGGGCGATGCAGTGGCCGCCGTGTGCGACGGGCCCGACCTCGACCTCGTACTCCTCCCCGACCAGCGACGACGTGGGTTCGTTCTGCATGAGGGGGTGGCTCCAGAGATCAAGGGACTAACGGCCGGACAACAACCTACGATTCTACGTGGGTGTCGTCCGGCCGTTGACCACGAGCGGCCGGGCACGGTGAGTTCTTGTCGGCGGACCGGCGGACCGGCGGCCAGCAGTCGGCGGCCGGCTGCCGACAGTCGACGCGGCCAGTCCCTTGTCGGCGGCGCAGCCGTCGTTCGCGGGGCGGCCCCGCCGGTGGGACCGCCCTTGCGCCCGGGTCAGCCCCTGTTGACGGGCTCCTTGGGCTTGCGCTCCACGGGTCCGCGGCGCACGGAGCCCGGCGCGTTCCACTCGGCGCGCTTCCTGGCGCGCTTCTTCGCCGCCTCGGAGGACTCCAGCTGGTACGGCACGGAGGTCACCATCACGCCCGGGGTGAACAGCAGCCGCCCCTTGAGGCGCAGCGCGCTCTGGTTGTGGAGGAGGTGCTCGTACCAGTGGCCGACCACGTACTCCGGGATGTACACGCTCACGACGTCGCGCGGGCTGTCCCGGCGCAGGCCCTTCACGTAGTCGATGACCGGGCGGGTCACCTCGCGGTACGGGGAGTCGAGGATCTTCAGCGGGATGTCGATGCCGCGCCGCTCCCAGTCCTCCCTGAGCGCTTTGGTCTCGGCCGGGTCGACGCTGATGGAGAGCGCCTCCAGACGGTCGGAGCGGATCAGCTTGGCATACGCGAGGGCGCGCAGCGTGGGCCGGTGGAGCTTCGAGACCAGGACGATCGAGTGGACCCGGGAGGGGCGCATCGTCTCGTCGGCCGGGGTCTCCTCCGCGGCGATCTCCTCGGCGACCCGGTCGTAGTGCCTGCGGATCGCGGTCATCGTCCCGTAGAAGATCACCATGCCGAGCAGGGCGACCCAGGCACCGTGGGTGAACTTGGTGGCGAGCACCACGACGAGCACCAGTCCGGTGAAGAAGGCGCCGAAGGTGTTGATCGCGCGGGAGCGGACCATGTGACGGCGCTTGGCCGGGTCCTTCTCCGTCGCCAGGTGGCGGTTCCAGTGCCTGACCATGCCGGTCTGGCTGAGCGTGAAGGAGACGAAGACGCCGACGATGTAGAGCTGGATCAGCCGGGTCGAGTCCGCTCCGTAGATCCAGGTCAGCAGGATCGCCGCGCCCGCGAGCAGCACGATGCCGTTGGAGAAGGCGAGCCGGTCACCGCGTGTGTGGAGCTGGCGCGGCAGGTAGCGGTCCTGGGCGAGGATCGAACCGAGCAGCGGGAAGCCGTTGTACGCGGTGTTGGCGGCCAGGAAGAGCACGAGGGCGGTGGCTGCGGCGAGTACGACGAAGAAGAACGTCCCCTCCCCGAAGACGGCGGCCGCCACCTGCGAGATCACCGGGTTCTGGACGAAGCCGGAGCCGACCGGGACGCCGTGGTTGATCAGGTCCTCGGCCGGGTTCTCCGCCATCTTCACACCGGTGGCCATGGCCAGGGCGATGATGCCGCAGAACATGGTGACGGCCAGCAGGCCCATCATCGCGAGCGTGTTCGCGGCGTTCTTGCTCTTCGGCTTGCGGAAGGCGGGCACACCATTGCTGATCGCCTCGACACCGGTGAGGGCGGCACAGCCGGAGGAGAAGGCCCGCAGCAGCAGGAAGACCAGCGCGAAGCCGGCCAGTCCCTGGTGCTCGGCCTTGATCTCGTAGCCGGAGGTCGGGGCGTGCAT
Source organism: Streptomyces sp. NPDC088252 (assembly GCF_044740965.1). Taxonomy (NCBI): domain Bacteria; kingdom Bacillati; phylum Actinomycetota; class Actinomycetes; order Kitasatosporales; family Streptomycetaceae; genus Streptomyces; species Streptomyces sp. NPDC088252. The sequence goes on along the minus strand of NZ_JBIURS010000005.1, from coordinate 231,488 downwards.
GGTGTCGCCGAGGACCAGGCCCCGGAACGCACCCCAGATGATCATGATGAACACGCCGGCCACGAAGAGATACGTGGGAATGGCGAAGAGCTTCCCCGATTCCTTGACGCCGCGCAGATTCATCAGCGTCAGCAGCACGATGGCAGCGATCGCGCAGGCCGTCTTGTGCTCGACGACGAACGGGATCGCGGACCCGAGGTTCTCCACGCCGGAGGCGATCGACACGGCGACGGTCAGGACGTAGTCGACCAGCAGCGCGCTGGCCACGGTCAGCCCCGCCTTGGGCCCGAGGTTGGTGGTGGCGACCTCGTAGTCACCACCACCGCTCGGGTAGGCGTGCACGTTCTGCCGGTACGAGGCGACGACCGTGAACATCAGCACCACGACGGCGAGCGCGATCCAGGGGCTGAAGTGGTACGCCGACACGCCCGCGACGGAGAGCACCAGGAGAACTTCACCGGGCGCGTAGGCCACCGAGGACAGCGGGTCGGATGCGAAAACGGGAAGTGCGATGCGCTTGGGGAGGAGCGTTTCTCCGAGCTTGTCGCTGCGCAGCGCCCGTCCGATCAGAATCCGTTTGGGCAGGTCGGTCAGTTTGGACACGCAGAGGATCGTAAGCGTTCCGTATGGAAGCCGCAGACCCACCACCCCCGTGGCCTCGCAATCTCCTGCGCTCGGCGGAAAAAGCCACGAAATCCTTAACGAAATCCTTGCGCTCAGGAGTCCGCGAACAGGGCGCTATAGCCATTGAGCGCCGGCTGTCCGCCGAGGTGGGCATAAAGAACGGCGGAATCGCGGGCGATCTCGCCGCGCGCCACAAGATCGACCATTCCGGCCATCGACTTCCCCTCGTATACGGGGTCGGTGATCATTCCTTCAGTACGTGCGGCGAGCCGCATCGCGTCGAGGGTGGTGTCGTCGGGGATGCCGTACGTGCCCGCGTGGTAGCGCTCGTCCAGCTCGATGTCGTCCACGGTGAGCTCGCGCCGCACCCCGATGAGCCGTGCGGTGCCGGCCGCGATCCGGGCGATCTGCTCACGCGTACGGGCGGGTTCGGCGGAGGCGTCGATGCCCAGCACGCGCCGCGGACGGCCGCCCGCCTCTTCGAGCGCGGCGAAGCCGGCGACCATCCCGGCCTGGGTGGAACCGGTCACCGAGCAGACGACCACGGTGTCGAAGAACACACCGAGCGCGCGCTCCTGCTCCGCGACCTCGTAGGCCCAGTTGGCGAAGCCGAGCCCGCCCAGGGGATGGTCGGACGCACCGGCGGGAATGGCGTACGGCCTGCCGCCGCCCTCCTCGACCTCGCGCAGCGCCTGCTCCCAGCTCTCCTTGACGCCGATGCCGAAACCGGCGCGCACCAGGCGGATGTCGGCACCGGCCAGGCGGCTGATCAGGATGTTGCCGACCTTGTCGTAGACGGCGTCGGGCCATTCGACCCAGCTCTCCTGGATGAGTACGCATTTGAGGCCGGCGCGGGCGGCGACCGCCGCGACCTGGCGGGTGTGGTTGGACTGGACTCCGCCGATGGAGACGAGCGTGTCGCAGCCCTTCGCCAGGGCGTCGGCGACGAGGTATTCGAGCTTGCGGGTCTTGTTGCCGCCGTAGGCGATGCCGGAGTTGCAGTCCTCCCGCTTGGCCCAGACAGCGGCGCCGCCGAGGTGGTCGGTGAGCCGGTCGAGACGGTGTACGGGAGAGGGGCCGAAGAGGAGGGGATGGCGCTCGTAGGAGGAGAGGGAGGGAGAGGTGGTGGAGGAGGAGGCGGAGGAGGAGGTGGGGGACGCGGCGGTGGGGGACGCGGCGGTGGGCGGGGTCGGGGTTGCGGACGTCATGGGAACTCCCTCGGTCGGGGGTCGGTGGGGTTCGTGTTCCTGGTCGGCGCGGTGGGGTCGGGTCGTGCACGTGGTCGGCGCGGTGACCGGGAGGGGGCGCGATGGCGGTGGTCACGGGTCGAGGTGTCGACTGTCTGCGGGTACGCCGGGGATCCGGACGGCGCTCGGGCCCTCGGCCGGTCGCCGACCTGACCGGACGGGTCGGTGGGCCTGTCGAAGCTGCCCGCGGGCGGCCTAAGGGTGTCCCGTAGTCCTTGGTGGATCAGCGCGCGGCGTCGGATGCGGTGCATCGCAAGGCGGAGGGACGTCCGCATACTGGATGTATGCGGACGTCCCGACAACGCGGCGAGGTGCCGTGGCTGTCGTCGCGCGCCCGCCAGGGACTACGGGACACCCCTTAGGTGGAACGCCGCTGGGCCGCCCCGACGGATGGTTCGACGGACGGTTCGTCCGCCAGTTCTTCGAGAGCCCGCCATATCTCCGCAGTGATCCGGGACGCCGCCTCGGCATCACGCCCCGCGCATGCCTCGATCAGCCGGTCGTGCAGTTCGGCCGAGCCGTGTGCCGCGCTCGCGGTGCCGAACTGCCGCCATTCCAGCCGCCGGATCAAAGGGGTGTAGCGCTCAACCGTGGCAGCCACGGCACGGTTGCCGCAGGCCGCGACGAGGACGTCATGGAGCCGGTCGTCGGCGCGCAGCGCGTCCGCCACGTCGCTGCGGCGGGTCGCGTCCCTGAAGAGTTCGTTCGCCTCGCGCATCGCGGCAATGTCCGTATCCGTGAGTCGAGGTACGGCGGTCCTCGCGGCCAGTTCCTGCATGGCCCGCACGACAGCTGCCGCGTCCCGGACGTCCCGCGGCACCAGGCGGGTCACCCGCGTGTAGCTCTGCGGCTTGGACTCGACGAGCCCTTCGCCGGAAAGCCGGGACAGCGCGTCGCGGACCGGAGCCCTGGACAGTCCGAGGCGTTCGGCGAGCTCGGCGTCACGGACAGCGGCACCGGGCGGGATGTCGCCACGGACGATGGCGTCACGGATCGCCTCGTACGCGGTGTCCCGCAGCAAGGTCCGTCGGACGGGGCGCAGGGTCTCCATGAACTGACATGTTAGATGTCTGTGCGGCCCGCGCTCAAGAGTCCGTGCGCCCCTGGTGCGATCGACGGGCCCTGTACCTCCACGGTGGCGCGAAGGACGGCCCTCAGTGGCGCGAAGGACGGCCCTCCCCGTCCGCAATCGCGCGGACACTGCGCGGTATCCATCCGCGTCGCGCGGGCGCGGCGAAAGCGCACTCGGATGAGGCTTCGCGATCCCAGCCGCATAAGCTCATCCTGGGCAACGGGACACACCGTTGCCCCGTTGTTTGCCCGGCAAGCTGAGAAAGAAGTGTGAGCAGGGTGTTTTCGCAGGTCAGCCGGACGACCAGGACTGCGAGGTAGGCGCAAGGTGCACATCGTCATCATGGGCTGCGGGCGAGTCGGAGCCGCTCTCGCGCAGACCCTGGAGCAGCAGGGGCACACGGTCGCCGTCGTCGATCAGGACCCCACGGCATTCCGACGCCTCGGGTCCGGATTCGGTGGGCGGCGCGTCACCGGTGTCGGCTTCGACCAGGACACCCTCCGTGAGGCGGGGATCGAGGAGGCCGGCGCGTTCGCCGCGGTGAGCAGCGGCGACAACTCGAACATCATCGCCGCCCGGGTCGCCCGCGAGATGTTCGGCATCGAGAACGTCGCTGCGCGGATCTACGACCCCCGGCGTGCCGAGGTCTATCAGCGTCTCGGTATCCCCACGGTCGCCACCGTGCGCTGGACCGCCGACCAGATGCTGCGACGGCTGCTCCCCTCGGGGGCCGAGCCGCTGTGGCGGGATCCGAGCGGCGCTGTGCAGCTCGCCGAAGTGCACACGACGCCGTCCTGGATCGGCCACAAGATCAGCACGCTGCAGGAGGAGACGGGCGTCCGCGTGGCGTTCCTCACCCGGTTGGGCGAAGCCGTACTGCCCACGTCGCAGACCGTGCTGCAGGAGGGCGACCTGGTCCACGTGATGATGCGTACGGACGAGATCGCGAAGGTCGAGGCGGCCTTCGCCGAGGGCCCTGAGGAGGGCGGTCACTGATGCGTGTCGCGATTGCCGGCGCCGGTGCGGTGGGACGATCCATCGCGGGCGAGTTGCTGGAGAACGGGCACGAGGTGCTGCTCGTCGACAAGGCGCCGACCGCCATTTCGGTGGAGCGGGTGCCGATGGCCGAATGGCTGCTGGCCGACGCCTGCGAGATCACCTCGCTCGACGAGGCAGCACTTCAACGCTGCAACGTCGTGATCGCCGCGACCGGCGACGACAAGGTGAACCTGGTCGTCTCGCTGCTCGCCAAGACCGAGTACGGCGTGCCGAGGGTCGTCGCCCGGGTCAACAACCCGAAGAACGAATGGCTGTTCAACGAGGCCTGGGGCGTCGATGTGGCGGTCTCCACACCGCGGCTGATGTCGGCCCTGGTCGAGGAGGCGGTCAGCGTCGGCGATCTGGTCCGGCTGCTGCGCTTCAGCCACGGCGACGCCAACCTGGTCGAGCTGACGCTGCCCCCGGAGTCGGCGTTGGCCGGCACCCAGGTCGGCGATGTGGCCTGGCCCGAGGACACTTCGTTGGTCACCATCATCCGCGGGCAGCGCGTGCTGACGCCGAGCACCGAGGAGACGCTGGAGGCCGGTGACGAGCTGCTGTTCGTGGCCGCGCAGGCGCGCGAGGAGCAGTTGGAGGACCTGTTGTCGGTGCGCCGGGGCGACTCGGACGACTGATCGGCGCCGGGCCGGCCGGAGGCCGACCCGAGGCCGGCACAAGGCACAAGGCAGGCGGAAGGCGGAAGGCGGAAGGCGAGGGGCCCGGAACCCCCCAAAAACCCGCGACCCGCCCCCCCGCCCCCACGCAAGCCCGGGGGGCGGGGAAAAAACAAGGGGGCGCGCCGGCGCCGCGCG
>NZ_JBIURS010000005.1:195465-226685 GCF_044740965.1 Streptomyces sp. NPDC088252 | reverse complement strand
CGCCGCGCCCCCCCCCCCCCCCGCCGGGCTGGGGGGGGGGGGGGGGCGGGGCGGCGCCTCCCGCCGCCTCGCCGCGCGCGCCCCCCCCCCCCCCCCTTCCGCCTTCCGCCTTGGGCGGTTCAGTACTCCTGGTGGCGCGTCGCGGCGGCGGCCGCTTCGGCCTTGCGGGCCTTCTCGGCCTGCTCCTGCGCCTCCATCTCGGCGAAGACATCGATGGGCGGCGGCGCCTTGGCGAGGAAGACCCAGGTCAGATAGACCGCGAGCAGGAAGGGCGGGATCTTCAGGGCGACCAGGACCCAGCCGAACTGGGTCGTGTCGGCCCACCAGTACAGCGGGAAGAGGATCGCGCACTTGGCGAGCAGGATCAGTCCCCAGGCATAGCTCGCCTTCGCGTATGCCTTCCTGCGGCCGGGGTTCCTGGTGCGCCAGGAGAGGTTCTCCTTGAACACCGGCCCCAGGATCAGACCGATCAGCGGCACCCCTGCGAGGGTGGTGATCAGATAGGCGAGGGCCAGGCCGAGCGTGTAGAGCATGCCCGGCAGATAGAAGTCCTTGGCATTGCCCGTCATCATGGCGAAGACCACGCCGAAGGCCACGCCGAAGACACCGCTGAAGGCATGCTTCACGGTGTCCCTGCGGATCAGCCGTACGGCGACGAGGAGCAGGGACACCACCAGGGCCGCGATGGCCGAGATGTGCAGATCCTTGTTGACCGTGAAGATCGTGACGAAGAGCAGCCCGGGAAGGACTGTCTCCACCATCCCCCGGACACCGCCGAACGCTTCGAAGAGCGCTGCCTCGGTGACCGCCTTCGCGTCGGCCTCCTGCTGGTCGGTGCGGGTCGTGCGGTCCGTGTCGGACGTCGGCTTGTCGAGAGACGTCACCGGCTACTCCTTGCCGAGCGGTCGGAGTTCGTATTTGGGATTGAACAGCACCCGGCGTCCATGACTCATGGCGATCCGGCCCGAGGCGATGAGCTTGCGGCCCGGTTCTATGCCCGCGATGGAGCGTCGGCCCAGCCAGACCACGTCCAGCGGCGCGGTGCCGTCGAAGAGTTCCGCCTCCAGGGCGGGCACTCCGGCGCGCGGCCGCAGGGTGACGGTCCGCAAGGTACCAGTCACCTTCACGATCTGCCGGTCGGTGCATTCGGAGATACGCGTGCATCCCGAAGCCTGCGAGTCCTCCTGCAGCTCCTCGGACTCCAGGTCCTCCCGGGAGCTGGACAGCCGGTCGAGCATCCGCCGGAAGCGGCCGGACGGCTTCTCCGCCTTGCCCGGCTTCTCGAATCGAGGAACAGCACTCATAACCGAAGGGTACCGGTCTCCCGTGTTCCGAGCGGGTGTCCCGGGTCTCACTCGAAATGTTCCGAGCGGGTGTCCCGGGTCTCGCTCGAACGGGTTGCTCGTCAGAGCCACGGACCTCTCGTCGGCGTCGGAGTTGCGGAGCAGGGGCGAGCGACGCGGACACCAGGACCGGGCCCACGACCCGCGCCTGCCGACGCAGGGCTCCTCCGCCCACATCCGCCGCGCCGACGCCGGGGCGCCCGGCCGCGGTTCAGCCGCGCTCGAAGCGGTAGCCCATCCCCGGCTCGGTGACGAAGTGCCGGGGGTGCGAGGGGTCGGCCTCCAGCTTGCGCCTCAGTTGCGCCATGTACACCCGCAGGTAGTTGGTCTCGGTGCCGTACGAGGGCCCCCACACCTCCTGGAGCAGCTGCTTCTGGCTGACCAGCCGGCCGCTGTTGCGGACCAGGACCTCCAGCAGATGCCACTCGGTGGGCGTGAGCCGCACGTCGCGTCCCTCGCGGTGGACCTTCTTCGCCGCCAGGTCGACGGTGAACCCCTCGGTCTCGACGACCACCATGTCGTCGGTGCCGTGCTGTCCGACGGGTTCCGCGCGGCGGACGGAGGCGCGCAGCCGGGCCAGCAGCTCGTCCATGCCGAACGGCTTGGTCACGTAGTCGTCGGCTCCGGCGTCCAGGGCCTCGACCTTCTCGTCGGAGGTGTGGCGGGCGGAGAGCACCAGGATCGGCACCCTGGTCCAGCCGCGCAGCCCCTTGATCACCTCGACCCCGTCCATGTCGGGCAGTCCGAGGTCGAGGACGACGACATCGGGGTGGCGGGCGGCGGCGAGCTGGAGGGCCGTGGCGCCGTCGGGCGCCGCGTCCACCTCGTACTTGCGCGCCTTCAGGTTGATCACGAGGGCGCGTACGATCTGCGGCTCGTCGTCGACCACAAGCACCCGGGTCATGGGGGCCCTGCCTTTCTGCTGTACGGCGATCTCCCGGAGCGTTCCGGAGATCATGAGGTGACCGGCGAAGTCATGAGGTGACCCGCGCGGGCAGGTCGGGGCTGACCGGAACGTATCCCGACGCCGCCTTGAGGGTCAGCACCATGGTGAGACCGCCGCCCGGGGTGTCCTCGGCGCCCAGCGTGCCGCCCATGGACTCCACGAAGCCGCGGGCCACCGCGAGGCCCAGTCCGACGCCCGCTCCGCGCGGGGCGTCGCCGTAGCGCTGGAAGGGCTCGAAGATGCGTTCCTTGGCGTCGTCGGGGATGCCGGGGCCCCGGTCGACGACCCGTAGTTCGACGCGTTCGCCGAGCGCGCTGGCGGCCACCGTGACGTGTTGTTCGTAGGGGCTGTACTTGACGGCGTTCTCGACGATGTTGGCGACGGCTCTCTCCAGCAGCCCGGGGTCGACCTCGACCATCGGCAGGGTCTCGGGGATGTCGAGGTCCACGCTGCCCTCCGGCACGCCGCCGAGCGCCATCGGCACCACCTCGTCGAGGTCGATCTCGCGGATCAGCGGGGTGACGGTGCCGGTCTGCAGCCGGGACATGTCCAGGAGGTTCCCCACGAGGTGGTCGAGGCGGTCGGCGCCGTTCTCGATGCCCTCCAGGAGTTCCGCCTCGTCCTCGTCGGACCACGCGACGTCGTCGGAGCGCAGGGAGCTGACGGCGGCCTTGATGGCGGAGAGCGGGGTCCGCAGATCGTGGCTGACGGCGGCGAGGAGCGCCGTCCTGATCCGGTTCCCCTCGGCGAGCCGCCGGGCCTCCTCCGCCTCGCCGACCAGGCGCTGCCGGTCCAGTACGACGGCGGCCTGGGCGGCGAACGCCCCGAGCACCCGGCGGTCCTCGGCGGGCAGCACCCGGCCGGAGAGGGCGAGCGCCATGTGGTCACCGACCGGCATGTCCACGTCGGCGTCCTCCGGCCGGGCCACCGGCCCCGGGCCGACGCTTCCGGCGCAGGTCCACGGGTCGACATCGCTCTGCCGCTCCAGCAGGGCGACGGACTCCATGCCGAAGGTCTCGCGGACCCGGTCCAGGAGCGCGTCCAGGGTGGTCTCGCCGCGCAGCACACTGCCCGCCAGGAAGGAGAGGATCTCCGACTCGGCGCGCAGCCGGGCCGCCTGATGGGTGCGGCGGGCCGCCAGATCGACGACCGAGGCGACCGAGACCGCCACCGCGAAGAAGATCAGGATGGCGACGAAGTTCTCCGGGTCCTGCACGGTCAGGGTGTGGGTGGGCGGGGTGAACCAGTAGTTCAGCAGCAGCGAGCCCACGGCGGCCGACGCGAGGGCGGGCAGCAGCCCGCCGAGCAGGGCCGCCGCGACCGTCATGAAGAGGAAGAGCAGGACGTCGTTGGCGAGCCCCGGTCCGTTCTCCAGACTGGTGAGGAGCAGCGAGAGCAGCGCCGGGCCGCCGACGCCGACCAGCCAGCCCCAGATGATCCGGACCCGGCCCAGCCGGGCGCCGCGGGCGATGGGCAGCCCGCGGCCCTTGGCCACCTCTTCGTGCGTGACGATGTGGACGTCGAGGTCGGGGCCGGACTCGCGGGCGACCGTGGCGCCCACGCCCGGTCCGTAGATGTACTGCCAGGTCTTGCGGCGGCTGGAGCCGAGGACGATCTGCGTGGCGTTCACCCCACGGGCGAATTCGAGGAGCGCCGACGGTATGTCGTCGCCGATGACATGGTGGAACGTGCCGCCGAGGTCCTCCACCAGGGTGCGTTGGACGGTGAGTTCCTTGGGCGAGGCGGAGGTCAGTCCGTCGCTGCGGGCGATGTAGACGGCGAGGATCTCGCTGCCGGAGCCCTTGGCGGCCATCCGGGACGCGCGGCGGATGAGCGTACGGCCCTCGGGGCCGCCGGTGAGTCCGACGACGATGCGTTCACGGGCCTGCCAGGTGGTGCGGATGTTGTGCTCGCCGCGGTACTGCTGAAGGTATTCGTCGACCCGGTCGGCGACCCAGAGGAGCGCCAGCTCGCGCAGGGCGGTCAGGTTGCCGGGGCGGAAGTAGTTGGACAGGGACGCGTCGATCCGGTCCGGCTTGTAGATGTTGCCGTGGGCCATCCGGCGGCGCAGCGCCTGGGGCGACATGTCGACGAGTTCGAGCTGGTCGGCCCTGCGGACGACCTCGTCGGGAACGGTCTCACGCTGGCGTACGCCGGTTATGGCCTCGACGACGTCGCCGAGCGACTCCAGGTGCTGGATGTTGACGGTGGAGATCACGTCGATGCCGGCCTGGAGGAGCTCTTCGACGTCCTGCCAGCGTTTGGCGTTGCGGGAGCCCGGCACATTGGTGTGCGCGAGTTCGTCCACCAGGGCGACGGCCGGGGCCCGCTCCAGAACCGCGTCGACGTCCATCTCGGTGAAGACGGCGGAGCGGTACTCGATCTCACGGCGCCGGATCTGCTCCAGGCCGTGGAGCATGACCTCGGTGCGCGGGCGGTCGTGGTGCTCCACGAAGGCGACGACGCAGTCGGTGCCCCGCTCGACGCGCCTGTGGGCCTCGGAGAGCATCGCGTACGTCTTGCCGACGCCGGGTGCCGCACCCAGGTAGATCCGAAGCTTGCCGCGTGCCATGGCCCCATTGTCTTCTCTGAACCGGCTGCGGCAGGTGCGGCAGCCGGTTCGAAGCTACCCCGTAGATTCTCGACAAATCGGACGAGGGGTGGGGGTGGGAACCGAATTGACAGGATTCTGACGCCCGCACCGAGCACGGGACGCTCCGGCGGGGTCCGGCCTTCGGGAGGCCGGGGGCGCCGGCCGGTGGGTCCGGGCGACTGCCCTCACCCCTGCTCGACGATGTGCCCGTCGCTCAGCTCCAGCACCCGGTCCGCCAGGCCCAGCAGCTGGGCGTCGTGCGTCGCCACCAGTGCGGTGACGCCCTCACTCCGTACCACCGCCCTCAGCAGCTCCATCACCGCGAGCCCGGTCTCCGCGTCGAGCTGTCCGGTCGGCTCGTCCGCGATCAGCAGCGCGGGGCGGTTGGCGAGCGCGCGGGCGATCGCGACGCGCTGTTGCTGACCGCCGGAGAGCTCTCCCGGACGCTGGGCCGCGTGGTCGGCGAGCCCGACCATGGAGAGCAGCAGGGCCACTCGCTCCTCGCGCTCGCGCGGGTCCGTCTTGCGCAGTCGCAGGGGTACGCCGACGTTCTCCGCAGCCGTCAGGATCGGGATCAGGCCGAAGGACTGGAAGATGAAGCCGATCCGGTCCCGGCGCAGCTCCAGCAGCCCGTTCTCACCGAGTTCGGCGAGGTCCGTGCCGTCGACGGTGATCCGGCCGCCGTCCGGGCCGTCGAGTCCACCGACCAGGTTGAGGAGGGTCGTCTTGCCGGAGCCAGAGCGTCCCTTGAGCGCGACGAGCTCTCCGCGTGGCAGCTCGAAGGAGACCCCCCGCAACGCGTGCACGGCCGCTGCGCCGGTGCCGTAGGAGCGGTGCAGGTCCTCGACCCGGACCATGGGTCCGCGCGCCGCGTCCTCGACCACCGCCGCACCGCTTCGCCCTCCGGCGCTCGTCCGGCCGGTGTTGTCGGTCATGTCTCTCCCCCACACATGTTTCCCCGTACGTGATCGTCTCGTCGGCCGCCAGTATGTGCATCGGGCACAGGGCCGGGCAATGGCCGGGATGTCTGTCAGGCGTCCGGCCGCACGCCGATGTGGTCGTCCTCGGCGGTGAGCCGTACGCGGTGGCGGAGCCCGTAGCGTCGCACATACTCGTCGGGCAGCTGCAGCCGCCCGACCCGGTCGAGTACGGCGAATTCCTCCGCGCCGCCGTCGGGGCGGCCGTCGCGCAGTGTCTCCGTGGCGGTCCGGCCGTCGCGGATGCGTACCGTACGACGCACCTGGCCGGAGACCATCGGGTCGTGGGTGACCACCAGAACGGTCGCACCGAGTTCTTCGTTGGCGCGGCGCAGGGCGGCGAAGACGTCCTCGGCGCTGGCCGTGTCCAGTTCGCCGGTCGGTTCGTCGGCGAGCAGCACCCGGGGGCTGTTGGCGGTGGCCACGGCGACGGCGACACGCTGCTGTTCGCCCCCGCTCAGTTCGGTGGGTCTGCGGTCGCGGCAGTGCGCGACGCCGAGGACGCCGAGGAGTTCGGTGGCCCGCGCCTCGCGCCGGGCACGCGGGACACCGGTGTACTTCATCGGCAGGGTGACGTTCTCCACGGCGGTCAGGTACGGCAGCAGGTTGCGTCCGGTCTGCTGCCAGACGAAGCCGACGGTGCGCCGGCGGTAGTCGAGGCGTTCGCGGCGGCGCATGGACATCAGGTCACGCCCGGCGACCCTGGCCGATCCCGCGGTGGGGGTGTCGAGGCCGGACAGGATGGCGAGCAGGGTCGACTTGCCGGAGCCGGAGGCTCCGACCAGCGCCATGCACTCGCCGTCCCGCACGACGAGATCGAGGCCCTGGAGCGCCTGCACCTCGACGTCCTCGGTGCGGTAGACGCGTACGACGTTGTCACAGACGACCAGGCCCTCGTCGGTGGCGGGCGCGGTGCCCGCCCTGGCCCGCGCCTCCAGCTCACGGAGGTCCGTCATGCGGCACTCTCCCCCTCGCACGTCTCGTCCGTGTCGGCCGTCTCGTCCAGCTGATCTGTCACGCGTCGCTCTCCCCCGTCTCTCCCACTCTCAGGACCGTCCCCGGCCCGCGGCGGCGGGCGAGCCAGGTCTCCGCGGCGACGGCCGCCGCGATCAGTACGGCGAATCCGGCGCCCAGCAGGGCCACCGGCGCGTAATCGGCGTGCAGGGCCGGTTCGGCGGGGCCACCGGTGAAGTCCCGCAGTTTCAGGGCCGGTCCGAGCAGGGCCGGAAGCGCGGCACCGAGAGCCGCCCCGCCGGCCGCGGCGGCCAGTGCCATCGGCAACAGTTGCAGGATCTGCAGCCCTCCGAGGCCGCGGGTGCCGAGGCCCATCGTACGGAGCTTCGCAGCGGTGCGGCCGCGTTCGGGCGCGGAGAGCAGCAGATCGAGCACGAGCGCGACGAAAGCCAGCAGGCCCGCGAGCAGGGTGCAGACGGTGTGCGCGGTGGACAGGGCGCCGAGCACCCCGTCGTCCCGGTCCCGGGCGGCCGCCTGGGAGCGGATCCGCAGGTCGCCCACGCTGTCCTTGATCGTGGCGCGTGGGGCGATACCGCGCAACGCGTCCGCGTCGAGGGCGGATCCGTACAACAGGAGGGCCCTCTCCTCCTGGTCCTGGGCGCGCAATCCGGTGAGCGCCGCCGTGTCGGCGAGCAGTACCCGGTTGTGCCGGTCTTCGAGGACCGGGCCGAGCGCCGGGTCCTGGGCCGCGTCGTCGGTGAGCACGCCGACGACGGTGACGGTGAGGGTCCGGCCGCGCAGGGTGACGGTGTACGTCGTACCGACGGGCAGCCCGGGTCCGGTGAGCACTGGAACGGCTCCGTGTCCGGCGCGCGGGGCACGGGACAGTGCGGTGGCTGCCGGGGAACGGGGCACCGCGGCGCCGAGCGCGGCGGCATCGAGGGAGACCAGGTCGGCCCGGCCGTGATTGCCGCCGTCGTCGGCGCCGATGAGCGCCGCCGAGGTGCGGGAGACGGTGAGCCGGTGGCGGACCCCGGGGGCTCGGGACAGCTTCCGCGCGGTCTCCGGGTCGGCCTGGGCGCCGACGTAGGAGGCGTCGGCACCGACGTGCCGGTCGGCGGCGGTGCGGCGTCCTTCGGTGATCGTCCCGGTGACGAGGCTGCCGAAGACGGCGGTGCCGAGGGTGATGACCAGGACGAGGAGTGCGAGGGCGCGCGCGGGGGCCGCCTTGGCCGCGCAGGCGAGCGCGATCATCAGGACGGCGCCGCGGCGGCGCGCGGACCTGCGGGCCAGGAACCGCACGGGGAGCGGATAGCAGCGCACCAGCAGCAGGACGGTCGCCAGCCCCAGCAGCGCCGGTACGGCGGCGAGCTGGGGATCGGTCACCTCCCGCATGCCCCGGGTCCGCAGGGCGAGGACACCGGCGACGGCGAGCAGCAGCACGGTGGCCTCGGCGGTGATCCGGCGTGCGCCGGCGCGCCCCCCGTTCCGGCCGTCGGTGGGCTGTCGCGGCGCTCTGTCCCGTACCGCGTTCCAGGTCAGCGCGGGCAGCACCAGCCAGACGAGTGCCGCGACGACCGCCGCCGTGCCGTACGCGGGGCCGCTCGCGCCCTGGGGTGCCACGGCCCAGGCCACTACGAAGCCCGTCGGCAGACCGGTCAGCACGGCGGGCGCGGTCTGCCCGGCACGGCTCGCGGCGAGGCCGAACGCGGAAGCGCCCCGGGCCCGTTGCAGCCGGTGGGCGCCCAGCCTCCGGCGTACGGCGAGCAGGGCCATGACGACGCAGGTGGCCAGGCCGACGCTGATCAGCGAGACCAGAGAGAACGAGATGACGGCCTCGGCGCGACGCCATTCGGTGGCGAACCGGGCCACCGTGCCGGGGAGTTGGCTCGACATGGTCGGTGAGGACGCGCGGTGCGCGCCGACGACGCAGGTCTGGTACCCGTCGGCGCCCTGCCCGCAGAAGGAGTCGTCGACCAACTGCCCGTACTGGTACAGCCCGCGCTGAAGCACCGCGCCGCCGCGCGCGCCGCTGAACCGGATCGCTTCGGCGCCGGTCAGGTCGAGCCGCTGGTTCCAGGTGGCGGAGAGCTGTACGCGTCCCGTCGTCTGCAGTCTTTCGAGCGCGCCGGGCGAGGTGAGCGCGGTGGCCTGCCGGTCGATGCCGGTGGCGGCGCCGGGGACCTTCAACGGATCGCCGAGCAGAGGAACTTCGCGGCCGATCCGTTGCGGGCCGAGCTCGAAGACGCCGACCACCACGGCCGGAGTCGTCACGGGCAGGCTCCCCTGTCGCAGGACGAGGTGCTGCCCGACGCGGAGCCGCAGTACGTCCGCGGTGCGATCGGACACGGCGATCTCGACGTGGTTGCGGTTCTCGCCCGGCGCCCGGCCCTCGGTGTAGGAACGCCCACGTGGCGCGTCGTTCGCGTACAGCAGGCCCAGCGAGACGGAGTCGCCGCCGATCGTGGTCGCCACCGGTGGGAGCTCCACCCGGGCGGAGCCGGCGACCAGGCGGTCGGCGAGCACCACGGGCGCGGCGCTCATGATGTGCCGGCCCGCGTCGTCGAGATCCCGCCCGAACGTGACCGGCCCTGCCCTCCCGGCGCGGGAGATCTCCAGGGCCGAACTGAACTGCAGGCCCGGCCCGTCCTCCTGAACGGCGGTCACCCGGTCGAGCAGGGCGCGTCCGGCGAGCCGGTCCATGAGCGGCGGTGCGGCGGCGGCCGCGGCCGTGAGCAGGGCGACGAGTGCCGCGAGGCAGACCAGCAGGACGGCGTCGGCCCGTGCCTCCCGGACCGTCAGCACATCGGGCCGCCAGGAGCGCAGCGCACGGAGCCGGCCGATGAACGGGCCTTTCCACGCGGCCGGCTCGGCCGCACGGCCGGCGGACGTGCCGTGGGACGCGTCAGCCCCAGGCGCCCGGCCGGCGAACGTCCCGTTCGGCGCGTCACTCCCGGCCGCGCGGCCGGCGAACGTGCCCTTCGGCGCGTCTCTCCCCGGTACCCGGCCGGTCATCCGTCGTCCCCCGCTCGCAGTACCCGTGCCAGGTCCACCCGTGCCAGGAACCGGGCGGCGCAGCCGACCACCCCACAGATCAGCACGGTCGTGATCGCCCCGGTCGCCGCCACCCGTGCCCAGGGCACGGACGTCAGCAGGACCGGGAAGACCTGCTGTCCGTCGGTGGTCACCGTGACCACCGGCATGATCGCCGCCGCGAGCACCGTGCCCAGCAGGGTGCCCAGCAGCGCGGCGACGGCGGACAGGCCCAGCTGTTCGGTCCAGAGGTACGCCGCGAGCTGACCCCGCCGTACGCCGATGGCCCGAAGCAGCGCGAACTCCCGGCGCCGGGCCCGTGCCGAGAGCGCGGTGTGCAGCGTGAAGGCGATCACCGCGAAGGCCGGGGCCAGCAGCAGACAGAGCGTGAGCGCGCCGCGTGCGCCGTGCCGCAGCGGGTCGTCGGCGAGCCGGGCGCGTTCATGGGGCACATCCGTCGCGACGCCGAGCCGCGGATCCGCGCCCACCGCCCGTAGGGCGGCGCTCGCATCGTGCCCCCGGACCGAGGCCAGCCAGCCGGTCTCGGCCTCGGGCAGCCGGCCCTGGGCGGCGAGCAGACCGGTCAGCGCCCGGGAGTCGACGAGGAGGCGCGGGAAGTTCCGGTCGGCCCCGGGGACGGCCCCGATCCGGCCGACCACCTTGAAGGACAGGGCGCCCCCGTCCGGCGGCGTCACATCCACGGTGTCCCCGATCCTGACGGTCCCCCGGTCGAGCAGCGCCGCATCGGCCAGGGCCGGCACATCGGGAGTGTTCCGCGCCGTGTTGACCGCCAGCCGGATGTCCGGCAGGGGCGAGACCGACGTGACGTCGGGGCCACGCAGCACCGCGTCGACGAGCGCCCCGGCCCGCGGCCGGTTGCTGCACAGCACGGGCCCGGTGCCGGGAGCCGCGGCGGACGGATCGGGTTCGGCTCCGGGGCAGCCCACGGCGCCCGGGTCGGACACGTCGGTCGCGGTGACGTCCTTGAGGGACGCGGGGGCGGTCGCGCCCGGAATCCGGTCGATCGTCAGACGGTAGGTGCGCCGAACCGTTTCGCCCCGCATGTTCAGGCCGACCCGGAGGATCCGCAGCGGCCCGGTGCGCGCGGGCACGAGCAGGCGGACCGTACGGGCCCGGGTGCCCGCGGTACGCAGCGGCACGGAGCTCTCGTGGGCGAGTCCGTCGCCGTCCTCGAAGGTGACGGTGAGGGTGATCGGCACGGGGGTGCCGGGGCCGTCGGCGCTGAGCGCCACCCGCAGCGGGAGGGTGCGGGGCGTCCCGGCGAGCACCAGTCCATGGCGTGGGACGGTGCGTCCGAGCGGACGCAGGAGTTCGGCGAGCGGCCGGTCGGAGAGGTCGGGGCGCAGGGCGGGCACGGGTCCGCGTGCGGTGTTGATCCCGGTCACCGCTACGGGCTGGTCCGCCACGTAGCCGGGCGCCTCCAGCACGGGAGTGAGCGCGTCGACCCCGGGCAGCTTCCGATAGGCCTCCCTGCGCTCCCCCTCCGGCACTCCTCCGGCGTCCTCGGGCCCGGCGGTGATCCTCAGGTCCGAGCCGACGGCGAACACGGCTTGGTCGTGGTCGCCCCGGTCGAGGATCGCCAGCGCCGTCGCGCTGAGCGCCCCGACGGCCAGCGCCAGGGCGACGACCAGGGTCGGTCCGGCGTGCCGGGAGGCCCTGCGGCCGATCTGCCAACCGCCGAGCGGGAGTACGAGTCCGGTGCCGCGGCGGGCCATCGGGTCGATGAGCCGACCGGTCAGCGGCAGCAGTCGCAACACCAGCACAACGGCCGCGACGGTCATCGCGACGGGGGCCAGGACGAGGACCGGATCGACCCCGCTGCCGCCGTCGCCCGCCGATACCGGGGACCGGTACTGCCGCAGCTGCAGCCAGCCGAGCACGGCGACGACGACCAGGGCGGCGTCGGTCCCGCTGCGCTGCGCCCAGGAGTACCGGCTCAGGCGCTGTCGCAGCCGGGAGACATTATGCCGGTCGCGTGCCGTCCGCACGGTGGGCACCAGCAGCGCGGTGCCGTGCGCGGCGACGGCGAGCAGCGCGGCCGCCCAGGCGAGAGGGAGCGTCGATGGCTCGTCGGGGAGGCCTCCGGGGACGAGCCCGCCCCGGTTCAGCAGTCGTAGCAGCGGACCGGCGAGGAACGGTGCGGCGCAGCCCGCCGGGAGTGCGACGGCCGCCCACTGCGCGACGGCCGCGACGGTGATCCTTGGTGCGCCGGCACCGCGTGCGGTGAGCAGCGCCTGTTCGGGTGCGCGGTGTTCGGCGAGTTGGCGGGCGGTGAGAACGAGCGCGGCGGCGGCGAGCGCGGCGAGCAGCGTGGCCGGGATGTACAGACCGGCGCGGGCGACGGCGACGGGCGTGTCGAGTGCGCGCAGGGCGTTCGCGAGCCCGTCGAGTACGGCGAGTTCGGCGCCGGGGACCGGCCCGCCGTGGAAGACGGAACGGCGGGTGTCACTGCCGCTGAAGGTGTCGAGCCGTCCGGCGAGTGCGTCGATGCCGTCCAGTCCGAGGCCGGAAACGACCGGTACGCCGAGCCACAGGTCGGTGGAGTCCGCGGCCAGCGGGGAGTTCGCGGTGAAGGCGTCGGGGGCGAGCAGGACCATGTTCTCCGTGCTTCCGTAGGCCCCGGCGAGGGCCTCCCAGACGGCGGGTGACCGGCCCTGGGAGGTGTAGATCCCGCTCAGTCGCAGGGAGACCCGGCCCCTGCCGTTGGCGTCGACGGTGAACCTGTTGCCGGGGCGCAGCTGGAGCCGGGCGGCGAGGACCCTGGGCAGCGCCGCCTCCGTGGCACCGCCCGCGGTGGAACCGCGCGGCCAATGTCCGGACAGCAGCCGGGCATGGTGCGACTGGTCCTGGAGCGCGACGACGGAGACGGCCAGGTCCTGGGCCGTACGGCCGTCGGCGCCGCTGACGGGGTAGCCGCCGGACATCGCCGCCGGCGCCCGGTGGGCGGCCCAGGTGTGCTGCGGAACGTCGGCGAACACACGGTCCGTCGCGGCGCGTACGGCCCTGTCGGTACGGTCGTACGCCGCGTCCTTGCCTGCCGTGTGCCGGCCTCCGACCTGGACGACGGCTCCGGAGTCCGCGGCGAGCCTCCGCTGTGCCCCGCCCTCGACCGCGCGCTCGGTGAGCGCGGCCAGCGCCGCCAGCACGGTGGCCGCGAGCAGCACCGCGAGTCCGGCCGCGCAGAGCACCAGACCGTGGTGCCTCGCGCGGCGCAACAGCGCGGGCGTCCGTCTTCCCCGATTCCCCACCAGTCCCCCTGGTCACTCCCATCCCCCCGGACGATCGGGCCAGTATGGCGGACGCCAGCGGCGTCGCAATGGTCTGGACAAGTCAACCCCCGTCGGCACCCCGCCCCGCGCGCATGTGACGCATCGTCGGCTCGCTCGGCCGCACGGCCCGGCCGGCCCTCCTCGCCGAGGCGCTACCGCTTCCGCACAACTTTCCGACAACTCTCTGACACCGGCCGACCAGCCTTGCCGGGGTCCACCGGGGCGAGTGCCCCCGTCCTTGAAAGGGTGCGCATGACGTTACGCAGGAGCCTTCCCCGGCTGGCGGCCGGAGTCCTCGGGATATCCCTGACCGTGTCCGCGGTCCCCGTCGCGACCGCCACCGCAAGAACGCAGCCCCCCACCGCCCCCACCGTCTCCGAGCAGCAGGTGATGCCCCATCTGCGTGCCCTGCAGCGCATCGCCGACCGCAACGGCGGCAACCGCGCGCACGGCACGCAGGGGTACGCCGACTCGGTGACGTATGTGAAGAACGCCCTCGACCGGGCGGGCTTCCGCACGAAACTCGTCCCCTTCACCCACGACGGTGCCACCGGCAGCAATCTGATCGCCGACTGGCCGGGCGGCGACCCGGACCATGTGCTGCTGACCGGCGCCCATCTCGACAGCGTCGAGGAGGGCCCGGGAATCAACGACAACGGCTCCGGCTCGGCAGCGGTCCTGGCCACCGCACTCCAGGTGGCCACCTCGCGGCTGAAGCCCGAGCGGCACCTCCGGTTCGCGTGGTGGGGCGCGGAGGAGAAGGGCCTGATCGGCTCGGCGGACTACGTCCGGAAACTCTCCGCGGCCGAGCGCCGCAGGATCGATGTCTACCTCAACTTCGACCAGGCGGGCAGCAAGAACACCCGGCAGTGGCTCGTGGTCCACGACGACGAGCACGGCGAGACCGAGGCCCAGCAGGCTTTCGAGGCGTGGTTCGCGGAGCGGAACATTCCCACGTTCGACATCGGCGTCGGCGGCTCGGACCACGAGTCGTTCGGCAACGCCGGCATCCCGTCGTCCGGCTTCAGCACCGGCATCTCGGACTGCATCCACGAGGCGTGCGACGACCTCGCCAACGTGGACCCGCAGACGGAGACGACGAGCACCGACGCCCTCATCGGCGTGCTGTGGAAGCTCGCCGCCGATCCCCGGCACTGACCGCCCCTTCCTCAGGAACGAGACATGCGCATACTGCTGAACCGTCGCGGCAGAGCCGCCGTCGCCCTCGTGGCCGCAGTGGTGACCACCGCACTGACCGCCCTCCCCGCCTCGGCCGCCATCGGCGGTCCGGGCGTCGGTGACCCGTACTTCCCCGACGACGGCAACTCCGGCTACGACGTGTCCCACTACGACGTCCGCATCGCCTACGACCCGGCGCGCACCGACCATCTGGACGGCGACACCACCGTCACCGCCCGCGCCCTGACCGGCCTGGACCGGTTCAGCCTGGACCTCAAGGGCTTCACCGTGGCATCGGTCACCGTGAACGGCACCCCGGCGAAGGCTTTCTCCCGGGCCGGCGCCCATGAACTGATCGTCACCCCCGCCCGCCCGGTCGTGAAGGGCACGACGTTCGAGGTCCGGGTGGTGTACGCGGGTGCGCCCGACGCCGAGGGCTGGCACACCCTGAAGACCGGGGGCGCGTACGTGGCGGGCGAACCGCACGCGGCGACCTCCTGGTATCCCGCCAACGACCACCCGTCCGACAAGGCCACCTTCGCCCTCACCGCGACGGTGCCCGACGGCTGGACGGCCGTCGGCAACGGCCTGCCGGGCCCGGTCACCGCGAAGGACGGCAGGAAGACCTTCCGCTGGTTCGAGGACAAGCCGCTGGCGACGTACCTCAGCACGATCGCGATCGACAGGTTCACCGTCCACCGGGGGAAGACGGCCGCCGGAACGCCTGTCATCACGGCGTACAGCCCGGACGCCGTCATCGACCCGGCCGCGGAGGCCGAGCAGACGGACATCCTGGAATTCCTGACCGCGAAGTTCGGCCCGTACCCGTTCTCCTCGGCGGGCGCCATCGTCGTCGGCGCCACGGAGGGATCCACCGGTGGCCCGCTCGCCCTGGAGACGCAGAGCCGCCCCACGTACGGCGGCGGCATGCTCTTCGACGCCTCGGTGGTCCATGAGAACACCCATCAGTGGTTCGGTGACAGCGTCTCGTTCAAGGACTGGCGGGACGGCTGCGCCGCGGAGTGCTTCGCCCAGTACGCCGGGCAGTTGTGGGAGGAGCACAAGGGTGCCGACCTTGATCAGGACTACTACCGTTCCGAGATCGAGGACTACCGCGACGATCCGTCGTTCTGGTCCACCAGGCTCTATGACCCGGGCCCGGGGAAGGAGTTGGATTCCGCGCTGTACTTCAAGGGGTCGCTGATGCTGCATGCCCTGCGGCGCACGGTCGGTGACGAGGCGTTCTTCCGGACGCTCAGGACCTGGACCCGCGACCACGCGTACGGAAACGCCTCGTTCCGGCAGTTCGAGGCGCTGGCGGCGAAGGTGTCGGGGCAGGACCTCAAGGGCTTCTTCGGGGCGTGGGTCGACGGCACGGTGATCCCGCCGGCGAAGTACCTCTACCCGGGAAGCCTGGGCTCGCCGACGGGCTGAACCGGCGTGCGGCGTGCGGCGTGCGGCCAATGGTCCGGGGCCGGCCGCGAAGGCCGGCCCCGGACCTCTCAGGCTCCGCTCACCAACTGCTTGAGAGCGATGTTGAGCTGGAGGACGTTGACCCTCGGTTCCCCCACGAAGCCGAGAATCCGGCCGTCCGTGTGCTGCTCGACGAGCCTCTCCACCTGCGCGACGCCGAGATGGTTCCGCTCGGCGACGCGGCGCACCTGGAGCTGTGCGTACGCCGGGGAGATGGCCGGGTCGAGGCCGGAGCCCGAGGAGGTGACGGCGTCGGCCGGCACGTCGGCGGGGCTGACCGGGTGGCCGGGGACGGAATTGTCCTTGACGACGGCGGCCTTGGCGGCCGTCACCGCGTCGATCAGTTCCTTGCTGTCGCCGGAGCGGTTGGTCGCGCCGGAGAGGATCAGGTTGTACTGGGTGTTGACGCTGTTGGTGCCGAGGCCGTCGGACGGGCGCGGCTGGAACCACCTGAGGTCCGGGGCCGCGGTCTGCTGCCCCTTCTTCAGTGGCAGGTCGTAGCGCTGGCCGATGAGTTCGGAGCCGACGACCTTGCCGTTCGCGGTGATCTCGGAGCCGTTGGCCTTGTCGGGGAAGATGCCCTGGGCGACACCGGTGACGGCGAGCGGGTAGAGCACGCCGCAGACGACGGTGAGGACGAGCAGGGCACGCAGCCCGGCCCACAGCAACCGGGCGGTGTTTGCTACGGAGTTGTTCATGGCAGGTCAGCCGATTCCGGGGATGTGGGAGATGATCAGGTCGATGATCTTGATGCCGATGAACGGGGCGACCAGTCCACCGATTCCGTAGATCCCGAGGTTGCGCCGGAGCATCGAGTCGGCGCTGCTGGGCCGGTAGCGCACGCCCTTCAGGGCGAGCGGCACCAGTGCGACGATGATCAGCGCGTTGAACACGACCGCCGACAGGATCGCGGACTCCGGCGAGGACAGACGCATGATGTTGAGCGTGTCCAGGCCGGGATGGACCACCGCGAACATCGCCGGGATGATCGCGAAGTACTTCGCGACGTCGTTGGCGATCGAGAACGTCGTCAGCGCGCCCCGGGTGATGAGCAGTTGCTTGCCGATCTCGACGATCTCGATCAGCTTGGTGGGGTTGGAGTCCAGGTCCACCATGTTCCCGGCCTCCTTGGCGGCCGAGGTGCCGGTGTTCATGGCCACGCCCACGTCCGCCTGGGCCAGCGCGGGTGCGTCATTGGTCCCGTCGCCCGTCATCGCGACGAGCTTGCCGCCCGCCTGCTCCCGCTTGATGAGGGCCATCTTGTCCTCGGGCGTGGCCTCCGCGAGGAAGTCGTCCACCCCCGCCTCCTCGGCGATGGCCTTCGCCGTCAGCGGGTTGTCGCCCGTGATCATGACCGTCCTGATGCCCATCCGGCGCAGCTCGTCGAACCGCTCCCGCATGCCCTCCTTGACGACGTCCTTGAGGTGGATGACGCCCAGGACCCGGGCGCCCCGCCCGTCCTCCAGCGCCACCAGCAGCGGTGTTCCGCCGGCCTCGGAGATCCGGTCGGTGAGCGTCCGTGCCTCCGGCGAGACGCTGCCGCCGCGCTCCTCGACCCACGCGACGACGGAACCGCTCGCGCCCTTGCGGACCCTGCGTCCGTCGACGTCCACGCCCGACATCCGGGTCTGGGCGGTGAACGCGACCCACTCGGCCTGCCGCAGTTCGCCCTGATGGCGCTCGCGCAGCCCGTACTTCTCCTTGGCGAGCACCACGATCGAGCGGCCCTCGGGCGTCTCGTCGGCCAGTGAGGACAGCTGGGCGGCGTCCGCCAGTTCGGCCTCGGTCGTGCCCCTGACGGGGACGAACTCGGCGGCCTGCCGGTTGCCGAGCGTGATGGTGCCGGTCTTGTCCAGCAGCAGGGTCGAGACATCGCCGGCGGCCTCGACGGCACGCCCCGACATCGCGAGCACATTGCGCTGCACCAGCCGGTCCATCCCGGCGATTCCGATCGCGGAGAGCAGCGCTCCGATGGTCGTCGGGATCAGGCAGACCAGCAGCGCGGTCAGCACGATCATCGACTGCTTCTGGCCCGCGTAGATCGCGAACGGCTGGAGGGTGACGACGGCGAGCAGGAAGACGATGGTGAGGGACGCGAGCAGGATGTTCAGCGCGATCTCGTTGGGCGTCTTCTGCCGGGCCGCCCCCTCCACGAGTGCGATCATCCGGTCGATGAACGTTTCACCCGGCTTGGTGGTGATCTTGACGACGATCCGGTCGGAGAGCACCTTCGTACCACCGGTGACGGCCGAGCGGTCGCCGCCGGACTCCCTGATGACCGGCGCCGATTCACCCGTGATCGCGGACTCGTCGACGCTCGCGACACCGTCGACGACGTCCCCGTCGCCGGGGATGATGTCACCGGCCTCGCAGACCGCCAGATCACCGATGCGCAGTTCGGTGCCGGGGACCCGCTCCTCGTTCGTGCCGATGATCCGCCGGGCGACGGTGTCGGTCTTGGCCCTGCGCAGCGTGTCGGCCTGCGCCTTGCCGCGCCCCTCGGCGACCGCCTCCGCCAGGTTGGCGAAGATCGTGGTCAGCCACAGCCAGGCCGCGATCGCCCAGCCGAACCAGTCGCCGGGGTTCAGGCACGCCAGCACGGTGGTGAACACCGAACCGATCAGCACCACGAACATCACCGGAGACTTGACCATCACCCGGGGGTCGAGCTTGCGTACGGCGTCGGGGAAGGACTTGAGCAGTTGTCCGGGATCGAACAGGCCCCCGCCGACGCGTCCTTCGCTCTGATGAACCGTGGGCGCGTCCTGGTGGGGTGCCCGGGTGGGGGTGACAGTGGACATCGAGTCCTCTTGCTTCGTACGAGTGGTCATGACGCCAGCCCTTCGGCCAGCGGCCCCAGCGCCAGGGCCGGGAAGTAGGTCAGCCCGGTGATGATCAGGATCGTCCCGACCAGCAGCCCGCTGAACAGCGGCTTGTGCGTGCCCAGGGTTCCCACGGTCGCCGGTACGGGCCTCTGCTCGGCGAGCGAGCCGGCCAGCGCCAGCACGAACACCATCGGCAGGAAGCGGCCCAGCAGCATCGCGAGACCGATGGTCGTGTTGAACCACTGCGTGTCGGCGTTCAGCCCGGCGAAGGCCGAACCGTTGTTGTTGGCACCCGAGGTGTACGCGTACAGCACCTCGGAGAATCCATGCGCACCGGAGTTCAGCATGGAGTGCGGCGGGGTGGGCAGGACCAGCGCCGCGGCGGTGAAGCAGAGCACCAGCGCCGGGGTGATCAGGATGTAACAGGCCGCGAGCTTGATCTGCCGGGTGCCGATCTTCTTGCCGAGGTACTCGGGCGTACGGCCGACCATCAGGCCCGCGATGAAGACCGCGATGATCGCCATGATGAGCATGCCGTAGAGGCCGGATCCGACCCCGCCGGGCGCGATCTCGCCGAGCTGCATGCCCAGCATCGCGATGCCCCCGCCGAAGCCCGTGTACGAGGAGTGGAAGGAGTTGACCGCACCCGTGGAGGTGAGCGTCGTGGCCACGGCGAAGATCGACGAGCCGGCGATCCCGAACCGGGTCTCCTTCCCCTCCATGGCTCCGCCCGCGATGTCGAAGGCGGGCCCGTGGTGGCTGAACTCGGTCCACATCATCAGAGTGGTGAAGCCCAGCCAGATGACACCCATCGCCGCCAGGATCGCGTAGCCCTGCTTCAGCGAGCCGACCATCCGGCCGAACGTCCGCGTGAGCGCGAACGGAATGACCAGGATCAGGAAGATCTCGAAGAGGTTGGACAGCCCGTTGGGGTTCTCGAACGGGTGGGACGAGTTGGCGTTGAAGTAGCCGCCGCCGTTCGTACCCAGCTCCTTGATGACCTCCTGCGAGGCCACCGCTCCGCCGTTCCACTGCTGCGAACCGCCCATGAACTGGCCGACCTCATGGATGCCGGAGAGGTTCTGGATGGCACCGCAGGCGACCAGCACCAGCGCGCCGGCCACGGCGATCGGCAGCAGGATCCGGACGGTGCCGCGCACCAGGTCGGACCAGAAGTTGCCCAGTTCACCGGTGCGGGAGCGGGCGAAGCCCCGTACCAGCGCCACCGCGACGGCAATACCGACCGCCGCCGAGACGAAGTTCTGCACCGCGAGGCCGCCGGTCTGGACGACATGGCCCATGGCCTGCTCGCCGTAGTACGACTGCCAGTTGGTGTTCGCGACGAACGAAGCCGCCGTGTTGAAGGCCTGGTCGGGGTCGATCGAGGCGAAGCCGAGCGAACCGGGCAGAGCGCCCTGGAGCCGCTGCAGCAGATAGAGGAAGAGAACACTCACCGCGGAGAAGGCGAGGACCCCGCGCAGGTACGCGGGCCAGCGCATCTGTGCGTCGGGGTTGACGCCTACGGCCTTGTACATCCACTTCTCGACGCGTAGGTGCTTCTGCGAGGAGTAGACGCCGGCCATGTGGTCACCGAGCGGACGGTATGCCAGTGCCAGCGCCACGACGAGCGCGAGAACCTGGAGCGCACCAGCGAGGACGGGGCTCATATCGGGCTCAGAACCTCTCCGGGTACAGAAGGGCGAGGATGAGATAGCCCAGCAGGGCGACGGCCACGACGAGGCCGACGACGTTTTCGGCGGTCACAGCTTGGCCACCCCCTTGGCGACGAGAGCCACCAACGCGAACACCGCGATCGTGGTGACGACGAAGGCCACATCGGCCATCGTGTGCTCCTAGATGAGGTACGGAATCTCTGACCTCCTGAGCAAACCCCGCGTCCCGACCCTCCCGGCCTTGCGTTGATGGCTTCCTTACGGGGAGGGTCGGGCCTTTGACGGCGCACATACGTGCCCTATACGCACCCCATACGCGCCCCTTTGTGCGCCCCGAAGCCGCCATGACGGCCGGCCCCTGGACGCAGCGCCCCGCGCCGAGCACGCCGGCCATCTCCCGGCGGCCCGGCTCCGCTTGACCTTGACACAGTGACAGGGTCTTCACTGCGGCCAAGGAGGTGGCCCTCATGACCCTGCCGAAAGAGGACGCGAACACGATGCGAGCTCTCCAGGGGCTGGAGAACAACAGCTCGTCGGTCCGGTTGCGGGCAGCGCTGGCGGTCGGCACGACCCCGGACCCGGAGTTCATCGGCAAGCTCATCGAGCAATGCGCGATCGAACCCGAGTTCTACGTGCGTGAAATGCTGACGTGGGCACTCACCCGCCACGCGGCGTCGATGACGGTCCCGGTGCTTCTCGACGAAGTCCGCTCGGAACGTGCGCAGGCACGGAGCCAGGCGTTGCACACGCTGTCCAAGATCGGGGATCGGCAAGCATGGCCGGCGATCACACCGGCGCTGCTGTCCGACGCCGACGACGAGGTGGCCCGGAGCGCCTGGCGGGCAGCGGTCGTGCTCGTGCCCGAAGGTGAGGAGCGCGAGTTGGCCGTAGTGTTGGCGACACAGCTCGGGCGCGGCGAACGCGAGACGCAGCTGAGCCTCAGCCGGGCGCTGATCGCGCTCGGGGAGGTGATGTTGCCGGCACTGGGCGCCGCGACGAGGGATCTCGACCCTCGCGTGCGCGCGCACGCGATCGCCACGGAACGGCTGTGGCGCGACCCGAATGCCGGATTCGAGTCCGCGATCGAGGAGGCGAAGCGCATCGTGGCCCTCGGCGGGGCCGGCCAGCAGGAGGGGCAGTAGGCAGTGTTGATCGGTGATGTCGCGCGACGGTCCGGGGTCAGCGCCCGCATGCTCAGGCACTACGAATCGCTCGGCCTGGTGCGGCCGACGGGCCGTACCGGCTCCGGCTATCGGGAGTACTCCAGCGAGAACATCCGGCGAATCTTCCACATCGAGAGCCTGCGGTCATTGGGGCTGTCGCTGCGCGATGTCGGGCGCGCGCTCGACGATCCCGGCTTCGCGCCCGCGGAGCTCGTCGACGACCTCATCCGCCAGGCGCGGGACCGCATCGCAGCAGAGACGGAGCTGCTCACGCGACTCCGTCGGATCGGTGCCGCGGAACCCGCCGGCTGGGAGGACGTCCTCCAGATCGTCGCGCTCCTCCAGGCGTTGGGGTCGAAGAGCGCGGGGGCGCGACAGCGCGCGGCCCTGTCCGCGATCGAGGAAGTTCCCGTGCCGGTGGAGGCACTGGTCGAGGCCGTGCTGAGCGAGTCGGATCCGAACGTCGCCGGAGCCCTGCGTTGGGCTCTGGCACAAGCGGGCGGGGACGGTCCGGCGCTGCTGGCGAAGGGCCTCGGATCACCCGCCGCCGAGGTACGCAAACGTGCCGTCCGGTCCATCGCCGAGATTCCGAACGGTGAGGCGACCGCACTGCTGCAGGACGCTCTCACGAACCCCGACGTCGTGGTCCGCGGGTACGCGGCTCTGGCGCTCGGGGCACGTGGAGCAGCCGACGCGGTCCCGACGCTCATCGAAATGATCGTCGAGGAGAGGAACGACGCCGACGCAGCCGATGCACTGAGCACGCTGGCGAGTGATCGCGCGTTGGCGGATCGGATCGCTACCGGGCTCGTCGACTGCCTCGCCCGCAGCGCCGTCGGATCGTCCGCACGTCGACGGCTGACACAGGCGCTCGCGGAGATCCCGGGGGACGCGGCGTCGCGTGCCCTCGTAGATCTGTCACATGACGAGGACCGTGCCGTTGCGCTTACCGCGGCATACATTCTCAAGCTGCGCACAGCACGACAGTGAATCTCTCCTGAGGTGCTGCGTGCGTGGGGCCCGGTTGTCGCTGGTCACCGCCCGCAGAGTCCCCGCCCGTACCCCGCCCCTGGACACCTGTCCGGCCGAGGGCCGTACGCGCGGTCCGGCGTTCGTCACCCACCGCGGGACCGCACCCGGCACGCGACGCCTGCTATGAGGTGGCATCGACCCACAGGTCGGTGCTGTGGGCCCCGACGAGACCGCTGATGTGGGTGAGTACGTCACTGACCGGCTGCGGGTCGAGTCGGCGTCCGTCACGCAAACGCAGTGCGACGTGATCGTCAGCGGCCTCCTTGGCGCCGATGACGGCTTGGTACGGAACCAGGCGGGCCTCTCGGACACGGGCGCCCAGGCTGCCGCGTTCCGGTCCCGCGATCTCGGCACGCAGTCCGAGGTGGGTACACCGTCGGGCGAGGGCTGCGGCGTTCGGCAGTTCGGTGTCGGAGACCGGGAGAATGACCAGCTGAGTGGGGGCGAGCCAGGCGGGAAAGGCACCGCCGTGCTGTTCGATGAGATGGGCGACGGCTCGCTCCACACTGCCGATGATGCTGCGGTGGACCATGACCGGGCGGTGTCTGGCGCCGTCCGCGCCGATGTAATGCAGATCGAACTGCTCGGGCTGATGGAAGTCGACCTGGACGGTGGACAGGGTGGACTCCCGGCCGGCACCGTCGGTGACCTGGACGTCGATCTTGGGGCCGTAGAACGCGGCCTCACCCTCAGCCGCCTCGTGGGGCAGGCCGGAACGATCGAGGACGTCGGTCAGCAGGGCAGTGGATCGTTGCCACTTCGCGGGCGCGGCAACGTACTTGCCACCGGAGCCCGGGAGGGAGAGACGGTAGCGGGTCGGGGTGATGCCGAGCGCCTCGTACGCCCGGCGGATCATCTCCAGCGCCGCCTGCGCCTCCTCGGCGACCTGGTCCGGGGTGCAGAAGATGTGCGCGTCATTGAGCTGGATGGCCCGCACCCGGGTCAGTCCGCCGAGCACGCCCGAGAGTTCGGAGCGGTACATGCCTCCCAACTCGGCCATGCGCAGGGGCAGCTCGCGGTAGCTGTGGGGGCGGGAGCGGTAGATCACCGCGTGATGGGGGCAGAGGCTCGGCCGCAGGACGACCTGCTCCCCGCCGAGGTCCATCGGGGGGAACATGTCGTCGCCGT
This sequence comes from Streptomyces sp. NPDC088252, assembly GCF_044740965.1. NCBI lineage: Bacteria > Bacillati > Actinomycetota > Actinomycetes > Kitasatosporales > Streptomycetaceae > Streptomyces > Streptomyces sp. NPDC088252. The sequence goes on along the minus strand of NZ_JBIURS010000005.1, from coordinate 203,076 downwards.
AGTGCGCCCAGTGCCCCGAGATCTCGTACAACTCCCGCTTGCCGAGCACCGGTGAGTACACGTGGCGGTAGCCCGCGCGCCGCTCGGCGGCGCGGATGTACTCCTCCAGGGTGTGCCGTACTGCCGCGCCGTCGGGCAGCCAGTACGGCAGGCCCGCGCCGATCAGCGGGTCGGTGTCGAACAGGCCCAGTTCACGGCCGAGCTTGCGGTGGTCATGCATGGCGGTCTCCTCACGGACATCGGGCGAATGACCGCAAGGCGAAGCCCCGGGGCACTCGCCCCGGGGCTTCGGACCAAGACATCTGTCAGCGCGCCGGGACACTCTCCGGCGTCGTCGTCATAGCAGCGCGCTTCATCTGCAGACGTTAGCAGCACGTGGCGAAGTGCACACCGTGATTCCTCGTCATGGCTGCCCGGGTCACTCAGGGGTCGCAGCCCGCCGGGCAGGTCGGGCAATCGGGAAGGAGTACCGGCCGGGCATGTTGAAGTGGTGTCGTACAACCGGTGAGAGGCGGGCGACGTCCTCGTCGCGGACATCGAAGCCGTGGGTTGTCCGGGCCCGCGCATCCACTCACACCGCGGGTGGACCTGGGCACTCGGCGTTTCGGGATCGTCCAGTGGTCCCTTGCGGGCTTGTCCCGGCGATCCCTCCGGACGCCGAAAGGCCGGTGGGCCGCACCCCCTCGAAAGGAAGTACGGCCCATCGGTCTTCAGCCGTGCCGGGCGGCAGCCCGTATCCGCTCAGCGCACCTCGGTGATCTCGGGTCCGCGCTGGAGCTGACCCATGCCACCGGAGAACTTCGAGCCCTCCTGGTTCTCCTGCTGGACGCCCTCGGGCACCATCTGGGCGTCGTTGGGGAGCTTGAGGACGATCGGATCGCGCGGCGCCATCGGGCCCTCGCCTCGGACGACCACGGTGTCCCGGAAGATCGTCTCCAGCAGCCCCGCAGCCTCCGGCTGCACGGCACCCTGGCCGGAGATCACTCCGCGCAGGAACCAGCGCGGCCCGTCGACGCCGACGAAGCGCACCAACTGCACACCGTTCGTCCCGTCGGGGAGCTGTACGGGGACCTGGGCGCGCAGCTCCCAGCCCAGCGGACCCTCGACCTCGTCGATGATCCCACCCTGCTGGGTGATGCCGGAGGCGATCTCCTCGCGGACCTCGCCCCAGATGCCCTCCTTCTTGGGCGCGGCGAAGGCCTGCAGCTGAATGGCACTGTCGTGCAGCACCACGGTCGCGGCCACGATCGCGTCACCGGCGACCTCGACCCGCAGCTCCATGCCCTCGACGCCGGGCACGAACACGCCGCCCAGGTCGACCCGGCCCTCGCCGGGCTGGGAGACCTCGGTGATGTCCCACGGTCCGTCCGGCCGCGGCGCCGGCGGGAGATTCACCCGACGCGAGCCGCTGTCGGCCCCGTCGCCGTCATCGAGCTCGTCGACGACCTGCTCGGCCTCGCGCGCTTCGTCCGCCACGTCATCGGCGGAACCACTCTTCTTGCGACGTCCGAACACGTCACTGTCCTTCCCGGTCGGGTACGACCGAAGCGTAGCTGTTCCCGCCCTGGGTAATCCCGCCCCTGACGCCACCAACATCACCGGAAGCGTGCCCTCCGGTGGATCCGAAGCCTCCCTCGCCGCGAGCCGAGCCGGGCAGCTCGGCCACTTCGTGGAAGCGCACCTTCTCGACCTGCTGTACGACCAGTTGGGCAATCCGGTCGAACCGCTCGAACCGCACGGGCTCCCGCGGGTCGAGGTTGATGACGATCACCTTGATCTCTCCACGGTACCCGGCATCAACCGTCCCCGGGGCATTGACGAGAGCGACTCCGCAGCGTGCGGCGAGGCCGGACCGCGGGTGCACGAACGCCGCATACCCGTCGGGCAGCGCGATCGACACCCCGGTGGGGAGAACCGCCCGCTCGCCCGGGGCCAGTTCGGCGGCCTCGGTGGTCACCAGATCGACCCCGGCGTCGCCGGGGTGCCCATAGGCCGGAATCGGCACGTCCGGGTCGACCCGGCGGATCAGTACGTCCACGGGATGGCGCATCAGGGGTTCACCTCGAACGCGCGGGCTCGCCTGACCTGGTCCGGATCTGCCATCGCGGCCCGGATCTCGGCCGGGCGGCCGTTGTCGATGAAGTGGTCGACCTTCACCTCGATGAAGAGGGCCTCGGCACGGACCGCCACGGGCCCGTCCGGGCCGCCGATCCGGCCCGTCGCCCGGGAGTAGATCTTCCGGCCGTGCACCGCGGTGATCTCGGCGTCGAGGTACAGCACGGTGTCCACCGGCACCGGGGCGACGAAGTCGGTCTCCAGCCGTCCGGTCACGGCGATCACCCGCAGCAGCCAGTTCAGCGAGCCGAGCGTCTCGTCCAGCGCGGTCGCCAGAATGCCACCGTGTGCGAGGCCCGGGGCGCCCTGGTGGGCGGCCTTCACGGTGAACTCGGCGGTGACTCTGACACCCTCGCCGGCCCGTGCCTGGAGGTGCAGCCCGTGGGGCTGTCCCTCGCCGCAGCCGAAACAGTGTTCGTAGTGCGCGCCGAGGAGTTCGCCGGGAGCCGGGGCGTCGGGATGCCGGACCGGTTTCACCGCGTCGGCCGGGGGCTTCAGAGCCGCAGATGTTCCACTCACACGCGCAGACCTTACCCGCGCGGCCACCCGCAGGTCGCACCGTGCCAAGCTTGGGTTCATGCAGCCTTCCACCCCGCCTTTCGACGAACGACTGACCGCACCCCGTTCGTGGTGGTTCATCGCGTTCCTGGTCGGCATCGCCTGTGCCCTGATGCTGCTGCCGCTCGGCAGCCTGCCGCTGTTGGCCGGCCTGGTGGGCGGCACGGCGCTCTCGGCGGTCGCGGTCAGCTCCTACGGTTCGACCAGGATCCGGGTCGTAGCGGGCGCCCTGGTGGCCGGTGACGCGCGCATTCCGGTGTCGGCGCTCGGTGAGGCCGAAGCGCTGGACGCGGAGGAGGCGCGTGCGTGGCGCTCGTACAAGGCGGACACCCGCGCGTTCATGCTGCTGCGCAGCTACATCCCGACGGCGGTACGGGTGGAGGTCACCGACCCGCAGGACCCGACGCCGTACGTCTATCTGTCGACCCGCGAGCCGCAGGCCCTGGTCGCCGCGCTCAGCGCGGTACGGACCTGAAAGGCGCACCGCGACACGGGCCGGGCATTGCGGCACGGCCCGGAGAGGCGTGCTCGCAAAACCACCACCTGCCCTGCGAGGCCACCCGACGCACACCCCGGCGGCGTGGCCGCAGTGACCTGGTCCCGGGTTCTTCGCGATCCGGGCCGTCTTCGTTCTTCCATGTACCCGACAGGAGCCTTCGCGGCCTCCCCGGGGGCTTCGTCGGCCTCCAGCAGGTCCTGACCCGCCGGACCTGATCCGAACGAGAGGCCCTAACTCCCCGGCTCGCCCGGCCGCCCCTTGTACGGGCCGCCCGGATCCATCGGTGGCAGCTCCGAAAGCCGGTCCCAGGGGATCCGGCGCTTGCGCAGGTCCTTCCTGACCCGCTCGGCGAGCTTTCTGGTGTCGCGCCGGTTCACCATCGCGCCGACGGCGGCGCCGATCATGAACGGGACGAGATTCGGCAGGTTGCGCACTGTGCGCTTCATGATCTGCTGGCGCAGCTCGCGCTTCATCTGGCCACCCAGCGCAGCGTTGACCGTCGCGGGATGGGCGACATCGATACCGCGCTCCTCCGTCCAGGACGTCAGGTAGGCGGTGGAACGCTGGGTGAGCCCGCCCGGCGGGCGCAGCCCGTAGACCTCGTGCAGCTCGGCGACGAGCTTCATCTCGATCGCGGCCACACCGGTGATCTCCGCCGTCAGCTCGGCGAGCAGGGCGGGCGGCACGGGCATCATGGCCGCCGCGCCGATACCTGCGCCGACGGCGGCGGTGGCCTTGCTCGCCCCCGCGATGAGCTTGTCGGCGAGCTCCTCGGGCCCGAGGCCCGGGAACTGCTTGCGCAGGGTGGCGAGGTCACGCACAGGGACGCGGGGAGCCGTTTCGATGATCAGGTCGGCGATATGACCGATCGCGGCCCTGATGCTCTCCCCGCCCTTGCGTACTCCCCGTTTCACCGAACCCAGACGGCCTGCCCCGGTCATGGGCTCCGTCCTGTCGACCTGTCCGGCCCCATCGGCCGTGTCGACTCCCTCGGCTGCCGTGACCACTTCGAGCGAGGCCGACCGGCCTCGCTCGTCGTCCCGCACACCCGTGGAGGGTGGCAGGGCGGACCACTCGGCAGGCGCTGCAACGCCTTCTGCCGGGCCTGTACCGCCCTGATTCGCCTCCGACGACCTCTTGCGCCGAAAGCGTCGCTTCCGGAACGGTGTGTCGCCTGCCACGGCCGCTCGACCTAGTCGCAGTCGCGGCAGATCGGCTGGCCGTTCTTCTCGCGTGCCAACTGGCTCCTGTGGTGCACGAGGAAGCAGCTCATGCACGTGAACTCGTCGGCTTGCTTGGGCAGGACCCTCACGGCCAGTTCTTCGTTGGACAGGTCTGCGCCGGGCAGCTCCAGCCCTTCGGCCGCGTCGAACTCGTCGACGTCGACGGCGGACGCCGTCTTGTCGCTCCGGCGGGCCTTCAGCTCTTCAAGGCTGTCCTGGTCGACGTCGTCATCGGTCTTGCGTGGGGTGTCGTAATCCGTTGCCATGTCGCTCTCCCCCTCTGGGTGTCTGCGGTGTCTCAGCGCACGTAACGCGTGAGAGGCCGGACTTGTGCCCGACCCGAGGCGGAGATTTTGCCTCACATCAAGGTCTGTTACTCAATCGACACCCAAAAGGACCGCTCGGGAGTGGTCGGCTTGGGTGGCGATGGGGACCGTACACGGTCCCGGTGTCGTGCTCCACGGGCGCCACCCCGTGTACTTCCCGTGATATCGGGCCCCGAAAACCCCGACTTTTGCGGGTTTTCCGGTGACGACCCCGATCACGGAGCGTTGACGTCCCGATATTCGCTTCTGTGATCGATCACACACGGCCGCTCCGGATCCAGGTCCCGAAAATTCCGCTCAAAGCGAACAAATTCCTGCGTGTGCGGATCGCTCCGCCCAGCCTCTCAGACCGGCAGTGAGACACGCATCACAAGACCACCCCCCTCGCGGGGTTCCGCGACGATCCGGCCACCGTGAGCGCGCGCCACGGACCGCGCGATCGACAGTCCGAGCCCCACCCCCTTGTCGCTGCCCGTTCGCTCCGTACGCAGCCGCCTGAAGGGCTCGAAGAGGTTGTCGATCTCGTACGCGGGAACCACGGGGCCCGTGTTCGAGACCACCAGCAGGGCATGGCCCGACTGCAGCTCGGTGCTGACCTCCACCCAGCCCTGCTCGGGGATGTTGTAGCGCACGGCGTTCTGTACGAGGTTCAGCGCGATCCGCTCCAGCAGGACGCCATTGCCCTGGATCACGGCGGGGGCCAGCTCGGCACGGATCTCCACGCCCCGTTCCTCCGCCTCGCCACGCGTCTGATCGATCGCGCGCGAGGCCACCTCGGAGAGGTCGACCGGTTTGCGCTCGACGATCTGGTTGTCGCTGCGGGCGAGCAGCAGCAGTCCCTCGACCAGCTGCTCACTGCGCTCATTGGTGGCCAGCAGAGTCTTGCCCAGCTGTTTCAGCTCGGGCGGGGCCTGCGGATCGGAGAGATGGACCTCCAGCAGCGTCCGGTTGATCGCGAGCGGGGTCCGCAGCTCGTGCGACGCGTTCCCGACGAACCGCTGCTGGGCGGTGAAGGCCCGCTCCAGGCGGTCCAGCATCTCGTCGAAGGTGTCGGCGAGCTCCTTCAGCTCGTCGTCCGGGCCGTCCAGCTCGATCCGGCGGGACAGATCCGTTCCGGCCACCCGGCGGGCGGTGCGGGTGATCCGGCCCAGTGGTGAGAGCACCCGGCCCGCCATGGCGTAGCCGAAGGCGAAGGCGATGACGCTGAGACCGACCAGGGCCAGCAGCGATCGGTTCAGCAGGGTGTCCAGCGCCTGCTGGCGCTGATGGTTGACGCAGGAGTTCATCGCCGCGTTGAAGGCGTCCGGCGTCGACTTGTCGTTGAAGTTGCACACGTCACTGGTGACCTGACCGCTCACGATCTTGAACGGCAGCTCGCTGCCCACGTGCAGGGCCTGCGCGGCCAGCATGTAGATGATCGACAGCAGCAGGATGCCCGCGATCAGGAACATGCCGCCGTACAGCAGCGTGAGCCTTATCCGGATGGTCGGCCGCAGCCAGTAGGGCGGCTCCTGCTGTTTGGGCTCCCAGGTGGGCTTCGGAGGCGCCGTCGGCGGCACGGGGACGGAGGGCATCGGCCGTCAGATCCGGTAGCCGGAGCCGGGCACGGTGACGATCACGGGCGGCTCGCCGAGTTTGCGGCGCAGCGTCATGACCGTCACCCGGACGACATTGGTGAACGGGTCGGTGTTCTCGTCCCAGGCCTTCTCCAGCAGCTGCTCGGCCGAGACGACCGCGCCTTCGCTGCGCATCAGGACCTCCAGCACGGCGAACTCCTTCGGCGCGAGCTGGATCTCGGCCTCGCCCCGGAAGACCTCGCGTCGATTGGGGTCGAGCTTGATGCCCGCGCGCTCCAGGACGGGCGGCAGCGCCACCGTCGTACGCCGACCCAGGGCCCGCACCCGAGCCGTGAGCTCGCTGAAGGCGAACGGCTTGGGCAGATAGTCGTCGGCGCCCAGTTCCAGGCCCTCCACCCGGTCACTGACGTCACCGGACGCGGTGAGCATGAGCACCCGGGTGGGCATGCCCAGCTCGACGATCCGGCGGCAGACGTCGTCGCCGTGCACCAGAGGGAGGTCCCGGTCCAGCACCACGACGTCGTAGTCGTTGACCTCGACGCGTTCCAGGGCCGCGGCACCGTCGTACACGACATCGACGGCCATGGCCTCACGGCGCAGCCCGGTGGCCACCGCATCGGCGAGCAGCTGCTCGTCCTCCACGACGAGTACGCGCACGGCGCTGTCCTTCCTTAGAAAAATCAGACGGAAAATTCAGAGCGTCCCGATGTACTCACGGTCCGTGATGTGGGCCGCTCATCGGTGATGCCCTGTGCTGCTCCATCCTGCCCGCAACGCGCATAAACCGGCGGTAAGACGGCGCTGGCCCACCCCGGGCTCCGGGGAATGCGCCGGATTTCCCGGTCAGTTGAGGTTTCTCTGAGCTTGAGGCCGGGGAGGACGCATTCACACCCGCGATCACGCCTTGAATGTGGCGTACCACTGGCCGCTCCGTCCCCGGAGAGCGCGTGATCACCCGCCCTACCGCCTCCGCGCGGAGGGAAACCCGGGCACACCCCCGTGCCACCGACCCACGATGAGGGGGCGCATTATGGACGCTTTCACCGCAGGTCTGCTGCAACGAATCAGGGCAACCGAGTCCGACCTCACGAAAGCGCGCGAGACGGGCGACGACTTCCTCGCGGATGTCGAGCAGGGCGAGCTGGACGACCTGCACCGCCTCGCCGCCGAGCACGGCGTCGAAATCGGCGCCACCAGCATCTGAGCCGCGCGGGAAGGGCCCCTGACGCCCGCCTTGAACCCCACCATGGGCCCAAGCCACCCCCCCTCAGCCCACCGACGCCGCTCGGTATTGATGCCCCCGGGCCACAACA
>NZ_JBIURS010000005.1:0-195455 GCF_044740965.1 Streptomyces sp. NPDC088252 | reverse complement strand
GCCGGTGCCCGCCCTCCCCCCCCCCGCCCCCCACCCGGGCTTGGAATGGGGCCCCCCCCCCACCGGCGCCGCGCGGCCCGGCCCCCTGCCGGGGTTGTCCGACGTCAGGGGCCCTTCCCGCGCGCCGGAAAGCTCCGGCCGACCGGGTTCTAGTCGTGCCAGGCTCCGAACTCCTCCAGGAGGCTCTGCAGCGGCTCGAAGACACCCGGTGTCGCGGCCACCGTCAGGTCGCCGTCGGCAGGCAGCCCAGGACGGCCGCCGGTGCACGCCCCCGCCTCCCTGGCGATGAGGTCCCCGGCAGCGAGGTCCCACGGGTGGAGCCCGCGCTCGTAGTAGCCGTCGAGACGGCCGGAGGCGACATCGCAGAGGTCCACGGCGGCGGAACCGCTGCGCCGGATGTCACGCAGCCGCGGAATCAGCTTCTGGGCCACGTCCGCCTGGTGCGTCCGGACGTGACCGACGTAGTTGAAGCCGGTCGAGACGAGCGCCTGGTCGAGCGGCGGCGCGGGCCGGCAGCGCAGCGCGGTGCCGGCACCGTACGCACCGCCCTTCGCGTACGCCCCGCCGCCGAGCACCGCCTGGTACGTCTCGCGGCGCATCGGGGCCTCCACCACTCCCACGATCCGTTCGCCGTCCCGTTCGGCGGCGATGGAGACGGCCCATGTGGGCAGTCCGTACAGGTAGTTCACCGTGCCGTCGAGCGGATCGATGACCCAGCGGATACCGCTGCTGCCCGCCGCGCTGGCCCCTTCCTCACCGAGGAAACCGTCCTGGGGGCGGCGCTCGGCGAGGAAACCGGTGATCAGCTTCTCGGCAGCGATGTCCATCTCGGTGACGACGTCGATGGGGCTGGACTTGGTCGCTGCCACTCCCAGGTCGGCCGGACGGCCGTCGCGCAGCAGCGCACCGGCGCGGTGGGCGGCCTCCAGGGCGAGGTCGAGCAGTTCGGTGGGGTTCGGGTCGGTCACGGCGCTCCAGGGGGCTCAGACGTGCGGCAGGGGCTTGTCACGCGTACGGGCTGTCGGCGCCCGCGGCGGCGGGCCTGGGAGCCCGCGCCGGGCAGCAGCCGACCGGGCAGAGGTCATGGCTCGGGCCTAGCTCGCCCAGCGCGCACGGCCGCGCGCCGCGCCCCTGTTCGGCGGCTGCGCGCTCCAGCACCAGCTCCCGCACCGCGGCGGCGAACCGGTGGTCGGCGCCCACGGTCGCGGACCTGCGCACCGGTAGGCCGAGCTCGGCGGCCTTCGCGGTGGCCTCCGTGTCGAGGTCGTAGAGCACTTCCATGTGGTCCGAGACGAAACCGATGGGGGCCATCACCACGGCGGGTACGCCCTCGCCGTGCAGTGTCTCCAGGTGGTCGCAGATGTCGGGCTCCAGCCACGGGATGTGCGGAGCGCCGCTGCGGGACTGGTAGACGAGTTGCCAGGGGTACTCCACGCCGGTCTCCTCGCGCACCGCGTCGACGATCAGCCGGGCGACGTCGAGGTGCTCGGCGACATAGGCGCCGCCGTCGCCGTGCGCCTCCACCGGGCCGGAGGTGTCGGCGGCGGAGACAGGGATGGAGTGCGTGGTGAAGGCGAGGTGCGCCCCGCCCCGTACGTCCACGGGGAGGTCGGCCAGCGAGGCGAGGACACCGTCCACCATGGGCTGTACGAACCCGGGATGGTTGAAGTAGTGCCGGAGCTTGTCGACCCGGGGCACCGGCAGGCCCTCGGCCTCCAGGGCGGCCAGGGATTCGGCCAGGTTCTCGCGGTACTGCCGGCAGCCCGAGTAGGAGGCGTAGGCGCTGGTGGCGAGGACGGCGATGCGGCGGTGCCCGTCGGTGGCCATCTCGCGCAGGGCGTCGGTGAGGTACGGCGCCCAGTTGCGGTTTCCCCAGTACACCGGCAGATCGAGCCCGTGCTCCGCGAAGTCCGTGCGCAGGGCGTCCAGCAGGGCTCTGTTCTGGGCGTTGATCGGGCTGACGCCGCCGAACAGGAAGTAGTGCTTGCCGACCTCCTTCAGCCGCTCCTCGGGGATGCCGCGGCCACGGGTCACATTCGCCAGGAACGGGACCACGTCGTCCGGGCCTTCGGGACCACCGAAGGAGAGGAGCAGGAGTGCGTCGTAGGGAGCGGGATCGCGCAGATCGGACATGGCACCGATCCTGCCACCCGCCTCGGACGGGGCTCCCACCGACATCGGCCTCCCGGCCCACCCCCGTGTCGGGACGCCCGACCCGACCGTAAGCTGTACCGGCCATATTCACGCATTACTGGCGCGTGTGATCACGCTGTTCCGGAGCCCTCCTTGCCCAGTCCCTACCGCGCGATTTTCGCCGCCCCCGGCACCAAGGGGTTCTCGGCGGCCGGATTCCTAGGTCGGATGCCGCTGTCCATGATGGGCATAGGCGTGGTGACCATGGTTTCCCAGCTCACCGGCCGTTACGGGCTCGCGGGCGCGCTCTCCGCGACGCTGGCGATGTCGGCCGCGGTGATCGGGCCGCAGATCTCCCGGCTGGTCGACCGGCACGGGCAGCGCCGCGTGCTGCGCCCCGTGACCCTGGTCGCGCTGGCGGCGGTGGCCGGCCTGCTGATCTGCGCGCAGCAGCGGCTGCCTGACTGGACGCTCTTCGTCTTCGCGGCGGGCGCCGGCTCCGTTCCCAGCGTGGGCTCGATGATCCGGGCCCGCTGGGCGGACATCTACCGCGGATCGCCGCAGCAGTTGCACACCGCGTACTCGTGGGAGTCGATCGTCGACGAGGTGTGTTTCATCTTCGGGCCGATCATCTCCATCGGTCTGTCCACCGCCTGGTTCCCGGAGGCGGGACCGCTGCTCGCGGCCGGCTTCCTGCTGGTCGGCGTCTTCTGGCTGACGGCGCAGCGTGCCACCGAGCCGGTGCCGCATCCGCGCGAGCAGCACACCGACGGCTCCGCCCTGCGCTCCACGGGGCTGAGGGTGCTGGTGGTGACGTTCGTGGCGACGGGGGCGATCTTCGGGGCCGTCGACGTGGTGACGGTGGCCTTCGCCGAGGAGCGGGGCCACAAGGCCGCGGCGAGCCTTGTGCTGGCCGTGTACGCGCTGGGGTCCTGCCTGGCCGGAGCCGTTTTCGGCCTGCTTCACCTCAAGGGACGGGCTGCCACCCGGTGGCTGGTGGGTGTGTGTGCGATGGCCGTGAGTATGATCCCCCTCCAACTGGCCGGGAGCCTCCCGTTCCTGGCCGTGGCGCTCTTTGTCGCGGGCCTCGCCATCGCACCGACGATGGTGACCACCATGGCCCTCGTCGAACAGCACGTACCGCGCACCAAACTGACCGAGGGCATGACCTGGACCAGCACCGGGCTCGCCGTCGGCGTTGCGCTCGGCTCCTCGGCCGCCGGCTGGGTGGTCGACGCGTCCGGGGCCGAGGCGGGGTACGCGGTGCCCGCCGTGGCGGGAGCGCTCGCGGCCGCGGTGGCGTTCCTGGGGTATCGCCGGCTCAGCGGGCCGGTTCCTACGGAAGGGCGCGGGGCAGATGACCGACACCGACGCACGGACGACGACGAGCGCGTGGCGTAACTGGGCTGGGAACGTCAGCGCCCGTCCGGTACGAGCCGTGTCCCCCGCCTCCGTGCCGGAACTCGCCGAGGCACTGCGGCGGGCGTCCGAGGACGGGCTGAAGGTGAAGCCGGTCGGCACCGGGCACTCCTTCACCGCGGCTGCGGCCACGGACGGCGTGCTGATCCGCCCGGATCTGCTCACCGGCATCCGGAAGATCGACCGCGAGGCGATGACGGTGACCGTCGAGGCCGGCACTCCGCTGAAGCGGCTGAACACCGCTCTGGCCAGGGAGGGCCTGTCGCTCACCAACATGGGCGACATCATGGAGCAGACGGTCGCCGGGGCCACCTCCACCGGAACCCACGGCACCGGTCGTGACTCGGCGTCCATATCCGCGCAGATCCGCGCCCTCGAACTCGTCACGGCCGACGGCACGGTGCTGACCTGTTCGGACGAGGAGAACGCCGACGTCTTCGCCGTCGCCCGGATCGGGCTGGGTGCCCTGGGCGTCGTCACGGCGATCACCTTCGCCGTGGAACCCGTCTTCCTGCTGACGGCCCGCGAGGAACCGATGGGCTTCGACCGGGTCACGGCGGATTTCGACGAGCTGGTCGCCGAGAACGAGCACTTCGAGTTCTACTGGTTCCCGCACACCGGCAACTGCAACACCAAGCGCAACAACCGCAGCGCGGGCCCCGCCGCCCCGCCCGGCAAGGTCAGCGGCTGGATCGAGGACGAGCTCCTCTCCAACGGGGTCTTCCAGGTGGCCTGTTCGCTCGGCCGGGCGGTCCCCGCCACCATTCCCTCGATCGCCAAGATCTCCAGCCGCGCCCTGTCGGCCCGCACATACACCGACATCCCGTACAAGGTCTTCACCAGCCCGCGCCGCGTGCGCTTCGTGGAGATGGAGTACGCGCTGCCGCGCGAGGCCGCCGTGGAGGCGCTGCGCGAGGTCAAGGCCATGGTCGAGCGTTCGCCCCTGCGGATCAGCTTCCCGGTGGAGGTCCGTACCGCCCCCGCAGACGACATCGCGCTCTCCACGGCCTCGGGCCGGGAGAGCGCGTACATCGCCGTCCACCTCTACAAGGGCACGCCCTACCAGGCGTACTTCACGGCGGTCGAGCGGATCATGACGGCCCACGCCGGCCGACCGCACTGGGGGAAGGTCAACACCCGCGATGCCGAGTACCTCGCCGGGGTGTACCCGCGGTTCGGCGAGTTCACCGCCGTACGCGACCGACTGGACCCGGACCGGCTCTTCGGCAACGACTATCTGCGCCGGGTGCTGGGCGACTGAGCACCGAGGCCGTTCACTGCCCGGTGCCCGTGCCCGAGGTGGCCCCGTCGCCCTGCACGGGGGCGTCGCCCGCACCCGTGGTGTCCGGGCCGGTGCTGCCGCCGTTGCCGGGCGCCGCCGGGGAGGGCGTGGCCGCCGGGGACGGACCGGTCACGCTTCCGGTGTTGTCGGACGGCGTGGGGCTGGGCGTCGGATCGGCCGAGGAACGGTCGCCCTGACCGGCGTCGGGGTTCCCGCTCCGCCCGTCCTGTGGGCTCGTGCCAGGCGTCGTACCGCTCTCCTGGCCGGGGGTCTGCCCCCGGCCGGGTTCCTCGCTGGTCGGCGGTGCCGGGTCCTTCGACCCCGAGCCCCGTTCCCCACCGCGTACGACGGAGCCCACGGTGGTTCCCTGGCCGCCGCTCAGGCCATTGCCGGAGACCAGCTCGAACGTGGTGATCCCGGCCATCGTCACGGCGAAGACGACGGCCGCCCCGAGCGCCGACCGCTTCCAGCCGCGGAGCCGGGTGCCGTGGGTGGTGGCTTCGGAGAACTCCTCGTCCTGGTCCGCAGGGCCCGCCGTGACCGACCGCGTCCCGTCGAACTGCCGCAGCAGCCGCGTGCGGTCCGGATCCACCGGCACGCTGCGCAGCACGGTCGTGGCGTCGGCCTCACGCAGCACGTTCGTGGCGTCCATGGCGGGCATCACCGTGGTGGCGTCCGCGGCACCGCCGGGGGTCCCGGCCGGTGGCCGCCGCTCCCCCTGTGCCCCGCGCGCGTCGACGGTCTCCCGCGTACGCACGGTCACCTCCCGGCCCGGGTGCTTCACCTGCACCGTGACCTCGCGGATCTGCTCCCCCGTGCGGCGGAAGAAGTGCTGGAAGACCGAACCGCCACAGGTGGCGACGACGCTCATGACGCCCGCGCCGAGGATCGTTCCGTACACCCCCAGCTGGGAGGCGGCCACGGCCGCCGCGACCGCTGCCACCGCGCTGCCCGCCACCTGCGGCAGGCTCAGGTCTATACGCCTTTCTTTGGGTTCTATGTCACTTTCCGGCTTCTGCACCATTTCCAGCCCTTGATTGACATCTCTCCCGCCATGCAACAGGAAGGGACATTTGAACGAAGTGAATAGTTCCGCTTCAGGAGATTCTGTGAAGCAGGACACGCATGAAGGTCGCCCGCGCCGGGCCGGGTGGCTCAACTCCCGCACCTCACGAGAACTTCGGCGGCGCGGCGGTCCACCCACATGGCCCGAATGGAGTACTGTGGCGAGCCCTGGGGCCGGACTCCCGCATGGGCGTCCGGGATCTTCGGGAGGGGGCCGAAGGAGGCACTCGATCCGGCGGCGCCACGGCATCGCACGGGGACTGGCTACATGAGGTGACCAGCGGTCACTTTGTGTTGCACAATAGGTCACCGTGTCATACCGGCGATCAAGGGCTCACGCCCGACACGCCGGGCAACACGGCAATGTTGTGGCAGGCTGCACCCGGGCAGGCCACACTCGACTAGCGGAAGCAGCGACGCACGTGACGTCGGCAGGCACCACCCGGGAGGTCCCCATGCCCGAACTGCGTGTCGTGGCCGTCTCCAACGACGGCACACGACTGGTGCTCAAGGCTGCGGACAGCACGGAGTACACGCTTCCGATCGACGAGCGGCTGCGAGCCGCCGTGCGCAACGACCGCGCGCGGCTCGGCCAGATCGAGATCGAGGTGGAGAGTCATCTCCGCCCGCGCGACATCCAGGCCCGGATACGAGCCGGTGCCTCCGCGGAGGAGGTCGCTCAATTCGCCGGCATCCCGGTCGACCGTGTCCGCCGCTTCGAGGGCCCCGTGCTCGCGGAGCGCGCCTTCATGGCCGAGCGGGCCCGGAAGACTCCTGTGCGCCGTCCCGGCGAGAACACCGGCCCCCAGCTCGGCGAGGCGGTGAAGGAGCGGCTGCTGCTGCGCGGCGCCGACAAGGAGACCGTCCAGTGGGATTCCTGGCGCCGTGACGACGGCACCTGGGAGGTCCTGCTGGTCTACCGGGTCGCGGGCGAGCCGCACTCGGCGAGCTGGACGTACGACGCGCCGCGCCGACTGGTCCAGGCCGTGGACGACGAGGCGCGTTCGCTGATCGGCGAGACCGACGACGTCGCCACGCCCGAGCCGAGCTTCCCGTTCGTGCCGCGGATCGCCAGGCTGCCTCGCGACAGGCCGCTCGACCGCGCCCTGGACCGCCAGATGGAGCGCCCGACGGTCCCGGTCCCCGAGCCCGAGGAACACATCGGCGGCATCTCGGCCGGCGAGCGCGATTCGCTGACCAGCCTGCTGGAGGCGGTACCGAGCTTCCGTGGCGACATGGTGGTGCCCGAGCGGCCCGCGCCGCCCGAGCCTCCGGCCATCGAACCCGCCGCGCAGGAACCGGAGGCCGATGAGCCGCCCGCCGCGGCGGCCTCCGCCGGCGCCGGTACCGCCTATGCGGATGTGCTGATGCCGCGGGCGGTGGCGGGTCACCGCGACCGCCTGACCGGGACGACGGATCGCCAGGCCGAGGCGGACGGCGTCCGGCCGGGCCGCCGTGCCGCCGTGCCGAGCTGGGACGAGATCGTCTTCGGTACGCGCCGCAAGAAGCAGGACTGAACGGGGTGACCGCAGCATGACGAGGGCCCGTACGCCACTGCGTACGGGCCCTCGTGTCTTACGCGCCCCTCGTGCTTTACGCACCCCTCGCGACGGATGCGCCCCGACCGCGCGTGGCCGGGGCGCCCTGCGGCGGTGCCGGCCGATCCCCGCGGCGCGGGCTTCGTTACTGAGGGTCGGGACCCGTGGCCACCGGGCGGGACTCGTCCGCGGACCACTCGGACCAGGAACCCGCGTACAGCGCCGCAGGGATCCCGGCGACGGCCAGGGCCAGCACCTCATGGGCACCGGACACGCCGGAGCCGCAGTAGACACCGACCTCCGGCGCCCGGTCGGCACCGAGCCCCTCGAAACGGGCCGCCAACAACCGGCCGGGCAGGAAACGGCCGTCGTCCCGCACGTTCTCGGAGGTCGGGGCCGAGACAGCACCCGGGATGTGCCCGCCCACCCGGTCGATCGGCTCCACATCGCCCCGGTAGCGCTCGGCGGCCCGCGCGTCGAGCAGCAGTCCGGTACGAGCCAGCGCCGCCGCCCCGTCCGCGTCCAGCAGCGGCAGCGCACCGGGGACCGGCCGGAAGTCGCCCTCGGCCGGGATGGGGGCCTCCTTCTGGAGATCTCCCTTCCAGGCGGCGAGACCGCCGTCCAGGACCCGCACGTCCTCGTGCCCCGTCCAGCGCAGCAGCCACCAGGCGCGCGCCGCCGCCCAGCCCTGGCCGCCGTCGTACACGACCACCGGAGTGTCCCGGGAGACACCGGCCCGGCGCATCACCGCGCCGAACTCCTCCGGATCGGGCAGCGGATGACGGCCGGCGGCGCCCGCCGGACCGGCGAGTTCCGCGTCCAGATCGACAAAGACCGCGCCGGGAATGTGTCCGGCCTCGTAATCGGGTCGGCCGTGCGGGCCGCCCAGCTGCCAACGTACGTCCAGGAGCACCGGCGGACGTGGCCCCGCCGACTCGCTCGCGTATTCGGATGCCGTGATGATGGGCTTCATGGGTGCCATCCTCGCGCAGGAGCCGCCCCACTCGTCATACCGTCGAAGCGGACGTACCACACAAAACCGGTCTCCCTCAGTCGAGATCCCGGAAAGTGCGGCGCGGCCGGGGCACATCGTGCGCCGGGTGGTGCAAGCATCTGCACGGGGCGTACACATCCTGTACCGCACGGCGGCACACCGGCCCCGTTCCCCCCGTACGGCCACCACGATGGTCCGAGGAGAGAGTGACGATGACCGAGGCTGCCGCCCGGCGCACGCCTGGAACACCTTGCTGGGTGAGTCTGATCGTGCACGGACTGAGCGCGACCCAGGACTTCTATGCCGCCCTGTTCGGCTGGGAGTTCGTGCCCGGACCGGATCAGCTGGGTCCGTACGTCCGCGCGCTGATCGACGGGAAAGTGGTCGCCGGCATCGGACAACTGCCGCCCGAACGCCATCTGCCGGTCGCCTGGACGACCTATCTGGCCACCGACAACGCCGATGTCACGGCGGAGGTGATCCGCTCCTGCGGCGGCACGGTGGCCGTCGGACCGCTCGACGCGGGCGAGGCGGGCCGGCTCGCCATCGCCTCCGATCCCAGCGGCGCGGTCTTCGGCATCTGGCAGGCCGCCGCGCACATGGGTACGGCACTCGGGGGCGCCCACGGCACCCCGGTCTGGAACGAGCTGGTGACCCGCGAGACGTCGACGGTCTGCAAGTTCTACCAGACGGTCTTCGGCTACGAGCCGGAGGCCGTGGTCTCGGCCGATTTCGACTACCAGACCCTGCATCTGCACGGCCGCCCGGTGGCCTCGCTGCACGGCGTCGGACACGCCCTGCCGCGCGACCGGGGGCCGCACTGGATGACGTACTTCGAGGTCGACGACACCGACGAGGCCGCCCGTCGCGTGGTGGACCTCGGCGGATACATCCTGCAGCCGCCCCGGGAGGGATCGAGCGGCCGGGTGGCGACCGTGGCGGACCCGGAGGGCGCCGCGTTCACGATCGTGCGGTCGGCGGCTCGCTGAGCCGTCGGGCCGCGGGGCGGTCAGCCGGCCCGGACCCGTTCGACATGTCGGTGGGCGGGGCCGGCCAGTCGGGCATGTATCTCGTCGAAGAGTTCGGATGCTTCGGTTCCGCTCCACTCCGCCGGCAGCAGTTCACGCGCCACGCCCGGGTCGAGGTAGACGAGCCGACGCCAGTCGGTGAGGACCCTGATGTACGTCGTGAACGCCTCGCGGTCCGTCACCGGTCCGCCGCTCGCGATCTGCTCGGCCACCGGACGGTGCGCCGCGAGGAATTCGACGTACAGCCGCTGCAGGCGGACGGTGTCCCACCAGGAGCGGACCTTCGCGGCCAGGTCCGCTGCGCCGTCCTCGCCCCCGGCCACGGAGAGGTAGTCGGCCCGGAAAAGGTCGGCGTACGAACGCAGCCCGTGCCGGGCCAGCATGTCCTCCGCCTCGTCGTGCACATGTCCCGGTGCGATCCACACCCCGGCCGACACGGACCCGAAGCCGAGCCGGGTCAGCTGGGTGCGCAGGGTGTGCCGCTTGGCCCGTTCGGACTCGGGCACGGAGAAGACCACCAGCACCCAGCCCTCGTCCACCGTGGCCCTACGGGCCGCGAAGATGCGCGGATCGCCGTCGCGCAGAATGCGTTCGGTCTCGGGTGAGATCCGGTATCCGGCGGCTCCGGAGACCGATTCCGCGTCGAGCAGTCCGGCGCGCTTCAGCCGGGAGACCGAGGAGCGCACGGTGGGGCCCTCGACACCGAGGTCGGCGAGCAGCTGGATCAGCGAGGCCACGGACATCCAGCCGTCGGTGTCGCGCGCGTACAGCCCGTAGACCGTCACGATCAGCTGCCTCGGCTGCACCTTGCCCGGCGGGCCCGGTTCCGACTCGGCCTCTTTTGCGCTCACCGTGTTCACAGCGTCATCCTAAGCATCCGCACCCGACACCGGAGGGGATGGTTCAGGCAGAGGAGACGGGCAGCACATCCGGGGAGAGCGCGCCCGCGCGGGCGCTCGCGCTGGTCGTCCTGCGCTGGTGGTGACGGCGGCACAACACCTCGTAACCGACCTCGCCCGCCTGCTGGTTGACGTCTCCCACCACCACCTGGGCGCCTTCGACGACCATCTCGCCGCCGACCGTCCGGGCATTGTGCGTGGCCCGGGCGCCGCACCAGCAGAGCGCTTCGACCTGGAGCGTCTCGACCCGGTCGGCCAGTTCGATCAACCGCTGGGATCCGGGGAACAGCTTGGTCCGGAAGTCCGTGGTGATACCGAACGCGAAGACATCCATGTCGAGGTCGTCGACGACACGGGCGAGCTGGTCGATCTGGACGGGGGCCAGGAACTGTGCCTCGTCCACGATCACGTAGTCCGCCCGGCCTCCCCGGCTTATCCGGTCGACGAGGTGCGCGTACAGGTCCATGCCCTCATCGGCCTCGACGGCCTCGGTGACGAGACCCAGGCGTGAGGAGAGCTTCCCCTCCCCCGCCCGGTCGTCACGGGTGAAGATCACACCTTGCAGGCCACGCGCCGAACGGTTGTGGCCGATCTGCAGCGCCAGCGTGCTCTTTCCGCAGTCCATCGTTCCGGAGAAGAACACAAGCTCGGGCATGAGGGGCTGAGGACCTTTCGGGCGGGGCGAGGCAGGGCCGCGAAACGGTGATGCCGGACCTGCGATGGGAAAAACGCGGTTACGAGCGTACTTCGAGCAGCGGCACGAGCTGCTCGACGGGGGTCATCGAGCCGTGCATGCCGACCATCGCGGACTCGTGCGGCTCATTGACCGAGGCGGTGATCACCACGTCGTCGTGGGCCGCCGCGACGACATCGCCGATCCTCCCGTGGACACGTTCGTCGATCTTCGGACCGAACCAGCCGGCCGCGATCGCCTCGTCCCGGCTCGCCACCCAGAACTGTTCCCCGAGCACTTCCCGCCAGACGGTCAGTACGTCGCTCTCGGCCCCCGGGACCGCGTACACATGCCGTGCCCGGCCCTCGCCACCGAGCAGGGCGACGCCCGCACGCAGCTCCCAGTCCTCGTCGAAGTCGATCCGGGACCGCTCGTCGAAGGGGATGTCGATCATGCCGTGGTCCGCGGTGATGTACAGCGCCGAGCGGGGCGGGAGCTGTTCGGCCAGCCGCCGGGCCAGGCCGTCCACGTACATCAGCTGCCCCCGCCAGGCGTCGGAGTCCACGCCGAAGCGGTGGCCCTTGCCGTCGACCTCGCTGTAGTAGGTGTAGACGAGCGAGCGGTCCCCCGCGGCGAGCCGTTCGGCGGCGACGTCCATCCGCTCCTCGCCGGACAACCGGCCGAGGAACGAGCCCCCGCTGAGTGCGACCTTGGTCAGCGGGGTCTGCTCGAAGGCGGGTGCGGATACCTGGGCGGTGCGCACCCCCGCGGCCTCGGCGAGCGAGAAGACGGTGGGGTACGGCTGCCAGGCCTTCGGCGAGGTCCAGGGCTTCCAGCGGAGCTGGTTCATCAGCTCGCCGGTCTCCGGATTGCGCGCGGTGTAGCCGGGCAGGCCGTGCTCGCCGGGCGGAAGTCCGGTGCCGACCGAGGCCAGCGACGTCGCGGTGGTGGCCGGGAAGCCCGCCGTCACCGGACGGCCGGTGCCGCCGCGCGAGGTGGGGAGCAGGGAGTACAGAAACGGTGCCTCGTCCGGGTGGGCCTTGATCTGCTCCCAGCCGAGGCCGTCGATCAGGAACACGCAGTTCCGGTCGGCCGGGGCGAGTTCGGGGATCGCCGCGGTGAAGCCCGGTACGCCCTGTCCGGCGACGAGCGTGGGCAGCAGATCGCAGAGCGAGCCGCTGCCGTACTCCGGGACCGGGGCGGTGTCGACGGGGAGCAGAACAGGGTCCTGCCAGGCCGGCTGGGCCATCAGCGGCCGGTCGCCGCGGTCGCGGCCGTGGCCTCGGACAGCGACTGCGCGAAGGCGAGGGTCTGGCGCACGGTGTCCGGACCGTCACCGGCCTCGCTGACCCGCAGACTCAGATCGTCGGCGGTGGAGCTGCCGGTGTAACCGTGGTCGGCCTCGCAGTTGGGGTCGCCGCAGGCGGCCGGCTCCAGGTCGATGCGGGAGACGGCGCCCCAGCCGATGGTGAGGACGACCTCGCGGGGCAGCGTGCCCGGAACGTACTTCTCGGGGTTGGCCACGACACGGCTCACCACGACCGACGAGATCCGGTCCAGCTTGACCGACTCCGTGGAGGTGGTGGCGTACGGCGTGGGGGAGCTGGTGTCCGCGTTCTGCTCGTCGGTGTGGCTGACGATGAATCGGTTGCCCGTCAGGACCAGGACCGTGACATGGCGCCGCACCTCGTTGGAATCGAAGGTGGTCTCCTGGTGCACGAGGTACGAAGCGACCGGCTCACCGCCCACGGCGGCCTCCACCGCCTCGGCCACGAGGGCCGGGTAGTAGCCACTGCGCTCGATCGCCGCGCGCAGCCCCTGGGTCGTCGTACCGGTCTTAGCCATGAGGACCATCCTACGGGGGACGGACGACTGCCGGGGACGTTGTGCGGCAGGGCCGATCTGGGCCCGGGCGGTGAGGGAGGCGCGCGTTCACGCCCGTCCGGCGAGGGATGACGAAGCCTGCCGCCCGGGTCAGTAGTTGGGGAGCCGGCGGGGGCCGAGGTCGGTGCGGGCCGGGGGCGGCGAGAGCCGGACGCTCGCACCGAGAACGGTCAGCCCCTGGGTGGCGACCACGACCGGTTCCAGGGCGATGGAGACCACCTCGGGGTGGTCGTCGACCAGCCTGGACACCCGCAGCAGCAGTTCTTCGAGCGCCGCGGTGTCCACGGGCGCCGCACCACGCCAGCCGAACAGCACCGGGGCGGCCCGGATGGACCGGATCAGCTCGGCGGCGTCGCGGTCGGTGGCCGGAACGAGGCGGTGGGCGGTGTCGCCGAGGAGCTCGGAGGGCGCGCCCGCGAGTCCGAAGGAGAGGACGGCTCCGGCCGCCGGGTCGATCGCGGCCCGGACGACGGTGTCGACGCCGCGCGGCGCCATGGCCTGGACGACGGGCTGGAGTTCCGCAGGTTTGCCGAGCAGGTCGGTCAGTTCGCCGTACGCCCGGCGAAGTGCGTTCTCGTTGGCGAGGTCCAGCCGGACACCGCCGAGATCGGCCCGATGGCGCAGATGAGGGGCGGTGGTCTTGAGGGCCACGGGGTAGCCGAGCCGGGCCGCCGCGGCGACGGCGGTCTCCGGGTCGGGGGCCGGGAGGGTCGGTCGCACGATGATGCCGTAGCGGCCCAGGAGTTCCCGCGCCTCGTCAGGCGCGAGCGGCCGGCCCCGCGGGTCGGGGTCGGAGCCGAGCAGGGCATGGATCAGATCGGCGGCACCCGGCTCGTCGATGGTGTCGTCGAGGAACTCGGGCACCTTGCCCGGCACGGCGGCCTGCCGTCGCCACTGCGCGTACCTCACCGCTTCGGCCAGGGCCCGCACGGCACGCTCAGCGGCGGGGTAGGCGGGGATCCGGCCGTTACGGGGGCCGGATCCGGGGCTGTCCTCGCCGTCCACCCCGGTGGCGGCGGAACGCGGTGGTGCGGGCCGCGCGGGGCCGGTGGACCCGGGTTCGGGGCCGGGTGCCGCAGGAGCAGGCCCGGGGCCGGTGGTGGTCGCCTGCGCGGAGGCGGTGGTTCCGGCGTGCGTGGAGGCGTGCGTGGAGGTGGGGGCGGCGAGGGGCCGCGCCGAGGGGCGCGGCAGCGCGACCGTACTGGTGGCCGCGGCGAGAGCCTCCGCCAGGCCGCCGATCTCCACATGGACGACGGCCACCGGCTTGGCGGGGCCGGCGGCCGCGGCCGCGTGCAGTGCGCTCGCCAGCACCTCCCCGTCGCCCGATTCCGCCCGGCCGTCCTCTCCCACCCACGGGATCGCCGTCACGACGACAGAGTCGCAGCCTTCGTCGGCGAGTGCCTCGGTCAGTGCGTCCCGGAAGTCCTGCGGGGTGGCGGCGGTGGTGAGGTCGCGGGGCGGGCGCGGGCGCAGCCCCTCGGCCAGGCAGGCGTCGTACGTGAGCAGACCGAGCGACTCGGAGTTGCCGAGGATCGCGACCCGCGGCCCCGCCGGGAGGGGCTGGTCGGCGAGGAGGAGGCCCGCGTCGACCATCTCCGTCACCGTGTCGACGCGGATCACGCCCGCCTGCCGCATGAGCGCCGAGACCGTCGCGTCGGGGATCCTGCTGACCGGCACCGCGTGGCCGGGCGGGGTGGAGCCGCTGTGCCGGGCGCCCTTCACCACGACCACCGGCTTCACGGCCGCGGTGCGGCGTGCGAGGCGGGTGAACTTGCGGGGATTGCCGATCGATTCGAGGTACAGCAGGGCGACATCGGTGTCCGGGTCCTCGTACCAGTACTGGAGGAAGTCGTTGCCCGAGATGTCGGCGCGGTTGCCGGCGGAGATGAAGGTGGAGAGGCCGGCTCCGCGCCGGTATAGCCCGGAGAGCAGCGCGATGCCGATCGCACCGGACTGGGTGAACAGGCCGATGCGTCCGGGCGCGGGCGGCTCGGGGGCGAGGGAGGCGTTCAGCCGGACGGCCTCGGCGTTGTTGATGACGCCGAAGGCGTTCGGGCCGATGATCCGCATCCCGTACGAGCGGGCCTGACGGACGAGTTCCCGCTGTCGTTCCCTGCCTTCGGCACCCCATTCGGCGTACCCGGCGGAGAGGACGACCAGCCCCTGGACGCCGTGCTCGCCGCAGTCGGCCACGGCCTCCGGAACCCGGTCGGCGGGGACGGCGACGACCGCGAGGTCGACCGGCTCGTCGATCTCGCCGACGGAACGGTGCGCGGGGACGCCGTCGATCGTGCCCTGGTCGGCGGGGAAGGCGCGGTTCACGGCGTAGGTGCGGCCGGTGAAGCCGGCACCGAGCAGATTGCGCAGGACCGTGCGGCCGACCCCGCCGGGAGTGCGCCCGACGCCGATGACGGCGACGGATCCTGGGGCGAGCAGCCGTTGCACGGAACGCGCCTCGGCCCGCTGCTCACGGCCGCGCTGGACCGCGAGCGACTCCGCGGTCGGTTCGAGGTCCAGGGTGAGATGGACGGAACCGTCCTCGAAGCTGCGCTGCTGGGTGTAGCCGGCGTCCCGGAAGACCTTGATCATCTTGTTGTTGGCGGGCAGCACCTCGGCCGCGAAGCGGCGGATGCCCCGCTCGCGGGCGACGGCCGCGATGTGTTCGAGGAGCGCCGAGGCCACGCCCCGGCCCTGATGCGCGTCCTGGACGAGGAAGGCGACCTCGGCCTCGTCGGCGGGCGCGGAGGCGGGCCTGCCCCGCGCGTCGATCCGGTCGTAGCGGACGGTCGCGATGAACTCACCGCCGACCGTGACCGCGAGGCCCACCCGGTCGACGTAGTCGTGATGGGTGAAGCGGTGCACATCACGGTCGGACAGCCGCGGGTACGGAGCGAAGAAGCGGTAGTACTTCGACTCGTCGGAGACCTGCTCGTAGAAGCTGACCAGCCGTTCGGCGTCGTCCGTGGTGATGGGCCTGATCCGCGCGGTTCCCCCGTCCCGGAGGACGACGTCCGCTTCCCAGTGGTCGGGATACGCGTGCTGCGGACTCTGCTCCGGCGAGGGCTGCATGGGCCAAGACTACGGCTCCGTCAGCGGTCGCGTAGGGCCTGGGGCCGGGGCAGTCTGAGGGGGCCGATCGGCGGTACAGCACAGGTTCTGGGCGTGCCGCGGTTCGGCCTGAGCATCGCGCACCACATGAGAGACTGGTCTAGACAACCATTGGATTCCTGAAGGGCAGAACCATGGCTGAGCGCCGCGTCAACGTCGGTTGGGCCGAGGGCCTGCACGCCCGTCCCGCTTCCATCTTCGTCCGTGCCGCCACGGCTTCCGGCGTCCCCGTGACGATCTCCAAGGCCGATGGCAACCCGGTGAACGCCGCCTCCATGCTCGCGGTGCTCGGTCTCGGCGCGCACGGCGGCGAGGAGATCGTGCTGGCATCCGAGGCCGACGACTCCGAAGCCGCCCTGGACCGCCTGGCGAAGCTGGTCGCCGAAGGTCTCGACGAGCTTCCGGAGACCGTCTGAACCATTTCCTGCAAGAGAGCCGCGGCACCCTTATTCGGGACCGCGGCTCCATGCATTTCCGAGCAGGGACGATCGAAGGAAATTCGGGCAACCTAAACAGACCCGAACGGAATTACCACCCTTTGTATACGGCACGATTATTAATTCCGAACACCTGAAGTGTTTACGGAGTGTTGCGAAGCCCTCACCCGGTCGGCGCGGGAGGCGGCCGACTGACGGCCCGGCCGGTCGGCGCCGCGCAGCCGGTGCACGGTCGTGGCCCGCTCGGCGTGCTGGGTGGCCAGCACCCTCGCCCGTTCCGCGTCGCCGCGCGCCACCGCGTCCACGATGGCTCCGTGCTCCGCCCAGGAATCCACCGGGCGGACCGGCTGGTCGACCACGTACATCCAGGCGATCTTGTGCCGCAACTGGGTGAGCGTCGCGATCAGGCTGGAACTGCCCGAAGCCTGCGCCAACGTCTCGTGGAACCAGCCGCCCAGTGAACGCAGATCCTCTCCCTCACCCCGCCTGGCCCGCTCCTGACCGAGCCTGACCAGACCGCGCAGCACCTTGAGATGCGCCTCGGTGCGGCGCTGCGCGGCGCGCGCGGCACCCAGCGGTTCCAGCAGCGCCCGGACCTCCAGAAGGTCGGCGGCCTCCTGCTCGGTGGGCTCGGCGACACAGGCTCCCGCGTGCCGACGGGTGACCACGAACCCCTCGGACTCCAGGGTGCGCAGCGCTTCCCGTACCGGGACACGGGACACCCCGTAACGGCGCGCCAGCAACTCCTCGGTGAGCCGGCTGCCGCGTTCGAAGACGCCGGAGACGATGTCGTCACGGATTGCCGTGCATACCGAATGCGCCGGAATGCGCATGTCCGAACCTCCGTCTTAATCCCCGCGAAACGCGGCCGACCGACGCCTGTTCTGCGACTCTATTGCAATGCGGCCACATTTCCGATGCCAGATGGAAATTCATGAATATCTTTTGGTCGCGCGGGGCCGGCCCGGCGGGCAGCACCATGGGCGGTTCGGGTGTCGGGCGCGGGTGTCGGGCGCGGGTGTCGGGCGCTTCGAAGGCCCCGGCGTGACGCCGGGGCCTTCGAAGGGGTGTTGCGCACGAGCGCCGGTCAGACGTCGACTCCGTGGGCGCGCAGGTACGCGACCGGGTCCATGTCGGAGCCGTACGAGGGCGTGGTCCGGGCCTCGAAGTGCAGGTGCGGCCCGGTGGAGTTGCCGGTCGAGCCGGAGAGGCCGATCCGCTGACCGGCGCCGACGCTCTGGCCGACGGAGACGCCGATCGAGGAGAGGTGGCCGTACTGCGTGTACGTACCGTCCGTCATGCGGAGGACGATGTTGTTGCCGTACGCGCCGCCCCAGCCGGCCTCGACGACCGTTCCTGCGCCGACGGCGACGACGGTGCTGCCGGACGCGGCATGGAAGTCGATGCCCGAGTGGCTGCCGGAGGACCAGAGCGAGCCGCTGGACTTGTAGCCGGTGGTGACGTACGAGCCGGCGACCGGCAGCTGGAAGGAGCCCAGACGGGTGCGCTCGGCGGACCGGGCGGCACGCGCCTTCTCGGCACGCGCCTCGGCCACGCGCTCAGCCCTGGCCTTCGCCTCCGCCGCCTTCTTCTCGGCCTCGGCCTTGCGCCGGGCCTCCGCCTTCGCCTCCGCCGCGACATCGGCCTGGTGCTTCTGCGCGTCGGCCTGGGCGGCGATCTGATCGGCGAGTGCGCCCTCGATGGCGATGATCTGGTTCAGACCGGTCTCACTGACGGAGGGGGTCCCGGTGTCCGCGGCGAGGGCCGGGGACGCCATGCCACCGATGACTCCGGTGGTCGCCAGAGCCGCGGCGCCGGCGATCTTCGCGCTCCCGCGGGTCAGTCGGCTCGGGGCACGACGCTTCCCGGCGGCACGGGTGAAAGCCATGTGGTGGCTGATCCTTTCCTTCCTTCTCGCCTACCGGGTTAGCTGACGGGTTCGGAGCAGGAAGGTCTCCTACGGACGCCCCGGCCTCACCGAGGATCAGGCATCCGATTCACCCCAGGGACTGCGTGGGTCCCCGGCTCCCCAGGCTCGCGCCTGACGGGGACTCGGCGATGACTGCCCGGTATGTCACGGTTGCGGCATACGAGTGGCGGACAGCCCGGCCGACGCTAAGCGGGGTCGCTTTCATTCACCAAACGGACAGGCCGTTTTGTAGCGCATCCCACAGGGCAGACAGGCAACCTCCCCCCAGAACGGACAAAAGGGAGACCCTGGCGAGACGCGACGCACAGGACCTCCCTCTTGTCCCGGTATGCACACCCATGGGCGCTTGTCCCGGTATGCACACCCATGGCGAATCGTGGATCTACCGGGGCGACCGGCACTCAGCCGGTGCGACCTGCTCCTACGGATGCTCCGCCGGGGCGACCCGTGCAAGGCCGGGAGCTCCGCCGGGCCGACCCGCGCGTGGCCGAGGGCTCCGCCGGTGTCCGATCGAACGTGACAGTCGCGCAGCGATCTGTGACACGCGACCGGGCAGCCGGCGCCCGCACCCGCGCCGGGTCGGCCGTCCGGCATCCGCGACGGCGTACGACGACCGTCAGCCGGCGACCACCGACACCTCTCCGATGCCCAGGGCGCGGACCGGCTCCTCGATCTGCGCAGCGTCACCGACGAGGACCGTGACCAGGCGGTCGCCCGGGAAGGCGTTGACCACCGCTGCGGTCGCCTCGACCGTTCCGGTCTCCGCGAGCCGGGCGTACAGCTGTGCCTGGTAGTCGTCCGGGAGGTGCTGCTCGACCTGGTCGGCGAGAGTGCCCGCGACGGAGGCCGCCGTCTCGAACTTCAGCGGTGCGACACCCACGAGGTTCTGTACGGCCGTCTCGCGCTCCTCATCGGTCAGCCCCTCGGCCGCCAGGGTCCGCAGGACCGTCCACAGGTCCTCCAGCGCCGGTCCGGTGGACTCCGTGTCCACCGATCCGCTGATGGCGAGCATCGCGGCACCTGTCGCCCCCGAGGCGGAGTCCGGGGCCGACGACCGCAGCACCTGGGCGAAGGCCCGCACGCCGTAGGTGTAGCCCTTCTCCTCGCGCAGCACACGGTCCAGCCGGGAGGTGAGCGTGCCACCCAGGCAGTACGTGCCCAGCACCTGGGCAGGCCACACGCTGTCGTGCCGGTCGGCGCCGATCCGGCCGATCAGCAGCTGCGTCTGCACCGCGCCGGG
This sequence comes from Streptomyces sp. NPDC088252, assembly GCF_044740965.1. NCBI lineage: Bacteria > Bacillati > Actinomycetota > Actinomycetes > Kitasatosporales > Streptomycetaceae > Streptomyces > Streptomyces sp. NPDC088252. Next base: position 175,825 of record NZ_JBIURS010000005.1, on the reverse strand, counting down.
ACGGTCGACGATCACCACTCGGCCGGTGTCGTCCGCGGTGATCGGCGGGACCGGACGGGGCTCGGCGGCGTCGCCCGACCAGTCACCGAGGGTGTCGGTGAGCAGCGCGTCGAGGTCGATGCCGGTGAGGTCACCGACGACCACGGCGGTCGCCGTGGACGGCCTGACGTGGGTGTCGAAGAAGGCACGCACGGCCGCCGAGTCGATCCGCTCCACCGTCTCCTCGGTGCCCTGGCGCGGGCGCGACATCCGCGCCGTGGCCGGGAAGAGTTCCTTGGAGAGTTGCTTCGCGGCTCGCCGGGCCGGGTTGGCCTGCTCGTGCGGGATCTCGTCGAGCCGGTTGCGCACCAGCCGTTCGATCTCGCTGTCGGCGAAGGCGGGCGACCGCAGCGCCTCGGCGACCAGCGCGAGCGCCTTGGCCAGCCGGGAGGCCGGGACCTCCAGGGAGACCCGGACTCCGGGGTGGTCCGCGTGCGCGTCGAGGGTGGCGCCGCAGCGCTCCAGTTCGGCGGCGAACTCCTCGGCGGTGTGCTTGTCGGTGCCCTCGGACAGCGCCCGCGACATGATCGTGGCCACGCCGTCGAGGCCCTCGGGCTCCGCGTCCAGAGGGGCGTCGAGGAAGATCTCGACCGCCACGACCTGCTGGCCGGGGCGGTGGCAGCGCAGCACCGTGAGGCCGTTGGGCAGGGCGCCGCGCTCCGGCGCGGGGAAGGCCCAGGGCCGCGCGACGCCGGGGGCGGGCTGCGGGTGGTACTGCATCGAAACTCCAGTCGCGGCAGCGTCGGTCACTTGTCCGCCCCTTCGTGCGCGTCGGTGTCGTCGGCGTCGGTCTCATCGGTGTCCGCTGCGTCCGCGGGCTCGGCCGATTCGACCGGCTCGTAGACCAGCACCGCCCGGTTGTCGGGGCGCAGCTGGGCCTTGGCGACGGCCTGGACCTCGTCCGCGGTGACGTCGAGCACCCGCTGTACCGCGGTCAGGGCGAGTTGCGGGTCACCGAACAGCACGGCGAACCGGCAGAGTTCGTCGGCGCGGCCCGCGACCGTACCGAGCCGGTCCAGCCACTCCCGCTCCAACTGGGCCTGCGCACGCTCCATTTCCTCGGGCGTGGGGCCCTCGGCCGCGAACCGGGCCAGCTCCTCGTCGACCGCGGCCTCGATCTGCGGCACCTCGACACCGCCGGACGTCTTGACGTCCAGCCAGCCGAGCGAGGGGGCACCGGCCAGCCGCAGCAGCCCGAATCCGGCCGCCACCGCCGTACGGTCACGGCGCACCAGACGGTTGTGCAGCCGCGACGACTCGCCGCCGCCGAGCACGGTCAGCGCGAGATCCGCCGCGTCGCACTCACGGGTGCCGTCGTGCGGCAGCCGGTAGGCGGCCATCAGCGCCCGCGCCGGAACCTCCTCGTGCACCTCTTCGCGCAGCTGCTCGCCGATGGTCTTGGGGAGCGTGCCGTCGCGCGGCGGCTGCTTGCCGTCGTGGGACGGGATGGAGCCGAAGTACTTCTCGATCCAGGCGAGCGTCTGCTCGGGATCGATGTCGCCGACGACCGAGAGCACGGCGTTGTTGGGCGCGTAGTACGTACGGAAGAAGGCGCGCGCGTCCTCAAGGGTCGCCGCGTCCAGGTCGGCCATCGAGCCGATCGGCGTGTGGTGGTACGGGTGGCCCTCGGGATAGGCCAGGGCCGTCAGCTTCTCGAACGCCGTGCCGTAGGGAACGTTGTCGTAGCGCTGGCGTCGCTCGTTCTTGACGACGTCCCGCTGATTCTCCATGGACTCCTCGTCGAGCGCGGCGAGCAGCGAGCCCATGCGGTCGGCTTCCAGCCAGAGGGCCAGCTCCAGCTGGTGCGTGGGCATCGTCTCGAAGTAGTTGGTGCGCTCGAAGCTGGTGGTCCCGTTGAGCGAACCGCCGGCCCCCTGCACCAGCTCGAAGTGGCCGTTCCCCTTGACCTGGCCGGAGCCCTGGAACATCAGGTGCTCGAAGAGGTGAGCCAGACCGGTGCGTCCCTTGACCTCGTGGCGCGAACCGACGTCGTACCAGAGGCAGACCGCGGCGACCGGGGTCAGATGGTCCTCGGAGAGCACCACGCGCAGGCCGTTGGCCAGACGGTGCTCGGTCGCTGTCAAGCCGCCGGAGCCGGCCCGGGCTGTGGCCGTGTGACCCATGGGCATGTACGTCCCTTCGATCGCGATACTGGATTTCCTGCGAGACCTGCCACTGTAAGCAAGCGCACAGACACCTGACGAAGTTCCCATACCGCGGAAGTTCGCGTGAAAGAGGGGCGCGCTCCCCTCCCGACGGGTCGTGGAACCACCCCGACAGGGGGCCGTAGCGGCTCCTGGGACGGGTCGAGGTCGGCGATGTCAGTGCGGCGGTCCACAATGGTCGGCGTCAGAACCTCAGGTTGCCCGAACAGAATCCGTGAAGGAGTCGCAGCAGCGATGGCCCGCCGCAGCACGAAGACCCCGCCGCCGGACGACTTCGAGGAGAAGATCCTCGACATCGACGTCGTCGACGAAATGCAGGGCTCCTTCCTTGAGTACGCGTACTCGGTGATCTACTCACGGGCCCTGCCGGACGCCCGTGACGGTATGAAGCCGGTGCACCGCCGCATCGTGTACCAGATGAACGAGATGGGCCTGCGCCCCGACCGCGGCTTCGTGAAGTGCGCCCGTGTCGTGGGCGAGGTCATGGGCAAGTTGCACCCGCACGGCGACGCGTCGATCTACGATGCGTTGGTCCGCCTGGCACAGCCGTTCTCCATGCGGCTCCCCCTGGTGGACGGCCACGGGAACTTCGGCTCGCTCGGAAACGACGACCCGCCGGCCGCCATGCGGTACACCGAGTGCCGGATGGCCGACGCGACGTCGCTGATGACGGAGTCGATCGACGAGGACACCGTCGCTTTCCAGTCGAATTACGACGGCCAGGAGCAGGAACCGACCGTCCTCCCGGCCGCGTACCCGAACCTCCTGGTCAACGGGTCGTCCGGGATCGCGGTCGGCATGGCCACCAATATGCCGCCGCACAACCTGGGCGAGGTCATCGCCGCCGCCCGGCATCTGATCAAGCATCCGGGCGCGGACCTGGAGACCCTGATGCGGTTCGTCCCCGGCCCCGATCTGCCGACCGGTGGCCGGATCGTCGGCCTGGGCGGCATCAAGGACGCGTACGCCGGCGGGCGCGGCACGTTCAAGATCCGCGCGACCGTCTCCGTGGAGAACGTGACGGCGCGCCGCAAGGGCCTGGTCGTGACGGAACTGCCCTTCGCCGTAGGACCGGAGAAGGTGATCGCCAAGATCAAGGACCTGGTCTCGGCGAAGAAGCTCCAGGGCATCGCGGACGTGAAGGACCTGACCGACCGCGAGCACGGCCTGCGCCTGGTCATCGAGGTGAAGAACGGCTTCGTTCCGGAGGCCGTGCTGGAGCAGCTGTACAAGCTGACGCCGATGGAGGACTCCTTCGGCATCAACAATGTGGCATTGGTGGACGGGCAGCCGCTCACGCTGGGGCTCAAGGAGCTGCTGGAGGTCTATCTCGACCACCGCTTCGACGTGGTGCGCCGACGCAGCGAGTTCCGCCGGGGCAAGCGCCGTGATCGGCTGCATCTGGTCGAGGGCCTGCTCGTCGCGCTGATCGACATCGACGAGGTCATCCGGCTCATCCGATCCAGTGACAACTCGGCGCAGGCGAAGGAGCGGCTCATCGAGCGCTTCTCGCTGAGCGAGATCCAGACGCAGTACATCCTGGACACCCCGCTGCGCCGCCTGACCCGGTTCGACCGGATCGAGCTGGAGAGCGAGCGGGACCGGCTCAACGACGAGATCGACAAGCTGACCACCATCCTCGATTCGGACACCGAGCTGCGCAAGCTCGTCTCCTCCGAACTGGCCGCGGTCGCGAAGAAGTTCGGTACCGACCGGCGTACGGTGCTGCTGGAGTCGGCCGGTTCGCAGGTCGCATCGGTGCCGCTGGAGGTGGCGGACGACCCGTGCCGGGTGCTGTTGTCGTCGACCGGGCTGCTGGCCCGTACCGCCAATGACGATCCGATCGTCTTCGCCGAGGACGCCAAGCGTGCCAAGCACGATGTGATCGTTTCGGCCGTGCCGGCGACGGCTCGCGGTGATGTGGGTGTGGTGACGTCGACGGGACGGCTGCTGCGGCTCGCGGTGATCGATCTGCCCCAGCTGCCGGACACCCACGCGGCACCCAACCTTTCGGGTGGGGCGATGGTGTCGGAGTTCCTCACGCTGGAGAGCGACGAGGAGGTCATCTGCCTCACCACCCTCGACGAGGCCTCCCCCGGCCTGGCGATCGGCACCCTGCAGGGAGTCGTCAAGCGGGTGGTGCCGGACTACCCGGCCAACAAGGACGAGTTGGAGGTCATCGCCCTCAAGGACGGTGACCGGATCGTCGGCGCGGCCGAGCTGCGCACGGGCGAGGAGGATCTGGTCTTCATCACGTCCGATGCGCAGTTGCTGCGCTACCAGGCGGCGCAGGTGCGGCCGCAGGGACGGCCGGCAGGGGGCATGGCGGGGATCAAGCTCACGGCCGGCGCGGAGGTGATCTCGTTCACCGCGGTGGATCCGGCGGCGGACGCGGTGGTCTTCACGGTGGCCGGTTCGCACGGCACGCTGGACGACTCGGTGCTGACGTGCAAGCTCACCCCGTTCGACCAGTATCCGCGCAAGGGCCGGGCCACCGGTGGGGTGCGTTGCCAGCGCTTCCTCAAGGGCGAGGACGTCCTGGTGTTCGGCTGGGCGGGCGCGACGCCTGCCCGCGCCGCACAGAAGAACGGCGCGCCGACCGAGCTGCCGGAGCCGGACCCGAGGCGCGATGGCTCGGGGACGCCCCTGGTAAAGCCGGTCGCGGTGATCGCGGGCCCGGTGTAGGCGGCCTGACCTGAGACGGGGCCGGTTTCTCTAGGCTTCGTCGTACCGTTGTACGTACCGCAGGACGCCCCACATGCTTCGCTCATGTGCGGCGTCCTGCGTCGCGTCGGGCGCCGGTGCCGTGCTCTCACGGCAGTCGGCCAGCTCCTTGCGCAGGGCCTCGGGGTCGATGCCCGAGCCGATCAGCACCAGCTGGGTGAGGCGCGGTTCGTCGCGTGTCCAGGGCTGCGGGTCGAATCGCAGGAACCTGCCGACCGCGTGCAGCGAGTACTTGTTGCCGCGGTCACCCACGCCGAAGTCGACGAACCCCTTGATCCGGTAGAGGCCCTGCGGCCTGGAGTCGAGAAACTCCATCAGCCGACGGGGATTCATGGGGACGGCCGCGGTGAAGGAGAGGCTCTCGTACGCGGCGTGCGGATGTTGTTCGTGCCCGTCGGTCCCCTCTTCTGCGCGCTCCGCCAGGAGCAGATCCTCGAAGGTGAGCTGGCGCGCCTTCTCCTCGCCGTCCGGTCGCAGCGCCGGGTCGAAGAGCAGTTCGGGATCGATGCGTCCGTACGTGGCACAGATGACGGCGGCCGCGCCGCCGCCCGCCCCTTCGGCGGCGGCCGGGGCGTCCGTCGCCGCGATGGCGTCCCTGATACGGGCCTGTTCCTCGCTTCCGACCCGGTCCGTCTTGTTCAGGACGACAAGATCGGCGACAGCGAGATGGCGGTCGATCTCCGGATGGCGCCGCCGGGTGGCATCGAACTCCGCGGCGTCGACGACCTCCACCAGCCCCCCGTACACAATGTGCGGATTGTCGCTGGCCAGGAGCATGCGTACGAGTTCCTGCGGCTCCGCGAGTCCGCTGGCCTCGATGACGATCACGTCGAGGCGGGCGGCGGGCCTGGTCAGTATCTCCAGGAAGGTGTCGAGTTCGCTCGCGTCGACCGCACAGCACAGGCATCCGTTGCCCAGCGAGACCGTCGAGCCGACCTGCCCGGAGACCGTCATGGCATCGATCTCGATGGAACCGAAATCGTTGACGATGACACCGATCCGGTTCCCGGCACGGTTGCGGAGAAGGTGGTTGAGCAGCGTCGTCTTACCGGATCCCAGGAACCCCGCGAGGACGATGACCGGGATCTGCTGCTTGCGGGGCGGGGACGACGGGCTCAACAGGGACCTTCCTCGGGGACGTCAGGGCGCCGGGACCGGCTGCGGCGGGGGCTTTCCGACGTATCGGGCCGCAGGACGGATGATCTTCGAGTCCTCCGCCTGCTCCAGGATATTGGCGCTCCAGCCGACCACCCGCGCGGCGCAGAACGTCGGCGTGAACATCTCTCGTGGCAGCCCGCACAGCTCCATGACGACTCCGGCGTAGAACTCGACGTTGGTGTGCAGCTCACGGCCCGGCTTGAGCTCGGCAAGGATCGCCTCGACCCGCCGCTCGACTTCGACGGCGAAGTCGACGAGCGGGCCGCCGAAGCCCTGGGCGATGCCCCGGAGCATGCGTGAGCGGGGGTCCTCGGTGCGGTAGACGGGGTGACCGAATCCCATGATCCGCTCGCCGGCGAGCACCCGTTCGCGGATCCAGCTGTCGATGCGGTCGGGGGTGGCGATGGCGTCCAGGGTGTCGAGGGCGCGGCTCGGCGCTCCGCCGTGCAGCGGTCCGGAGAGCGCGCCGACGGCCGCCACCAGGCAGGCTGCGACATCGGCACCCGTGGAGGCGACCACCCGGCCGGTGAAGGTCGAGGCGTTGAAGCCGTGGTCGACCGTGGAGATCAGATACTGCTCCACGGCTCTGACGTGCGCGGCGTCCGGCACGGAACCGGTCAGCATGTACAGGTAGTTGGCCGCGTACGGCAGGTCGTCACGCGGCTCCACCGGTTCGAGGCCCCGGCCGAGCCGGTGCAGGGCCGTCAGCACGGTGGGAACGGCGGCACAGGCTGCCAGGGCGTCACCGCGGCGCTGGTCGGCGTCGATGTCGTACACCGGTCGGAAGCCGGCCGAGGCGCCGAGGAGCGAGAGGGCGGTACGCAGACCGGCCAGGGGTCCTGAGACGGCTCCCGCTCGGGCTATGGCGGGCAAGGCCTCTCGCACTTCCGCGGGCAGCCGGCGCAGCGCCGCGGTGCGGGCGGCGAATTCGGCTCGGGCTGCGGCATCGGGCAGCGTGCCCTCGGACATCAGGTACCAGACGTCCTCGAAGCTGCGGGTCTGTGCGAGTTCGATGGCCGAGTACTGCCGGTAGTGGTAGAAGCCCTCGCGCCCACGGACGTCGCCGAGGGCCGTGTCGGTGACGACGACGCCCGCGAGCCCTCGGGGTACGTCGAGCGAGGTTCCGTCGGTGGTGGTCTGCATCTCTTCCTCCGTTTGCGTCCCGGTGGACTCATCAATATTGATTTGACCATCCATGATTGACTTCAATGCTGTCAATGTTGATTGAATCAATATGGATACGGTTGACGACATGAAGGATCAAGCAGCGCCCGGCGACGTCCCGGCCGCGTCCGCTCCGCAACGGCTCAGCACCCGCGAGACGGCCGAACGGCTCGGTGTGAAACCCGAGACGGTGTACGCGTACGTCAGCCGGGGGCAGCTCAGCAGCACACGCGCTCCCGGTGGACGCGGCAGCACGTTCGATGCCGCGGAGGTCGATGCGCTGGCCCGGCGCACGGGCCGCCGGGAGCCCTCCCCCGCCACCGGCGATCTGGTCTTCCGTACAGGCATCACCTTGATCGAGGGCGACCGCTACTACTTCCGCGGCGTCGACGCGACCGAACTGGCCGGTCAGTACCCCTACGAAGAGGTCGCCGAATGGCTCTGGACCGGCGAGCTGCGGCCCGGCATCCGATTCACGGCACCTGCAGAAGCGCTGTCCGCGGCGCACCGGGCAGTCGAGTCGCTGCCCGCGCACAGTGGCTCGACGGACCGGCTGCGGGTGGCCGCGATCGCCGCGGCGACGGCCGATCCACTCCGCTTCGACCTCTCGCGCGAAGCGGTGCTCGCCGGCGCACGGAGCCTGATCCCGACCCTGGTCGAAGCCCTGCCCCTGGCCGCGGGAGGGCGTTCGGAGGGTGTCGCCTCAGAGGGGGCGGCGGACGGAACCGGGACTCGACTGGCACGGCGGCTGTGGCCGAAACTCACCACCCGTCCGGCCGACGAGCCGTCGATCGCCGCACTGGACACCGCCCTCACCCTGTTGATCGACCACGATCTCGCGGCGTCGACGCTGGCCGCCAGGGTCGCGGCGTCCGCCCACGCCCATCCGTACGCGGTGGTCTCCGCGGGCCTCGGGGTCCTGGAGGGCCCCCTGCACGGCGCGGCGAGCGGCCTGGCACACCGGATGCTGACCGAGGTCCTGGAGCGGGGCAGTGCGGTCCCGGTGGTCGCGGACCATCTCCGCAGCGGACGCAGAGTGCCAGGACTCGGTCATCGCCTCTACATCTCCGAGGACCCTCGGGCGCAGGCCCTGTTCGCCCTGCTCTCGGACGTTCCACAAGCGGCGCGGGCGCTCGCTGCGGCGCGCGACGTGGTCACGACGACCGCTCGCCATGCACCCCTGCACGCCAATGTCGACCTGGCGCTCGCCGTGCTCTCGGTCTCCTCCGGCATGGCCGCGGACGCGGGCGAGACCGTGTTCGCCGTGTCGCGCACAGCGGGCTGGATCGCGCACGCACTGGAGGAGTACGGGGAACGGCCGTTGCGCATGCGGCCCAGCGGCCAGTACACAGGCCCCCGGCCCCCTCAGCCGCTGCCCACCGCCACAGATGTCCCGCCCCGTTCTTCATATGGTCCGCACAGCACGAAGAGGTGACGGCTGGAGCGAAACGGTGCGGGTCCGCTCGGCGGTGGCACGCCTCGCACCACCGATGCCGGCTCGCGGTTCTTCTTCCCGGACGCCGTCGACCGGGACCTGGTCGTGCTGCGGCACACGAAGTGTCATCAGCCGGGCTTCGCACTCCAGTTGCGCAGGGTCCGCTACGCGGGGGCTGTTCCTGGAGGACCCCTTTGTGGTGCCAAGACCAGCGGTCGAGCAGCGGCCGCGAAGCGGTGCACCGAGCGGCTGAAGACGGCGTCGGGCACACACCCGCTGCCTGGACGCCGCCGTCGCCCGGCTCCGCGCCGAGGGCCACGGCATCAAGAACGAGGGCGTCGCCCGCCTCTCCCCTCTCAAGCGTCGCCCGCCTCTCCCTTCTCAAGGACGGGCACATCGACTTCCCGGGCCGGCGTACACCCCGGAGCCCTGCTGGGCGGAGGCGACGACATCGTCCGCCGGCCGCAGTAGTCGACCGCCGACGTCGAGCACCCGCTTGTCGGCGGTCCCCACGTCGTCCGTAGCGAGGTCGAAATGCATCTGCTGGGGAACGCCGTCGGGCCACTGCTGCGGCATCTGCCCCGGAGCGTGCTGGATCACGATCACGGGGGAAGCCGTCGATCTGCAGAGGGTGGTGGGTTGCCGTCCTCGTGAGCGAGCCGCCGAGCAACCGGTGCCGGAACGAGATCCCCCTCTCCGGATCCGCGGCGTCCACGATCAGTGACGCCAGGCTGAAGTTCATGCTGTCTCTCCTCGATCTCTTCGCGGAGGCGCGGCTCGGACCACGGGGATGATGCCGCCGTCGACTCGGAACTGAGCACCGGTGAGCCATTCGGCGCGGCCGGAGGCGAGGAACGCGATCATCTCTGCGACGTCCTCGGGTTCACCGGGGCGCCCCATCGGCACCTTCAGGTGGTCCACGACCTGCTGCTTGGCGTCGTCGAGGGTCGGCCCTGAAATCATTTCCCCCGTGCTCGCCTCGCCCGGTACGGTCGCGGGATTGTTTTCGCTGCTGGGAGCCCATGAGGTTCGCGTGCGGCGTCCCCGGCAGTTACCCGGCTGAGAGCAGGTTTCGTTATGGCATGTCGTATCAGCGAGCTCGTGCTCGATTGCCGCGACCCTGAGGTGCTGGCGCGGTTCTGGTGCGAGGTCCTGGACTTCGTCGTGCTCGATCGCGAGGACGACGGCTCGGTGGAGATCGGGCCGCGCGAAGGTTTCGGTGGTCCGCAGCCGACGATCATCCTCAGTCGCAGTGATGAGCCGGAGAAGGGGAAATCCCGGCTGCACATCGACGTCAACGCCACCGACCGCGATCAGCACGCCGAGCTCGAACGCCTTCTGAAGCTCGGTGCGCGCCCGGCAGACATCGGCCAGACAGGGGACGAGCCGTGGCATGTCCTCACCGACCCCGAAGGCAATGAGTTCTGCCTGCTCAAGGCCCGCCTCGCCCCGCTCTGATGCTCATCGGTCATGCCTGGGCACCAGGTACTGGAGTCCGCTTCGAAGTCCGGTGTGACGGGCGTGTCGTGTCCGTGAAGTAGGTGAGGTCTCCGGTGGAGGGTTCATCGGCCAGGAAGAAACCTGAACACCGGAGACCTCGTGGTCGGCGCACTGCAGTACCTGGTGAAGCCGTTCACCCACGCGAAGGCGCTCCGCAGTGCCGGAGCGCTGCTCTCCGCGCAGGAGATCGCGGAAAGCTCCGGGATGAGTCGGCAGACGGCCCAGCGCTGTCTGAAGCTGCTGGAAGGGACCGGCAGGGTGCGGCTGACGCTGCGACACGGCGAGAAGGGCCGCCCGGCACACCGCTACATCTGGTCCACCGGCGGACGGGCCTGAGATCCCCGGGCCGCACCATGCGAGCGCGCGGCTACACCGCTCCGGCCCCGGTCAGCGCCCGCACCTCGGTTTCCGCATGCTTTGCGGCGTCGGGTGGCTCGGTGGAGGTGGCCGTTCCGATCCAGCCGGCCAGGAAGCCCAGAGGAATGGAGACCAGGCCGGGGTTCTCCAGGGGGAAGAGCTGGAAGTCGGCGCCGGGGAAGAGTGAGGTGGGGCTGCCGGAAACCACCGGGGAGAGGATCACGAGCAACACGGCCGGAATCAGCCCGCCGTAGACCGACCAGACCGCTCCCCGCGTGGTGAACCCGCGCCAGAACAGGGAATACAGCAGTACCGGAAGGTTGGCCGAAGCGGCGACGGCGAAGGCCAGCCCCACCAGGAACGCCACATTCAGGTCCTGGGCGACCAGACCGAGCCCGATGGCGGCCACCCCGATCCCGGCCGCGGCGACCCGGGCCACAGCGACCTCGCTGTGCTGCTTGGCGCCGGGACGCCTGAGCGAGGCATAGAGGTCATGGGCCACGGAGGCGGACGAGGCCAGGGTGATCCCCGCGACGACGGCGAGGATGGTCGCGAACGCGACAGCGGCGACCACGGCGAACAGAATCGTTCCCCCGGTGGACCCCTCGCCGCCGCCGAGCACCAGGGCCAGCAGCGGCACGGCAGTGTTCCCCGCGGGATTCGACGCCCGCACCTCAGCCGTGCCGACCAGTGCCGCCGCCCCGAATCCGAGCGCGATCGTCATCAGGTAGAAGCTGCCGATGAGCCCGATTGACCAGACGACCGAACGTCGGGCCGCACGGGCGGTGGGCACGGTGTAGAACCGCGACAGGATGTGCGGCAGTCCCGCCGTGCCCAGTACCAGGGCCAGACCCAGACTGATGAAGTCGACGCGTGCCGTCCAGGTTCCGCCGTACCGGAGGCCGGGCGAGAGGAACCGGCTCCCGTGGCCGCTCCGTTCGGCTGCGGAGTTGAGCAAGGCGTTGAAGTTGCCGTGGAAGTGAACCAGGACGAGGACGGTGAGCACGACCGCTCCCGCCATCAGCAGAACGGCCTTGACGATCTGGATCCAGGTGGTGGCGCGCATCCCGCCGAGCGACACATAGATCACCATGAGCGCCCCTACACCGATGACCGTCCAGGAGCGGGCCGCGCCGCTCGTACCGCCGAGCAGCAGCGCGACCAGACTGCCCGCGCCCACCATCTGTGCCACCAGATAGAGCACGGAGACGGTCACGGACGAGGTGCCCGCGGCGATCCGGACGGGGCGCTCCGCCATCCGCGCCGCGACCACGTCGGCGAGAGTGAAACGGCCGCAGTTGCGGACCAGTTCGGCGACCAGGAGCAGGACGACGAGCCAGGCCACGAGGAAGCCGACCGAGTAGAGCATGCCGTCATAGCCGAAGAGTGCGATCAGGCCCGAGATACCGAGGAAGGACGCAGCCGACATGTAGTCGCCCGCGATGGCGAAACCGTTCTCCATGGGGGAGAACAACCGGCCGCCCGCGTAGAACTCCTCGGCCGAGCCGTGCCGGTTGCGGCTCACCCAGGTGGTGATGGCGAGCGTCACTGTGATGAAGGCGCTGAACAGCAGGAGCGCCAACGTCTCATGGTTCCCGTTCAACGCCCGATCTCCCGCGTCATCTCCTGCGTCTCCCAGCGCAATTCGAGCGCGACCCGGTCCCTGCGCAGCCGTGCGTGTCGTGCGTACGCCCCGGTGAGCAGGAAGGTCGAGAGGAACTGTCCGAGCCCCGCGACCATCGCGACATTGACCGCTCCGACCACCGGACGGGCCATCAGTCCGGGTTCCGTGGTCGCGACGACGACATAGGCGAGATACCAGACGAGGAAGGCCAGGGTGGCGGGGACGACGAACCGCCGGTAGCGGCGGCGCACTTCCCGGAATGCCTCGCTGTGCTGCACTTCCAGATAGATGTCCGCCGCGCTGTGGCCGCACCGCGGGTTCGCCGGCCCGGGCGGCCCTGCGGGGGCGAAGCCCCCCGCGCCGTTCAGCTCGCCCCGTCCGGAGGCGGACTCGTCGTACCACGGGTCGTCGAGCCGCGTCGCTACGGCCTCACGCCCTGCTTCCTTCTCCACCGAACAACTCCCCTTGTCCACGGACCACTTCGGCCGCGTACCCAAGAATGGGCAGATGGGGAAGATCCCGGGCACTTCATTCGGCCGTCTTCACCTCTTCAGGTGAAGACCGATCCGGGCGGCTGCGCGAGGCCCCGAACGTACGCGTAGCGAACGGCCTGTGCCCGGTCGCGCACGCCGGCCTTGGCGAAGAGATTGTTGATGTGGCTCTTCACGGTCGCTTGTGAAATATGCAGCCTCCGGGCGATCTCCGGATTGGACAGCCCCTCCGCGATCAGGACCAGCACTTCGAGTTCACGTGGCGTCAGGCCATCGGGCAACTGCGGCCCAGGGGCCGGGCCGGGCGGCGGGGTTTGCGCGGTGACGCGCTCCAGAAGGCGGCGCTGGACGGAAGGCGAGAGTCCGGCCTCGCCCGACAGCACGGCCTGAATGGCCCGCACGATCTCATCGCCTCCGGCGTCCTTGGTGAGGTAACCCCGGGCCCCTGCCTGCAGCGCGGGAAAGAGCGAGTCGTCGTCCGCGAACGTCGTGAGCACCACCACCTGGGTCCTCGGATACTCCTTGCGAATCCGCCGTGTCGCCTCCGCCCCGTCGCAACGGGGCATCCGCAGATCCATCAGAACCACGTCAGGGTCCAGCTCGGCCACAAGTGCGACGGCCTCTTCGCCGTCCTTCGCCGATCCGACCACCTCGATTCCGGGCAGCAGCCCCAACAGCATCACGATTCCCTCGCGCACCACCGACTGGTCATCGGCAACCACGACCCGCGCGTTCACGCGGGCACCCGCAGACTCACCACGAAACCCTCCTCCCCGGGACCGGCCTCCAGCGTCCCGCCCATCAGCTCGGCCCGCTCCCTCATCCCCAGCAGACCGTATCCGGAGCCACTACCGGCGAGTTCCTCCTCGACTCCGTGCCCGCCCCAATCCCGCACCTCCAGGGCGATTGCGTCCGGCAGATACTCCAGCCGTACGAGAACCCTGGCCCCCGGCGCATGTTTACGTACATTGGTCAGGGCCTCCTGTGCCACCCGCCGAACCGTCTGCGACGCCTCCGCGGTCAAGGCCCGCTGCTCCCCCGCCACACTCATCTCGGCGGGCTCCGCGACCACCAGCTCCCGCAGGAAGTCCTCCACGGGGGACACCTCCCCCCGGAGCGCCGAAAGCGCCTGACGGGTCTCCGCGAGCCCCTCACGTGCCATGGAACGTGCCGACACCACCCGCTCCAGGACCTGGTCCCGGAACCCGCCCGCGGGCTCCTGCTCGATCAGCAGCCGCGCCGCCTCCAGGTGCACCAACTGCGCGGAGAGGCTGTGGGCGAGCACGTCGTGGATCTCCCGGGCGATCCTGGCCCGCTCGTCCAGGGCAGCGGTCTCCGCCTCCGCCGCGCGGGCCGCTCGCTCCTGCGCGAGGAGTCTCTGGGCGCTGCCACGGGCCTCGGCATCCAGCCTCAGTACATAGCCCGCCAGGCACAGGCCCGCTGTCGTTATGACCGTGTTCAGCCAGCCGTCCGTGCTGACGGCGGCGTACGCGCCGAGCGCCACGGCGATGGCCGGAAGGCCTGCCGTGAGGGGCAGCCGCTCCAGAGCGGCGACCGCGCAACCGCACCACAGGATCACCGCGGGCACACCGGCGCCGGCCTGTTGCGCCCCGAATGCCGCCGCCATCAGCAGCGCCAGGAGTCCCAGCGAAGGCCACAGCCGGTGTTCCAGGCTGGCCCGGAAGAAGGCCCACGCGGCGACCGCACAGCCCACGACGCACACCAGTCCGAGGGCCACCTCCCAGGGCCCGAACCGTCCGCTGGTGAAAGTGCCCCACAGCATGGCCGTGAGCAGCGCGACCCGGACGGACCAGGCGATCACCGCTCGCGGGCGGGTGCGATGCCCAGGCGAGAGGGCTTCACGGGACGGCCAGGCCGTCCAGGTCGTGCGCGTCACACGCGGTCCTTCCACACCGGCTGCGACGGCTCCCCGTCGGCACAGCCACCGTACGCCGGACGCATCAGCCCGGCCCGCCACATCAGCACGCCGCTGCGCACCGCCAGAGTGACCGCGAGAGCCGACAGCAGAGCCGCGCTGCCCTGATGTATGCCCATCAGCGCCGCAGCCCCGTAGAGGGCCGCCCTCAGCGCCATCCCGCCCGTCCAGACGAAGACGGTGGCCTTGGTGCCCCTGCTCCAAAGCGAGCCGTCCGCCTCGCGCCACAGCTGTGACGTCCAGCCCCAGCCGGCGCCGGTCACCAGCCCCACCACCAGCTCTGCGCCCAGGAGCGCCGCGGACAGCGCCGAGTGACGCGGGTCGAGCAGCCCGGGCTCGCGCAGCGACATGACGAGGAGAGCGCCCGGCAGGATCCACCAACGCTTGTGGTCGGAGATCCGCCGTGCCGAGCACTGGCGGATCACGAGAACAACGACGACAGCGACGATCACCAGGACGTCGACCAGGCCGGACATGGCTGCCTCCGAGACGCGAGAAGGTTGAACGCCTTCGACGCTACGGAAACAGCCAGGTCGGGGGATCGGCTCACGGGTTGATCGTGGGTGGAGTCGCCGTCTCCACCCACGGGTGGAGACGGCATCGCTCAGGCGTCGATGCGCGAGCGGTCCAGGGTGGCGGCCGAGCTGGTGATGAATTCCTTGCGCGGCGCCACCTCATTGCCCATCAGCAGGTCGAAGACCTGCTCGGACGATTCCAGATCGCCGATGTTGATCCGCCGCAGGGTGCGGTGCCGGGGGTCCATCGTGGTCTCTGC
Source organism: Streptomyces sp. NPDC088252 (assembly GCF_044740965.1). NCBI lineage: Bacteria > Bacillati > Actinomycetota > Actinomycetes > Kitasatosporales > Streptomycetaceae > Streptomyces > Streptomyces sp. NPDC088252. Next base: position 160,457 of record NZ_JBIURS010000005.1, on the reverse strand, counting down.
CAGTTGGTCGGCGTCCATCTCGCCCAGCCCCTTGTAGCGCTGGATCGACTCCTTGTACCGGATGTTCTTCCGCTGAAGCTCCAGCAGCCGCTGGCGCAGCTCGTTGTCGGAGTACGTGTAGATGTACTTGTCCTGGCCCTTCTTGGGCTGGACCAGCTCGATCCGATGCAGCGGGGGTACCGCGGCGAAGACCCGGCCCGCCTCGACCATGGGCCGCATGTACCGCTGGAAAAGCGTCAGCAGCAGAATGCGGATGTGTGCGCCGTCGACATCGGCGTCCACGAGCAGGACGATCTTCCCGTAGCGAGCGGCGTCGATGTCGAAGGTGCGCCCCGACCCGGCTCCTATGACCTGGATGATCGCGCCGCACTCGGCGTTCTTCAGCATGTCCGAGACGGACGCCTTCTGCACGTTGAGGATCTTGCCCCGGATCGGCAGCAGTGCCTGGAATTCACTGTTCCGGGCGAGCTTGGCCGTACCGAGCGCGGAGTCGCCCTCGACGATGAAGAGCTCGCTGCGGTCCACGTCGTCGCTGCGGCAATCGGCGAGCTTCGCCGGCAGCGAGGAGGACTCCAACGCCGTCTTGCGGCGCTGCGCGTCCTTGTGCTGGCGGGCCGCGATACGGGTGCGTGCGGCCGCCACGGCCTTGTCCAGGACCGCCCTGGCCTGGGCCTTGGCATCGCGCTTCGTCGAGGTCAGGAACGCCTTCAGTTCCTTGGCCACGACATTGGCGACGATCCGGTTGGCCGCCGAAGTGCCGAGCACCTCCTTGGTCTGGCCCTCGAACTGGGGCTCCGCCAGCCGCACGGTGACGACTGCGGTGAGGCCCTCCAGCGCGTCGTCCTTGACGATGTCGTCCTCGGCGACGCGGAGCAGCTTGGCGGAGCGCAGCGCCTCATTGACCGTCTTGGTCACGGAGCGTTCGAATCCGGTCACATGCGTGCCGCCCTTGGGGGTGGCGATGATGTTGACGAAGGACTTGAGGTTGGTGTCGTACCCGGTGCCCCAGCGCAGGGCGATGTCGACGGCGAGTTCACGGGTGACCTCCGTCGCCGTCATGTGCCCGCGCTCGTCCAGGACCGGCACGGTCTCCTTGAACGTGCCCTGGCCGGTCAGCCGCAGGACGTCGCAGACCGCCTTGTCCTGGGCGAGGTACTCGCAGAATTCACTGATTCCGCCGTCGAAGCGGAAGGTCTCCTCGGTCTTGCCCTCGCCGTCGAGACCCCGTTCGTCGCGGACGACGATCGTGAGCCCGGGGACGAGGAAGGCCGTCTGCCGGGCCCGCTGATGGAGCGTATCCAGGTTGAGTTTGGCGTCCTTGAGGAAGATCTGCCGGTCCGCCCAGTAACGCACCCTGGTACCGGTGCGCGCCTTGGGTACCCTCTTGCCCTTGAGCAGGCCGTTTGCCGGGTCGAACGGACTGTCCGGCCCCTGCTCGGTGAAGATCCCGGGCACTCCGCGCCGGAAGCTGATCGAATGGGTCGCGCTGTTGCGGTCGACCTCGACGTCGAGCCGGGCGGAGAGCGCGTTGACCACGGAGGCGCCCACTCCGTGCAGACCACCCGACGCCGCGTACGAGCCACCGCCGAACTTTCCGCCGGCGTGCAGCTTGGTCATCACGACTTCGACGCCGGACAGGCCCGTCTTGGGCTCGACGTCGACCGGGATGCCGCGCCCGTTGTCCCGGACCTCCACGGATTGGTCGTCGTGGAGGATGACCTCGATGTGGTCGCAGTAGCCGCCGAGAGCTTCGTCGACGGAGTTGTCGATGATCTCCCAGAGGCAGTGCATGAGACCGCGGCTGTCGGTGGATCCGATGTACATCCCGGGACGCTTGCGAACCGCTTCGAGCCCCTCGAGTACGAGCAGGTGCCGCGCGGTGTAGTTGGAACCGTCTCGGTCTGCTCCGGTCAGCAGCGCAGTGGACGGCACGGACGTATCGGCGGTCACGCGGTTCGCTCCTCGCTGAATTTCATTTGGGGCCCAGGTGGGTATCGGGCTCGGCTTCGGTCGCCGCTGAGAGGGTACCGAGGCCTGGTAGAGCGGTTGTACCGCCACCCTCCGAGAACCCTCACACTAGTCCAACCTCGCATACACGTTCGATCCCTCGCAGGAGTGACGCGCACATCACGTTCCCTTCCAGGCATGAACCATTTAGGCTCCGGGCACGTCCTCATGAACAAACCGGCAAGCCGGCCGGGAGGATCCACCAACGACAAGCAACGCGAAACCGTAGCGCTACGCAATACGGCACATTCGCCGCCAACCGGCAACAAACAGCCATCTTGAGAAGAAGTTTCGAAGAAAAGCCACGAGCGGGAACGTTTTCGGCCTGGTTGGATGTTGACCCTGGTACGACAGCTCGTCGAGCTAGAGAAGAGGCGACGTGACTACTGTTCTGACCCCCGCGAGCCCGCTGACCGCAGCAGACCGCTGCGACCGTTGCGGCGCCCAGGCATATCTGCGCGTCGTCCTGATCAGCGGCGGTGAACTGCTCTTCTGCGCCCACCACGGTCGCAAGTTCGAGCCGGAACTCAAGAAGATCGCCGCGGAAATACAGGATGAGACGGACCGGCTGACGGCCGTACAGGCCCAAGCCACCGAAGAGGAACACTGACACCTCGCATCCACGACGAGCCTGGGGCAGGTCCCGGACCGGCCGACGGGCGGCTTCCCGAAGAGGGAAGCCGCCCGTTCTCGTAGCTGCGCGACGATGCCGTTCAGCCACCACCCGGCATCCAGCCGATCGCGGCGGAGATCCGCGTGTAGACACCCGGGCTCCCCATCCGAGCGCAACCGTTCCCCCAGGACACCAGCCCGATGAGCCGCCCACCGGCCACCAGCGGCCCTCCGCTGTCGCCCTGGCATGCGTCATACCGCCCCAGCAGTTCGCCCGCGCAGAGCATCGCTGAGGGGTCGTACGTGCCGTCCCCGCCCCCCGGGTAGGCCTGCGCGCAGAGACTGTCCGGCAGAACGTTCACCTTGGCGGAGTGAAGGGACGACGCGTAGTCACCGTTGCCGGTCGTGTCACCCCAGCCGTAGACGACGGCACCGGTGCCCGGCGTGTACGCCGCGTCACCGGACTCGGCCATCGGAACCACGCTCTTCGCGGGCAACGCATCGGCCAGGGTGAGCACCGCCAGGTCTCCCGCGTTCGTGACGGGGTCGAATCCCGGATTGCTCCATGCCTTCTGCACCGCGATCTCCTTGCCGTCGGTCCCGAGCAGGGAGTCCCGGCCGGTGATGACCCGAAGATCTCGCACTTTGCCGAACTCGACACCGAGAGCCTCCCGGCTCAGGCAGTGCGCAGCGGTCAACACCTTCTTCGGACCCACGACGACGCCCCCACAGAACTGGCCTGCGCGTGTGCCTCCGAACCGGTCGCGGCTGGACAGCGCCACGACCCAGGGACTGTCCTTGACGTGCGCCGGCTCACCACCGATGACGACGCTGTTCGCAACGGCCTGAGCGGGGGATCCGAGCGGTATCACGGCCGTGGCGGCAACCAGGGCGAACACCCCGGCCATGGCACGGAAGACGGTACGGGACATGCGCACTCCTGACTCTGTGATGAACCATCACCACCCAGAGTCATCCCACTTGCCATCCCCCGCACCCCCAGATAGGCCGAGGGCCGGGCTCCCCCATGGGAACCCGGCCCTCCGCTCGCACTTCTACGACCCAGGATCTCTTCTTTGGATCAGGCCGGACTCACGTGCCCCGGTGTCGCTCCCCGATCCAAACGACAATCCCTAGTCGAGGTAGTCGCGCAGCACCTGCGAACGCGACGGGTGGCGCAGTTTCGACATGGTCTTCGACTCGATCTGACGGATGCGCTCACGCGTCACCCCGTAGACCTTGCCGATCTCGTCCAGCGTCTTCGGCTGGCCGTCGGTGAGACCGAAGCGCATCGAGACCACGCCCGCCTCACGCTCGGAGAGCGTGTCGAGCACCGAGTGCAGCTGCTCCTGGAGGAGCGTGAAGCTGACCGCGTCGGCCGGGACGACCGCCTCGGAGTCCTCGATCAGGTCACCGAACTCACTGTCTCCGTCCTCACCCAGCGGAGTGTGGAGGGAGATCGGCTCACGACCGTATTTCTGGACCTCGATGACCTTCTCGGGGGTCATGTCGAGTTCCTTCGCCAGCTCCTCCGGCGTGGGCTCGCGGCCCAGGTCCTGGAGCATCTGACGCTGCACACGGGCGAGCTTGTTGATGACCTCGACCATATGCACCGGGATACGGATGGTGCGGGCCTGGTCGGCCATGGCGCGGGTGATCGCCTGACGGATCCACCAGGTGGCGTACGTGGAGAACTTGTAGCCCTTGGTGTAGTCGAACTTCTCGACCGCGCGGATCAGACCGAGGTTGCCTTCCTGGATCAGGTCCAGGAAGAGCATGCCGCGGCCGGTGTAGCGCTTGGCCAGCGAAACCACGAGACGGAGGTTGGCCTCCAGCAGGTGGTTCTTGGCTCGTCGGCCGTCCTCGGCGATGATCTCCAGCTCGCGCTTGAGCTTCGGCGCGAGCTTGTCCGAATTCGCCAGCTTGTCCTCGGCGAACAGACCGGCCTCGATGCGCTTGGCGAGCTCGACCTCCTGCTCCGCATTGAGGAGGGGAACCTTGCCGATCTGCTTCAGGTAGTCCTTGACCGGGTCGGCGGTGGCGCCGGCGACGGCGACCTGCTGCGCGGGAGCGTCGTCCTCGTCGTCGTCGGAGAGGACGAAGCCCTTGTTCTCGCCCTCGGCCTCCTCCTCCTCGCCCTTGCCGACCTTTACTTCCTCGGCCGCCTCGTCGCCGTCGAGGAGCTCGTCGTCCGACTTTCCGGACTTCTTCGTTGCTGTCTTCTTGGCCGCCGTCTTCTTCACGGCGGTCTTCTTGGCGGCCGTCTTCTTGGCTGCCGTCTTCTTCGCAGGGCCGGTCGCGGCAGCGTCGTCAGCCACCACGTCCACGGTCTCTGCCGACGGGGCGGCAGTGGCCGCGACGGTCCTGGTCACGGTCGTCTTGGCCGCGACAGTCTTGGTGGCGGTGCGCTTGACCGGGCTCTTTGCTGCGACGCTCTTGCGGGCACGCTTCGACGGCTCCGCGGCACTGACCATCAGCGTCACACCCTCTTCCTCGAGGATCTGGTTGAGGCTGCGCAGAACATTCTTCCACTGGGTTGGCGGAATCTGGTCAGCCTCGAAGGCCCGACGCACGTCATCGCCGGCGATCTGCCCATCAGCCTTTCCCCGCTCGATGAGCGCCATCACAGACTCGGACTCGGCGATCTCCGGCGGGAGCGTACGGGATGTGCTGGCCGACACGAACAACCTCTCGGAACGATGGAAACGGCTTCCGGCCCGGCCCTGGAGAGGGCTGGAGCCGACGACCGTCGGGCTGGGAATGTACCGACGGCGCGGGTTTGGCCTCAGAACTGCACAGCGCACTGAACGGCTGCTGTATTCCTTCCGTGGCGGTCACCTCTTAAGTCATCGCACTGTTTCGAGGAGTGTTACGCCCAATCCGCGTGGCCCGAGTCACACCTCATTTGCGACGAACGTGACCAGGGGTGCCATCCCACCACAATTGTGCCGCCGGACCGCCTGGGCCCGGCGACACGTGGTTCGTACACCCTGGCCGTGCTGCGCTCAGTGCTCGCGGGGCGCGGGCACCACCCGCTCCACCTCGGGGTGGACGACGAGCAGTTGACGCATGGCCGCCTCGGCGCCCGCCGAGTCACCGGACGCGAGGGCGTCGACGATTCGCGCATGGTGACCGAGGGATGCCTCAGTGGGACGGTCGCAGCCCGTGACGGTGCCGCCGGAGACCTGCAGGGCTGCGGAAACGATGCCGGAGAGGTGCTCGAGCATGCGATTGCCAGCCGCCTGGATGAGCAGGGAATGGAATTCCACATCGGCCCTGGAACAGGTGATCCCGTCACCCTGCCCGAGTGCATGCCCCATGATCTCGACCATGTCACCGAGGCGCTGCTGAATGTCCTCGCGGCCATGACCTGCGGCGAGACGGGCAGCGAGCGGCTCGATCGTCCATCGGAGCTCACCCAGTTCGCGACGCTGGTCCTCGCGCTGAGGGCCGAAGGCGCGCCATTCGATGATGTCGGGGTCCAGCAGATTCCAGTCACTGACCGGGCGGACCCGGGTACCCACGTTGGGCCGGGCGCTGACCAGGCCCTTGGCCTCAAGGACGCGCAGCGATTCGCGTACGACGGTGCGGGAGACCTCGAAACGCTGGCCGATCTCCTCCGGCACCAGAGGACGGTCGGCGCCCAGGTCGCCGGAGACGATCATCTGACCCAACTGCTGAACGAGTTGGCCATGGAGGCCGCGGCCACGACTGGCCGAGCCCCGCCGGCCCGCCCGGCCGAGCTCGGCATCGGGGCCGTCCCAGGAACGAAGAGGGGCGCGCTCGCCGGCCGGCGCCTCCGCGTACGGGTAGCGATCGAGTTCACCCGGGCCGGCGAGGCCGGAATCGGCGGAGCGGGCGGCGGTCATCATGGTGTGCGCAAGGGTACTCACGCATCCTTTGTCGGCGCGGCTCGCCCGGCCCTTGAGGTCTTTGGTGAAAAGCACACGAAAGGGTGATCGGCACCCACCCCCCAATTGACGCCTTATTGGTGGAAATCGGGCGACTTCCGGGAAGTTGCGGGGCTGCGAGCACTCAATCACCGAGCCGCGATCACCAACGGACCCTGCTGCGAAGACTGGTGAACAGATACGCACAGATCAGGACCGACAACGACAGCGACAGTGCGGTCCCCACCGGGTGCGTCACCACGCGCACGACGACCGCCACCCATCGGTCCGTCTCGTGCGGCCAGCGCGGCCACATCAGTTCTCGAAGCCTGCCCGGAAGGCCGTCGATCGGACGAGAGCCCGACCCCGTCAGCACGTTCTGGACAAGCGGAACAACGAGCACGGGAACGGCGAGCACCGCGGCAACGCCCGCCGTCGCCACTCTGAAGACTCCGGCAGCCAGGAGACCCGCCCAGGCGCAGCCCACGGTCAGCGCTCCCCAACTTGCACCCATGGCTACCGGATTCGGCGGAATCCGGAGCAAATCGTCGCCATAGACCAGGTGGAGAGCTTCTGCGGCGGCCAGGACGACAGCCAGGGCGAGCACCAGGGTGACGCCCGCCGATACCAGCAGCTTGGCGAGGAGCAGCCCCAGGCGGCGGGGGACGGTGCCTCGGCCCGCCGCTAGCGCGGGATAGCGGAATTCGTCGCCGAACGAGACGGCGCCGAGCACTCCTGCGCCGATTGCCGCAGGTGGCAACGGCAGCGATGACGGCCACGCCGCCAGCACCTTCGGCAGCTGAGCGTGGCCGGAGCGGGCAAGGAGGACGGAGAGCCCGACCGAGGCGACAAGAACGATGGCCATGACCAGGGTTGCCGTTCTGACCCCGAGGAGGCGACGGAGTTCGTATCGCAGGGGGCGGAGCGGGCTGCGGGCCGGGCGGCGTCGGATCGATGGCAGTGGTTCCGAGCCGGACGCACGCGCGGCGGGCTGCGGTGCGACCTCCCTCTCGCCGTGAGCGTGGCCCGTGGGGGTCATGACGCCTGCGGGACCGGTGTCGGCGACCTCGTCGGCGAGTTGATGCACCGGGAGCCCGTGCCGGAACGCCGCGTCGCCGATCTCCGCACAGGTGGACCCGTACACGGAGAGGCGGCCGCTCGCTTCGCTGACCACCTCGACCGAGCGTCCGGCCGCTCGGGCCTCGCGACCGACGACGGCAGCGAGGCGGGCCGCGTGCGGGGTCCGTACCGCCACCCGGGGACGGAGGCGGGTCCGGGAGAAGTCGTCGGCGCTCTGGTCCGCGACGAGGCGCCCGTGCTCGATGGTGACCACGTGGTCGGCAGCTCGCGCGGCCTCCTTGGGGTCGGCCGTGGTGTACAGAACGGTCCCGCCCTGTCGCGCGTGGGACTGCAGCAGCCCATGCACCCAGCACTCCTCGCGCGGAGAGAGGCCTTCTGCGGGGGCGTCGAGGACCAGCGTGTGCGGGTCACCGAGCAGCGCCGAAGCGAGGGCGAGCAGGCGGTCCATGCCGAGGGAGAGCGTGCCCATTCGCTGGTCCCGGAGTCCGGCGAGACCGACGGTTTCGAGCAATTCGTCGGCCCGGGACGCCGGCACGCCTGCGGCGGCGCAGAGCATGCGGAGCTGGCCCCGGACGGTACGGGCGGGGTGCCCCGGCACATCCCCGAGGAGTACGCCCACCTCACGCGCCGGGTGGCGGATGCGGTGCAACGGTCTGCCCCGGAAGTAGGTGACCCCCCGGCCCGAGTCGAGTTCGAGCATCAGGCGGAGAGCCGCGGTCTTGCCCGAACCGGGAGCCCCCAGAAGTGCGGTGACGTGGCCGGGCCGGGCTTCGAAGGTGAGATCGTCCACGGCGACCGGAAGGCCGCGGCGGGGGGAGCTGGTGAGTCCGATGGCCTGGAGCATCGCTTCTCTCGCGGGAGGTGAGACCGCTCGGCGGCAGGGCGGGTACCGCAGCAAGATAACGCGACATATCCGACTTTTTGTGCACCTGGCCTTACGGTGTTCCGCGGGGTCAGACTTCCGGCCTCAGCATCGGCGGGTTGAGGACCGTGGCCGCTCCGGCACGGAAGAGCTGGGCAGGACGGCCGCCCTGTCGCGTGGTCGTCCCACCCGCGGGCACCAGGAATCCGGGGGTTCCTGTCACCTTGCGGTGAAAGTTCCGCGGGTCGAGGACCACGCCCCATACCGCCTCGTACACCCTCCGAAGCTCACCGACCGTGAACGCCGGCGGGCAGAAAGCGGTGGCCAGGGAGGAGTACTCGATCTTGGAACGCGCCCGTTCGACACCGTCGGCAAGAATCTGCGCGTGATCGAAGGCCAGCGGAGCCTGTATTTCGCCCTCATGGCCTACCCCGCCCTCCGGGCCGAGCAGATCCCCCACTGGCGCCCAACGCGCGCTGTTCGCATCGCCGCCCGCCCGCGGCGCCGGCAGATCAGGGGCCAGAGCGAGGTGCGCGACGCTCACCACCCTCATCCGGGGGTCGCGCCCGGGGTCGCCGTAGGTGGCCAGCTGTTCCAGATGGGCACCATTGCCCACGGCCGACGCGGCCGGATCCTGGGCACACAGCCCGGTCTCCTCGACGAGTTCGCGCGCTGCCGCGGCCCCGAGATCCTCATCGGCTTTGACGAACCCGCCGGGCAGTGCCCATCGCCCCTGGAAGGGCGGCTCACCGCGGCGAACCACCAGCGCACAGAGCGCATGACGGCGCACCGTGAGCACAACCAGGTCGACGGTGACAGCGAAGGGCGGGAAGGTCGACGGGTCGTAGGGCGGCATGCGGTGATCATAGTCGTCTGCCTGACGATAAACACTCCCTTCGCCATGCTCTTCGGCGACTGCCTTCGCCGTGCTCGTCGCGCTGCTCGGCGCCGTACTCGTCGTCCGTCAAGGCGCCGGATTCCTCGTCGGGGCCCGACGTCGCCGCCCGGAAGCGTCCGGAGGGCAGAGCCCCGGCCCGAGCGCCGCTGCGACGCGGGGCGGGACGTTCGGCGCCCCCGGCAGCTCACTGGCCGACGGGAATTCCTGGACGCCGACCAGCGGCCCTGGAGATCACCGAGTCCGGAACGCTGATCAGACGTGTCGCGGAGCGGCTACGCGCGGGGATCAACGACCGTCCCTGGATCCGCGGCGGCCGGGAGAGGCCTGCCCGGACCGCCGTCGGACAGCAGCTGTGCCGGGTCGGGCGGAGCCGGACGGAGTCTTCCTCGGTCGCGTGGCGGTCCGGCGTACCGTGCGAGGCCGTGTGCTCCGGTCCGTGCGTTGGACTCGCCGGATCGTCCGGGCGCGGCGTTCCCCTCGGAGACAACGGCGAAGCATCTCCGGATCGAGCCCCTGGTTGCACGCCTCGTGGAGAAGCTGAGCAAAGGTGTACCCGGGGTCCACGCGCAGGGCGAGCCCCAGCGCGACCCGTGCGGCCGGCTCGTCCCCCGTCGACCAGGAGACCCATCCTGCCAAGGTCAGCGGCGCCGCGGCGTGCTCCTCGTACGGTGCGACGCAGCGACGGGACAGCGCCTGCCAGAGCCGCAATGCGGAGCCTGCCTCCGGCCCTTCCATCCATTCGGCGGCCTTGTCGCGGGTGTCCCGGTCCTGCAGCCCGAGGATCACCGTGGCGGCCTCGTCGTGACTGATCAACCGGTCGTCATCGAAGTCCGATGCGGACGGCACCACGACCGGCGCCTCGCTGAGCCGTTTCATGAGCCTACGGGCAAGCCCCAAGGTCTCCTGGGCGACGTCCTTGCGTCCCGCCTCGTCCAAGATCTTCGGCACCAGCTCGGCCCCGGCCGAGTCGAGCGCCCGTTGCTGCTCCGCAGCGGCCGGGGTGCGCAGAGGCATGAGCCTGGCTTCCATCTCCCGCAGCGTTCCGCGCACTTGAATACCCGCGTATGCGGCGGCGGCCGCCATCACCGAGGTGCCGGGCAAGGCCAATGGGTTCCCTTCGGTCGGGCAGCAGCGCTCATCCGGGCAGCAGTACGACCAGTACCGGCCGTCCGAGATGCAGAGTGCTTCGAGAACGGGCACGTCGAGCGCGCCGCACGCCGTACGCAGGCGCTGGGCGAGGGGCCGGAGCCGCTCCATGATCTGACTGCTGCTCTCGCCTTCGGCAGGATCCTGGCAGAGAAAGATGACGATCGCGTCAGGACGCTGCCCTCGCCGCTCGCTCCCCTTGATCAGGCACTCGGCGAGCTGCTCGGCGACGGGTGGCCATTCCTGCGGTGACTGCGGGATGCCGAGCCTGAGCCGCCCGCCGAAACGACCCCGGCCACCGTGCAGGGCGACCATGACCACGCTGTCGTTCGGGTGGAACCCCATGAGGTACGGGAGGGCGTCGGCGAGCTCGGCAGGGCCCCGCAGGGTGATCTGCTGCTCGTCGACCGGACCGTTGGTTTCGTCGTGCTGGTTCATGGCATGACCGTCCCGCGAGCGGCCTATTTCCGCGACCCCTGTGGATAAAGTTATCCACAGGGGTCGCGAGGTCGTTGGCGGTTTGTCGTAGTCATCGGGTTGCATGGGGGCACATCGTCCAGGCCGAGGTGGCGGCCGGGGAGGGGGGCGGAGTGCCATGCTCCATGTTGGCGCCGCGTGGAGGTGTGCCCGGCGGCGGCATCGGCTTCGGTGATGGGCGCCGCCAGGCATCTCACCAGGATGGCAGGCGGCACTGACACTGCGGTCGGCGACCGGTACGGGCGCGCCCGAATGCGGTGGAGCGGGGTCGGTCCGGCGGCAGCGGCTGCGGTGGTGAAGTTCGCTCGGTGAGGGATCGTCGGTGCGTCTTTTCGCTGAGCGCGGAGGAGCCCGGACCGAGTGCCTTCGCCGCCCTGGGGCCGGGCAGCTCGGACGGTGTGGGTGATCTGCCGCAGTCCGTCTCCGGAAGTACGGCGTCCAGATCTCAAGGAAGCCCGTCAACGTGTTTCCGGCGTCCCCGTAGCAACTGTGGCGTGCGGGCGACGGGGCGGGCTCGGGCGAGGAGCAGGGCGACGTCGTCAGGCTCGTCGCGGCGACGCAGGGCGTCCAACAGGTGGTCGCAGGTTTCCTCCAGCCGACGCGGCGATCTCGCGAGGAGCCGCAGGAGGACGGCCAGTCGCGTGTCGAGGGCGTGGCTGCGGGTTTCGATCAGTCCGTCGGTGTAGAGCAGCAACCCGTCGCCGGGCTCGATCCGCAACCGGCTGGTGTCGAAGGGGACGCTCCCCACTCCGAGGGGCGCTCCGGTGGGGAGGTCGAGAAAGCGCGGGGCACCGACGGCGGGGATCAGGACTGGCGGCAGGTGACCGGCGGTGGCGATGCTGCAGCAGGCACGGGAAGCGTCGTACACGGCATATGTGCAGGTGGCGAACCGTTGCTCCAGGTCGCCCGTGATGCGATCGAGGTGGCGCAGGACCGCGGCGGGGTCCAGGTCGAGCACGGCCAGGGTACGGGTGGCGGTGCGCAGCTGCCCCATGGTGGCGGCGGCGCCGGTGCCGCTGCCCATGACGTCGCCGATGACCAGGGCGGTCTTGTCGCCGGACAACGCGATGACGTCGTACCGGTCGCCGCCTATTCCGCAGATGGTCGAGGCGGGCCGGTAGCGGCAGGCGATGTCCAGGCCTGGCCGGTACGGCGGTTTCTGGGGCAGGAGGCTGCGCTGGAGGTTCTCGGCGACCTGGCGCTGGTTCTGGTACCAGCGGGCGTGGTCGATGCTGACGGCGGCGCGGGAGGCCAGTTCCAGGGCGAGGGTGGTGTCGTCCTCGCTGAAGGGCAGCGGATTGCGGGCGCGGGCGAGGCCCAGCGCGCCGAGCACGCGGCCGCGGGCGATGAGCGGGACGGCGAGGCAGGAGTGTGCCCCGGCCTCGGTGAGGACGCGGGCGGCATGGGAGGGGGCGATGTGAGCGAGTTCCTGGGCGGTGATGTGGGCAGCGAGGACCGGGCGGCCGGTGGTGATGCAGCGGGTGATCAGGTGGTCGGGCTCGTACCGGGCGGGATGCCCGGAGGGCACGGAGACGGCCGGGGCGGGGTGGGCAGCGACGGCCAGGGTGCGGAGGGCGACCGGGCCATCGGGCGCCCGGTCGCTGTCGCCGCCCCGGAGCACGGCCTCCAAGAGGTCGACCGCGGCAAGGTCTGCCGGTTCGGGCACACAGGTGCGGGCGAGTTCGTCGACGGTGGTGTCCAGGTCCAGAGTGGTGCCGATGCGCGTCGAGGCGTCTGCGATCAGGGCAAGGCGCCGCCGTGCCGCGGCTGCCTCGGAGGACGCGCGGTGCTGTTCGGTGACGTCCACGAGTTCCAGGGCGAGTCCGAGCACCTGCCCGGCGCTGTCCTCAAGCCGGTAGTAGGAGGCCGACCAGGCGTGCACGCGGCCCGGGTCGGAGGGGGTGGGGGCGAGCGCGAATTGGTTCACCAGCGGGTCTCCGCTGTCCAGTACGCGTCGCATCGCGGTCTCGACCGGGCCGGCGTCCATGAAGTCCAGCACCTCACGCACGCGGCGGCCGACCTGCCGATCGGCCGTTGATACGCTCCAGCGTGGGATTGACCACCAGGTACCGCAGATCGGGATCCAGGACCCCGAGCCCTATCGGAGACTGCGAGACCAACCGGGCGGAGAGCGCAAGATCGCGCTCCATATGCTGGAGAACGGCCTGATCCGCGGCGATCCCCAGCGCGTAGAAGTCCCCGTGCTCGCCCTCCAGCCGTACGTTCCGGAACTCCACCAGGCGGGTGCTGCCGTCCTTGTGCCGGACGGGAAAGGCCCCCGCCCAACTCGTACCCTCTGCCATCACCTGGGAGAACAGCCCGGTGACCAGGTCCAGGTGCTGCTCGTCGACCATCAGCCGGGCCGCGGACCGTCCCAGGGCCTCCCGGGCGCTGTAGCCGAAGATCTGCTGTGCCTGTGGGCTCCAGAACACCACGCGCCCCCGTGCGTCCAGCACCACCGCCGAAACACTGAGCAGATCGATCAGGCCGCCGGACGGAGCCCCAGGCGTGCGCCCGGCACCTCTCACGAAGGGTTCGGCAGACCCCACCGGTCGCCACCTCGCTCCCCGCCGTGTCACCGGCCGATCACCACCATGGTCTCTCGCCCCGGCCCCGTCGGCAGCACAGCCGCGGATCACCCAGCAGCAGACGGCACCCCGGCGCTCAGCCGCACAACGCCGTTTCATGGAGAGACGTCACCACTTATGGATCAAGTGTTCTATAAACTCCTTGGATGGCCAGCGATCTTCTCCGTCTCACCGTCCTGGGGTCTGCGACGCCCTATGCGAGCGTGGACAACCCGTGCTCCGGGTATCTGGTGTCCAGCGGCGACACTCGGGTCTGGGTGGATGCGGGCAGCGGGACGCTGGCGCAGTTGCAGCGGCACGTCCGGTTCGATGAGCTGGACGCGATCTGGATCTCGCACCTGCACGCCGACCACAGCGCGGATCTGCTCACCGCCTACTACGCGGCGCTCTTCGCGGACATACAACTCGCCGCGCCCATCCCCCTGTTCGGGCCACCGGGCATCGCCGCGCGGCTCGTCCACTTCCTGACGAACACCTCGCAGAGCAGCCCGGTCGAGTCCGCCTTCGCCATTCAGGAGCTGCACGACGGGCATCAGGCACGTGTCGGCGCACTCACCTTGACCAGCCGGGCGGTGGCGCACGGAATTCCGGCCTTCGCCCTACGCGTCGAGGCCGCGAACCGATCGCTGGTCTACTCCGGAGACACAGCGCCGTGCGCGAACCTCACACAGCTGGCCGAGGGGTGCGATGCGCTGCTGTGCGAGGCCGAGAGCGCCCAGGCGCCGGCCGAGGGCGAACAGGTGCACCACACGCCCGAAGACACCGGCGACACGGCCGACGCGGCCCGGGCAGGCCGTTTGATCGTCACCCACGTCGGCCGGTTCCTCACCCCGCAGCAGGCGGTGGCGCGCGCCTCGGCCCGGTTCGACGGTCCCGTCGACCATGCCGCGCCCGGTGCCACCTTCTCGATCGGTTAGGGCCTCTCGTTTGGATCACGGCGGGCTCACGTGCCCCGGCACCGTGCCTCGCCGCGTTGTCGTCGGTCGCCAGGGCGTCGTCCCCGAGCTCTCGGCTCCGTTCGAGCAGGGGAGACCTCATCCGGCCCCCTCCTCCGCCTTGCGATCCACGGCACCGGGCCCTAGGCACCGATCCGGCCCGATCCAATCGAAAGAACCCAGGCCCGACTCCCAAGCGTCGGCCCGGACCACTGCCGCCGATGTCGGGGTTTTGCGGCCGGTCCAGGCACGCTCACGGGCGTTCGGGCTGCACCGGCGAGCGGGGTGACAGTCTTCGTGTCCGCGCCGGGCCGACGGGATCCGGCACCGGGTGCTGTGATTGCGGCGGCAAGTTCACGGAGGCGGTCGCAGACCCCGGCCGCTGATGCGGGGCGGTCGTCGGGATCCTTGGCAGTCGGATCCTTGGCAAGGGGGGCCAGGACGAGGTCGTCATGAGCGGCGGGGACGCCGGGCCGGGGCCGTGCCTCGGCGTCGTCACCCCCGAACTCGCCACGCCGAGCCGTGGTTCGTCGGGCACGGGCACGGGACATCTCAGCCCGCCGCAGCGAGGACCAACGGAAGGACTTGTTCGCTGCCTGCCCGGCGCAGCAGGCGGGCAGCGACTGCGAGGGTCCAGCCGGACTCGGTGGAATCGTCCACGAGCAGGACGGGACCCGGAGAACTCGCCAGGGCATCAGCCAGCTCCTCGGAGACAGCGAAGCTGCCGGACAGCGCCCGGAGGCGTTGGGCGGAGTTGCTGCGGCGCGCCGCGTGCGCGCCGCTCGGGCCGGTGTACGTCAGGGTGCCCAGAAAGGGGAGGCGGCCGGTGGTCGCGATTCCCTGGGCGAGGGAGCCCACCAACTGGGGTCGGGTCAGGGACGGTACGGCAACCACTCCCACCGGCCGTGCCGAGGCGTCCGGGACGTCAGGTGCCCAACCGCCCGGGGAGCGTGCCCAGTCGGCGAGGACCGCCACCGCGGCCCGCAGAACGTCGTCGGGGACCGGACCGTCGGGCGTGTTCTCGGCCAGCAACGGACGCAATCGGTTGCCCCAGCCGATGTCCGAGAGCCGTCCGAGGGCACGCCCGGTGGAACACTGCTCCTTGGCCGGAATGCGGCCCTTGAGGTCGATGCCCAGCGCGGGCATACCCGTCGGCCACATCCGGCGCGGCTCGACCTCCACCCCCGGGCGGTCCAGTTCCTTCGTCGCCCCCGTCAACGTCTCCGCCGAGACAGCGGGATCGGCCCAGGCTCCCGCGCAGTTGTCGCAACGACCGCACGGGGCGGCGCCCTCGTCGTCCAGCTGCCGGCGCAGGAACTCCATCCGGCATTGGGACGTGCTCGCGTAATCGCGCATGGCCTGCTGCTCGGCAGCCCGCTGCCGAGCCACCCACGCGTAACGTTCGGCCTCGTACACCCACTCGGTTCCCGTGGCGGTCCAGCCGCCCTTCACCCGCTTGACCGCGCCATCGACATCGAGCACCTTCAGCATCGACTCCAGTCGGCTGCGCCGAAGATCCACCGCCGCCTCCAGGGCAGGCACCGACAGCGGCCGTCCCGCGCCGGCGAGGGCCGAGAGGGTCTGACGGACATGCGCCTCGGGCGGGAAGGCCGTATCGGCGAAGTAGCGCCAGATGGCCTCGTCCTCCTTGCCGGGCAGCAGCAGGACATCGGCGTGCTCGACCCCGCGGCCGGCGCGGCCCACCTGCTGGTAGTAGGCGATCGGTGAGGACGGCGAACCCAGATGCACCACGAAACCCAGGTCCGGCTTGTCGTAGCCCATGCCCAGCGCCGACGTCGCGACCAGTGCCTTCACCCGGTTCTCCTGCAGGTCGACCTCGGCCTGCAGCCGGTCCGCGTTCTCCGTCTTCCCCGTGTACGAGGCCACGCGGAAGCCGCGCTGACGCAGAAAGGCGGTGGCCTCCTCGGCTGCGGCGACAGTGAGGGTGTAGATGATTCCGGAACCCTGCAGATCGTCCAGGTGTTCGGCGAGCCAGGCCAGGCGGTGCGCGGCGTCCGGCAGCTGGACCACACCCAGCCGCAGACTCTCCCTGTCCAGCCGGCCGCGCAGCACCAGGGCCTCGCCGGCACCGGTGCCCAGCTGCTCGGCCACATCCGCGGTGACCCGCGCGTTGGCGGTCGCCGTGGTGGCCAGCACCGGCACGCCGGCGGGCAGCTCGGTCAGCATCGCACGCAGCCGCCGGTAGTCGGGGCGGAAGTCGTGGCCCCAGTCGGAGATGCAGTGCGCCTCGTCGACCACGAGCAGACCGGTCGTGGCCGCGAGCTCGGGCAGCACCTGATCGCGGAAATCCACAGAATTGAGGCGTTCCGGACTCACGAGGAGAACGTCGGTCTCACCGCGCTCGACCTCCCCGTAGATCGTCTCCCATTCCTCCGGGTTGGCCGAGTTGATGGTGCGCGCGTGGATGCCGGCCCGCGCCGCCGACTCGACCTGGTTGCGCATCAGTGCCAGCAGCGGCGAGATGATCACCGTCGGGCCGGCGCCACGCCGACGCAGCAGAGCAGTGGCCACGAAGTACACCGCCGACTTGCCCCACCCCGTGCGCTGCACCACCAGCGCACGGCGGCGCTGCTCCACCAGAGCCGCCACCGCCTGCCACTGGTCCCCCCGGAGCCGTGCCGAACCGCTCGGGTCACCGACGAGCTCAGCGAGAACGGTATCGGCTTCGGTGCGGAGCTCCAGGTTGTCCATGCCCCCATGCAACCCGATGGCACGGACAATCGACCAATTCACCCCCCGTGACAGTCGAATCACAAAAAGTGTCGGCCATGCACCGATCGCGGACCGCAGGCCGGGGCGCTCGACCACACCCCTCACCGATGGTTGCGTCCATGCAGGTCAGGCCCCAGTTCCACCCGGAGCCCGACACCTTCCCGGTTCGGCGACCGAGCGGCTCAACAATCCCGTTTCCGGGGCCGGTTCCCGCCCCGGCCTGCCGCGGCGACCGGGGCTACGGCTGTTGCACCGCCGCGGCGTCGGCGGTGTTTCCGCTGATGCCGGCCGTTCGAACGTGACGGGAGGCGTTACCCGGTCACGGCGTGGGCAGGGATATCAGAGTCAATTCCCCTGATACCCGTCAGCTGCGCCAATTGCTCGTTGCCGCCCGCCGATACGCCAGGAAGAATTGGGCTCGCTCCCCGCACGGTCCTTTCGCGGCCCGGAAGGGCTGTGCCGCGGTGCGCCCCCACTCGACCTTGCCCGCACCGTGGGCGCGTATGCGAAGGGAGGACCGTGACCTTCGGATTCGCTCCGTCCGCAGACACTTCGATGCCGACGTCTTCGGCGTCCACCGAATCCGCCAACCGCCTGGCCCGGATGCTGGAACCGGCCGAGTGGGCAGAGGCGGGCATACCCCTGTTGCGCAGCCCACGCGAGGTTGTCAGCGGCCTGCACGCCCGCCACCGGCCGACGCCGACGACCGCTGTCGTCGCCGTACTCGACCACGAGGAACGCCTCGCGGCCAGTGCCTCGTTCGCGCGCCGCTCCATGACCGCGGACGGCTGGGAATTCCGCAACGCGTTGCTGTCGAATCTGCGCCGGGTCATCCCGCACGATCTCCGCCGCCGCACTCCCGTCCGTACCGCGGTACTGCTCTACTGCCGTGAGGGCGACGAGCGTTGGACGGAGGAGGACGGCGCGTGGATGTGGGGCCTGCGGGACGCCTGCACATTGCACGGCCTGCGGTGCGGCTCGTACATCACACTCACCCGCGGCGGCTGGCAGGTGCTGGGCGAGGGCCGGGGCGGACGTCGACCCGACTCCACATCGCAGCCGTCCGCGCTCGCCGACACGACACTCGGCCGCGATTCCGTGCCGCTGCGCACAGGCGGCGGCGCCGCTCAGGCGCAACGGCGGACCGCGGCACGCTGACCCGTGGTCGCGGGCCCGGCCGCCCCGTCGGGCAGCCGGGTCACCACGCTTCGGGGTGTCCTGCGGCTCAGACGCCGGCGCCGAGCACCGCGTTGATCGTCTGAGGGTCGCCGCAGACGATCAACAGGGCTCCGGCACGTTCACGGGCACCGGACAGCGCGTCGGCGACCGTGTCGCCGCCGTTGACGGCGACGACGACCACGGGCCGCGGCTCCAGCCGGTCCGAAGCTGCGGCACCGGCGAAGAAGACGTCGTCACCGGCTTCGTGCTGCGCCCAGTAGGCGGCGTCACCGAAGGAGAGTTCGTGCACGGCCCACGGGTGCTGCTCACCGGTGGTCAGCACCAGGATGTCACCCGGTGCACGCCCGGATTCGAGCAGCAGATCCACCGCTTCGTCGGCGGCGTCGAGAGCGCCGGCGGCCGAGGCGGGAATGAGCTGGATCTGCGGCGCGGAACGATTCTCCGGTCGGGCCGGCTTCGACTGACCGGGGGTGACGTGCGGGCGCTGCGCCGGGGGCGCGGGCCTCGCGGGGCCGGGACCCGGACGACCGGGGCGCGGCGTGGCCGCTGAACGCGGGCCGGGTACAGGACGGGGGGTCGGCGCGGTGCGGCCTGCGGCCGGAGTGACGCGGGGACCCTGGGCGCTCTCGTGAATCTGAGGCTCCTCGGGGATGAGAGGCATGGGTGGTTGTCTATCAAACGCCGACACACGAGGCATCAGCGGGTGGGTACATGTGCGCGATCAGAAGTCGAAGCCGAGTTGGCCCCCGCTTTCCAGTGCAGCCGCCTCGGCGGAGAAACGGACCTTCTTGAGGTGCTGCCACCTGGGCAGCGCGTCCAGGTAGGACCACGAGAGACGGTGATGGGGCGTGGGCCCCCACTGCTCCAGCGCGGCCCTGTGCACAGGTGACGGGTAACCCGCGTTGGCGTCGAAGGCGAAGGCGGCGTACTCGCCGGAATCCGCGCCCAGTTCGGCCATCATCGTGTCCCGTCGCACCTTCGCGATCACCGACGCCGCCGCGACCGCGATACAGGACTGGTCACCCTTGATCACCGTGCGGACCTGCCAGGGCTGTCCCAGGTAGTCGTGTTTGCCGTCGAGTATCACCGCGTCGGGACGCACCGGCAGGGCTTCGAGCGCGCGCACGGCGGCCAGCCGAAGCGCAGCCGTCATGCCCAGGTCGTCGATCTCCTGCGCAGAGGCGTCCCCCAGAGCGAACGCGGTGACCCAGCGCTCCAGCAACGGGGCCAGCTCCGCGCGGCGCTTGGGGCTGATCAGCTTGGAGTCGGTGAGTCCGGCAGGGGGTCTGCGAAGGCCGGTGACGGCCGCACACACGGTGACCGGTCCCGCCCACGCTCCGCGTCCGACCTCGTCGACACCGGCGACGGTCTTGGCACCAGTGGTAGCGCGCAGTGAGCGCTCGACGGTGTGCGTGGGTGGTTCGTACGGCATGGCGCCTGTCAGCGTACGCCGATGGGAACTCCGACAACACCCCGGGTCGCCCGACGACCGGCCGGGCCGCGCACCGAGTCGCAGAACGGATTGCGACAAGATCGTGGACCGCGGCATTCCGTTTTATGGAGGGCCACATGTCCGAAGCCTGTGGGCCATGTGTCCGAAGCGCCACGCATACGGGACGGTGATCACTGATGGGTGTGCCGACGCCCCGAAGCGGCCGCCAGGGTCACCGACCGAACATGCTCAACATGCCGGATTCGTGCATCACGGAACGCGGCACATGCGGGCCGCCGCGCACACGCGGCCGCATCTCTCCCGTTCCGCTCGCGTCAGTACGGGTCGTAGGGGTCGTACGGATCGCCTTCGTCACCGCCGAAGCCGCCGCCCGTACGCGAAGCGCGGCACACCCGCGCCAGATCGCCCGAACCCCGTTCTCCCAGAATGTCGCGGGCCCGTGCTTCGGGCCAACTGGTGGCGTACCAAGGGGCGTCGGATGATCGCAGCGACCGATCGATCTCCATGAGGGCGCATGAGCGCAGTGGCTCCGGCAGTGTGTCCAGGGCAGGCACGGCGTCGGCCGAGAGGCGCTGTACGTAGTCGATGTCGATGGAGTGGTCATTGCGGTACCCGCTGAACGTTCTGTTCGGCGATCAGCCCGTCGGGCGAGATCAGGCCGAACGTCAGCACGGCGACGGCCGCGCTCGCGGCGACGGCGCGCGGCAGCAGTCGGGCACCGGACACGCCGGCGATCATGATCAGGACGAGCACCAGGCCCAGCCAGAGCTCGACCGCGGCCACGGATATGCGCAACCGTGTCAGGCCGTACGCCTCCACGTACAGGTCCATGCGCCTCAGCGCGGAGGCCACTACGACAAGGGTGAGCAGACACAGCACGCCGAGCACGCTCCGTACGAGAGTGCGGTCACTCCCCCGCTCGCGGGGGGCCGGACGCAGGGCGAGCGCGATCACCAGCAGCGTGAGGAGCGTGGCCCACGGCAGTTGCCAGAAGCCTTGCCGAGCGTATTGGGAGTAGCTGAGGTCGGTCTCGGCCATCACCTTGTCGTATCCGCCGAGCAGCACGGTGAGCTGGATGGTGATGAAGGCGGCGAGCAGCAGATTCAGCACAATGAGCGGCAGTGCCCATTCCAACCGCCCGCGGGCCCTCCCCGGACGAACGGTGATGGCGCCCCGGCGCACCGGGGCGGCCGCCGTGTACGCGGCTGCGAGTGCGCCGACCAGGCCGACCACGAAAAGGAACGACCGCCAGGCGCTGTCGCCCACCGACACATCGGGGACGAGGTTGCCGAGCACATCGGCGAAGGCGGCGTCGGCACTTGCGAGGAGCGCCCCGAACACGATGAGCAGGACGACAGCGACCGCAGTGGTGTGGAAGACGACGCCCCACCGGCCTCGGGAGTCCGCCATCCGTTCGCGCACGCCGCGCGCTCCCCAGGCCACACCCTCGGTGACGGAACTGAAGAGGCCCAGTGAGCCGAGCAGCACCCCGAGCCGGCCACGCCTGCCGTGCAGAGCGAGCAAGCCCAGGGCGACAGTCGACACGACGGCGAGGAAGGTGGGCCATCCGGCGTCCCGAAGGGCCGGGACGACGAGGAGGGCCAGGCCACCGACCGCCCGGACAGCTGTCCAGGGACGGAGGCGACGACCGGCCGCCCGCGCGGCGAAGAAGGCCGCGAGCGCGGCGGGAACCGCGACGATCAACAGGTTCGAACCGAGGCCCTCACCCAGCAGCAGGGCGCTCGGTATCGCGGTGGCGAGGACGCAGCAGAGCGTCGCACTCCCGATGGTGGCGGGTTCGGCCGGGCGCAGCCGCGACAGCAGCGAGGGCTGGAGGTTGCCGTGCTGCCAAGGGGTGGGGTGTGGCTGTTGTCCGACCGGTTGCGTGCCGGTCGGCACCTTCTGCGGTTCCGGGGCGGCGCCGCGGGACTCCGGCAGCCGCCCCTCCGACGGCACGGACGACGCAGCGGACGGAGCGGACGCGGTCGGCCTTGACGTCCCGGGCCGCACCGACGGCTCGGCCTGCCCCGACGGCTCGGGCCGGTCGGAGGCAGCCTGTGGCCGGGGCGTCTTCGATGGTTGATCGGACATGGGACCCCTCCCCCACCGGGATCCGCGCGCACCGCCGCCGGGCAGCACGGGAACACCCCGGCGTCTCATTCGGTGCACGCCCGCAAGGATGATCACCATGGGCGGCGTGGCCGAAAGAGTGGCTTCCCCTCACAGTCACCGGCCGTGCGCGGAAGGGCTGTGGCAGTACCGTGACAGTCGGTGGTCCGGCTGACGCACCATGTCGACGGCGCCGTCGTCGCCCTCGTCCTACCGCAGCAGCCAGTCCGGCAGTTCCTCCGTCTGCGCCGACCAGTGGGCAGGTGGCGCGCCTGTGCTTCCCGCCGCCAGGATCCCGCCGACGATGGCACAGGTGGTGTCGACATCGCCGCCTGCCTGGGCGGTCACCCAGAAGGCCTGCTCGAAATCACCGAGGCTTCGCGCCGCCGACCAGAGAGCGAACGGGACGGTGTCGTGTGCGCTGGTACGCCGGCCGTTGCCGAGAACCGCGGCAACCGTTCCCGCGTCGCCGTAGTCGAGCATGTCGCGTGCCCGGCGCAGCCCGGCACCGACCGCGCTGCGCGGCACGAGTGCGATCACACCGTCGAGAAGCTCTGTCGGGGTGGGCGGCCCCGTGGTCGATGCCGCCAGTGAGGCCGCGCCCGCGACGGCCATCGCACCCACGACCGCCTCGCGGTGTTGGTGCGTGGTGTACGAAGAGATCTCGGCCTGGTGCGTGGCCTGCTCCGGGTCGTCCGCGTACCAGGCGCCGAGTGGCGCGATGCGCATCGCCGAGCCGTTGCCCCAGGAGCCCTGCCCCTTGAACAGCGCGGACGCCAGCTCCCGCCAGTCGCCGCCCTCCCGTACCAGCCTGAGCAGCCGGTTCACGGCAGGGCCGTATCCGCGGTCGAAGTCGTGGTGCTCAGCGAAGGAACGCGCGAGCGCGTCCTGGTCGATCCGCTCGTGCTCCGCCAGCACGGCAAGCACCGAGGACGCCATCTCGGTCTCGTCCGTCCACTGCCAGGGGCCGGGGGGAAGTTCGCGCCGCTTCAGCAGCGGGTAGTTGGCCGGCACAAAGAACTGGGAACCCAGCGCGTCTCCCACAGCCAGTCCACGCAAGCTGGCCAAGGCGCGTTCGAGACGTTGATCGGTTGCAGAGTCAGCGGTTGTCATCGCCCTTCCACTCTATCCGGTGATGCCGTACGGCTCGGGTACGCGCCAGCGTTCGAACGGCCGGTCAAGGGTGTAGCGCCCGTCCTCTCCGAGGATCAGCGTTCTCGTCTCCCCGTTGCCCGGATTGGACAGCGACTCGAACTCGGCCACCGACCAGTGGAACCAGCGCATGCAGAACAACCGCATGGTCAGTCCGTGCGTGACCAGCAGCACGTTCGGCGGGTGGTCGGGGGCCTCGAAACTCCGGTGCAGACTCTCCAGGAAGGCGCCGACCCTGTCGTACACATCAGCCCCGGATTCTCCCTGCGCGAAGCGGTAGAAGAAGTGACCGTAAGCGTCCCGGTACGCCTTCTGCAGCCTCACGTCGTCCCGGTCCTGCCAGTTCCCCCAGTCCTGCTCCCGCAGCCGCGGCTCCTCCCGCACCCGCACCCGTTCAAGGTCGAGGCCGAAGGATCTGAACGTCTCGTGCGTGCGGCGGTAAGGGGAGACGTACACGCTGACCCGCTCGCCGTCGAACATCTCGCGCAGCCGCACCCCCGTCTGCCTGGCCTGCCGCAGCCCGGCGGAGGTGAGCCTCAGCGCGTGGTCCGGCTCACGCTCGTACACCGTGTCGTCGACGTTGCCTTCGGACTCCCCGTGCCGGACGAGGACAATGCGTTGCGGTCGTGCCATGTACAGACCCTAGTAGGGCCTCCCGTTCCGGTCATACCGGGCTCGCGTGGGCCGGTGCCCCGCTTCGCGGCGTTGTCGTCGGTCACCATGGCGCCTTCCCCCGGGCTCTCGGCTCCGCTCGGGCTGAGGAGGCCGCGTCCGGCTCCCTCCTCCGCCTCGCGGTACACGGCACCGGGCACCGCTCGCCGATCCGGCTGATCCAGCCGGAAGGCCCCGGATCGGCCCTGGCTCATGCGAGCAGTTGTCCGGACTCCGTCCGCCGGATGTCGCCGGTGAAGCGGCGGCGCAGCAGCCGGTCGTGGGAGACCACCACCAGCGCACCCTGCCGGAGGCCCGGCGCCTCCTCCACGGTCGGGGGACGCCGCGATCGGGCGGCGATGCCCAGCCGTGCCTGGAGAGGCCATCGAGCTTCCCGGCCCGCCCCAGGTGCGCCCAATCCGATCGGATCCGGTCCGGTCCGGTCCGGTCACACCGTCCAGGACGGCTCAAGCTGCACAACGTCTCCCGCCACCGCGGCCACATCGTCCTCGGTCTGCGCCCGTTGCGTCAGCCGATCGATGCTCCCCGCCCGGTATTTGCCCCGCTCGGCGCTGGACTGCCACATGGACAACACGAGGAACTCGTGCCCCGGCGCCTCCCCGAACACCCCTCGCAGCATGCCGGGCGAGCCGGCCATCGCCGGATTCCACACCCTCTCCTGCATCAGGGCGAAATGCTCGACCCGGTCCTCGTGCACCTTGCTGTGTGCCACCCTGACGACATCCGCGTCGGTGAAGCGCGGTTCGAAGCCGGTCTTCACATCGAAGCGGTACTCGAACAGCTTGACCTGGATGCTGCTGTACGTACCGGACTGCGCGGCGGCCAACTGGTCGTGCGCGCGCGCCATGAACGAGTCGTAGAAGACACGGTTCTCCCAGAAGGCGAAGACATGCGCCACTTCCGGACGCCCTCGACTCCAGCCGCCGCCCTGTCCCCTGAACCCCGGCTCACCCAGCAGCCCCGCCCACTTTCGCTGTCCCCGTTCAAATCCTCGACGGTCCACCACGGTGCAACGAATCCACTTGACCAGCACCGCGCCATCGTACGGTGCCGAACATCCCGCGGGTCACGCTCTGATGGAGTACACGCGAACCGAAAGGCACGAAGCACAGAATGACCTCCATGGCTTCGTTGCACTCCAACCCCCTGTTCGCCCGCCTCGATTCCGCGGAACGCGTCCTCGTCGCCGGGGCCGGCGGTGGCTTCGACATCTACGCGGGACTCCCTGTCGCGCTCTCCCTCCTCCACCGGGGCAAGCAGGTCCGACTCGCCAATCTCTCGTTCAGCGCTCTCGAAGGACTGCCCCTCGACGCCTGGCTCGCTCCGGATGTCGCGGTCGTCACCCCCGAAACAGCTCTCCACCAGGCGTACTTCCCGGAACGGACCCTCGCCCAGTGGCTCGAACTGCACGGCTATCCGAGCACGGTGCACGCCCTCTCGCGCGTGGGAGTACAGCCGCTGCGAGCCGCCTACCAGGCACTGATCGAGAAGTACGACATCGATGCGGTCGTCCTCGTCGACGGCGGCACGGACATCCTGATGCGCGGCGACGAATCCGGCCTCGGCACGCCGGAGGAGGACCTGACCAGCGTCGCGGCACTCGCCGCAATCGACGTACCGGAACGCCTGGTTGTGTCCATCGGCTTCGGCATCGATGCCTATCACGGGGTGAGTCACGGCCTCGTACTGGAGAACATCGCCGCACTCGAACGGGACGGTTCCTGCCTCGGAGCATTCTCCGTCTCCCGTACGACCCGTGAAGGGGCGCTGTTCGTCGACGCGGTGGCGCACGCGCAGCACCACACCCCCGACCACCCCAGTATCGTCAACGGGTCGATCGCCGCAGCCGTCCAGGGAGCCTTCGGTGACGTCCAGTTCACCTCGCGCACCCATGGCAGTGAACTGTTCATCAATCCCCTGATGACCCTCTGCTTCGCCTTCGAACTGGACGGAGTGGCCCGCCACTGCCTCTATCTCGACCGCATCGAGGACACCCATCTCATCCGTCAGGTCAGCAGCTCCATCGCGAAGTTCCGGGACGAGGTCCGGCAGCGACCACCGCGCCGCATTCCGCACTGAACGGGCTGAGCGGGCTGAGCGGGCTGCACGGGCTGAACGCTGGCCCGAATCCGTCGTCGATGACCGAGCCGGTTGGATCCACAGCCCGTTACAGACATGATCAGGTGGTATGAACGGCCCGACGGCCCAGCGGCGCACCAAGGAGGGAAGTCCGATGAGCACGCCCAACAAGGACCTCGAAAAGGTCGAAGTCAGGCTGAAATGGGATCCCAGCCCGCCGGGTGCCCCGGCCCACGACCTCGACATCATCGCGGCCACCTACTTCGCGGAGGCGCCGTACGGCAGTCCCGCGTACCTCGTCCATTTCGACAGCCGTTCGCCGGACGGCACCATCAATCTCGACCGCGACAGCAGGACCGGCCAGGGCTTCGGTTTCGACGAAGTGATGACGCTTGAACTGCACCGGTTGTCGGCCACGTACACCCGGGTCGTCGTCGGCGTCGCCATCCAGCAGCGCGACGGCCGCAAGACGTTCGCCGAGATAGCGAACACGGGCGTACAGGTCCGGGAGGGCTATACGAATCTGGCCGAGGACGACTTCTCCTCGGTCGGCACCGCCACCGCGGCGACCGTCGCCGAGTTCGTCCGCGGCGCCTCCGGTGTCTGGGAGTTCCACGCCACGGTCCGGGGCTTCGACGGGGACCCCGGTACGTTCGCCGAGATGATGGGCGGCCGTACGCCCGGAGCGTGACGGGTCACGGGGAAGAGCCGGGGCCGCACTGTCGACGCGTCGGACACCCGGCAACTCGTACCCCCGCGACAAAGACACGGCAGAGGGTGCCGACCTGTGGTCGGCACCCTCTGTGCAGCGCGGCTCAATGCCCCCGGCGGGGGACGCTCAATGTCGCGTCAGACGCCTTGGGGCTCGTTCTCAGCTGCAACCGCTGGTCGAGCCGCAGCCCTCGCAGATGTAGCAGGACCCGGCGCGCTGCATCTTCGTACCGCAGGAGAAGCAGAGCGGCGCGTCCGCGCTGATGCCCAGCTGCATCTCGACGAGCTCCGCCGAGGTGTGCGCCGTCCTCGGAGCCGGCTTCTCGGCCTCCGGTACGGCCGCGACCGCCTTCAGCGGCTCCGTCCGCACCGGGGCGGACTGGGCCAGCGCCTCGACGTCCAGTTCGTCGTCCTCCAGGGAGGGCTCGTACGAACCGGTGTCGAGGTGACGCTGACGCTCCTCGGCCGAGTGGATGCCGAGTGCCGAGCGGGTCTCGAAGGGCAGGAAGTCCAGCGCGAGACGGCGGAAGATGTAGTCGACGATCGACTGCGCCATCCGCACGTCCGGGTCGTCCGTCATGCCGGCCGGCTCGAAGCGCATGTTGGTGAACTTCGAGACGTACGTCTCCAGCGGGACGCCGTACTGCAGACCGACCGAGACGGCGATGGAGAAGGCGTCCATCATGCCCGCGAGGGTGGAGCCCTGCTTGGACATCTTCAGGAAGACCTCGCCGAGACCGTCGTCCGGGTAGGAATTGGCGGTCATGTAGCCCTCGGCGCCGCCCACCGTGAAGGAGGTGGTGATGCCGGGACGGCCCTTGGGGAGGCGCTTGCGGACCGGGCGGTACTCGACGACCTTCTCGACCGCGGTACGGATGGTGTCCTCGGCCCTGGCCGCGACCGCGTCGGTCGCGGACTTCTCCTTCTCCTTGGTCTTCGCGGAGAGGGGCTGGCCGACCTTGCAGTTGTCGCGGTAGATCGCGAGCGCCTTGACGCCCATCTTCCACGCCTCGAAGTAGACCTCTTCCACGTCCTCGACGGTGGCCGTCTCCGGCAGGTTCACCGTCTTGGAGAGCGCGCCGGAGATCCACGGCTGGATCGCGGCCATCATGCGCACGTGGCCCATCGCGGAGATGGAACGCTCGCCCATCGCGCAGTCGAAGACCTCGTAGTGCTCGGTCTTCAGACCGGGGGCGTCGATCACATTGCCGTGCTCGGCGATGTGGGCGACGATCGCCTCGATCTGCTCCTCCTGGTAGCCCAGGCGGCGCAGGGCCTGCGGAACGGTGCCGTTGACGATCTGCATCGAACCGCCGCCGACCAGCTTCTTGAACTTGACCAGGGCGAGGTCGGGCTCAAGGCCGGTGGTGTCGCAGGACATGGCGAGACCGATGGTGCCGGTGGGCGCGATGACCGAGGCCTGCGCGTTGCGGAAACCGTTCTTCGCGCCGAGGCGGATCACGTCCTGCCAGGCCTCCGTGGCGGCGGCCCAGATCGGGTTGTCCAGATCGTCCATGTGGACGGCCGCGGCGTTGGCGTCGGCGTGCTGCTTCATGACGCGCTGGTGCGGCTCGGCGTTGCGGGCGTAGCCGTCGTACGGGCCGACGACCGCGGCGAGCTCGGCGGAACGCTTGTACGAGGTGCCGGTCATCAGCGAGGTGATGGCACCGGCGAGGGCGCGGCCGCCGTCGCTGTCGTAGGCGTGGCCGGTCGCCATCAGCAGGGCGCCGAGGTTGGCGTAACCGATGCCCAGCTGGCGGAAGGCGCGGGTGTTCTCGCCGATCTTCTGCGTGGGGAAGTCGGCGAAGCAGATGGAGATGTCCATCGCGGTGATGACCAGCTCGACGACCTTGGCGAAGCGCTCGGACTCGAAGGACTGGTTGCCCTTGCCGTCGTCCTTGAGGAACTTCATCAGGTTCAGCGAGGCCAGGTTGCACGAGGTGTTGTCCAGGTGCATGTACTCGCTGCAGGGGTTCGAGCCGTTGATCCGGCCGGACTCCGGGCAGGTGTGCCACTGGTTGATCGTGTCGTCGTACTGGATGCCCGGGTCGGCGCAGGCCCAGGCCGCCTCGGCCATCTTGCGGAAGAGGGACTTGGCCTCGACCTCTTCGATGACGTCACCGGTCATCCGCGCGCGCAGCCCGAACTTGCCACCGGACTCGACTGCCTTCATGAACTCGTCGTTCACGCGGACCGAGTTGTTGGCGTTCTGGTACTGGACGGACGTGATGTCGTCGCCACCCAGGTCCATGTCGAAGCCCGCGTCGCGCAGGGCGCGGATCTTCTCCTCTTCCTTCACCTTGGTCTCGATGAAGTTCTCGATGTCGGGGTGGTCGACGTCGAGGATGACCATCTTGGCCGCACGGCGGGTGGCACCACCGGACTTGATCGTTCCGGCGGAGGCGTCGGCACCGCGCATGAAGGAGACCGGGCCGGAGGCGTTGCCGCCGGAGGACAGCAGTTCCTTGGAGGAGCGGATACGGGAGAGGTTCAGGCCGGCGCCGGAGCCGCCCTTGAAGATCATGCCCTCTTCCTTGTACCAGTCGAGGATCGACTCCATGGAGTCGTCGACGGCCAGGATGAAGCAGGCGGAGACCTGCTGCGGCTGGGGCGTGCCGACGTTGAACCAGACCGGCGAGTTGAAGCTGAAGATCTGGTGCAGGAGGGCGTACGCCAGCTCGTGCTCGAAGATCTCGGCGTCCGCGGGAGAGGCGAAGTAGCCGTGCTCCTCGCCGGCCTTGCGGTACGTCTTCACGATCCGGTCGATGAGCTGTCGCAGACCGGTCTCGCGCTGCGGGGTGCCGACGGCCCCGCGGAAGTACTTGCTGGTGACGATGTTGACCGCGTTCACCGACCAGAAGTCGGGGAACTCGACGCCACGCTGCTCGAAGTTGATCGAACCGTCGCGCCAGTTGGTCATGACGACGTCACGGCGCTCCCATGCCACCTCGTCGTACGGATGCACGCCGGGGGTGGTGTGGATGCGCTCGATACGCAGACCCTTGCTCGACCTGGATCCCTTGGCTCGGGAACCTCGTGCCGGGCCGCTCGCCGTCTCTGTCATGCCGCCTCCCATATGTGGGCAAAAACGCCCTGAAGTGCCCAGAACTTCCCGGGGCACAGTCTGTCTCTGATGCTTCGGGCGCCACGCACAGCGCCCGGAGCGGGTCCATGAAGCCGCCCTGTCGCCGATCCGCACACCTGCGCCGATCGGCCGGTGCCGCTCAGTCGGCGGCGACGGCGGGAACGGGGACCTCAAGGGTCTCTCCGGTCCCGCGTTCCTCCACGGGAGGTCGCCGTTCACGGAGTTCCGCGATGGCGGCCTCGAAGTCTTCGAGTGTGTCGAACGCCCGGTACACGGACGCGAAACGCAGGTACGCGACAAGGTCGAGTTCCTGCAGGGGGCCGAGGATGGCCAGGCCCACGTCATGGGTGGTCAGCTCGGCGCTGCCGGTGGCACGCACCGCCTCCTCGACCCACTGGCCGAGCTTGGCGAGGGCGTCCTCGGTGACCGGCCTCCCCTGGCACGCCTTGCGCACGCCGGAGATGACCTTGGTACGGCTGAAGGGTTCGGTCACACCGCTGCGCTTGACCACCATCAGCGAACAGGTCTCCACCGTGGTGAAGCGGCGGGCGCAGTCGGGGCACTGGCGGCGGCGGCGGATCGACGTGCCGTCATCGGTGGTGCGACTGTCGACGACCCGGCTGTCGGGGTGCCTGCAGAAGGGACAGTGCATGGCTCCCAACCCTCCTTCACAGCACGACTGAATAGCCTCTTCAGGACCCGCCGGGGCCCCTCGAAGCAGTGACAAGCATAGGCGATGGCCACACCCCCGGCGGACCGGGGACCACAACTTCTGGGTGACTGGAGCAATCCAACCACTAGATCTTGGGTTTGGTCGCGCATTCGGCCCTAGCGCGTGTCGCGCATCGCGGGCGATCGGCAGGCAGCGTACGGCCGAGCACGAGGTTACGGGAACCGCGAGGCCGCCAGGATTGCGGGGCTCCCGCTGTCGGACTCGGACAACACCCGGAGAGGGCCCCCGCCCGGCGGGATCGCGCCGGCGAACGTTACCGTAATGGTCCGAATTGCCACGGGAAAGCGCTCCGGATTCCTCCTCGACCGACGGATCACTCCGAGCCGGAGCTCGACCGACCCGACGCCGCACATACACCCGACAGTGAACACGCGACAGACTTTTATTCGTTTTTCACTCGAACGTGTGTTTGGCGCAACCTTTCGAAAGCCACTACCGTTGTCCAGCTAGGGAGACCATTCGAGAGGGGCCGACGTGACCACCACCGCAGACAGTGCCACCATCACTGCCCAGGACCGCTCCCAGAGCCGACTCGAGCCGGTGCATGCCATGAATGACCCAGTCACGAACACGGAGGGGCCCGAGCCCATGCGCCCAGCGCGCTCGTTGCCCGGCCGGCCTCCAGGGATCCGGGCGGACAGCTCGGGGCTCACGGACCGGCAGCGGCGCGTGATCGAGGTGATCCGGGATTCCGTGCAGCGACGTGGGTATCCGCCCTCGATGCGGGAGATCGGTCAGGCGGTGGGCCTGTCCAGCACGTCCTCCGTCGCGCATCAGCTGATGGCCCTGGAGCGCAAGGGTTTCCTGCGTCGCGACCCCCATCGCCCGCGGGCGTACGAGGTCCGCGGCTCGGACCAGCCCACCTCGCAGCCCACCGATACGACCGGGAAGCCCGCGGCTTCGTATGTACCGCTGGTGGGCCGGATCGCGGCCGGTGGCCCGATCCTCGCCGAGGAGTCGGTCGAGGACGTCTTCCCGCTCCCCCGCCAGCTGGTCGGCGACGGAGAGCTGTTCGTGCTCAAGGTCGTCGGTGACTCGATGATCGAGGCGGCGATCTGTGACGGCGACTGGGTCACCGTGCGTCGCCAGCCCGTCGCGGAGAACGGCGACATCGTGGCAGCCATGCTGGACGGCGAGGCCACGGTCAAGCGCTTCAAGCGTGAGGACGGCCATGTGTGGCTGCTCCCGCACAACTCCGCCTATCAGCCGATCCCGGGCGACGAGGCGACGATTCTCGGCAAGGTGGTGGCGGTGCTGCGGCGAGTGTGACGACTCGCCGGCTCCGACCGGGCCCCGGGATTCACTGCGCCGATCCCGGGGCCTGCCCGTGCCCCCTGACAACCGGACGGACTACCGGCCGTCGGCCTTGGCTGCCGAATCGATCGCCGCGAGTGAGCGGCGCGCCTGATTACGGTCGGTCGTGTACCAGAAATCGGGCAGCGAGGCGCGCAGATAGCTGCCGTACCGGGCGTTGGCCAGGCGCGGATCGAGCACCGCGACCACGCCCTTGTCGCCCGTGGCCCTGACCAGTCGGCCGGCACCCTGGGCCATGAGCAGCGCGGCATGCGTGGCCGCGACGGCCATGAACCCATTACCGCCCGCCTCCTCGACCGCCTTCTGGCGCGCGCTCATCAGCGGATCGTCGGGGCGCGGGAACGGGATCCGGTCCATGACCACCAGCTGGCAGCTGGCCCCGGGCACATCGACACCCTGCCAGAGGGACAGCGTGCCGAAGAGGCAGGTCTCGGGGTCGGCCGCGAAGTTCTTGATCAGCTCTCCGAGGGTCTCCTCGCCCTGCAGCAGGATCGGCTTGTCGAGTCTCCCCCGCAGTTCCTCGGCGGCGGCCTGAGCCGCCCGCATGGACGAGAACAGCCCGAGGGTGCGCCCGCCCGCCGCCTCCACCAGCTCGGCGAGCTCGTCCAGCATGTCGGTGCGCGATCCCTCCCTGCCGGGCGTCGCCAGATGCCGGGCGACGTAGAGGATGCCCTGCTTCGGGTAATCGAACGGCGACCCGACGTCGAGTCCCTTCCACTGCGGAAGGTCGTCGCCCGCAGTGCCCTCGGGAGCGAGCCCGAGCGACGCACCCACCCCGTTGAAATCCCCGCCGAGCTTGAGCGTCGCCGATGTGAGGACGACGGACCGTTCGGCGAAGAGCTTCTCGCGGAGAAGTCCGGAGACGGAGAGCGGGGCGACCCGCACGGAGGCGCCGAAACGGTCGTGTCGCTCGTACCAGACGACGTCGTACTCCGAGCCCTGGGTGATCCGCTCGGCGACGCCGTGGATCGTCTCCACCGATGCGAGTGCCTGCTTACGGACGACGTCCTCGTCCTGAACGGACTTGTCCCGGGTGGCGCCCAGGGCCGAGATCACCGTACGCGCGGCGTCCCGGAGCGCCAGCAGTGCGTAGCCGAGGTCCTCGGGGACCTCTTCCAGCCGGCCGGGGAGCGCCAGCTCCATCACCCGCTCGAAGCCCTCCGAAGCGGTCTGCAGGGCGTCGGCCGCCTTCTCGTTGACCAGCTTCGCCGCTCGGCGCACAGCGCGGTTGACCTGACCGGGGGTGAGCTCTCCGGTGGCCACTCCGGTGACCCGGGAGACCAGCTCATGGGCCTCGTCGACGATCAGCACCTCGTGCTGCGGGAGCACCGGGGCGCCCTCGATGGCGTCGATGGCGAGGAGGGCGTGATTGGTGACCACGACATCGGCGAGCTTGGCGCGCTCACGGGCGAGCTCCGCGAAGCACTCGGCGCCGTACGCGCACTTGGAGGCGCCCAGACATTCGCGCGAGGAGACCGAGACCTGCGCCCAGGCGCGGTCGGAGACGCCGGGGGTGAGGTCGTCACGGTCCCCGCTCTCCGTCTCGTCCGACCAGTCCCGCAGCCTCAGCAGATCCTGGCCGAGTTTGCTCGACGGGGCCGCGGCCTCGAACTGATCGAAGAGTCCCTCCTCCTCGTCCTGCGGCACTCCTTCGTGGAGCCGGTGCAGGCAGAGATAGTTGGACCGGCCCTTGAGCATGGCGAACTGGGGGCGTCTGCGCAGCAGCGGGTGCAGGGCGTCGACCGTGCGCGGAAGATCGCGCTCCACGAGCTGGCGCTGCAGCGCGAGCGTCGCCGTGGCCACCACTACGCGCTCTCCGTGCGCCAGCGCGGGCACCAGGTAGCCGAGGGACTTGCCCGTGCCGGTGCCGGCCTGGACGAGCAGATGGGATTGGTCGTCGACAGCCTCGGCGACGGCCTCGGCCATGGCGGCCTGGCCGGGCCGTTCCGTACCGCCGACGGCGGTCACGGCGGCGTGGAGGAGCTCGGGGAGGGATGGCTTCGTCATAGCCCGACCACCCTACGGTGCACCACTGACAACGGCGATCACTCCCGGACTCGGACGGAGGGGTGGAGCGGGTTCGGAACGGTTCCGTGGATGGCGGCGTGCGGCCGCCGGGGGCGGTCCCGGTAACCGTCCACATGCAGGCGGTTGCGGTTCAGGCAGAGGCGTTGGATGCGAGGCGTCAGCATGTCGAACATCTCAAAACGCTCCTTGAGCTCGGGAAAGCGGGCGTGGTACCGCAGGATCTCGGCCCGCACGAGTGACCAGAAATCGGCCTCCGGGACTCCCAGCTGCTCCTCGCAG
This sequence comes from Streptomyces sp. NPDC088252, assembly GCF_044740965.1. Taxonomy (NCBI): domain Bacteria; kingdom Bacillati; phylum Actinomycetota; class Actinomycetes; order Kitasatosporales; family Streptomycetaceae; genus Streptomyces; species Streptomyces sp. NPDC088252. The sequence goes on along the minus strand of NZ_JBIURS010000005.1, from coordinate 126,435 downwards.
AGCGGGGACAGGAATCGGAAGACACCGATGAACAGTCCGGCGTGGATGAACTGGGTGAGGAACGAGGGGGGCTCGGTGAGCAGGATGCTGCGTACGTCCTGCGGCATCGACGCGTGCTCCGGCAGCGACTGGGCGCTGATGTTCACATCGTCCACGAAGTCCTTGATCGCCAGGCGCACGGGTACGTCCTGGTCGTCGAAGACGACGATGGCGTTCTCGCCGTGCGGGGAGAACACGGTGCCGTAGCGGTAGAGGAAGTGCAGCAGCGGCGGGAGCAACGCGGCGAAGAGCCGGGTCAGCCAGACGGTGGGGGTCAGTCCCGAGCGGGCGACGAGTTCGGCCGTGAAGGCGCGTCCGCGGGGATCGGTGTGGAGCAGCGAGGCGAGGGTCCGGGCCCGTTCGCCCGGCGCGAGCCTGGGCTGGAGCGGTTCTCGCCAGATCGCGCCGAGGATCTCCTTGAACTGGTACGGGGTCTCGGGAAGGTGGTCGTAGAGCGGGTGCTCGACGGTCACGGAGGCCACCTCGCCGAGCAGGATGACCCCACAGGTGTCGCGAAGAAAGGCGTCCTGGTCACGCAGGCCCTGGACCCACCCGGTGACGGCGGGGGCCGCCAGGGTGCGCTCGGTCGGCAGACCCCGCCAGACCAGCGTGTTGAGGATCGACAGGGGCAGTTTGACCGTGTGCCGGTCGGGACGGGACACGTTGGTCAAGGTACGGATGGACTGCTGCGGCAACCGGTCGTCCGCGTCGGCGTGGAGCGGAACGATGTCGCCCGCGGCAATGGCCGGGGCGAAGACCGGAACGATCCATTCGTCCCACTGCCAGGGGTGCACGGGGAGACAGAGATAGCTGTCGGGATCGAGGCCGCGGGTGTGGAGCACGGCGGCGAAGGAGTCGCGGACCGACCGGTCGAGTTCCTGCGCGTACAGCTGCCGGGGGGTGGCCAGGCCGGTCACTCCGCGGTAGGCGGCGATCCGGGTGGAGACGGCGATCCACGGCAGTCTGACCGGCGTGCGGGCCTCGGGGGCGTAGCGGGAGGCGTCGGAGGCCGAGAAGCCGAGGCGCCCCTTGTTGGCCACGAGCCAGGGGTGGCCGGTCTGATGCCCTTCCAGCTCGGCGTAGTCGAGGTCGGCCAGCCGGGCGGCGGGGAGCGCGGTGTGGTCGAGCCGGACGTCGGCGGCGAGGGTGGTGGTGATCTCGCGGATGAGGTGGCCGAGGGTGGCGCCGTCGATCCCGAGGAGGTGGCGGGCGCGGGCGAGGAAGCTCAGCGGGTCGTGAAAGGGGACGGTGTCGCTGTTCCCGTCCCGGAGTTGCTCGGCGAGCATGTCCCGGCCACTGCCGTGCGTCGATTCCGCAGACGCGCTCCGGTCACTGTCGCGCGTCGATTCCGCAGGGGCGGCCCCGGCGCTCCCGCGCTTCTCACGAATCGAATCGGGAGCGATGAGCCAGCCGCCGTACACGCCCCGTCGGGCGCTGAAGCTCAGGGTTCCGCCGTCGTCGAGTCCGAGGGTGTACGTGTCGCTCCCGTCGGCCTGTGCGACCGGTTCGACGACTTCCTCGTAGGCGAACTGACCGAGCATCTTCGCGAGCAGCCGCGCGGCGGCTCCGTCCCAGGCCGCCCGGTTCAGTTCCGGTGTGCTGAGCAGTGGGGCTGACTCCGCTGAATCATGGCTCGCGGGATATTTCGGCACAAGGCCTCCTCGGGACGGAACCGATGGGGTGGTTGCGGTAAACGCAAGGCAGCAGATCGTTCACAGCTGGGCACGGTGGGTTCGGTCGCGGACCATCAGGGCAGCTCGCTTGTCGGGGAGTTCGACTTCCGCGGAGAAGCGGAAGCCGGCGCTCAGGAAGGCGGAGACGGAGGGGGTGTTTCGCAGGTCGGGTTCCGCGACGACACGCGCGCACAGGGGGCGGTTGTCGAGCACGAGGTCGGAGACGGCCCGGAGCAGGGTGGTGCCGACGCCGCGTCCTCGGTTGTTCACACCGCCGATGAGCAGATGGATTCCGGTGTCGTGCGGGCGGGCGGGGTAGTGGCGCGCCAACGGATCGAGATCCGCCCGGTAGATCTCCCAGTAGCTCATGGGAATCCCGGCCAGCACGCCGAGACATGGGACGCTGCGCCCGTCGCCGTCGAGTTGAGGACGCAAGTGGTCGGCGGTGACCGCTTCGGATCCGGCGAGTTCCCAGAAGGCGGCGACCGCGGGGTCGTTCATCCAGCGGCTGATCACGGCGAGGTCGCGTTCCAGCCGAACGGGGACGAGCTGGAGCACCCCGGCCGGGGTGGTCACCGGCCCCCAGTCGGCCGGGTGGTCGAGGAGATCGGCGAAGGCCGCACCGCTCGTGGCCGTCCGTCTGCCTGCGGCCGGGCCCGCGTCGCCCGGTTCGGACGACGCGGACGTGTTCGACGGCAGGGGAAGCGCCGGGGTGGCCGATGCGTCCTCCCCGGGCGTGGCCGGTGTCCCCTCCTCGAACAGAGCGAGGAGTTCTTCGGGGAGCGGCAGGTCCAGGGTGTCCTCGGCGCCCGTGTCGGTCAGCGGGGCAGGGCGGGCACCGGCTTCGGTGTGCGCATCGGCGGGAGCCACGGTGTCGCTCTCCTCTCGGCGGATCAGATCGTTGCCATGTTCTTTCAGGCGTACAAGGGATTGGCCATGGTGATGTAGACGGACTGCGTGTCGACGGGCCCGACGAGTTCATCGAGGCCGTGCAGCCGGGTCAACAGGTTGGCCTTGCACCGCAGGTGGGAGTTCTCCAGCAGATGCGCGGGCAGGGGGGAGCCCAGCGCGATGGCCGAGTCGAGGAATCGGCGGAACGCGGCGATGAGCACCTGTTCGTCGGCGAGACGCTGTGCGCCGAAGGCGCCGATCAGGCCGAACACGTTGTTGATGCCGACGTAATAGGCGAAGCGTTCGTCGGTGACCGCGTCGGAGACGAAGGTGTCGCTGACCCGTCCGATGCCGGGGAGACGGTGCTCCAGCGCGGTGCGGTGGGACTCACGGAAGTAGTAGCCCTGGTTGTCACGGTATCGGCCGCCGACGGGCCAGCCGTGGGGGTCGAGCAGCACCAGGGTGTTCTGCTGGTGGGCTTCGAGCGCGACGCCCGCGTGAGCGTCGAGCCAGAGAACCGGACGTACGACGCGGTCGAGATAGCGCAGGAACCACTCGGTGGCGACCGCCCCCACGGCTCGTCCGGTGGCGGCGGCCAGGGCGAGCACGATCCCGGTGAGGCGCGAGTGCGTACCCGTCCGGCCCGGCCAGGGGCGCGGGGCGGTGAGCGCGGCGATGCAGACCGCGTCGTCGAACGGCCCGAAGGGGTTGTGACGCAGCATCACGTCGAGACCCGCGACGGGCTCGCCGTCCGGGCCGTCGACGGCGAGCCAGGCGGGGTCACGGACGATGTCGAAGCCCGGGTGGACCGCGTGCCACCGTGCGGCGAGGCCGCTGCGGAGCAGCCGGTGCACCTCGACCCCGCGGTGGAGTTCCTTGCGGAGGTTCTCCCGGCGGGAGTTGGTGATGCGGACGCCGAGTGAGAGCTTGAGCATCACATCGGCGTCCGGCCGGTGCACGGTACGGACGGAGGAGGTGGGGTGCCAGGGCTTCCCGTGCGGCCCCAGGTCGTGGAGGAGTCCGGCGTCGAGCAGGGCGGCGACTTCGGGCCGGTGTCCGAGTTCGCGGGCCTGCCAGGGGTGGAGCGGAATCGGTGCGGTGTTGTCGGGGAGTCGAAGCCCCTCGGTGTGGGAGGTGACCAGTTCCGCCGCCGGTACCGGACGGCCGCCCTCGGTCCAGGCGGAGTCGGTGGCCAGTACGGACCGGTGGACAGCCATCCAGTGGAGCGGGAAGGAGCCGTGCGACTCGGGTGAGTAGCGGCGGCATTCCGCGTCGGAAAGGCCTTCGCGGCTCTTGGGCGTGGGGTGGAGCGGATGTCCGAGGAGGAGTGACTGCTCGGCGGTGAGGAAGAGGTCCGCTTCGGCCGGGGCCTCGGGGGTGCGGCGCCGCTCGGCGATGAAGCCGGCGGTCCGCCGTACGGAGTCGGCGACCCGGGCCACCATGTCGGTGCCCCCGTCGCGGTCGGCCTCGCGGCTCAGGAGCGCGGCGACCGTCACGGCGTCGACGGGTGGCGCGCCTTCGGGCGCGCCTTCCAGGACGGGCATGCCGAACCGGTGCCAGCCCGTGACGGACCAGTAGACGACGGGGACGAGCAGAGCGGTTCCGCTCGCGGGAAGGGGGATACGGAGCGTCTCCCCGGCCGGTCGGGACAGATCGCTCTCCCGGACCCAGCAGCGGAGCAGATTCTCGACACCGGCCGTGTCGGCGGCGCGCAGCGGGTCCGGATGGTCGAGGTGGTCGGTGGGTGCCTCGGCGCTCTCCATGTGCATCGGGAGGTACTGCTCGTCGTGCGGTGCCGCCTTCTGGCGCGGCACGGTGGTGTGCTCCACGACGAGGTTGCCGGTGAGCCCGGCCGGTCCTCGCTGCGGGGTGGGGGGAGGGCCGTCGGCCTGGGGCGCGGGGGTGGGGTTCACGGCGGTCTTCCTTGTCAGGGGGGTCAGCGAATCGCCCCGGTCGTGGTCCGGCGGTGCGGCAGGCGCTCGGCGGCTGCCAGGGCGTCGGCGAGGCGGTCCACGACCGCTGTCGCCTGTTCGTCGGTGAGAGTGAGGGGCGGGAGGAGGCGTACGACGGTGGAGTGGCGTCCGCCGAGTTCGACGATGAGCCCGCGGCGCAGGCATTCCTGCTGGACGGCGGCGGCGAGGGCCGGGGCGGGCGGTGGCTCGGGGCCGTCGCCCCGCGCCGGTTCCTCGGGGTCGACGAGCTCCACCCCGATCATCAGGCCCCGTCCACGGACGTCTCCGATGGACGGGTGGTCCGTGGCCAGCGCCTGGAGGCGCGCGAGCATCCGGGCGCCGAGCGTCGCGGCACGCTCGGCGAGGTGGTTCTCCCGTACGAAGGAGAGGGTGGCCGTACCCGCCGCCATCGCGAGTTGGTTGCCCCGGAAGGTTCCGGCGTGCGCGCCCGGCTGCCAGGTGTCGAGTTCGGAGCGGTAGACGATCACCGCGAGCGGGAGGGAACCGCCGATGGCCTTGGAGAGCACCATCACGTCGGGCACGATCCCGCTGTGTTCCACCGCCCAGAAGGCACCGGTGCGCCCCACACCCGTCTGGACCTCGTCGGCGATCAGGGGGACGGAGCGGGTCTCGGTGATCTGACGCATCCGGCGCATCCAGCCGTCGGGGGCGGGGTTCACGCCGCCCTCCCCCTGCACCGGTTCGAGGATCATGCCGGCCGGTGGGGGTGTGCCGCCCTTGGGGTCGTCCAGCAGGTTCTCCGTCCAGCGGGCGGCGATCTCCGCGCCGCGCCCGCCTCCGACGCCGAAGGGGCAGCGGTAGTCGCGGGGGAAGGGAAGTCGTGTCACGCGTACGTCCTCGGCGCCTCCCGAGGCGGCCAGGGCTTCGGCCGTCATTCCGTGGTAGGCGCCGGTGAAGGCGAGAAGCCCGCTGCGGCCGGTCGCGGAACGCACCAGCTTGAACGCCGCCTCGACGGCGTCCGTGCCGGCCGGTCCGCAGAACTGGATCCGGGCGTTGTCGGCGAACCGCCTCGGCAGGGTGGCGAACAGCTCCGTCGTGAAGGCGTCCTTGGCCGGGGTGGCGAGGTCGAGCACCTGGAGCGGTGCGCCCGAGTCGATCACCTTCTTGATCGCCTCCAGGACCACCGGGTGGTTGTGCCCGAGCGCCAGGGTGCCTGCCCCGGAGAGGCAGTCGAGGTATCGCCGCCCGTCCGCGCCCTCGATGGTCATCCCACGGGCCCGTACCGGCACGATCGGCAGTGAACGCGCATAGGTACGGGCGGCGGATTCACGCAGTGACTGGCGGCGCAGGATCCCCTCGTGCACCGCCGGTGCTGCCACCGGAGCTGGTTCGGTCACGGCCACGGCTGTTGGTCCTCCCGCTGTAACAGTTGCGTTGCACGTCGGTACGTCGGCGCACGGACGGACTGCGGGGATGAACGCTGTCCGCGAGTCCCTCGTACGTACCAACGACGCCGGACGCCGGGGATCACGGCCGAATCCGAAGATCCTTACGGAGGCGGAACCGTGGCCCTGCCGCGTGCCGTCCCCATCGGCACCGGCATAGTGGGGGCCGCACGGAGAGCTCGGGCAGATTTCCGGCAGTCCGCAGGGCGTTCGGAGCGAACGGCTCGCAGCAGTACCGAAGTGCAGTACAGAAGTGTTGAGTTACGAAGTCCCAGGGGGATCACCACATGCGACTCATTCGACCGGCTCTCGCCGCCCGTCAGGGGGGCACACGCCGTAGGCGCTCCTCGGTGCTCGCCGCGGCCGCGGTCACCGCGGTCCTCGCGCTCACCGCCACCGCCTGCGGGCCCGGCGAGGACGAGGCGAGTGACAAGCCGAGCAGTCCCGCAGGCCAGGCCTCGGACGGCAAGATCACCATTCCGGACGATCTGAAGAACCGGCTCAAGGAACACGGAATCGATCTCGACCAGTGGAAGAACGGCGAGTGGAAGAACTGGGACAGGGACAAGTGGCTGCGCGAGGCGAAGGACTTCGTCAACCCGATCATCGAGGGCCTCTGGGACCCGGACCGCATGCGGGATGCCGACAAGTCGCCGGAGAAGCCGGTCGACAACGACATCTCGGGTGATGTGGGCGTGACGGACCCGACCCCCGCGCCGGTCCGGGCCGCCGGTGTCCGAACGCCGTACCACGCCAACGCCGCGGAGTCCGGGAAGCTGCTCTTCGACAGCCCCGAGGGCTCCATGGTCTGCTCCGCGACGGTGGTGAAGGACCCGGCCCACCCCGGCAAGTCCAACCTGGTGTGGACGGCGGGGCACTGCGTGCACGCGGGCAAGAAGGGCGGCTGGTACCGCAACATCGCCTTCGTTCCGTCGTACAACAACAAGGGTCTGTCACTGGCGGAGCTGAAGACGGCCACCAAGCAGGAGATCGCCCCCTACGGCGTGTGGTGGGGCCAGTGGGCGCAGACGTCCGACCAGTGGATCTCCCAGGGCGCCTCGGTCGGCGGCCAGGGCGCCCCGTACGACTTCGCGGTGCTGCATGTCACCCCGGAGAAGGGCTCCACGGGCAAGTCGCTGGAGGAGACGGTCGGCTCCGCGCTGCCCGTCGAGTTCAACGCACCGGCCGTGCCGAAGATCGGCAGCATGACGGCCACCGGCTTCCCGGCCGCTCCGCCGTACGACGGCCAGAAGGCGTTCCAGTGCGCGGACAAGCCGGGCCGGCTCTCGCTGACCGCGCAGGACCCGACGATGTACCGCATCGGCTGCACCATGACGGGCGGAGCCTCCGGTGGCGGCTGGGTCGCAGCGGGCCAGGACGGCAAGCCCGCGCTGGTCTCGAACACCTCCATCGGCCCGGTGACGGCCGGCTGGCTGGCGGGGCCGCGCTTCGGCAAGGAGGCCAAGGGCGTCTACGAGTCGGTCAGCAAGAAGTACGCGGGGCAGTGACGACGGTCCGTCAGCCGGCTCTTCCGGATGACGGATGACGGATCTTCAGGGGCTCCCGGTGCGGCAATCGCCCGCCGGGAGCCCTTGTCGTCGGGCGGTGGCCATGGGCCGCCCGCGGCCCGTTCCTCCGTGGCGAGGAGCCTGGTCCACCCCGTCATAGGGTGGACCTGCATGTGCGGCGGCCATTGGTCCGGCCACCGTTTCGCATGACAAGTTCATGGCATTTTCAGAGATTTCAGGGGGATTCCTTTCCATGCGCTCCATACGTCCGCTCCTCGCCGCGACCGGCCTCGTCGCCGCGCTCGCGCCGACGGCCACGGCCTGTGGTCCGAGCGGAGGACACGGCGGCCGACAAGCCCGCCGCCGCCGACTCCACCAGTGGCCAGGATTCCGGCGGTTCGCCGTCCGGCGGCCTGGCCGAGACTCTGAAGAAGCACGGCGTCGGCCCGGAGAAGTGGAAGAACGGCGAGTGGAAGAACTGGAACAAGGACAAGTGGCTGCGTGAGGCCAAGGACTTCGTCAACCCGGTCATCGACGGGTTGTGGAAGCCCGAGCGGATGAAGTCGGCCAAGGATCCCGCGAAGACCATGGCGGCCGGCGACCTCTCCGGCGACCGGGGTGTCACCGACCCGGAGCCCGCCCCGGTCAAGGCCGAGCGCGAGAGGACTCCCTACCACGACTACGCCGCCCCGGTCGGGAAGGTGTTCTTCGACTCCCCCGAGGGCTCCATGGTCTGCTCGGGCACCGTCGTCAAGGACCCGAAGAACCCGGGCAGGTCCAATCTGGTGTGGACCGCCGGACACTGTGTGCATGCCGGTTCGAAGGGCGGCTGGTACCGCAACCTCGTCTTCGTGCCCGCGTACAACGACAAGGGCCGGTCCGCCGCCGCGCTGGAGAGCGCGCAGCCGCAGGAGATCGCCCCGTACGGCGCGTACTGGGCCGACTGGGCCGACTGGGCCGACTGGGCCACGACGTCCGGTGAATGGCTCGCCGACGGCGGTCCCACCGGAGGTGAGGGAGCCCCCTATGACTACGCGGTGCTGCATGTGAAGCCGGAGCGGGGCACCGAGTCCCTGGAGGAGACCGTGGGCAACGCCCTGCCGGTCGATTTCGACGCCCCCGAGATCCCGCGGATCAGTGCCATGGGCGCCTGGGGATACCCCGCCGCCCCGCCGTACGACGGCCTGATCATGCACAAGTGCGTCGACCGCCCCGGCCGGCTCTCCATCAGCCCGAGCACTCCGACGACGTACCGCATCGGCTGCACCATGACGGGCGGTTCGTCGGGCGGCGGATGGTTCAGCAAGGGCGCTGACGGCAAGCTCGCCCTCGTCTCGAACATCTCCGTCGGACCGGTGACTTCGGGCTGGCTCGCCGGTCCGCACCTGGGCAGGGGCGCGCAGGACGTCTTCACCATGATGAGCGAGAAGTTCGGCGGCCGCTGACGGCCACCCGCACGCAGGACGCCCGAAGGCCCGCTCCCGAACGAGGGAGCGGGCCTTCGGTCCGTACCGAGCCGTGCCGTGTCGCGGTCAGTGCGCCACGGGCACGTACGCGGAGAGGTCGGCTGCCAGTTCCTCATGGACCCGCGCCTTGAGCAGGGTGCCCTCCGACGTGTGCTCCTCGGAGATCACCTCGCCCTCGGCATGCACCCGGGAGACGAGCCCGCCCCGGGTGTACGGCACGAGCGCCTCGATCTCGACCGACGGCCGGGGCAGTTCGCTGTCGATGAGCGCCAGCAGCTCGTCGATGCCGACGCCCGTGCGCGCCGAGACCGCGATCGCGTGCCTCTCGATGCGCAGCAGCCGCTGCAGCACCAGCGGATCGGCCGCGTCCGCCTTGTTGATGACCACGACCTCGGGTACGTCCACCGCACCCACTTCGCGGATCACCTCGCGCACCGCGGCGAGCTGTTCCTCCGGCACCGGGTGGGATCCGTCCACCACGTGCAGGATCAGGTCGGATTCACCGACCTCCTCCATGGTGGAGCGGAACGCCTCGACGAGGTGGTGCGGCAGATGCCGTACGAACCCGACGGTGTCGGCCAGGGTGTAGATCCGGCCGCTCGGCGTCTCGGCCCGGCGCACGGTCGGGTCCAGCGTGGCGAACAGCGCGTTCTCCACCAGGACACCGGCCCCGGTCAGGCGGTTGAGCAGCGAGGACTTGCCCGCGTTGGTGTAGCCGGCGATGGCGACCGACGGCACCCTGTTGCGCTTGCGCTCCTGGCGCTTGATCTCGCGGCCGGTCTTCATCTCCGCGATCTCCCGGCGCATCTTCGCCATCTTCTCGCGGATCCGACGCCGGTCCGTCTCGATCTTGGTCTCACCGGGGCCACGGGTGGCCATGCCGCCCCCGCCACTGGAACCGCCGCCGCCCATCTGACGGGAGAGCGACTGGCCCCAGCCGCGCAGCCGCGGCAGCATGTACTGCATCTGTGCCAGCGAGACCTGTGCCTTGCCCTCTCGGGACTTGGCGTGCTGGGCGAAGATGTCGAGGATCAGAGCGGTCCGGTCGACCACCTTGACCTTGACGACGTCTTCCAGGTGGATCAGCTGGCCGGGGCTCAGCTCACCGTCGCAGACGACGGTGTCGGCCCCGGATTCGAGAACGATGTCGCGCAGCTCCAGTGCCTTGCCCGAGCCGATGTAGGTGGCCGGGTCGGGCTTGTCGCGGCGCTGGAAGACGGCGTCCAGCACCTGGGCGCCCGCCGTCTCCGCGAGTGCGGCCAGCTCCGCGAGGGAATTCTCCGCGTCCTGCACGGTCCCCGACGTCCAGACACCGACCAGCACCACACGCTCCAGGCGCAGCTGTCGGTACTCGACCTCGGTGACGTCCTCGAGCTCCGTGGAGAGGCCCGCCACTCGCCGCAACGCGGCACGCTCGGAACGGTCGAACTGCTCGCCGTCCCGCTCTCCGTCGATCTCGTGGCTCCAGGCGACGTCCTCTTCCATCAGGGCGTCGGCCCGAAGGCTCTCGGTGAGGCTCTCGGTGGCGTTCTCCGTAGCGCTCTGCGCGTGCTGCGCGTCCTGGGGAAGGGAAGAAGAGGAGGTCATTGGATCCTTACGTCGATGAAAGTCCGTTACGTCAGTCACAACGCGTGACCTCTCCCGATGATTCCCACTGTCGGGAATCACCGATCCGGCCGCCGCGGCGACTCGTCGATAGTGGCATGGTCCGCCGCGCCCGTCACCCTGGTTTACCGCTGTCCGGCGGGCTCGGCACTGTGCCAGTCCGGGTGCCCCGGCATCGGCGGGGTCTTCTTGCCGTACAGCCAGCCGTCGAAGAACTCGGTGAGATCGCGGCCGGCTGTCTGCGAGGCCAGCCGGACGAAGTCCGCGGTGGCGGCGTTGGAGTCCCGGTGTTCTTTCACCCAGCCCCGCTCCAGCAGGTCGAACGCTTTCTCGCCGATCTCCTGGCGCAGCGCGTAGAGGACCAGCGCGCTGCCGTCGTACACCACCGGCCGGAACAGGCTGAGCTTCTGTCCCGGCGCCGGGGTGTCGGGGCGGGCCGGCGGGCCGCCCGCGGCGCGCCAGCCGTCGGACCTGGTGTAGGCGTCACGCATGCGGCTCTCCAGCTTCTGGCCGGCATGCTCCTCGGCGTAACGGGCCTCGTACCAGGTGGCGTGCCCCTCGTTGAGCCAGAGGTCGGACCAGGCACGCGGCGAGACGCTGTCGCCGAACCACTGGTGTGCCAGTTCGTGCACCATGATCGAGTCGACGTACCACTCCGGGTAGGCGGTCCGGGTGAACAGGGACCGTTCGAAGAGCGCGAGCGTCTGGGTCTCCAGCTCGAAGCCGGTTTCGGTGTCCGCGACCAGCAGTCCGTACGTCTCGAAGGGGTAGCGGCCGACCTGCCGCTCCATCCAGTCCAGCTGGGCGGGCGTCTTGCCGAGCCAGTGCTCCAGGCGCTTCCGGTCGGCGCTCGGCACCACGTCACGGACCGGCAGACCGTGCGGCCCGGTGCGGCGCAGGACGGTGGAGCGGCCGATGGTGACCTGGGCCAGTTCGGTGGCCATGGGGTGCTCGGTCCGGTAGGACCAGGTGGTCTCGGCACCGTGCCGGGCCGTGCCGGTGGGCAGGCCGTTGGCCACCACCGTGAAATCCTTGGGGGCGGTGATCCGGAAGGTGAAGTACGCCTTGTCGGCGGGGTGGTCGTTGCTGGGGAAGACGCGGTGCGCGGCGTCCGCCTGATTGGCCATGGCCAGACCGTCGGCGGTACGCACCCAGCCGCCGCTCTCCTTCTTCCCGCTCGGGTCACTGGTGTGCCGGACGGTGATGTGCAGCGGTACTCCGGCGGGGAGCCGGCCGGGGGGCCGGACGACCAGATCCTCGTCGGCCGTCGCGAAGTCGGCCCGCAGACCGTTGACCTCGACCTCGCGGACCTTGCCGTGGGTGAAGTCGAGGTTGATCCGGTCCAGCTGCTCGGTGGTCCGCGCGTCGATCGTGGTGACGGCGTCCAGCGGTTCGCTGTTGCTGCCGCGGTAGGTCAGCCCGATGTCGTACGAGAGGACGTCGTACCCGGGGTTGCCGAGGTGCGGGAAGAGCGGATCGCCGATACCGAGCGGCACGGGTGGAGGGAGGGCGGCGGCGACGAGGGTGGCCGATGCGGTGGCCAGCAGAGCGGCCCGCAGACGGCGGGAGATGAACGGCATGACCTACCGCTACCAGCGACTCCCGCCCGAGCAGGCGCGGCGCGCGCCGCGCCACTCGAACGAGATCGTCCCGACGGACGGCTGCGCGGCGGGCCGGACGTCAGACGGCGGCGGGGTGCTGGGCGCGGCTCACGTCGTAGACCCCTGGTACGTCGCGCATCGCGCGGATCAGCGCCGGAAGTCCGGCGGCGTCGGCGAGCTGCAGGGTGTAGGTGTGCCGGACGCGCTGTTCGCTGGGTGGTTCGACGGTGGCGGAGATGATCGCCGCGTCCGCCGTCGCGATCGCCTCGGTGAGATCGGCGAGCAGCCGCGCCCGTCCGAACGACTCGGCGACCAGGGTGACGCGGCAGCCGACCGTGTCTCCCCAGCTCACCCCGACCGGCACCCGGCCGACGGACCGCATCCGGGACACCGCGGAGCACTCCAGCCGGTGCACGGTGACGGCGCCGCCGCGCACGACGAATCCGGTGACGGCGTCGGGGGGTGCGGGCGTGCAGCAGCCCGCGAGTCGTACGTCGGCGTCCGGCCGGTCCACCAAGGCGCTCGCGGTACGGGGCTCGGCCCCGTCGCTCCCGGGGCCACCGGATTCCTGGGGCTGCGGCTCGGACCTGGGCTCCGCGGTACTGCTGCTGTGCGGGCCCCGGGTGTCCTCGGGGTGGGCGTCCAGCCAGCCGGTGATGGCGATGCGGGCGGCGGGGGTGCGGGCGTGGTCGAGCCAGTCGGGCGACGGGCCGGAGGCGGAGTCCTCGGCGAGCAGCGGTTGCACGGTGTCGCCGTCGCTCAGCACGGTGCCGAGGGTGGCGAGCCGGCCGTTGACCCGGGCGCCGATGCAGCTGTGCGCCTCGTCGCCGTACTGCGCGTAGGCGGCGTCGACGCAGCTGGCTCCGGCGGGCAGCCCGAGCGTGCCGCCGTCCGTGCGGAAGACCGTGATCTCGCGGTCCTGGGCGAGGTCGGCGCGGAGCGTGGTCCAGAAGGTGTCGGGATCCGGGGCGGACTGCTGCCACTGGAGGAGCCTGGAGAGCCAGCCGGGCCGGGTCGGGTCGGCGCGCTCCCCGTCCGCGGGCTCGACGGCCTGGGTGCCGGAGCCGCTGTCCGCGGCGTACGGGTTGCCGAGGGCGATGACGCCCGCCTCGGCGACCTTGTGCATCCGGTGCGTACGGATGAGCACTTCGGCGACCGCCCCGTCGGGGCCCACGACCGCGGTGTGCAGTGACTGGTACAGGTTGAACTTGGGTGCGGCGATGAAGTCCTTGAACTCGGAGATGACCGGGGTGAAACAGGTGTGCAGCTCGCCGAGCACGGCGTAGCAGTCGGCGTCGTCACCGACGAGCACCAGCAGTCGGCCGAAGTCGGTGCCGCGCAGTTCGCCGCGTTTGATCCTGACCCGGTGAACGGAGACGAAGTGGCGTGGCCTGATGAGGACTTCCGCGGGGATGTCCGCCTCCCGCAGCACCGTCGCCACGCTCTCGGCGACGGCCGCGAGCGGGTCCCGGACGGCCGCGGCGGCGGAGGCGTCCGGCCGCGCCGACGCGGCGGCGATCAGTGCGCGGGTGCGTTCGTACTCCTCGGGGCGGAGGATCGCGAAGACGAGGTCCTCCAGCTCGGTCTTGAGGGCCTGTACGCCGAGCCGTTCGGCCAGCGGGATCAGCACGTCACGGGTGACCTTGGCGATCCTGACCTGTTTCTCGGGGCGCATCACGCCGAGGGTGCGCATGTTGTGCAGCCGGTCGGCGAGCTTGATCGACATCACCCGGACGTCGTCCCCGGTGGCGACGAGCATCTTGCGGAAGGTCTCGGGTTCGGCCGCCGCTCCGTAGTCGACCTTTTCGAGTTTGGTGACGCCGTCGACGAGGTAGCAGACCTCTTTGCCGAACTGTTCGCGCACCTGATCGAGGGTCACGTCGGTGTCCTCGACCGTGTCGTGGAGCAGGGAGGCGGTGAGCGTCGTGGTCTCGGCGCCGAGCTCGGCGAGGATCAGCGTGACGGCGAGCGGGTGCGTGATGTACGGCTCGCCGCTCTTGCGCATCTGTCCGCGGTGCGAGGACTCCGCGAGCACGTAGGCCCTGTGCAGGACGGAGAGGTCGGCGTCGGGGTGGTGGGCCCGGTGGGCCTCGGCGACATGTCCGATCGCGTCGGGCAGCCGGTCACGGGAGACGGGGCCGAGCAGCGCGACGCGGCCGAGCCTGCGGAGATCGATCCGGGGACGGCCCCGCCTGCGGACGGGCACATCTGGGTTGGTGGCCTCTGCGCTCATGGGGCACCTCCGGCAGCGTCGACCGGCGGTGGGGAGGTGCGGTCGCTCCTCCGGGCCGGTGCTTGATGCTACCGAGCCCACCACGTGGCGGAGTCCGGCTCTCGCTCAGCGTGAAACGGATCACCCATTCGAGCGAAGGTCTAGCCGATCGGCGTTTCGAGCCAGGCCGGGTCGATCAGGCCTTCGGCGACGATCTCGGCGGCACCGGTCATCTCGATCTCGCCGTCCGGCCGCTCGGTGATCACGAGGGTGCCGCCCGGCACATCGACCGTGTACGTGACCGGGGTACCGGTCTCCGCGGGGTCGGCGCCGTCCCTGCGGGCCGCGGCGACGGCCACGGCGCAGGCACCCGTCCCGCAGGAGCGGGTCTCGCCGGAGCCGCGCTCATGGACCCGCATCGCGACATGGCGCGGTCCGCGGTCCACGACGAACTCGATGTTGACGCCGTCGGGGTAGACGGCCGCGGGGGTGTACGGCGGTACGGCGAGCAGATCACCGGCGTGCGCCAGGTCGTCCACGAAGGCGACCGCGTGCGGATTGCCCATGTTCACGTTGCGGGCGTCCCAGCTGCGGCCGTCCAGGCTGACCGTGACGCCGTCCTCGGGGAGGGTGGCGCGGCCCATGGAGACCGTGACGTCGCCGCCCTTGGCGATGTGCGCCTTCTTCACGCCGCCGCGGGTCGCGACGGCGAGATCGCCCTCCTCGACGTAACCGGCGCGCTGCAGGAAGCGGGCGAAGACACGTACGCCGTTGCCGCACATCTCGGCGATCGAACCGTCGGCGTTGCGATAGTCCATGAACCACTCGGCCTCGCCCGCCATGGCCCGCGCCTCCGGGTGCGCGGCGGACCGTACGACGTGCAGCAGTCCGTCACCGCCGATGCCGGCCCGGCGGTCGCACAGCCGCGCGACGACGGACGCGGGCAGGTCGACGGCGTCGTCCGGGTCGGGAACGATCACGAAGTCGTTCTCGGTGCCGTGGCCCTTGAGGAAGGGGATCCGGGATGTGCTCACGGGGCAACTGTACGAGGAGTCACCGGCAGTCGGCGAAAGCGGGCCGCGCGACGGCGCACGCGGGTGGGAGACGGAGCGTCGCGGCGGCCGGACGGCAGCGCGGCGGGGCGCTCCTCCCTCAGTGGCGCAGCCGTGCCACGCGCCAGACGGCCAGGGAGACCAGCACGGCGCACACCACGACGTACAGGGCGATCACGCGCCAGTCGGAGCGCTCGCCCGAGCCCCGCTGCGGCAGTCCGGGCCAGGTGTGGCCCACGCGGCGGGCGGCCATCATCCCCCAGCCGGCGGCGCAGCAGCTGATCAGCAGGCCCAGCATGGCGACGACCGGCCCGCCGTCGCCGAACTCGAAGGCCAGGGGGAACGCGAACATCAGCGAACCCACGGCGGCGAGCATCACGATCGGCGCGAGCTGCCAGATGCGCAGCCGCCGCGCGGGCCGCAACTCGACCTCGACCTCGGGGGTCGCCTCGGGCTCGTCGGGCCCGTCGGGGCTCAGCCGTACCGCCTCGTGCGGCGTGTCCGGTGCGTCTTGTTCCGTGTCGCGAGGGCCGGCCTCCATCGCCACGCGCCCTCCCAACTCGGACTCCACTGGTCGATCGATGCTCGATGATGGCATGGTCCCGGCCGCCGAAATGACGGGCAGGGCTTCCCGATGCCATCACGTGATCAGGCTGTAACCGCCCGTTCGACCAACGCCAGCGCCTGACGCGGGAGTTCCCCGCGATGCTCCGCCGCGCCGTTCAGCCAGTGGACCCGCGGGTCGCGACGGAACCACGAGTCCTGACGGCGCGCGAATCGTTTGGTGGCGCGGACGGTCTCGGCGCGCGCCTCGGCCTCGGTGCATTCCCCGGCCAGCGCGGCCAGCACCTGCTGGTAGCCGAGCGCCCTGGACGCGGTGCGTCCTTGGCGCAGCCCGTGCCCCTCCAGGGCGCGCACCTCGTCCACGAGTCCGGCCGCCCACATCCGGTCGACCCTCAGGGCGATGCGTTCGTCGAGTTCGGGGCGGGCCACGTCGACGCCGATCTGGACGGTGTCGTACACCGCATCGTTACCGGGGAGGTTGGCGGTGAAGGGCTTGCCGGTGATCTCGATGACTTCGAGGGCCCTGACGATTCGGCGACCGTTGCTGGGCAGGATGGCCCGGCCCGCTTCGGGATCGGCGGCGGCGAGGCGGGCGTGCAGCACCCCGGAGCCGCGTTCGAGCAGTTCCTCCTCCAGCCTGGCCCGTACGTCGGGGTCCGTACCCGGGAACTCCAGGGCGTCGATGGCGCCCTTCACATAGAGGCCGGAGCCGCCGACCAGGACGGGGGTGCGGCCCGCGGCGAGCAGCCTGTCGATCTCGGCACGGGCCAGCCGCTGGTACTCGGCGACGCTGGCGGTCTCGGTGACGTCCCAGATGTCCAGCAGCCGGTGCGGGATGTCTCCGCGTTCGGCGGGCGTCAGCTTCGCGGTGCCGATGTCCATGCCCCGGTAGAGCTGCATGGAGTCGGCGTTGACCACCTCGCCGTCGAGCCGCTGAGCAAGGAATACCCCCAGATCGGACTTTCCGGCCGCAGTGGGACCGACGACGGCGATGACCCGCGGCGCGGGAGCTGAACTTCTCACCGCCCCAGTCTCGCAAACCTCCGGACCTGAATCTCACGGGATCAAACATAAGAAATCCATAAAGGAGTGGGAAACTAGGAAAAGAGGGCGTCTCCCGGCCGCACGCACCCGGCCGCGGCGGAGTCCGGGCGGGGCGGAGAGGCGGGGCCGGCCGTGTCTACAGGATCGGGCCGCGGCGCCCCGTACGCGCGGCTGCGCGGCCCCGACGGGCCCGGCCCCGACGGCATGGGGCCGGGAAGGACGGGCCGGGCCCCGCAAGACGCTCACGAACGCCTTCCGGACCGTCCTCAGCCGAGCTTGTCGACCGCCTGGTAGTACGTCCAGGCGGTCGCGTCGCAGGTGGCCTTCTTCACGCCCGAGTAGGTCGCGCACACCCGCTTGAGGTCGCCGTAGAAGGCGTCGTCCAGGCGGGACTTGTTGGCGCCGAAGGAGCCGGCCGCCTTGTAGTTGCGATAGCCGAAGTCATGGCGGGCACAGGCGTTCCGGAAGGGAAAGCCCAGGGGGTTGTCCGGCGAGGTGGTGCAGTAGTCCGTGGACCAGTCGAAGCCGTACGAGCTCCAGGCCCCCTGGTCGGCGCGGGCTGCGAAGAACGCGTCGTAACTGGTCGCACCGGACTGGGTCCAGCGGGCGAGCACCGCGTCCTTGTCGGCGGGGGCGGCCGAGGCGGGGGTCACGGACAGCAGAGCGACGGTCATGGCGAGTGCCGTGCCGGCCAGCGAGACGGGGATGTGCCGACGCATGAATGTCCTCCATGGCGGGTGGGGGCGACCGCGACGTGGGTTCGTCGGGGCGCGCCCAGCTTCCGCCACGGGCATACGACGGATGTGCGCTGGAGCTATATCGGCCTGCCGCGCCGCCGTAGAAGGCCGGGAAGGGGCGGCAGAAGGTTGGGAAGGGCCGGGGAGGTGTCAGGCCCTCAGGAAGGCGAGCACCGCGAGCACCCGACGGTGCGTCTCGTCCGCCGGGGGCAGGTCGAGCTTGGTGAGGATGCTGCCGATGTGCTTGCCGACCGCCGCCTCGGAGACGACGAGCTCGCGGGCGATCGCGCCGTTCGACCTGCCCTGAGCGACCAGGGCGAGGACCTCCCGCTCACGCGGCGTCAGCCGCTCCAGCGGGTCCCGGCGACGGCGCAGCAACTGGCGTACCACCTCGGGGTCGACGACGGTGCCGCCGTCGGCGACCTCGGCCAGCGCGTGCACGAACTCCTCGACCTGGCCGACACGGTCCTTGAGGAGATAGCCGACGCCCGATCCGTCGCCGGAGTCGAGCAGCTCGGACGCGTAGGCCCGCTGCACGTACTGGCTCAGCACCAGGACGGGCAACGTCGGCTGTTTCTCGCGCAATCGGACCGCCGCGTGCAGGCCCTCGTCCTGGAAGCCGGGCGGCATCCGCACGTCGGTCACGACGATGTCCGGGTGGTGCTCGGCGACCGCGGTGAGCAGCCCCGGCGCGTCCCCGACCGCCGCGACCACCTCGTGGCCGCAGCGGGTCAGCAGACCGATGAGTCCCTCGCGCAGCAGCACGCTGTCTTCGGCCAGGACTACGCGGAGGGGTCGGTCCGCTCGTAGGGGTCGCAAGGAATCTCCACACGCAACAGGGTCGGCCCACCCGGCGGGCTGGACAGGACAAGTCTGCCATCAAGGACCGACACCCGGTCCGCGAGTCCGGTGAGGCCGCTGCCGCCCTCCTCGCTCGCACCGCCCCGGCCGTCGTCGCGCACCTCCAGGACCAGCCGTCCGTCCCGGTGCCCACCGGTCACCTCGGCGCGGCTCGCCCCGCTGTGCTTGGCGACGTTGGCCAGGGCCTCGGACACGACGAAGTACGCTGCGGCCTCGACCGCTTGGGGCAGTCGCTCCGGGACCCGCAGGACCGTCTCGACCGGAATCGCCGAACGGTCGGCGGCGTCCGCCACCGCCGCCTCCAGGCCGTAGTCCGTGAGCACCCTGGGGTGGATGCCGTGGATGAGTTCACGTAGTTCCGTGAGCGCCTGGCCCGCCTCGTCATGGGCCTTGGCGAGCTGGTCGGCCAGTGGCCCCGGGGGTGCGTCGAGGCGGGCCAGGCCGAGCGTCATCGTCAGCGCGACCAGGCGCTGCTGCGCCCCGTCGTGCAGATCGCGTTCGATGCGGCGCCGCTCCGTCTCGAAGGCGTCCACCAGCCGCACCCGGGAACGTACGAGTTCGGTGACCTTGGCGCCCAGGCCGGTATCCCTCGGGGCGATCAGAAGGCGCGTCAGCTCGGCCCGCGCCCCGGCCACGAGCCCCAGGAGGTACGCGCCCAGCGCGAGCAGCACCACCCCGAGCACGGCCACGCCGAACGCCGCCGGCCAGGTGGTGACCGTCCACTGCTTGAGCACCTTCGTCTCCCGGCCGTCCCCGAGGGTCGCCAGCAGGACCGGCGTGGCGGCCATCGACGCCGGGCACAACAGAGCCACCATGACGGCGAGTGCGTCGAGCGGCCACAGCACCACCGCGAACAGCAGCGCGTACCCGAGTTCACGCCAGGTCACCTGCTCCCGCAGCCGCGTGCGCAGCCATCCCCACAGACCCGGCACGGACGGCGTGCGATGCTGGTCGGCGGCCGGGTCGAGGTCGATGAGGCGCAGCCTGCGCCGTTCCACGGACGCCACCGGGATCCCGCCGAGCGCCGCGAGCACGAGGAGCGGCAGACCCACCAGGACGACGGCGAGTACCCCGCCGACCGCGGCGGCGGTCACGATCGAGACCAGTGCGACGGCACCGGCCACCACTCCGGTGACCAGGTACGCCACCGACCGCCAGGGCCAGGCCGAACGCAGGAAGTCCGGCCCCGTCATGGCCTGCCACACATTCCGAGGGTGCATGGCGTCACCCTAAGGGCTGCCCCGCAACCCCTGGCGGGCGCGCGACGACAGCCACGGCACCTCGCCGCGTTGCCGGGACGTCCGCATACATCCAGTATGCGGACGTCCCTCCGCCTTGCGATGCACCGCATCCGACGCCGCGCACTGATCCACCACGGATTACGGGACAGCCCTTGGAAGGCGCGAAACCGGCCGGGCCGTCGGTCCAGTGGGCACGTTCGGGGTGGGGCCTGCCCCCACCTTCCCCGGTGACGCCCCGTACACGACGCTGGCGGCCGGACCAGCGAGGGCGGCGGCAAGGACTTGCCACCGCAGCCTGTTGCCATTTCCGAAGGCTCAATTCCGCCACAACTTGGCCGAACAATGGCCAGGAGTTCACGCTCCGGCGTGCTGATCGGCCGTGGCCGCACAGGGCGGCCACGGCCGTACAAGGGGGGCACACATGGAATTCCAGCTTCTGGGACCGGTCGAGGCAAGAGAGGGAACACGTCGCATCGCACTGTCGGGATCGAAGGCACACACCGTGCTGGCCGTGCTGCTGCTGGCGCGCGGCCGGGTGGTGGGAGACGATCGGCTGAGCTCGCTGCTGTGGGGGTGGGAGCCACCGGTCACCATGAACGCCCAGATCTACACCTACATTTCGAGACTCAGAAAGCTGCTCGGGCCCGGCGTCGAACTGGTCCGCAGACAGCCCGGCTACCAACTGATCGCCGAGGGCGCGACGGTCGACGCCGTCGAGTTCGAGCGGCTCGACCGGCAGGGGCGCAAGGCCCTGGAGGAACGGCGGTTCGCGGAGGCGGAGGAGCTGTTGCGGCGCGCGCTCGACCTGTGGCAGGGTCCCGCGCTCGCGAATGTGACGCCCTATCTCGCCGAGGCGGAGCTGCCGCAGCTGGAGGAAGCGCGGATGAGTGCCGTGGAGCACCGCATCGAAGCCGATCTGGCACTGGCGCGGCATCGGCGGCTCGTTCCGGAACTCACCGGTCTGGTCGGCGAGTTCCCGGTGCGGGAGAGGCTGCGCGGCCAGCTGATGACGGCGCTGTACCGGTGCGGGCGGCAGGCCGAGGCCCTGCGCACGTACCACGAGGGCCGCAAGGTGCTCGCCGAGGAGCTCGGGGTGGATCCGGGCAGCGAACTGACGGCCAAGTACCAGGCCGTGCTGTCGGGCGAGTTGAGCCTTCTGCCGGAGCCGGCGCACCTGTCCACCTCGGCTCCGCACTCCGGGCCTCCCTCCGCCGTCGCGCCGATGTCACCGGTCATGCTGCCGCCCGACATCGCGGACTTCGCCGGCCGGGAGAGCCAGTTCGCCGAGTTGTGCGCGCAGTTGACCGACACCCCGGCGGACCGGCGTGCCGGGGCGCGGCCACGGCGACTGCTGATCTCCGGGATGGCGGGCGTCGGCAAGACCGCGCTCGCGGTGCGGGTGGCGCACGCCGTCGCGGCCGAGTTCCCCGACGGACTGCTCCACGCGCGGCTGCGCCACCGCGACGGCACCGTCAAGGACTCCGGACAGGTGCTCTCGCATCTGCTGCGAGCGCTCGGTGAGCGGCCCGAAGCCCTTCTCTCCCCGGACGGCAGCCGGCTCCAGCTCGACGAACTGATCCGCCTCTACCGCACGAGGACCGCGGGGCGCAGGCTCCTCCTCTTCCTCGACGACGCGGCGAGCGAGCTCCAGCTCGACGCGCTGCTCCCGGCCACGGCGGACGCCGCCGTCCTCGTCACCAGCCGCAACAGGCAGAGCGCGGTGCCGGGCTTCCGCACCACCCCCCTCTACCCCATGGACGGCAGCGAGTCGCTCGCCCTGCTCTCGGCGATCGCCGGGGTCTCCCGCATCGTCACCGAGCCGCAGGCCTCCCGGGCCCTGGTCGACGCCTGCGGGGGGCTTCCGCTCGCGCTGCGGGCCGCCGCCACCCGGCTCGCCGCGCGGCCGCACTGGCCCGCCTCCCGCCTCGCCCGCAATCTCGCGCAGCCGGTGACACGCCTCGCGGAACTGCATGTCGGCGATCTGGACATCGGCGGCCGCCTCGGCTCCGCACTGCGTCTGCTGCCTCCTCATGAACTGGAGTGCACCCGGGCGCTCGCCTCCTGCGGCCCCGCGGTCTTCTCCGCGTCGGCTGCCGCGCCGCTGCTCTGCAGGTCCGAGTCGGCGACCGAGGAGTTCCTTGAGCGCCTCGTCGAGAAGTCGCTCCTGGAGATGTCGGGCATCGACGCGGCGGGTGAACCCCACTACCGGTTCCACGAACTGGTCCGGCTGGCCGCCCTGGACTCCGGAGGGCTCGCGCTCGTCGTGAACCGGACGTTCACCGGGGCGAGCTGAACCGAACGCGGAGGGTATGCCTGGCCCTACCCCAGGTCTCGGTCCTGCCGCACTGCGCCGGCCCCCCGCGACACGGTTTCGTTGAGCCATCGAAGTTGCGAGGAAGGCGGCATCCCGATGGTGGCTTGGCTGACCGAGCACACGCTGGTGTACGGAAGCCTCGGCGTCCTGGCGGCGGTGCTGCTCCTGCCCGCGCTGGAGGCGGCGCTACCGCTGGTGGGTGCGCTGATGCCGGGGCAGACCGCCGTGCTGATGGGCGGGGTCCTCGCCTGGCACGGACGGGTGACCGTGGTGGCGGCTCTGCTGACCGCGGTCGCCGGGGCCGTCACGGGCAACCTGATCGGTTACGCGGTGGGGCGACGCTGGAACGCTCGGGTCCTGAGCCGGATCCCGGACGGTGGGCGGTGGCAGCGGTACGCCGAACGGGCCCTGGGCCTGATCGAACGGCGCGGCGGTGCGGCGGTGTTCGTCGGCCGCTTCACCGCCGTCCTGCGCACCCTCGTGCCGGCTCTGTGCGGGGCCACCCGGATGCCGCTGCGCCGCTACCTGGGCTGGTCCCTGGTCAGCAGTGCCGTGTGGGCGCCCGCCTTCGTCCTGATCGGGTACGCCATGGGCCCCGCCGGGCCGGGCTGACCCGTGCCGCGTGCAACCTCCTGCCGTCGCAACTTCCTGCACCCCGCGCACCGCCCGCCGGCCGCCCGGCGACGGCCCGGCCAGGGCAAGGTGGCCGACGCGCTCCCGACCATCCGTCCCGCCCGATGTGCGGGGTGACCGACACCGAATGAGTGGAAAGATGACTGACGACGCGATCAAGTTGCGCTCCGTGAGCAGGCAGTACGGGTCGGGGGGCGGCGCGGTGACCGCCCTCGACCAGGTCTCTCTCGGCTTTCCCATGGGCACGTTCACCGCCGTCATGGGCCCGTCCGGTTCGGGCAAGTCGACTCTGTTGCAGTGCGCGGCCGGGCTCGACCGGCCCACCTCGGGCTCGGTCACCGTGGGGGGCACCGAACTGACCGGGCTGAGCGAGACCAAACTGACCCTGCTGCGCCGCGACCGCATCGGCTTTGTGTTCCAGGCGTTCAACCTGCTGCCCTCGCTGACCGCCGAGCAGAACGTGGCGCTGCCGCTGCGCCTGGCCGGCCGGCGTCCCTCGCGGGCCCGGGTCCGTGAAGTGCTGCATCAGGTCGGCCTCGACGAGCGCGCGGGGCACCGGCCCTCGGAGATGTCCGGCGGCCAGCAGCAGCGCGTGGCGCTGGCGCGGGCGCTGATCACCCGCCCCGAAGTGCTCTTCGGCGACGAGCCGACCGGTGCGCTCGACTCGCAGACCAGTCGTGAGGTGCTCGCCCTGCTCCGCGGCATGGTCGACCGGGAGCAGCAGACGATCATCATGGTCACGCACGATCCGGTGGCCGCCGCCTACGCGGACCGCGTCGTCTTCCTCGTCGACGGGCGCGTCAACGGCGAGCTGGTCGGGGCGAGCGCCGAAGAGATCGCCGCCCGCATGACCAAGCTGGAGGCCGTGCCGTGCTGAGCATCGCCCTGCGGACCCTGCGCACCCGCTGGATCACCTTCGTCGGCAGCTTCGTCGCGCTGTCGCTCGGTGTCGCGCTGATCGCCGTCATGGGGCTGGCCCTCGCCTCCTCGCTCGACGCGCCAGGCCGGGGGCCGGAGCGGTTCGCCGCCGCGCCGGTCGTGGTGAAGGGCGCGGACGAGCTCCGGGTGCCGACCCGGATCGGCGACCGGGTCGAGAAGCTGGCCGAGCCGCGCGCCGTGCCGGACCCCCTCGTGGTGAAGCTGCGCGAGCTCGGCCGGGTGATCGAGGACCGCTCGTTCGCCGTACGCGCCGAGGGCGGGCCCGGAGACCTGGTGGGCCATCCCTGGTCCACCGCCGCCTTCGCCCCGTACCGGATCAGCGAGGGGCACGCGCCCCGGGCCGCCGACGAGGTCGTCGTCGGCGGCGACTGGGCGGCTGTGGGGCAGCGCATCGCCACGGACCGCGGCACCGTGCGGGTCACCGGCACCGTGACGGGGCTCGGCTTCGAGGACGCGCTCTTCTTCACGGATGCGCGGGCCGCCCGGCTCTCGCCGCACAGCGTCCAGCTGGTGGTCGATGCCGACGCGGACGCGGTGCGCCGGGCGGCGCAGGGCAGCCCGGGTGTGCGCGTGCTGACGGGCGACGACCGCAGGCTCGCGGACGCCGACCCGGACCGCGACAATGAGGCCCTGGTCGCGATGAACGCCATGTTCGGCACGGCCGCCGGTGTCACCGGCTTCGTATCGGTCTTCGTGGTGGCATCGACGTTCGCGTTCGCCGTCGCCCAGCGGCGCCGCGAGTTCGGTCTGCTGCGCACGGCGGGCGCGACCCCCGGGCAGATCCGCCGGATGGTCTTCGCCGAGGCGCTGCTCGTCGGTGTCCTCGCGTCGGCCGCCGGCTGTGTCCTCGGCTCGTACGGCGCCCCGCGGCTGGCCCGGTGGGTCGTCGACAGTGAGCTGGCGCCGAGCTGGTTCACCATCGGTGACTACACCTGGCCGTACCACATGGCCTTCTGGACCGGCCTGCTGGTGGCGCTCTGCGGAGTGGTCGCCGCGTCGTGGCGGGCGGGCAGGACCGGCCCGGCCCAGGCGCTGCGCGAGGCATCCGTGGACACCAGGACGATGACCTGGGGCCGCTGGCTCTTCGGCGGAGGCCTGCTGCTCGCCGCGGTCGTGACGCTCGCCATGGCGCTGTCCACGGAACCGGGCGAACTGCTCCATCGCAAGACGTACGTGAGCCGCCCGATGCTCCTGATCACCGCGGTCGCCCTGCTCGCGCCGGTCCTGGTGCGCCCGCTGACCCGGCTCATCGCCTGGCTCCCGGCCCAACTCCCGGGCGCGGGCGGGATGCTGGTGCGCGAGAACGCGGCGGCGGGCATCCGTCGCACCTCGGCCATCGCGGCCCCCGTCCTGGTCACGGTCGCCCTCGCGGGCTCCCTGCTCGGGGCGACCGCGACACTCAACGAGGCCAAGGCCACCGAGACCCGCGACCAGGCCACCGCCGACTACGTGGTGTCGCCCGCGGGCCCCGCCGGTTTCGACGCGGCCACCGTCGAACGGCTGCGGAAGGTCGAGGGCGCCGAGGTGTCCGCGACCTCCGCGAGCGCCGTCTACGTCCTGGAGGACGGCGTGGCGCTCATCAAGTCCGAGGCGCGGGCGGCCGATCCGGCGATGCTCGCCAGGACCACGCGGCTGCCGATCGCGGCGGGCCGGGTCGCCGATCTCGGCGACGACTCGATCATCGTCAACGAGGAGTGGGCGCGGCACACCGTCGGGCAGCGCGTCGACGTCTGGCTCGGGGACGGCACGAAGAAGTCGCTGAGGATCGC
This sequence comes from Streptomyces sp. NPDC088252, assembly GCF_044740965.1. NCBI lineage: Bacteria > Bacillati > Actinomycetota > Actinomycetes > Kitasatosporales > Streptomycetaceae > Streptomyces > Streptomyces sp. NPDC088252. Next base: position 100,928 of record NZ_JBIURS010000005.1, on the reverse strand, counting down.
GGCGGTGATGCGCACCGGCACCGGCAACAACGGCGTCTACGTCACTCCGCGCAACGCCCCGGGCGCGAGTGTCGACCGGGTCGACGTGTTGGTCGCCGACGGCGCGGACGCCACCGCGGTCGCCGAGGGGCTGCGCGCGGCCGTCGCGGGCGGCGGGCAGGTGCGCTCCGAGGAGCAGTGGGTGCGGGCGAGTTACCCGGAGACCAACCGGACCACCCGTCTGGGCTTCCTGCTCGTCCTCGGCATCGCTCTCCTCTACACGGGGATCGCCCTCGCCAACACCCTGGTCATGGCGACGTCCGACCGGGTGCGCGACCTGGCGGTGCTCCGTCTGGCCGGGGCGACCAAGTGGCAGGTGCTGCGGCTGGTCGGTGCGGAGGCGCTGATGGTGGTGGCGGTCGGCGGGGTGCTCGGTCTCCTCGTCGCCGCGCTCAACCTGCTCGGGATCTGGAGTGCCCTCGGCATGCTCAAGGTGTGGACCAGCATCGAGGTCCCGTGGTCGACGCTCGGCGCGACCGTCGGCGCCTGCGCCGTCCTCGCCGTCGTCTCGGCGATGACCCCGGCCTGGTTCTCCCTGCGGCGCCGGGCGGTGGAGCTGGCCGGCATGCGGGAGTGAGCGGACGCGAAGGGCCGGGCACCGACCTCGTGAGATCGGTGCCCGGCCCTTCGCGTAGCCGGGTTCAGGCCGACGGTTCGGCCATCGCCACCGCGATCCTGCGCGGCCCGGTGAACGGCTCCCGGCCGTGTGCGGCCAGCATGTTGTCCACGATCAGTACGTCGTCGCGCTGCCAGTCGAAGCGGGTCGTCGCCGCGCGGTAGGCGGCCCTGAGATGGGCGACCGTCCCGTCCGGGATCGGGGTGCCGTCGCCGAAGTAGGTGTTGGTGGGCAGGTCCTCGTCCGGGAAGATCTCCCGCAGCCCCTCCTGCACCTCCGGCGCCAGCGAGGTGACGTGCCAGAACGTGGCGTGGTTGAACCAGACCCGCTCGCCGGAGGCGGGGTGCGTGTGGACCGCGTCCCGCGTCGTCGTCGTGCGCAGACCGCCGTCCTCGCGCCACTCGGGCGAGATCCCCCTGTCCCGGCAGTACGCCTCGACCGCGGCCCGGTCATGGGTGTTGAACGCCTCCTGCCACGGCACTCCGAAGTCGCCGTGGAAATTGCGCACCACCCGCCAGCCACCACGCCGGGCGAACTCCTCGCGGACCTCGGGGTCGATGGACCGGTACACCTCACGGATGTCGGCGAGGGGCGTGGCGCCCCGGGTCAGGGCCGGCTCGACGCAGTAGAAGTACAGCGCGAGCGGCCAGACGGCCTGGTAGGAGTTCTCGTTGTGCAGGAAGATCTCCTCGTCGGCCGGATAGTCCGTCGACGTGTACACCTGGCCCTTGATGGTGGAGCGCGGCGACGACCGCTCGGTGTAGCTCAGGGGTCCGGTGCCGGAGAACTCCCGCACCACTGCGTCGAAGCCGTCGACGCCTCCCACCTCGAAGCCGCGCAGCAGGATCGCCCCGCGCTCGCCGAGGATCCGCCGCAGCTTCGTCCGGTTCCCGGCGATGTACTCGTGCACCTTCGTGCCCGGCTCCGCCGTGTACTCGATCGCGGTCATGGGACCAGTACCCCTCTCCACTGCCGCTCCTCGTTCCGCGGCTCCTCGTAGTCGCACAGTTCCACCGGCCCCGTCGAGCCCGCCTCGCGGGCCAGCGCGGCGAACGCTCCGCCGGCCGTCGGCAGGTCCTGCACCAGCCAGGTGCCGGGGCCCGTCGGCTCCGTGTGCCGCACCACGACGGGGCCGTCCCGGTGGGGCTGTACGTCGACCGCCTTCAGGTTCGTGATGATGCCGACGCCGCTCGCCTTGACGACGGCCTCCTTGCGCGTCCAGGCACGGAAGAAGGCGTCGAGGCGCGCCGCCTCGTCCGGCCGGGAGCGGGCGTGCGCGAGTTCGGACGCGCTCATCACCAGTTTCGAGGCCCCCTCGACATCGAGCCGGCGCCCGTCCTCGACGTCCACTCCGACCTGCCGGCCGACGACCACGGCGAGCAGCCAGTGCCCCCCGGACCGCGAGAAGTTGAAGTCCAGGTCGGTGACGGGAGCGTCGACGCGCGGTCTGCCGTGTCTCGGGTGGCCGCAGCGCGGGCAGGGACGGCGCCCGAGGACGACCTCCTGCGGCGCCACGTCCAGATACCGGGCGAGCACCCTGCGCAGTGCCGCGTGCGAAGCGGTGTAGCGCACCGCGGCGCGCGAGGACATCCGCCGCACGCTGCGCAGCTCGTCCTCGCCGAGCAGGACGGCGTCGCCGGGGGCGGGTTCGTCGGGGGCCCTGCCGTGCCAGATGTGGGCCGCGTCGCGGTCCCTCAGGTACTCGTATGCGGCTGTCATCGCCTCAGTCCGTTCTTCCGGGTCCGTGGTCCTCGTCCACGGAAGTCAGTCCGACATCGCGACGAGCACCCGGCGGTCGCCGGTGAACGGGCGCCGTCCGTGGGCGAGCAGGACGTTGTCGATGAGCAGCAGGTCGCCGGGGTGCCAGTCCACGTCGACGGCGTGCTCCAGGCCGCGGTCGCGGATCTGGGCGACGTACTCGGCGGGAATGGGACTGCCGTCGGCGAACGTGACGTTCTGCGGCAGCTCGTCCTCGGGCAGGATCCGCGCGAGGGCGCCGGCCGTGTCGTCGCCGAGCCCGGCCGGGTGCCACTGGTCGGACTGGTTGAACCACACCTCGGTACCGGTGACCGGGTGCCGGGTGGTGGCGGGTCGCAGCGAGGAGACGCGGATGCCGCCGTCCGCCTTCCACTCCCAGGTGGCGCCGGTCCGGTCGAGGAAGGCGTCCACCTGCGCCCGGCTCGTCGTCTCGAAGGTGTCCTGCCAGCTCTTGCCGAAGCCGTATCCGTCGTGCAGGTTCTGGACGTAGCGCACGCCGTCGGCGAAGGCCTCGCGCACCTCGGCGTCCAGGGATTCGAGCCACACGGCCGCGTCGACCACGGGTGTCGCGCCACCGCTGCCGGGCTGCACCTGGCAGTAGAAGGCGAGCCGCGACGGCCAGGCGTGCGCGTAACTCATCTCGTTGTGCATGGAGATGGTGAATTCCTGCGGGTACTCCGTGGACGTGTAGACGTTGCTGCCGACCTTGGTGCGCGGCGAGTTGCCGTGCACATAGGCGAGCCGGTTGGGCAGCAGCGTGTCGAGCACCTGGTCCAGGTCCGCGGGGGTGACTCCGAAGCCGCGGAAGACCAGGCCCTTCTCCGCCACGAGCAGCTTGTCGAACTCCTCTCCCATGCCGGTGATCCGCTCGACGAGCTCCTCGCAGCCGCCGATGCTCTCGGTCTCGATCTCCAGGGGAGTCCAGGCCTGCGTGTGCGTCATGGGTTCATGCCTCCAGATCCTTGGTGATGTCGGCGACCAGTTCGGCCTCGCGGGGAGCGAGGTAGAAGTGGTCGCCCGGGTAGGTGCGCAGGGCGAAGTCCCCGGCCGAGGTGAGCTCGGACCAGGCGAGGACGTTCTCGCGGGAGCAGCCCGGGTCGTCGCGGCCGAGGTACGCGGTGACCGGCGCCGACACCCTTGGCGGTGGCGACGCGGGCCGGTACTCCTCGATGAGCCGGTAGTCGGCGCGGAGCGCGGGCAGCAGCAGTTCGCGCAGCTCCGGGATGTCGTACGCCTGAGAGCCCAGGTCGCCGAGCCTGCGCACCCCGGCGACCAGGTCGTCGTCTCCGCGCAGATGCAGTCCGGTGGGGCGGGCACGGTGCGGTGCGGAACGGGCCGACACCAGGAGGCGACGCGGTACGACGCCGTGCCGGCGTTCCAGCCGCAGGGCCGTCTCGTACGCCACGGATGCGCCCATGCTGTGCCCGAACAGCGCGAGGGGTACGTCGAGTTCGGGCAGCAGGGCGGCGTCGACGGCGTCGGTGAGCGCGGCCATGGACTCCACACAGGGTTCGCTCAGCCGCTCCTGGCGGCCCGGGTAGCGCACCGCGAGCAGCTCCACGTCGAACGGCAGGCGCGCCGGCCAGCCGTGGAAGAGCTGCGCGTTGCCGCCCGCGTGCGGGAAGCAGACGAGGCGCAGCCGCGGCCGCCCGGACAAGGCCGGGTGGCGCCGTAGCCACGGCTCGTCGCGCACCGTCCGCTCACTCGCTCCCCTTGGCCGGTTCATGTGTCACCTCTCGCTTCAAGTCCGGTGCCAGTACGGCGAGCAGGGCCAGCACGGCCATGGCCGCGGCGATCACGCGGACGGTGGGCAGTGCGCCCCACGCCGCGAGCAGCAGGCCGCCCGCGAAGGACCCGAGCGCGTTGGTGCCCGAGCCGATGAGGGTCGCCGTGGCGGCGACCCGGCCCTGGAACGCGTCGGGTGTGATGCTCACCTGGTAGACGGCGGCGGCCACGTTGAACACGGCGCCGACGAATCCCGTCCCCGCGTACAGGGCGCCGAGCAGCACCGGGTGCGCGGTCAGGGCCATGGCGCCGATGAGCAGCGCCCAGGCGACGGCTCCGCCGATCAGCAGGGTGCGCTGGCGCATCCGGCGCCGCACCCTGCCGCCGGCCAGCGCGCCGCACAGTCCGCCGACGCCGCCGATGCCCACGATCACCGCGAGGGCCGAGGACGACAGCCCCGACTCCTTGACCCGCACGATCAGGGCGAGCGCCAGCATCTGGAACAGGACGTTGGTGCCGGCCACGTAGCCGAGCGCGGAGCGCAGGAACCGCTGACGCCACAGCCACCTCATCCCTTCGGCGACCTCACCGGTCAGCCGGGAGCCGTCCCGCCGGCCGGTCTCCTCCGTCTGGAAGTCCTTGCGGATGAACAGCAGCGAGAGCAGCGAGGCGAGATAGCCGAGCACCCCGAACCCGAAGGGGAACGAGCGGCCCAGCGAGTGCAGCAGCACTCCGCCCGGCTGGCCGAGCAGCCCTGCCGCGCGCCCGCGTGCCTCGTTCTGCGCGAGCGCGGCGGGCAGGTGGTCCGGGTGCACCAGATTGCGTACCGCGCCGCGCTCCGCGAGCCGGTAGAAGACCGACAGCGACGCCTCCGCGAACGCGGCCGCCGCCAGGTGCACCACGAAGACGCGGCCGGCGGCGAGCGACAGCGCCACGCCGCCGACCACCAGCACCCGGCCCGCCTCGCAGACCAGCATCACCCGACGCCGGTCCCAGCGGTCCACGAGAGCCCCGGCGGGCAACTGCACCAGGAGCAGGGGCAGCAGGGCCGCCGTGGTCACCGCGGACATGGCGAGCGGCGAGCCGGTGTGCCAGAGCACGATCAGCGGATACGCGACGGTGGTGACCCGCGCGGCCAGGAACGACATGCTCGCCCCCGACCACAGCAGCAGGAACTCCCGGTTGCGGCGCAACGGCCCGGCCGGTGCTCCGGCCCCCTGCGCCGCACCGTCCACGAGCGTCATGTCCTGCACCACTCCAGGACCGCCATCGCGCTGTGCATCTTGTTCTCGGCCTGCGCGAAGGCGATGCTCGCGGGGCCGTCGAGCACCTCGGCGGTGACCTCGTCGCCGCGGTGCGCGGGCAGGTCGTGCATGAAGACCGCCTTGGGGCTGGTGTCCCACAGGGCCGCGGTCACCTGGAACGGCGCGAAGACGTCCCGCCAGTCGGCGTCGGGCTTGCTGGAGCCGGTGGTCTGCCAGCGCGTCGTGTAGACGACGTCCTGGTCGGCGGGCGGTTCGTCCATGTCGTGCCGCTCCCGGAACGTGGCCCCGTAGCGGGCCGCCTGCTCGGCGGCGCGCTCGCGGTAGTACGGGGCGAGGCCGTAGCCGGGCGGGGTGCGCAGTTCGAGCGTGGCGCCGGGGAAGCGGGTCAGGGCGAGCGCGAGCGCCGAGGCGGTGTTGTTGCCCTCGCCCACGTACAGGACGCGCAGTCCCTCGATGCGGCCGAACCGCCTGTACAGGGTGGTGAGATCGGTGAGCGCCTGGGTGGGGTGCTCCTCCGCGCTCATGGCGTTGACGACCGCCATCCGGTCCTGCGCCGCCCAGGCCCGCATCTCGGCGGGGTCGCCCGCGGTACGGGCGACCAGCACATCGAGCATCCGGGACATGACGCGTCCGGTGTCCTCGCTCGTCTCGCCCGTGTTGAGCTGCAGGTCTCCGGGCCCGTACGAGACGATCTGCCCGCCGAGCCGCAGTGCGCCGCTGGAGAAGGCGGTACGGGTACGGGTGGAGGTCTTGCTGAAGTAGACGCCGACGACGGCCCCGGTGAGCGGGGCGGGGCGGCCCGCGCCGCCCGCCGAGAAGGCGGCGCCGCGGGCGACGAGGGCGTGCAGGTCGGTGTCGGTGAGGTCGTCGATGGAGATCAGATGCCGTACGTGGGCCACGGTGTCCTCCTGAGGTGCCGAAGATGTGGATGACATGTCGTCACGCGTCGTTCCGCGACGCGCGGTCCTCGTCGGTGACGACCGGGGCCAGGACCGCGGGGAGTTCGCCCGTGCCGGAGGCGTCGCGCCAGCCGGAGGCGAGCCTGCCGCTGCCGAACCGGGCGTCGTGGGCGGTGAGTTCGGCGGTGAGGTGCTTGACGACCGCCTTGCCCGAGTCGGCGTTGGTGAGGGCGACGAACCCCGTCCCGCCGTGCATCCGGCTGATCGCCATGTTCCAGTAGCCCGACGGCTCGCCGCCGTGGCCGAACTCCAGGTCGTCGCCGGTGTCGTCGACGATGGTGCCGAGCCCGTAGAACGTGCCGGCCTCCCCCGCGAGCAGCTCCCGCGCCAGGGCCTGGGGAAGGAGCGCGCCCGGTGCGCCGAGCAGGGAGTCCCGGACGGCGAGTGCGAACCCGGCGATGTCGCCCGCGGTGGCCCACAGACCCGCGGCGGCGAGGTGGGCGCGGTTGCGCCAGCCGCCCCTGAGAGGGGTGCCGTGCGCGTCGTGGCCGAGCGCCACCGGGAGACCACAGGTGCGCGGGTGGTCCTGGTCGAAGCTGCTGTCGGCAAGGCCGAGCGGGTCCAGGACCAGCCGGCGCATCAGGGCTTCGAAGGGCTCCCCCGTGACGTCCTCCAGCACCTGCTGCAGCACCCAGTAGTGCGTGCTGCTCTTGCGGAAGGTCCCGCCCGGTGTCAGCTCGCGCCGCACGCGCGGGGTGCCGACCGGGCCGCTTCCCTCCAACAGGTTGAGCAGGGTGGGCAGTTGCTCGCCGGGCCGGAATCCGACGCTGCGGTGCCGGGCGAGGCCGGCCCGGTGCCCGAGCAGCGCGCGCACCGTGACGGGTCCCGGCGCGGCCGGGTCGTCGTCCAGGTGCCAGGAGCGCAGATACGTGTCGATGTCCGCGTCGAGGTCGATCAGGCCCTGGTCGACGACGCGCAGTACCGCGAACGCGGTGAGGTGCTTGCTGACGGAGCCGACCTGGAAGAGCGTCCGCCGGGTCACCGGTCCGTCGCCCCCGGCCGTGAGGACCCCGTGGGTCCGCAGTTCGGCGAGTGCGCCGTCGCGGATGACCGCGAGGGCGACGCCGGGCACGTGGTGCTCGGCCATGACGTCGGTGAGCCGCGCGGCGAGCGGGTCGGTGTCCCCGTCCTCGGGCGCCGGACCGAGCAGCGCGGCGGCCCGTGCGACGGCGTCGTGGTCCGCGTGTCCGCCTTCGGACGCCTGCGCGAGCAGCGCGGCGAGGAGTTCCGCGGGCACCTCCACGGTGGCGGCGCCACCGGCCGCCGGGGAGTCGTCCTTCGCCGGGGAGGCGGCCACCGGCGACTCGGCCGGGGAGCCGGCCGGTGCGGTGTCGCCCGTCGGGGATCCCGCCGCGTCCTCGTCCACCGCCGCGGCCAGGTCGATCAGGGTGTCGTGCTGATACATGCGGTAGACGGAGACCGTCAGACCCGCCTCGCGGGCCGCGGCCAGGACCTTGATCATCAGCAGGGAATGGCCGCCGAGGTCGAAGAAGCGGTCGTGGACACCTATCTCTTCGACGCCCAGGACGTCGGACCAGATGGCGGCCAGGGTCTTCTCCGTCGAAGTGCGCGGCGGCACGTGTTCCGTACCGGTGCGCAGCGCGCCGCGGTCGGGTACCGGCAGCGCCTTGCGGTCGACCTTGCCGTTGGCGTTCAGCGGCAGGGCGTCCAGGGCGACGAAGGCCGACGGCACCATGTAGTCCGGCAGGCGCAGCGCGCAGTGCTCGGTCAGTGCCTGGGGTTCCGGTGCGGCGGTGTGCGGAGCAGGCGTCCAGTAGGCGACCGTACGCCGGTCGCCGGGCACCGGCTCGTGCACCGTCACATGGACGTCGCGCACGGCGTCGTGGGCGGCGAGCACCGCCCGGATCTCACCGAGCTCGACACGATAGCCCCGGATCTTGACCTGGTCGTCGAGCCGTCCGAGGAACTCCACGTTCCCGTCCGGCAGTTGACGCACCAGATCACCCGTGCGATACAGCCGGGCACCGGGCCGCTGCGCATACGGATCCGGCACAAACCGCTCCGCCGTCAGATCCGGACGCCCCGCGTACCCACGCGCCACACCCGTACCACCGACATACAGCTCACCCGCCACCCCGACCGGCACCGGAGCCAGCGCCGCGTCCAGCACGTACACCGTCGTGTTCGGCAACGGACGCCCGATCGGCACCACCTCCCGGCCCACCGGTCCGGTAACCGGGAACACCGTCGACCCCACCGACGCCTCGGTCGGCCCGTACTCATTGATCAGCCGGCCGGGCCCCAGGATGTCCAGGGAACGGTCGGCGACCGCGCCGGGCAGCGCCTCGCCCGCCACCACCGTGACCTCGGCCAGCTCCTGCGCCTGTTCGGTGGTGAGTTGTGCGGCCAGCAGCTCCAGATGGCCGGGGGTGAGCTTGATGAAGCTGTACGGGGCTCCGACCAGCAACTGCCGCCCCAGGTCGCCCGGTTCGGTGTCCTGGGACACGGCGAGGACGCGCTGGCCGGTGATCAGCGGTGCCCACAGATTGGGCACGACCAGGTCGAACGCGACCGAGGAGAACAGCGGAGCACCCCCCGTACCACGGGAGGCCAGCTCCCGCGCCGCCCACGCCACATGATTGACCAGACCCCGGTGATGCACCTCCACACCCTTGGGCACCCCCGTCGAACCGGAGGTGAAGACGACATACGCCAGAGCGTCCAGATCGTCCACGCGCTCCGGCGCCGTGGACGGCAGGGAGCCGACGTCGCCGCCGATGAGCAGTACCCGGGCCGCGGCGCCGAAGCGGTCCTCGTACGCATCGGACGTGACGGCCGTCCCGGCCCCCGAGGTACGCACGATCGCCGCGACCCGCTCGGCCGGGTACGACGGGTCGACCGGCACATACGCGCCGCCCGCCTTCCACACCGCGAGCAGCGCCGCCACCAGGGCGGGTCCCCGGTCCAGCTGGACGGCGACCCTCGACTCCGCGCCCACGCCGCGCGAACGCAGCGCGTGGGCCAGGCGGTTGGCGTACGCGTCGAGTTCGCCGTACGACAGGGTCCGCCCGTCCAGGGTGACGGCCGGGGCGTCCGGGGTGCGGGCCGCCTGCTCCTCGAAACGCCGGAGCACCGTGGCCCTCTCCGCCTCGTACGCCGTGTCGTTCCACTCGACGAGCTGGCGCCGGAGCTCGTCCGCGGGCAGCGGGACGATCCGGGCGTCGCCCGCGGGGTCCCGCGTCATGGCGGTGAGGACGCCCTCGTACAGGGCGGTGAGCCGGTCGGCGTGGTGACGGGACAGGGCGTGGGTGTGCGTCGTCATCAGGAGGTGGCCGGAGACCGCGGACACGGCCAGGCCGAACTCCGTGGCGCCCTCCCCCGAGCTGTCGCCGACATCCACCCGCTCGGTGTCCACGTGATCGAAGTCCTGATAGCTGAACCGGACGTCGAGCAGGCGCTCCACCCCGGCGTCGCGCTGGATCGCCGGCATCGGGTAGCGCCGGTGCTCCCACATCCCCGCCTCGTGGGCGAAGACGTCACGGACCAGTCCCTCCCAGCTGCGTTCGCGGTCGGCGTCGAAGGCGAACGGCAGGGTGTTGAGGTACATGCCGTACACGCGCTCGGCCCCCGGCGCCTCGGGGCGGGCGCTGAAGACCAGCCCGGAGTGGAAGCGGGTCTCCTCGGTGAGCATGCTCAGGACCTTCAGGTGCGCGGCGAGCAGCACGCTCTTCAGGGAGGCCCGGGCCCGTGCGGCCACGGCGCGCAGCCCCTGCTCGAACGGGGCCAGCCGCACCGCGACCCGGAAGGTCTCGCGCGGTGCCGAGCGGTCGCCCGCCCAGGCCGTCGGCAGGGTGAAGCGCGCATGGCCGCCGGTGACTCCGGCCCAGTGCGCACGGTCGTCGCCGGACCGGAGGGAGCGCTGTTCGGCGGCCACGAAGTCCGCGTAGCGGACCGCAGGCGCGGGCACGTCGGAAGGGGCGCCGCCGTCGCGGACGCGCCGGTAGTCGTCGAGCAGTTCCATCAACAGCGCGCGGTGGCTCCAGCCCTCGGTGATCGCGTGGCACACGGTGAGGCCGAGCCGCCAGGCACCGGGTCCCTCGACGTGCGCGGTCATCCGCAGCAGCGGCGCCCGTTCCAGGTCGAAGAGGTCGGCCCGCTCCCGGGAGATGAACTCCGCCACGGCGTCCCGCAGTCCCGTCCCGTCGAACCCGCTCAGATCGTGCACGGCGACGGGGATGTCCGCCTCGGCGTGCACCACCTGAAGCGGCTGGGACCAGGTGTCGAGGTGGAAGGAGGTGCGCAGCAGCTCGTGCCGGGCGACGACGGCGCGGGCCGCGGCGCGCAGCGCGTCGGGCGAGAACGGCACGTCCTCGGTGATCCGGAACGACGACACGTTGTGGTACGCGTGCTTGGTGTCGTCCGCGAGCATCTCCAGGACCATGCCGAGCTGCACCTGGGTCAGCGGATACGCGTCCACGGCGTCCTCGGGCAGCAGCGCCCGGTCCTCGGCGGACACCAGCGCGAACCGTTCGACGGGGGCTTCGGCCTCGGTGGGCGCCGGCCGACCGGTGAGGTGCTCGCTGAGCGCGGCGACGGTGCGGAACTCGAACACGTCGCGCACCCCGATGTCGAACCCGGCGGCGCGCAGCGCCCCGACGAGGGCGACGGCACGGATCGAGTGGCCGCCGATGGCGAAGAACTCGTCCTGGACGCCGACCCGTTCGAGGCCGAGGACCTCGGCCCAGACCGCGGCGACGCGCTCCTCCGTCCCGGTGCGCGGCGCCACGTAGCCGTCGTCCACCGCACCGGCGGGGTCGGGCGCGGGCAGCGCCCTGCGGTCGACCTTGCCGTTGGCGTTCAGCGGCAGGGCGTCCAGGGGGATCAGGGCCGCGGGGACCATGTAGTCGGGCAGGAGCCCGGCCAGGTGGGCGCGGATCCCGTCGGCGGTGGCCGTCGCGGGTGCGTAGTACGCCACCAGTTCGCCGTCGGCGCTCGTCACGTGGGCGTCGTGCACGGCGTCGTGGGCGGCGAGCACGGCCCGGATCTCACCGAGCTCGATCCGGTAGCCGCGGATCTTGACCTGGTCGTCGAGCCGTCCGAGGAACTCCACGTTTCCGTCGCTGAGTTGACGCACCAGGTCACCCGTGCGATACAGCCGGGCACCGGGCCGCTGCGCATACGGATCCGGCACAAAACGCTCCGCCGTCAGATCCGGACGCCCCGCGTACCCACGCGCCACACCCGTACCACCGACATACAGCTCACCCGCCACCCCGACCGGCACCGGAGCCAGCGCCGCGTCCAGCACGTACACCGTCGTGTTCGGCAACGGACGCCCGATCGGCACCACCTCCCGGCCCACCGGTCCGGTCACCGGGAACACCGTCGACCCCACCGACGCCTCGGTCGGCCCGTACTCGTTGATCAGTTCCGTGTGCGGGGCGAGCGCGCGCCAGCGTTCCAGCGTGCCGCGCGTGAACGCCTCGCCGGCCACGACCAGGACCGGGGCGAGCGCGGACGCCTGCTCCGCCGTGAGCTGCCCGGCGAGCACGTCCAGGTGGCCCGGGGTGAGCTTGATGAAGCTGTACGGCCCCGAGGCGACGAGACGCTCCCCCAGGTCGGCCATGTCGACGTCGCCGCCGACCGCGTGCACCGCCTGGCCGGTGATCAGCGGTGCCCACAGATTGGGCACGACCAGGTCGAACGCGACCGAGGAGAACAGCGGAGCACCCCCCGTACCACGGGAGGCCAGCTCCCGCGCCGCCCACGCCACATGATTGACCAGACCCCGGTGATGCACCTCCACACCCTTGGGCACCCCCGTCGAACCGGAGGTGAAGACGACATACGCCAGAGCGTCCAGATCGTCCACGCGCTCCGGCGCCGTGGACGGCAGGGAGCTCAGGGCCTGTTCGGGGAGTTCCGTGAGAACCACCGTGGCACCGGCCGCCTCGCGCATCACGGCCACGCGCTCGTCCGGGTGGGTCGGGTCGACGGGGACATAGGCGCCGCCGGCCTTCCACACCGCGAGCAGGGCGGCGAGCAGGTCGGGGCCGCGGTCGAGCCGGACCAGGACCCGGGACTCGACGCCGACGCCGCGCCCGCGCAGATGGTGTGCCAGCCGGTTGGCCCGTGCGTCGAGCTCGGCGTACGACAGGCTCCGCCCGTCCAGGGTGACGGCCGCGGCGTCCGGGGTGCGGGCCGCCTGCTCCTCGAAACGCCGGAGCACCGTGGCCGTCTCCGCCTCGTACGCCGTGTCGTTCCACTCGACGAGCTGGCGCTCCCGTTCGCCCTGCGGCAGGAACGACGCCTGCGCGTCGCCCTCCGGATCCGCGGCCATCGCCTCCAGGACCTGACGCAGCATGGCCGCGAGACGGTCCGTGCCCGACCGGCTGAGCGCGCGCGGCGACGCCGTCAGGACGAGGTGGCCGACGCGTGCGGAGACACCCAGCGGGAACTCCGTGGGGCTGTCGTCGATGCTCGCCAGGTAGTCGACCTGCTCGCGGTCGACCTGGTCGAAGTCGTGATAGCTGAAACGCATGTCGATCAGCCGCTCGCCGTCGGCGAGCTCCCGCTGGATGACCGGCATCGGGAAGGCCCGGTGCGGCCACAGTTCGATCTCGCGGGCGAACACCGCGGCGACCAGGTCGCGCCAGGTGGCGGCCGTGCGGTCGTGCGCGAACGGCAGCGTGTTGAGGTGCATGCCGTAGACGCGGTCCGCGCCGAGCACCTCGGGGCGCGCGTTGCACACCAGTCCGGTGAAGAAGCGCTCCTCCTCGGTGAGCATGCTGAGCGTCTTCAGGTGGGCTGCGTGCAGCACGCTCTTGAGGGAGGCGCCCGACTTCGAGGCCAGCGCGCGCAGGCGGTCCTCCAGGTCGTGGAAGGGCACCGGAACCCGGTAGGGGGCCCCCTCGTCGGCGGGGTCGCCGCGCCAGGGCGCGGGCACGGTGAGCCTGGCGTGGCCGTCGACGACCGACTGCCAGTACCCGCGCGACTCCGCTGAGTCGAGGACGTCCAGCTCGGCACGGACGAAGTCGGCGAACCGGACGGCGGGGCGCTCCGGTGCGGCCGGCTCCTCGCCGTCGACCAGGCGGCCGTAGTCGTCGAGAACCTCCATCAGGAGGGAGTGGTGGCTCCAGCCGTCGAGGATCGCGTGGCACTCGGTGTGCGTGATCCACCAGCTGCCGTCGCCCGCCACGTGCGCGTACAGGCGCAGCAGCGGCGGCGCGGCCAGGTCGAACAGCTCGCCGCGCTCCTTGAGGGTGAACTCCCGCAGGGACGCCTGGAGTTCGTCCTCGGTCAGCTGCGACAGGTCGCGGGCGCCGACCGGCATCTCGGCCGCTTCGTGGACCAGCTGCAGCGGCACGGAGCAGCCGGTGAGGGCGACGGAGGTGCGCAGCGCCTCGTGCCGGGCGACGACCGCGGCCGCGGCGGCGCGCAGCGCGTCGAGGGAGAAGGGCCGCTCGTCACGGATCCGGAAGGACGTCACGTTGTGGTAAGGGTGCTTGCCGTCGTCCGTCAGCATCTCTACGACCATGCCGAGCTGCACCTGGGAGAGCGGATAGGCGTCCACGAGCCCCTCGGGCAGCAGCGCCCTGTCCTCGGCGGTCACCAGTGCGAACGGCTCGACGGTGCGACCGGCCTCGGCGGGTGCCGGGCGGCCGGTGACGAGTTCGGCGACGCGGGCGACGGTGCGGTGCTCGAAGACGTCGCGCACCGCGAGGTCGTAGCCGATGGCGCGCAGCCGGCCCACGAGCGTCACGGCGCGCAGGGAGTGTCCGCCCAGCTCGAAGAAGCCGTCCTCGACGCCGACCCGGTCGAGCCCGAGGACCTCGGCCCACACCTGCGCGATGCGCTCCTCGGCGACGGTGCGGAACGCGACGTGCCCCCCGGCGCCGAGCGCGTCCCGTCCCGGTTCGGGCAGGGCCCGCTTGTCGAGCTTGCCGTTGGTGGTCAGCGGCAGCCGGTCCAGGGCGACGAAGGCCGCGGGGACCATGTACTCGGGCAGTACCCCGGACAGGTGCGTGCGCAGCTCCGCCGGGGTGGGGGCCGCGTCCGCGGCCGGGGTCGCGTAGGCGACGAGGCGCTTGTCGCCGGGGGTGTCCTCACGGGCGAGGACGACGGCGTCGCGCACGGCGGGGTGCGCGGCAAGGGCCGTCTCGATCTCACCGAGCTCGATGCGGAAGCCGCGGATCTTGACCTGGCCGTCGATGCGGCCGAGGAACTCCAGGCTGCCGTCGGGCAGCCGCCGGGCCAGGTCACCGCTGCGGTAGAGGCGGGCGCCAGCGGGCCCGTAGGGGTCGGGCACGAAGCGCTCGGCGGTCAGCGCGGGCCGGCCCAGGTAGCCTCGGGCCACGCCGGGCCCGCCGACGTGGATCTCCCCCGGCACGCCGATCGGCACCAGGGCGCCCTGGGCGTCCAGGAGGTACACGTCCAGGTCGGTCAGCGGATGTCCGACGGGGTTGCCGGCCCGCGGGTCCAGGTCGCGCCCGGTGAGCCGGTGGTAGGTGGTGTGGACCGTCGTCTCGGTGATCCCGTACATGTTGACCAGGGCGGTGCGTTCCAGGCCGAACCGGTCGGTCCACGGACGCAGTTCGGAGACCTCCAGCTTCTCCCCCGCGAACACCACTGCCCGCAGCGGGAGTTCGGTGTCCGTGCCCACCAGCGAGCGGAACGCGGACGGCGTCTGGTTGAGCACCGTGACCTGCTCGCGCTTCAGCAGGTCGAGGAACTCGTCGGGGGAACGGGTGACGGCGTGCGGAACCACGACGAGCCGGCCGCCGTGCAGCAGCGCGCCCCACATCTCCCACACCGACACGTCGAAGGCATAGCTGTGGAACAGCGGCCATACGTCGGTCTCGGTGAACGCGTAGTGCTCGTGGCCGCGCTCCAGGAGACGTACGACATTGCGGTGGGTGAGCGCGACGCCCTTGGGGCGGCCCGTCGAGCCCGAGGTGTAGATCGTGTAGACGAGGTTGTCGGGGCTGCCCGGCACGGCCGGGTCCGTGTCCGGCTGGGCCTCGATCAGTTCGGCGTCGGTGTCCAGGAGCAGCAGGTCCACGTCGAACGGCCCGGCGTGCGCCGCTGTGGTGACGACGACGGGGGCCTGGGCGTCCTGACGGATGTAGGCCAGGCGGTCGGCGGGATTGGCCGGGTCGAGGGGCAGGTATCCGGCCCCGGACTTGAGGATGCCGAGCAGCGCGGGCAGCAGCTCGATGTCGCGCTCCAGGCTCAGGCCGACCAGGACCTCCGGGCCGGCGCCCCGTGCGATCAGGGCGTGCGCGATGCGGTTGGCGCGGGCGTTGAGCTGTTCGTACGTCAGGTCGGTGCCCTCGAAGGTCACGGCGACGCGGTGCGGGGTGCGGGCCGCCTGCTCCTCGAAGACCTCGTGCACACGCCGTGTCACGGGCCGCGTCCTCGCCGGGGTGCCGAGCAGTACGGTCCGCTCCCGTGCGTCGAAGATGTCGTACGAGGACAGTGCCGCGTCCGGCGTGGCGGCGATCCCCTCCAGCAGTCGCAGCAGATGACCGGCGAAGCGCTGCACGGTCGCCCGGTCGAAGAGGGCGGTCGCGTACTCCAGGTGGCCGCCGAGCGAGCCTTCCGCGCCCTCCCGGACCTGCAGGTCGAGGTCGAACTTGGCGACCCGGCCCGAACCCTCGAACGGGGAGGTCTCGACACCGGGGAACGTGAAGGACGAGCCGCGGTCGCCGTGCATCGTGAACGCCACCTGGAACAGCGGCGTGCGCGACAGGTCGCGCTCGGGGCCGAGCGCGTCGACGACCTGGGTGAAGGCCACGTCCTGGTGGTCGTAGGCGTCGAGGACGGTGGCGCGGGTGCGGGCGAGCAGCTCGGTGAAGGCGGGGTCGCCGCCGACGTCCGCGCGCAGCACCAGGCTGTTGATGCCGTAGCCGATGAGCTGCTGCAGTTCGGGCCTGCCCCGGCCGGAGACGACCGTACCGACGGCGATGTCCGTGCGGCCGCTCCAGCGGGCGAGCAGCGACTGGTAGGCGGCGAGGAACAGCATGAACACAGTGGCGTCGTGCCGGGCGGCCAGGTCGCGCAGCCGGGCGGCGAGCGGGCCGGGCACTTCGAACGCGACGGCGCTGCCCGCGCCGTCCCGCACGGCGGGGCGGGGCCGGTCGGTGGGCAGTTCGAGCGGGGCCAGGCCGGCCAGCTGCCCGCGCCAGTAGTCCAGGTGGTGTCCCACCACGTCGCCGGTCAGCTCACCGCGCTGCCAGGCCGCGTAGTCGGCGTACTGCACGGCGAGCGGCGCGGGCACGTCTCCCCGGTACAGCTCGCTCAGTTCCTGTCCGAGGACGCCGGTCGACCAGGCGTCGCAGGCGATGTGGTGGAGGACGACCGCCAGGACGTGCTCGTCGGCGGTGAGCCGGATCAGCCGGGCCCGCACCGGCCAGCCGCCGGCGAGGTCGAACGGTTCGGCCAGGTCGGCCTCGATCAGGGCGCGGGCCGCGTCCTCGTCGGCCGCGTCGGTGACGACGATCGGGAACTCCCGCGGCCGGTCGATCACCTGGACGGGTTCCTCGCCCCGCAGTTCGTAGCGGGTGCGCAGGATCTCGTGCCGGTCGAGCACCGTCTGCCAGGCCCGTCCGAGAGCCTCGGTGTCGAGGTCGCCGCGCAGCCTCAGCACCAGCGGCACGAGGTATTCGGGGCTGTCGGGTTCGAGGCGGCCGAGGAACCACATCTGCTGCTGCCCGTACGAGAGCGGCAGCGGCTCCCCCCGGTCGGCCCGCGGGATCCCGGTGCGGCGGGCGGTGGTGCGACGGCCCCCGAGGCGGCGGCGCAGCAGCTCGGCGCGGAGTGCTTCGGCGTCGACGCCCGGGACAGCGGGCCTCTCCATTTCCCCGGTGCTCATGCCTGGTGCTCCTTGGATGTCTGCGGTGCGTTGTCCGTGTCCTCGACCGCCGCGCGGAGGTCGTCGTCGGTCAGCACTGCTATCTGTGCCGTGACGTGCTCCTCGACCACTTCGGCGAGCCGCCGGACGGTCGGGCCCTCGAAGACCGCGCGGACGGTGAAGTCGATGTCGAACGCGCGCTGGATCTCCGAGATCAACCGGATCGCGAGGATCGAATTGCCGCCCACGTGGAAGAAGTTGTCGTGCGCGCCGGCCTGGATGCCGAGCAGCTCGGTCCAGATCCCGGCGATTCGCTCCTCGACGGGGCCGCTCGGGGCGACGTGTCCGCCGTCCTGCTCGGGCCGTCCGGGGTCGGGCAGGGCGCGTCGGTCGACCTTGCCGTTGGCGTTGACGGGAATCACGTCGAGGGCGGTGTACGTCGCCGGGACCATGTAGTCGGGCAGCCGCTCGGCGCAGTGCGGGGCGAGGTCCGGCAGCGGTGCGTCCGTGTCCGTGGGCACCACGTACGCGGCGAGGCGGGGTTCGGCGCCCTCGGCCCGGTGCACGGTGACGACGGCGTCGCGCACGGCGTCGTGGGCGGCGAGCACGGCCCGGATCTCACCGAGTTCGACGCGGTGACCCCGGATCTTGACCTGGTCGTCGGCGCGGCCCAGGAACTCGACGGTGCCGTCGGGGAGTCGGCGCGCCAGGTCGCCCGTGCGGTAGAGGCGGGCACCCGGCTCCTTCGCGTACGGATCGGGCACGAAGCGCTCCGCCGTCAGGTCCGGGCGTCCCGCGTAGCCACGCGCCACACCCGTACCACCGACGTACAGCTCACCCGCCACCCCGACCGGCACCGGGGCCGACGCCGCGTCCAGGACGTACACCGTCGTGTTCGGCAGCGGACGCCCGATCGGCAGCACGTCGGTGTCGGGGGTCTCGCCGTCCGGCGGTACCGGGTGGACGGTCGCGCCGACCGAGGCCTCCGTGGGCCCGTACTCGTTGAGGATCCTCATGTCCGGGGCGAGTTCGCGCCAGCGCTCCAGGCCGGCGCGGGTGAACGCCTCGCCCGCCACGACGAGGACCGGGGTGAGCGCTCCCGCCTGGGTCGCGGTCAGCTGGGTCGCAAGGATGTCGAGGTGTCCTGGCGTCAGCTTCAGGAAGCTGAACGGTTCGGCCTCCGCGAGGCGTTTGCCGAGCTCCGAGAGGTCGGTGTCCTGCGGCAGCAGGAACAGCCGCTGCCCGGTGACCAGCGGCGCCCAGAGGTTGGGGACGACCAGGTCGAAGGCGACGGAGGAGAACAGGGCGCCGCCGCCGCAGTCACCCCCGGCCAGCTCCCGGGCCGCCCAGTCGATGTGGTTCGCGAGGCCCCGGTGATGCACCTCGACCCCCTTGGGCGTGCCGGTGGAGCCCGAGGTGAAGACGACGTACGCCAGCCGGTCCAGGTCCCTGGTGCGGGCCGGTACCGCCGAGGGCCGCTCGGCGACGGCCCCGGCGTCGGTGTCCAGGCACAGCAGGCGCGGCCCGCGCGAGGGGAAGCGGCTCGCGTACCCGGCGACGGTCACCGCCGTGCGCACGCGCGCCGTCGCGCACATCTCGGCGACGCGTCCGGCCGGGTGGGACGGATCGACCGGCACGTACGCGCCGCCCGCCTTCCACACCGCGAGCAGCGCCGCCACGAGGTCGGGCCCCCGGTCGAGCAGCACCGCGACGCGTGACTCGGCGCCCACGCCCAGGGTGCGCAGATGGTGGGCGAGGCGGTTGGCGCGGGCGTCGAGCTCCCCGTACGTGAGCGTCTGCGCGCCATACGTCAGTGCGGTGTGCTCCGGCGCTGTGCGGACCTGCTCCTCGAACCGTTCGAGTACGGAGCGTTCGTCGGTGCCGTACGCCGTGTCGTTCCAGTCCACGAGGATCCGCCGGCGCTCGTCCGGCGACAGCAGCGGCACCTCCCCCAGCACGGTGCCGGGGTCGTGTGCCACCGTGTCCAGCAGGCTCAGGAAGTGGCCGGCCATCCGCTCGGCCGTGGCCCGCTCGAACAGTGACGTGGCGTACTCCAGGACGCCGTCGAGGCCGCCCTCGGGGGTCTGCCGCATGAACAGCGACAGGTCGGTCTTGGCCACCTGCCAGGCCTCGGTGAACGCCGCGAGGTCCGCGTCATGCGTGACGACGCTGGTCACACCCTCGCTGTGCAGGTCGAAGGCCACCTGGTAGAGCGGTGTGCGGGACAGGTCGCGTTCGGGCTGCAGCTCGTCGACGAGCCGTTCGAAGGGCAGCTCCTGGTGGACGAAGGCCGCGCGGGCGGTGTCCCTGACCCGGCCGAGTGCCTGGACGAAGCTCATCCCCGGCCGCAGTCCGCAGCGCACGACGAGGGAGTTGAGGAAGAAGCCGACCATGCCGTCGGTCTCGGGCCGGGTGCGGCCGGCCACCGGGGTGCCGACCGGGACGTCCCACTGGCCGCTGTAGCGGGCCACCAGCGTGGCGTACGCGGTGAGGAGCGTCATGAACGGTGTAGCACCATGCGCCCTGCCCAATTCGCCCAGTTTCTCGGCCAGTTCGCCGGGAATCCGGAACGGTACGACCGCGCCGTGCGGGTCGCGCACCGCCGGGCGCGGCCGGTCGGTGGGCAGGTCGAGCGGGGCGATCCCGTCGAGCGCGGCCCGCCAGTGGGCCAGCTCCCTGTCGATCACCTCGTCGGTGAGCCGGGCGTGCTGCCAGGCGCCGTAGTCCGCGTACTGGAGGGCCGGCGCGGGCAGCCGTGGCGCCTCGCCCGCGGCGAACGCCTCGCACAGGACGCGCAGTTCGCGCTCCAGGATCACCGTCGACCATCCGTCGCAGGTGATGTGGTGCATGGTCAGGAGCAGGATGTCGCCGTGGCCGTCGACCCGGGCGAGCAGCGCCCGCCACAGCGGACCCCGTGCCAGGTCGAAACCTCGCCGGAACTGCTCGCCGAACAGGGCCGGCAGGTGGGCCCGGGTGGTGGACTCGACGCGCAGCTCCACGCTCGTGCCGTCCGGGGCGTCGATGATCTGGCGCGGCTCCCCGTCGCTGTCGGCGTACCGGGTCCGCAGCGGCTCGTGCCGCGCGGCGAGAGCGTCCAGGGCACGCCGGACCGTCGTCGCGTCGAGACCGGCCGGCAACCGCAGGAAGAGCGGGGCGACCCACTCGGGGCTGCCGGGGTGCATCCGGTCCAGGAACCACAGGCGGCGCTGGCCCGACGACAGCGGCAGCTCGCCGTCGCGCGGCACGGCCACGATGCCGGGCTCCTCGGTCCGCGTCCGCGGTGCCGAGCCGATCAGCCCGGCCTGCGCCTCGACCGTGGTGGCCGCGAACAGGCCGCGCAGCGACACCTTCTCGCCGGAGGCGGCCCGCAGCCGGGCGGCCAGGCGCGTCAGTTGCAGCGAGGTGCCGCCCAGGGCGAAGAAGTCGTCGTGCGCGCCCACCCGCTCCAGGCCCAGCAGCTCCGCCCACACCCCGGCGACCAGTTCCTCGGCCGCGTCGCGCGGCGCGGTGTACACCGGCTGCTCCGCGGCGAGGATCTCGTCCGGCGTCGGCAGCTGCGCCCGGTCGACCTTGCCGTTCGCCATGAGCGGGAAGGCGTCGAGGGTGTGGAGGAAGGCGGGGACATGGCTGTCGGGGAGCCGCTCGGCGAGGAACCCGCGCAGCTCGGCCGCGCCGACGGGGGCGCCGACGGTGAGGTGCGCGGCGAGCCGCTTGCCGCCGTCGACCGTGTACGGCGTCACGACGGCGCCGGTGACCGCCGGGTGCGCCGCGAGGGCCGCCTCGACCTCGCCGGGCTCGATCCGCACCCCGTTGACCTTGACCTGGTGGTCCAGCCGGCCCAGGTACTCCAGGGTGCCGTCGGCACGCCAGCGCACCTGGTCGCCGGTGCGGTACAACCGCCCGCCGGGCTCGGGGGCGTACGGGTCGGGCACGAAGCGTTCGGCGGTCAGATCGGGGCGTCCCGCGTAGCCGCGGGCCACTCCCGTGCCCCCGGCGCACAGCTCACCGGGCACGCCCACCGGTACGGGCGCGCCGTTGGCGTCCAGGACCATGACCCGCATGCCGGGCAGCGGACGTCCGATGGGCACGGGCCCCGTGGTGATGTCCGCGGCGACCCGCTGGGCGGTGACGTCGATGGAGCACTCGGTCGGCCCGTAGGTGTTCCACACCTCCAGCTCGGTGCCGGCCCGTTCGCGTACCCGGGCGACGAGCTCGGCGTGCAGGGCCTCACCGGCCGAGAAGAGCAACCGCAGCGAGCCGCAGCCGTTCCAGTCGCCCTCCTCGACGAGGAGGCGCAGCACGGACGGCACGACCTGGAGCACCGTGACACCGGTTACCGCGACCGTGCGCAGGAGTCCGGCCGGATCGCGCTCGGCACCGGCCGGGGCGAGTACCACGGTGCCGCCGCTGACGAGCGGCGCGAAGATCTCCCAGGCCGCGGCGTCGAAGCCGATGGTGGTCTTCTGGAGGACGCGGTCGTCGGCCCCCAGCCGGTGCCGGTCCACGGTCCAGCCGACCCGGTGGGCGATGCCCGCGTGGGTGATGACGACGGCCTTCGGCTTTCCGGTCGAACCGGAGGTGAAGACGGCGTACGCGACGTTGTCGGGGTGTGCGGCGGCGAGCGGCGGCCCGTCGGGCGCATCGCCGGCCGGGACCTCCTCGGGTCCCACGCGCCGGGCCCCGGCGTCGCGCACCGCGTCCGCCAGCTCGGGCCCCGCCAGCACCAGGTGTGCCCCGCTCTCGCGGACCAGGCCGGACAGCCGCGCGGGCGGCTGTGCCGGGTCGAGCGGGACGTAGCCCGCACCGACGCGCCACGCCCCGAGCAGCGCCACGACCAGATCGACGCCGCGCGGCAGGCCGACGCCGATCAGCGTCTCGGGCCCGGCACCCAGATCCCGCAGGTGGTGGGCCATGCGCAGCGACGCGTGGTCCAGCTCCTCGTACGTCACCGCCCGGTCGCCGTCGACGACGGCGACCGCGTGCGGGGTACGGAACGCCTGCTCGGCGAAGCGTTCCGAAAGCAGTTCGGCG
The DNA here is from genome assembly GCF_044740965.1 of Streptomyces sp. NPDC088252. NCBI lineage: Bacteria > Bacillati > Actinomycetota > Actinomycetes > Kitasatosporales > Streptomycetaceae > Streptomyces > Streptomyces sp. NPDC088252. The sequence continues at coordinate 78,722 of NZ_JBIURS010000005.1, read as the reverse complement.
TTCACGGTAACTCCTGTCACAGATCCGGGTGGGCGGGCGAACGGGCTCAGGCCGCGGAGGACTCGTGCATGCGGCGGCGCAGGCTCAGCGGCCGCATGTCCGTCCACACCTCGTTGATCCTGGCCAGGCACTCCTCACGGGTGCCCTCCGTGCCCTCGGCGTGCCAGCCGGCGGGCAGCTCGCGCCCGGCGGGCCACAGCGAGTACTGCTCCTCGTCGTTGAACACCACGCGCTGGACGGGGCCTTCGGACTGCTCTGCGGTCATGACTGACTCCTCGGTGTGGATGGGGTGGTGGGTACGGGATCCGGTCGGGGTCCGTGGGATCAGGCGGGCAGGAAGTCCTCGACGCGGACGCCGAGGCCGCGCTCCTCGGCCCGCTCGCGCACGTACTCCGCGAGCGCCATGTCGAGCACGCCCAGGCCGAACGGCGAGAACACGACGGGGCGGTGCGGCTCGCGGCGCAGCGTGGCCGTGCCGCGCAGCAGCGCCCCGATCGGCGCGGCCACGAAGTCGCGGTTCCCCACGGCCTGTTGGGCCAGGTCGAGGGAGGTGCGTTCACGGCAGACGTGGTCGGCGTCGTCGACGACGTTGACCGCGCCGAGGACCGTGTCGGCCGTCAGGTCCCGCAGCGAGACGTGCAGCACGGTGGTGTCGGGGCCGCAGGCCGCCAGGTCCATGTGCGGGGCCGCGGCGGTCGTGGCGAGCGAGATGAGCCGGTGCGCCCCGAGCGACTCGGTCAGGTCGGTCACCACGGACGTCGTGACCTTCGGGGCCGCCTCGGCACACCGCTGCGCGAACGCCGCGGCGCGCGCCGGATCGGTGTCGTACAGGGCGGCCTCGCGCAGCCCCGGCAGGGCCGCGGCCAGGAAACGCAGGACCTCCAGGTTGATCACGCCGCAGCCGATCAGCAGCACGGAGTCCGGGGCGTTTCCCGCGGTCAGCTCCCGGGCGGCGAGAGCCGCACTCGCGGCGGTGCGCTTCGCGGAGATCACCGCGCCCTCGACGAACGCCGTCGGGCGGCCGTCGTCCAGCGAGTTGAGCACGATGGCCGCACTGGCCCGCTCGGTGCCCGCCTCCACGTTGCCGGGGAACGAGGCGATCCACTTCATCCCGGCGACGGGCCGGCCGCCGCCCCGGTAGGCCGGCAGGCCGATGATCCGGTCCCGGCCGTGCCGCTCCTCGGGGAAGCGCAGGAACGTCGAGTGCGGCAGGGACGTGAGCCCTTCGTCGTGCAGCCGGTAGGTCTCGCCGACGAGCTCGATGATCTCCGCCTCGCGGTCGGCCAGGACGTCCGCCACATCGGCGCGCCGGAGAATCAGCATGGGGTTCCCTTCCTGCGGGGCTGACGGGGGAGGCAAAGCCTGGTGATGCGGAGATGGTGCGAGAGGTCGCTATATACGGCCTATACGGACGGCCCGTGCCCCGGCGGCATGCCTCCCCGCCGGGGCACGGACCGTTCTCGGGCCACGAGCCGTCCTCGGTGCACGGGCCGCCCTCGGTGCACGGCCAGCGCCGCCCTCGGTGCACGGCCGGCGCCGCCCTCGGTGCACGGCGCCGTCCCGAACCGCCCCGTTCGGCATCCGACGCCGTTCGGGCCCCGTGCCGGCTCAGAACCCGTGCCGCTCCGCTTCCACGTCGTACAGTCCCGTCCCCTTGAGCAGCGGGTCCTGGCGGGCCGTGACGGTGAAGCCCCGGGAGCGCAGCAGGGCCGTGAAGCGGGCGAGGCGCTCGTCCTCGTCGTGGACCTCGGCGACGACCGCGCCGATCAGGGGCCAGTGCTCGTCCTCGACGCCCCGCAGCACATCCATCTCGGCGCGTTCCACGTCCACCTTCAGCAGGTCGACCCGGGCGACGCCGTGGCGGCGGATCAGCTCGGAGACGGTGAGCGCGGGGACCGTGAACTCGACGCCTTCGTGGAGCCCTTCCACCAGTTCCTCGGCGTCCTCGGCGTCGACACCGCTGTTGCGCAGGTACGCCAGGGTTATCTCGTCGTCGGCACGCCGGTCGGCGTAGACGCCGGAGTTGCCCGGCGCCTGCGGGTAGTAAGTGAAGCGCAGCTCGCCGGGGCGGTCCGCGACGGCCGCGCACTCCGCCTGCCAGCCGGGGGCCGCGTGCTCGGCGAGATTGCGGACCAGACAGGCGTGCAGGTCGGGGGCCGGCTCGGCCGCGACGACGCGGACGTCGGGCCGGACGCGGGCGCAGTGCACCGCCATGAGCCCGATGTTCGCGCCGATGTCCAGGACGGTGGCGGCGGCCGGCAGCCTGTGCGCCACCCGGTGGTAGGCGCCGGGCGGCTGCATCTCGCGCCACATCGCCACGGCGGCGGGCCCGTTGGTGCACCAGACGGCGGGTCCTGCGGGAAGCCGCAGCCGAAGCTGCTCGTCCGGACCGGCCTGGACCGTGTCCCCCGTCATGGCGCACCTGCCCCGAGGGCGATCAGACGCGCCAGGTCGTCGACCGCGACGAGTCCGACATCGGTGACGCGGGCCGCGGGCGTGTCGAGGGACACGTCGATCAGCCGCCGCCAGGTGTCGCGGAACCGCTCGACGGTCTCCCGGTCGAACAGATCGGTGTTGTAGCGCAGAACAGCCCTGAACTCCGCGCTGTTCTGAAGGACTTCGACGGCGAGGTCGAGCTGGCCCTCCTGCTGCGGCACGTCGCACAGTTCGGCCCGCAGCCCGCCGAGGCGCACCCGGTCCTCGTAGAGCCCGGGGATCGGCAGCCGGTCCACGGCGATGAGGGTGCAGACGATCCGGAAGAGCGGACCGCGATCGGCGCCGCCCGGCAGGAGCTCCACCGGGTGGCGGGCGTGCGCGATGCCGGTGCGCAGCTGACGCTGCGCCGCCTCGAAGGTCTCCAGGAACGTGGTGGCGGGCACGAACCGGCCGGCCACCGGAAGGGAGTTGACGTAGTAGCCGACGGCTTCGCGGGTCGCGGGCGTGAACCGGGTGGTGACCGGGCAGCCGACCAGGAAGGCGTCCCCCGCGCCGCAGCGGTGCAACGCGGACTGGAAGGTGCCCAGCAGCCAGGCGAACGGCGTCAGCGCGCGTTCGGCGGCGGCCTCGCGCAGCCGGCGGCTGGTGATCGCGGGCAGGGTGAGTTCAGCGGTGGCTCCGTTGAGGGTGGGCTGTTCCGGGCGCGGCCGGTCGGTGGGCAGAGCCGCCGCGGGCAGCCCCCGGCACAGGTCGCGCCAGTGCGCCGCCGACCGCTCGCCGCGCGGTGAGGCGATGAATTCGCGTTCCGCGCGGACGTGTTGGTCCCAGCCGGTGGGGGCCGGGGGCCGGGCCACGCCGCCTTGACCGGTGCGTGCGCCGTACTCGGCGAACAGGTCCCTGACGAGCAGCCACTGCGAGGTGGCGTCGCTGACGATGTGGTGCGTGACGGTGACGAGCACGGCGTCGTCGGGCGCCCCGCGCAGCAGCACCGCCCGGAAGGCGCCCTCGTCGGCGAGGCGGAAGGGCTCCTCGGCCGCTCGCCGGGCCAGCCGGAACAACTCCTCCTCGTCCGCTCCCGGCACGTCGCGCACGTCGAGCCGTACGGAGTCGGCGGGATCGGTCACCCGTGTCGGCCCCGCGTCCGTACCGGGGAAGCGGGAGCGCAGCAGTTCGTGCCGGAGCACGAGCGCGGTGAGCGCGTCCTGGAGGACGTCGGCACGGACCGGGTCGCGCAGCCGCACCGCGAGAACCACGTTGTACGCGGAGCTGTCCGGGTCGAGTTGATGGGCGAGCCAGAGTCCTTCCTGGCCGGTGGAGATGAGCCCGGTGGACATGCAGGTCAGTCCTTCCACAGGTGTGCCACGTCGCCGAAGTTCCGGCTCACCCAGTTGTCGGAATAGATGGTGTCGAGGTAGCGGTCGCCGCCGTCGGGGAAGACCAGCACGCAGTGGGAACCCCGGGGGACGCGGTCCTTGAACTTCCACAGTGCGGCGACGGTGGCGCCCGACGATCCGCCCGCGAGGACGGCCTCGCGGGCGATGAGACGACGGCAGGCGACCACGCACTCCAGATCGGATATGTGCACCACCTCATCGGCCGCCGACGCGTCCATCAGGGGCGGTACCACCGAGGCGCCGTGCCCGGGGATGAGGCGCTGGGTCGACTCCAGGCCGAAGATCGCGCTGCCCTGGGCGTCCACCGCGACGATCGTGGTGTCCAGGCCCCGGGCCCTGATGTGGTCGCGGCAGCCGCGCAGGGTGCCGAAGGTGGAGACCGAGCAGAAGAGGTAGTCGACCTTGCCGTCGAGAGCTTCCTCGATCTCGCGCATGGTGGTCTCGTGTGCCTTGGGGTTGAGCAGGCTCGCGTACTGGTTGGGCCAGTACGCCCCGTCGATGGAGGCCACCAGTTCGCGTACCCGGCGCAGCCGCACGGGCAGGTACTCCCCGGTCAGCTCGTCGCGTTCGGTGACGACCTCCACCTCGGCGCTGAAGGCGCGCAGGATCGCGAGGTTCTGCTCGGTGGTCTTCGCGTCGACGACGCAGACGAAGCGCAGTCCGTAGTAGCGGCAGATCTGCGCGAGTCCGACGGCCAGGTTGCCCGAGCTGGACTCGACGATCACCGAACGGCCGGGCTCCACCTCGCCGCTGCGGATGGCCTCGCGCAGCATGCCGAGGGCTGAGCGGTCCTTGATGCTGCCGCCCGGATTGAAGCGCTCGACCTTCCCGAAGACCCGGGAGCCGAAATCCGGCAGCAGTTTTTCCAATTCCACGAGTGGGGTGTTCCCCACGGTCGACAGAATGCCTGGGAACGGTATGTCGGGCATGGCTGCCCCTTCCCGGATAGTCACTGCGAAGCGCGTACTTGGGCGCGACCGGGGCCCTGTCCGGCCCCGGTCCGCCGGACCAGGTCGTGTCTGACGGATCCCGCCTGGCGCGCGAGGTCCGGCACGCACACGCGCCGCGCGCCGGAATCGTCCACGTACGCCCGGTACGGGGACGGTCCTCCGTCTCGCGATTGCACGCACCGGACGCCGCGCGCCCGCCCTCCGGGCGGACGGCGCTATCGGTCGGACGCGGCCCGGCCGGCCAGCTCGGCCACCAGGTGGGCGGTGATGGCCTCGACCGTCGGGTGGTCCCACGCCATGGTCGGTTCGACGACCAGGCCGAACCGGTCCTCGATGTCACCGCAGAGCGTGAACACGTACACCGAGTCCAGGCCCATCTCGGCGAGCTGGGCGCCCTCGTCGATCTCCGAGGCGGGGCGCTCCAGGTAGTAGGAGACGCGGTCGACGAGCCAGGAGCTGATCGCCTGCGGCGTGCGGATGACGGGGTCGGGGCTGGTTGCGGTGGTCTCGGTCATGCGATGACTCCCTTGGCGGGGACCGGCCCGTGGGCGAGCCGTCCGCGGAACAGGTCGAAGGTGCGGTGGTGTTCGTGTCTGGTGGCGAGTTCCGCCGTCAGGCCCCGGACCAGGTGTCCGGGCAGCGGGCCGCGACGCGGCCCGAGCCGGTCGGCGAGCCGGTGCAGCGCGCCGGTGACCCACAGCGGGTCGGCGGCGAAGCCGTCGGCGGGCGTGGCCGCGTGCCAGATGCCGAGGCAGGCGGCGGCCGCGAGCAGATGGGTGTAGCGCTCGGCGAGCAGGAAGGCGCGACGGCTCGCGAGCGGAGTGCGGTCGCGCGGCGGCAGGGCGGCGGCCCGGTCGGCGAGGCCGGCCAGTTCCTCGGCGAACATGGCTGCCAATGAGGCGAGTTCACCGAGTTCGGGCTCGCGGACGGCGCGCTCGGCGAGGTCGCGGGCGAACGCGGGCAGGCTCGCCGCGAGGCCGTCGGCGCCTCGCGCGGACAGTTCGAGCAGGCCGAGGTCGAGGTCGGGCATCGGTTCGTCGGGCCGGAACAGCGCCGCGGCACAGGGGACGGCCGTCCCGCCGTCGAGGGCGGGCCGCCAGGACCGCTCCGCGAGCCGCGGCAGCTGGGGAACGATGTTCGACAGGCACACCGCTCCGCTCGCGTGCGCGAGGGCGACGACCGGCAGGTCCCGGGCGGCCTTCTGGAAGACGGCGTACGGCCCCTCACGCACATAGCTGCGGGCGCCCAGCGTCACACCGAGGCGGTAGGAGTTGTCCTGAAGCAGCTTCGGCACCAGGTACTTCACCGCCGCGGCGCGTACGCTCGCCTCCCCCGGTGCCAGATGCAGTGTCCGCGCCCCCACGACCGACAGCGCGTCGCAGATCAACAGATCGAGGAAGGACTCCGCCAGCACGCCCTGCACCTCGGGGAGTTCGGACATGGGTCGTCCGTAGAGGAGGCGCTGCCGGGCGAAGTCGAGCACCGTGCGCAGCTGGGTGTCGCCGACGCCGACGACCATGCCCGGCAGCACGCTGCGGGTGACCTGGAAGACCTTCAGGACGGTCTCCATGGCACCCCCCTCGACGCCGAGGAGCGCATCGGCCGGTACCCGGCAGGCGTCGAAGTCGATGCCACCGAGACGGCATCCCCGTACGCCCGATGTGGCGAACCGGGCGGAGCGGTCCGCGCGCTCCGTGGGCAGCGCGTCGAGATCGACCAGGAAGTGCGCGTGGGCGCGGCTGCCGGCGTCCTCGCCCGTGCGGGCGAACAGGACGGCTGCCTCGGCGCGGCAGATGTTGTTCACCAGCTGCTTGCCGCCGTCCAGGAGGTATCCGCCGGGTGTCGGCCCGGCGGTCAGCGAGATACGGGCGAAGTCGCTGCCGTGGTCGAGTTCGGTGTACGCGGCGACGATCCGGCCGCCGCCGATGAGCAGTTCGGCGGCTCGGCGGCGCTGTTCGTCGCTGCCGTCGGCCCAGATGGGCAGGCCCGCGATGAAGCTGGTGACGCCGTAGCCGATGCCGAGCGCGCAGTCGCGCCGGAACAGGGAGCGCATGAGCAGCGCGAACCGGTCGGCACGCGCGAACCGGCCGCCCAGACGGACCGGCACGAACTCGGCACCCAGCCCGAAGTCCGCGAGCGCGCGCTCGCCCTCGGCCGACAGCTCGCCGCGCTCGTCGGCGGCGAGCACCGCTCGCAGACCGAGCGGATTGGCGGCGTCCCGCGGATCGCCCAGCAGGGTCTCCAGGCGGTCGACGCGCGCCAGGTCCGGGTCGGACACCGGACCCTCCCCGGCGAGGTGCGGGGCCTCGCGGGCGCCGGTGGTCAACAGGTCCGTCATGCCAGGTCCTTCGTCGATGTCGGGGTGGTGGTCGGGTGCGTCACGCCGCGTCCCTCGCCGGCCCGCCGCCGGGCACCCGGCGTCCCTCGCCCAGCGGGCAGGGCAGCAGCGAGAACAGCAGCCCCTCCTCGTGCTGGGCGTACAGGGGGGGCAGCAGGGCGTCGAGGGCGGGCCCGTCCTGGTCGTCCAGGTCGGGGGCGCCGGTCAGACGGCGCAGCAGACGGGCCAGGACCGCGTCGAGCCATGCCGCGTCCTGCCAGAGCGGGCCGCTCGCCCGGACGGTGCCGGTGTTCTCCAGCCACAGGTGCACCGCGGCGGCGCCCGCGTACACGAGGGCGTAGCGGCGCGCCGCGGCGAACGCCTCCGGCGGCACCGCGCGGGGGCTGTGCCGCGATGCCTTCAGCTCCTCGTGGAGTTCGGTGGCCAGGGCGAGCAGCCGCGCGGCGCGCTCCGCGACATGGGACGGCGCCGCCGGCCTGATCCGCGCCACCGCGTCCGGCAGGGACTGCACGACGCCGGAGCCCGACCGCGCGTACAGCGCGAGCCGTCCGTGGTCGAGCCCGGGCGGCGGTCCGTCCAGGCGGGCGGCCATCGCGACCGCGTCCCGGTCGGCAGTGCCGTCGCGGTAGCCGCGGGCGAGCACCGGGAAGTGGTTGATCAGGGAGTTGAGGTTGACGGCGGTGCTGCCGTCGAAGATGCCGACGATGCGGTGATCGCGCTCCAGCTTCTGGAACGCGCCGTCGGCGAAGTCCTCGACCAGCATCGCCCGTGCCCCGAGCAGTCCGCGCAGCGCCCCGATCGTTTCGTCGCCCAGGGTCGGCACCAGGTACTTGACGACGGCGGAGACCACAGCCAGCTCACCGGTGAGTGTGTGGATCGAGCGGGTCGCGACGAGGCTCACCGCCTCCATCGCGAGCAGGTCGGCGTAGGACTCGGCCAAGGTGCGTGCGGCGTAGGGCAGTTCGGCGAGCGGACGCCGGTAGAGGTGGTGCGTGCGGGCGAAGTCCAGCGCGATGCGCAGCGCGTGGTCGGTCATGCCGAGCGACATCGCCGAGCAGAGGGTCCGGGTGATCTGGAATCCCTTGAGGACGATCTCCAGGCCCTCGCCCTCGGCGCCGATCAGCGCGTCGGCGGGCACCTCGGCGCCGTCGAACGCGATGCCGCTGATGTCGGCGCCGCGCACGCCGTGCGTGGGCACTCGGGGAAGGGCGCGCCGGCCCCCCGTCCCCAGCCGGGACGTGTCGACCAGGAAGAGGCTGAAACCCCGGCTTCCCCCCCGGTCGGTGGTGCGGGCGAGCACGGTCACGAAATCGGCCCGCGTCGCGTTGTTGATCAGCCACTTCTCACCGTCGAGCCGCCATCCGCGCTCCGTGCGCGTGGCCCGCAGCTCCCCCGCGAGCAGGTCGCTGCCGTGCTCCCGCTCGGTGACCGCGAGCGAGACGACCGCGCCCGAGGCGACGCGCGAGGCGAGGGTCCGGGCCTGTTCGGGAGTTCCGGCCGCCCATACGGAGACGGCACCCAGATAGGTCTTGACGTGTCCGAGTGCGACGGTGAAGTCGCGCCGTCCCAGCGTCCTGATGAGCTGCGACAGTTCTTCGCCGGAGCGGAGTTCGCCGCCGTGCCGGGCGGGGGCGAACCAGCGCGGCACCCCGAGGGCGTCCAGCTCCCGGCAGATCGCGGCGGGGAACTCCTCGGCCCGGTCCAGCTGTGCGCAGGCCCGGCGGGAGAACACCCCGCTCCCGTCGGCGGGGTCGCCCAGCCTCGCCTCCAGTTCACGGCTGAGCGCGTACGGGTGCCAGGGCTCGTCGGTCGGCACGCTCAGCGCGTCCACGGGGCGGGCTTGCCCTGCCGCGGCCGGTCCCCGGAACGCGGCGGCCACCTCCGGCGCCAGCTCCTCGTGCAGGACCTCCAGCTCACCGCGCTCGAAGAGTTCCCGCATCACCGCGCGCCGCACCTTGCCGCTGGTGGTGCGCCGGACCCGTCCCGGTCTGACCAGGACGAGACCGCCGACCCGCAGTCCGAGCCGCCGGGCGAGAGCGCCGCGGGCGCCGCGCGCGAGGGCGGTGAGCTCCTCCCCCGACAGGCCGCGCCCACGGGTCTCCTGCACGGCGACGATCTCCTCCGCCGCGTGGCTGCCGCCCGGACGCACCGCGAAGACGGCCGCGGTGTGCTCGGCGAACGCGGGTACCGCTTCGCGGAGTTCACGCTCGATGTCGTGCGGGTACAGGTTGCGTCCGTGCACGATGATCATTTCCTTGATGCGCCCGGTGACATACAGCTCGCCGAGGCGCAGCGCGCCCAGGTCGCCGGTGCGCAGGAAGCCGGCCTCGCCGGCGGCGGTGCGTGCGCGGAAGACGGCGGCGGTCTCCTCGGGACGGTTCCAGTAGCCGAGTGCGACGCTGCCGCCGCGGATCCAGATCTCGCCGACGCGCCCGTCCGGCAGTTCGGCGCGTGTGGCGGGGTCGACGACCCGGACGTCGAGTCCGCGCACGACGCCGCTGCTCGCCAGTTCCTGCACCGGCACGCCCTGCCGGGCCCCGGTCAGCTCGCCGCGGGCCAGCGCGTCGGAATCCGCGCGGAGCACCGTCGGAGGCAGTTGCGCACGGGTTCCGCTGACGTACAGCGTGGCCTCCGCGAGGCCGTAGCCGGGCAGCAGGGAGCGCGCCTCGAAGCCCGCTGCGGCGTACCGCTCCGCGAAGCGGGCGAGGGTCGCGGCGTCGACGGGCTCGGCGCCGTTGCAGGCGTACCGCCAGCGTGACAGGTCGAGCCCGGCGGTCTGCTCCTCGGTGAGGCGACGGGCGCACAGGTCGTAGGCGAAGTTCGGGGCACAGCTGATCTCGGCGCCGTGCCGCGCGATCAACCGCAGCCAGGACACCGGCCGTTTGAGGAAGTCGGTGGGCGACATGAGGACCGCGGTGCCGCCCAGGTACAGCGGGGCGAGCATCATCGCGATGAGGCCCATGTCGTGGTGGGCGGGCAGCCAGCTGCACCACGTCATGCCGCCGTGCCAGCCGTGGCTGTCCCGCATCAGACGCAGGTTGTGGACCAGTGCGCCGTGCGGCACCATCACGCCCTTCGGGTCGCCGGTCGACCCGGAGGTGTACTGCAGGAAGCAGAGCGTGCCGGGTTCGACGGACCGCTCGGTCCACGCGTCCGGATCGCCCGCCCGCTCGGCGGACTCCACCGTGACGGCGTCGAGGCCGGGCGGTGCGGCACGCTCGTCCTCGATCCAGCGGGTGACGGCGGCGGCGCTCGCCTCGTCGGTGAGGACCAGCCGGGCCCCGGTGTCCACGGCGATGGCGTCGGTCCGGGACTCCTGTCGGCCGAACCCTCCGGGGGCGGGGACCGGGACCGGGACCGCACCCGCGTACAGGCAGGCGAGGAAGGCGCGGAGGAAGCCGGTGCCGGGCAGGCAGGAGACCAGCACCCGGTCGCCGGGCGCGACCAGTTCCGCGACCGTCACGGCCGCGGCCCGGGCCCCGGTGTCCAGGGACGCGTAGGACAGTTCCTCCTCGCCGGACGCGGCACCGAACACGACGGCGCGGCGCTCGGGCGCCGCCGCCGCCCCGCGGCGCAGCGCGCTGACGAAGCTCTCGAAGCCGGACACCCAACCACCCACCTTCTCGTAGAGTTACGGATCCCCACGCAACAGCCGTGCGCTATGCGGCACCTATACGCGGACCCGGCCGTCCGGGGACATGGAAGGGCCGCCGCACGGCGCGGGGGAGGCGTCGTGCGGCGGCCCTGGGCGCGGCCTGCTCCGGGCCGCGCCGGTCCGGGGCGGCTCAGAGCCTGTCGGGCGGCCTCTGACCGGGCGGCCACGCCCTGGCACGCACGCTTCCCGTTCGCCGAAATGCCCTGGTGGCTCTGCTACGAGGAAAAATTCCGGCGCCTTGGAGTCGCACGCACCGGACCGCGTCCGCCGTCCGATCGAAGGCCGCCCGACAGGCTCTCAGCCGCAGCCGCCCGCGTGGCCGTCGTCCACCGGGGCCGCGGGGGCGGGCGGCGGGACCGCGTCCGCGGGGGGCGGGGCCTCGGGGGCCTCGGGGGGCTCGGCGGCGAGTGCCGCGGCGAAGGCCGGCAGCCGGTCGACGCCCCAGTACTTGTCGAAGCGGTCGACGAAGAACGGCACGCCGAAGACTCCGTCGCGCTGGATGTCGAGCAGCACCCGCACGCCCTCGGCCCGCAGTCCCGGGTCGTCGGCGGCGGACGCCAGCTCTTCGCCGTCCAGGCCCAGTTCGGGGCCGAAGCCCCCGATCACCGAGCGGTCGCAGATGTCCTGTCCCCGTTCCCAGCGGGCCCGTGCGGCGAGCGCGATGAACTCGGCCCCCCTGCCGTGCCGGTGCGCCGCGAGGTAGCCCAGGTGCGGCACCTCCCACACCGGATCACGGTCCACCGGCCAGGTGAAGGACAGTCCCCGTTCGGCGGCCAGCCGCCGCACGTCCTGGAGGATGTAGCGGTGTTTGGCCGGGGACATCGGCGTGTAGGGGAAGGCGCCGCCCGCCTCGGCGAGCAGCTTCCGGCTCAGTTCGTCCGGCTCGAAGAACGGCACCCACTCCACGGCCGCCGCGGTGGCCGGATAGCGGTCGAGCAGATCCCGCCACGCCAGCCACGAGTACGGGCTGCGCAGCGAGAAGTAGAACCGCGGGGGACGCCTGCGACGGCGCTGCTCGCGGGCGGCGCCGCTCACAGCGCGATCCCGCCGTCCACCTGGAACACCTGCCCGGTGACGTACGACGCCTCGGGCGACACCAGGAACGCCACGAGCGACGCCACGTCCTCGGGTCGCCCGAACCGCTTCAGCGGGATCCGGCCCAGCATCTCCTTGGCCACCTTCGGCGGCAGCTCCGAGGTCATGTCCGTGTCGATGAAGCCCGGCGCCACCGTGTTGGCGCGGATGCCGTGCCGCCCGCCCTCCTTGGCGAGCGACCGGGTGAAGCCGATGATCCCCGCCTTGGACGCCGAGTAGTTGGTCTGGCCCGCGTTGCCCGCGACGCCCGCCACCGACGACAACGTGACGACGGCGCCGCCGCCGCGCTTGATCATCGGGAAGGCCACCGCGCGGCACAGGTTGTACGTGCCGTCGAGGTTGGTGCGCAGTACGGCGTCCCAGTCCTCGTCCGGCATCAGCACCAGCGGGGAGTCCCGGGTGATGCCGGCCGATGTCACCGCCGCCGACGCGGGGCCCAGCCGGTCCTCGGCGGCGGCGGCGAAGTCCCGCACCTGCGTGCGGTCCGTGACGTCCACCCGCCGCGCCAGGACGCGGCGCCCCAGCTCACGTACCTCCTTCTCCACCAGGGCCGCCGCCTGGTCGTCGGAGCGGTAGCAGAAGCCGATGTCGTAGCCGTCGCGGGCCAGCCTGCCGACGACCGCGCGGCCGATGCCCCGTGACCCTCCGGTGACGAGTGCGACCTTGTCCCCGTGCGGTTCGCCGCCGCTCTGTGCGGTGGCCTGGTTCCGTGCAGTGCTGTGCGCACTCATCGCGTCCTCTCCTCACACCTTCAGCAGGGCGCGGTCGGGCGCCGGAAGCAGCTCGGTCATGTCGCGCAGCGCGACCACGAACGCGCCGACCCGCAGCACCTCGCGCCCGCCGACGAGCGTCTCGCCGGCCAGGACCGAGGTCTCCCCGGCGGCCTTCACCAGGCGCACCCGGTGCTCCAGCACGTCGCCGGGCCAGGCGCGCCCGCCGACGACGACCTCGTTGATGGCCCCGGCCAGTTCGACCTTCCCGGCGAGCACGTCGGGGTTGGGTTTCTCCCACACGGAGAGCAGCACCGCGGACTGGGCCCACGACTCGATGACGAGCGAGGTCGGGTAGGCGTAGTCGGACGCCGCGGCGTCCTGGCCGAGCGGCGCGTACACCGGCTCGTTGCCGGAGACGGCCTTGTACGCGGTCAGGCTCTCGCCCGGCACCACGTCCGCGACCCGGTCCACCAGCAGGATCTCGCCGCGGTGCGGGATGGTGCCCTTGATCCGGTCGACGCCGTGGACGGTCATCGGACCTCCTCTTGCCGTTCCTTGTCGCGGTAGCGCAGCCGGATGTCGGCCACCTTGCCGCGGTTGGTGGTGACGGCCGCCTTGAACAGCAGCCCGGCGGCGCTCTCCGTGACGCCGATGTCGGTGTGCACCCGGTCGCCCGGGTGGACGGGGCGGTGGAAGCGGCAGCGGTCCATGGCGACCAGCTCCACCTCCCCGTCGTCGCCGTCGGGGGTGGCGCGATTGCTCCTGGCCCACTGCCGGACCGTGCGGTCGGCGGCCTCGATGAGGAACACGCCGGGCAGCAGCGGGAAGCCGGGGTAGTGCCCGTCGACGACCGGGCCGTCGACGGGAGCGTCGAACGCGGCGATCGCGCCCTGCGCGCCGGTGCGGATCAGCTCGATGTCGCCCAGGGGCGTGGCGGCGCTCACCGCGCGTCCCGCAGCTTGTCGGCGAGCAGTTCGTAGGTGCCCAGCAGCGAGGTGATCGAGGTCAGTTCGGACTCCGCGAGCCGGACCCCGTACTCCTTCTCCAGGCGTACGACGATCTCCAGGGCCATCAGCGAGTCGACCTCCAGGTCCTCCATGAAGTGGGCGCTGTCGGTGACCTCGGCGACGTCCAGGTCGAGGACATCCGCGACCAGGTCGCGCAGTTCTTCCTTGTCGAGTGCGGGGGTGGTGGTCTCGGGCATGAGCGGGACACGTCCTTCCGGGTGTGGTTCGGCATACGGGCAGTGGTCGGGGATCCGGTGCGGCCGGCACGCCGCGCGGGGTGCCGTGGCGGCGGTCAGGACGCGCCGGTGCGCAGTACGACCGCACCGGTCTGGCCGTCCGGGTCGATGGAGGTGACGAGCACGGGCCCGGCCGCGGCGTCGGCGGCGAGCGCGCCGGCGAGCTGCAGCGACGCGGACGCCGCCCCGGCGTCGCCGAGGAGCTTGCGCAGCCGCAGCCGGGGCGGCAGCCGGTCGCCGAAGAGCGCGGCGAGCGCGGCGTCCTCGTGGGCGCCGAGCGGGCCGCCGCTGTCCGACGGCACGATCAGCGTGATCTCGTCGGGACGTACGTCGGCGTTCTTGAGCGCCTCCGTGACGGCGCGGGACACCGCGTCCTGGGCACGCTCGGGGTCGGTGAACGCCATGAAGCGGGTACCGAGCAGCGTGGCGAGCGGGGTCCGCCCGTAGGAGCGGGCCCGGTCCGGCGATTCGAGCAGGAACAGCGCGCAGCCCTCGCCGAGCGGCCCCGCGGGCCTGCGGTGCGGGCCGCCGGTGCGGGCCCGGTACTCCAGCCAGGCCCGCTCGGCCGAGAACTCCTCCACGGCTCCGCACAGCACGGCCCCGCAATGCCCCTGACGCAGCAGCCTGGCCGCGTAGTTGAGCGCGAGCAGCCCGGTCGGGGCGCCGCCCGCGACCGTGGTGTTGGGACCGCGCAGGGTGTGCCAGATGGCGCTCTGGCCCGCCGCGCGGTTCATCACGGTGTTCGGGAACAGGGCCGGGTCGACGTGGAAGGGCTTCTCGCCGGTGAGGGAGTCCCGGGTGAAGTCCATGATGCTCTGGACGCTGCCGTGTCCGGTGCCGAGGACCATGCCGACGGCCTCCGGGACGTCCTCGGCGAGACCGGGCCCGGCCTCGCCGAGGAGCATCCCTGCCGTCGCGACGGCGATGGCCGTGGCGCGGTCCATGGCGCGGGTGCCCTTGCGGCCGAGTACCGACCGGGCGTCGAAGTCGGGTATGCGGCCCGCCCGTTCGTAGGGCCCGAGGTCCGCGGTGCCGTCGGCGGCCCGCGTCCCGTCCCGGTCGGCGCGGATGCCCTCGGTGAAGGCCGCTGCGCCGAGCCCGTACGGGGAGGACGCCGACCAGCCGGATACGACCAGCGTGTCCGGGTCCGCCCCGGTGGCAAGACTGGCACTCATCGCGTTCTGCTCCTGTCGGTGAAGGATCCGGGGTGAGGACCCGTCGGTCGAATACCTGGCCGGTGTGGTTCCCCGCCCGGTGCCCGCCCCGGTCGGGTGCGGGCCGGCCGGACAAGAGGGATCCGGTGGAGGCCCCTGGGGGCCGACGGGCACGGGAGGCCGGTGGTGCTCTGGGCCTGTCGGGTGACCTTCGACCGGAGAGCGGAGGTCGCCCGACAGGCTCTCAGCCCCACGCCCCGGCGGCGGCGTGCAGTTCCGCCCCGTCGACGCCGATGGTGTTGCCGGTCAGCCACGAGGAGTCGGTGCGTGAGAGCAGGGCGACCGCCTCGGCGACGTCGTCGGGCCGGGTGAGGCGGCCGTGCGGGTTGTTCTCCGCCGCGCGCTCGATGTAGCCGGCGTGCTCCGGGATGCGCCGCAGCGCGGGGGTGACGGTGGTGCCGGCGCGCAGGGCGTTCACGGCGATGCCGCTGACGGCCAACTCGCACGCCAGTTGGCGCACATGGGACTCCAGGGCGCTCTTGGCCGCGGAGACCGCACCGTAACTGGGCAGCGCCTGGGAGGTGCCCGCGCTCGTCATCGCGAACACCTTGGCCCCGCTGCGCAGCAGGCCCGCGGCGAGCAGGTCCTGGGTCCAGTACACGAGGCTGTTGGCCATGACGTCGAGCGTCATCTCCAGCTGGCGCGAGCTGACCTGCTTGTCCCAGCCCTCGCGAGGTGTGAACGGGACGAGGGTGCCGAAGGCCAGCGAGTGGACGAGGATCCGGATGCCGCCGCCCGATCCGGTCAGCTCGGCGAGCCGCGGCACGATGTCGGCCCGGGTGGCCCTGGCGGCGGCGTTGGCGTTGAAGAAGTGCGCCTCGACACCCAGCGACCGGATCTCGTCGACGACGGCCTCGATCTCCTCGGTGCGGGAGGCCGTGTCGAAGTGCACCCCGGCGATGTGCACGCCCTCGCGGGCGAGTCCGAGGGCGATGGCCCGGCCGATCCCGCTGGACGCTCCGAGGACCATGCTCCAGCTCCCCTCAAGCGGTTTCAGCATGCTGCGACTCCTGTGTGTGGTGGGCCGACGCGGAAGAGATCCGGACCAGGGCGACGTGTCCGGCGCCGTCGGCCGTGACGACGATCCGGTCTTCCTCGCGGGCTGTGGTGACGGCGTGCGCGACGGCGAACGCGGGCCCGAGGCAGCCGGCGCCGCGTTGCGGCGACAGCGGCTGCGCGCGGCGCGGTTCGGCCGTCGCTCCGCCGGGCGGCGGCACGGTCCGGCCCGCCGCGGCCCGCGCCACGGCGAGCGCCACCGTCTCGGACACCGCGGATCCGTCGAGGTCCAGATGTACGGTGCGGGGGCCCGGTACCGCCGCGAGAACCTCCGCCAGGCGGTTCACCGCGCCGTCCCGGCCCGCGGGGCTCCCCAGCGCGCGCGGCGGCAGGAACAGGGAGCGGGCCGCCACCAGGGCGTGCACCCCGGCTCCCCGGGCCCGCGCGGCGGCGAGCGGCTCCAGCGCGAGGGCCGCGGCCCCCTGCTCGCCCCGCCCCCCGGGCGGCGGCTCCTCGGCCGCGGCCATCAGGAGCGTGTCGCAGCGGCCCGCCGCCAGGGCGAGCGCACCGGTGGCCAGCGCGTCGACGGCGGCGGTGCGCTCGTTCGCGACCGTCAGCGCGAAGCCCCTGAGTCCGAGTTCGGCGGCCAGCCGGTTGCCGAGGACATTGACGGCGAAGTAGGGGGCCGTGGCCGGGGAGAGGCGTGCCGCGCCGCCGTCCTCGGCCACGGTCGTGTCCATGACGTCGAAGAGCCCGGCGAGCCCCGCGTTGGTGGCGAGCAGCAGACCTCGCCGGTGGTCGGGCACCGCGTCGGGCCGCCCGCCGTCGGCGAGCGCGGCACGGGCCGCGGCCAGCGCGTACTGGGCGGCGGCGGGCAGGTACTTGTAGCCGCGCGGCCCGAGCCGGTCCCGGTGGTCGAACCAGTCACCGTTCCCGGCCGGGGCGGTTCCCCGTGCGGCGTGGGCGGTTCCGGGCCCGTCGCCCCAGGGTGAGACGACGCCGACGCCGGTGACGGCGAGCTGCTGTCCGTACGGGCCGTTCACCGGTCCTCACCTCCCGCGAGAACGAGCGAGGCGTTGTTGCCGCCGAACCCGTAGGCGTTGACGAGTACGCGCCGCCGCGACGACGGCAGCGGGACGGCTGCTCCCTGCGGGAGCAGCACCTCGCACTCGGGGTCCTGGTCCTTGAGCGGCACGTTCGCAGGGACGGAGCCGTGCCGCAGGATCAGGGCCGCCGCCACCGCGCCGAGTGCCGCGGACGCGCCGCCCGCGTGACCGAGCAGCGCCTTGAGGCTGTAGACGGGGACGCGTGCCGCGCGCGGGCCGAACACCTGGTGCAGCGCGCGGCTCTCCAGCACGTCGTTGAGGCGGGTGCCGGTGCCGTGCGGGATCACACAGCCGACGCTCTCCGGCGCATCACCGACGGCCTGCCGCATCGCCCGTACGATCTGCTCGCCGTCCGCTTCGGGGGCTGTCGGGTGTCCCGCGTCGCAGCTCCACGCGGTCCCGCTCAGACGCGGTGCGGGCCGTACCCCCCGGGCCGCGGCGTGCGCGGCCGATTCGACGACGAGGATTCCGGCGCCCTCGGCGAACACCGTGCCGGCCCGGTCGTTCTCGAAGGGGCGGCACCGCTCGGGGTCCACGGCGCCGAGCCGGTTGAAGCAGCCGAGCGCGACGCGTGAGTACGCGTCGGATCCGCCCGCGATCACCACGTCTGCCTCCCCCGCGCGGATCAGGTCGGCGGCGATGCCGAGGGCGTAGCCGCCGGCCGCGCAGGCGTTGGCGATGTCGTGCACCGGCCCGAACACGCCCAGTTCGGAGGCGAGTCGGCCGGCGAGCCGGAACGGAGGCGTCCACTCGAAGCCGTCGCCGTGGACCCCGCGTCCCCGTCCGCGCTCGTTCGGGCCGGGCTCCCCCATGCAGCTGCCGAGTACGACGGCGGTGCGGCAGGCGCGCAGTGACGCGGTGTCGTGGCGGGCGTCGGAGAGGGCCTCGGCGGCGGCGCGGGAGGCGAAGCGGGTTGCCCGCTCGGCCGCCGGGACGGGGTCGGGGCCGAGATCGGGCACCAGGTTGATCAGCGGCAGGTCCATCCGGGCGAGCGGGTCCGCCGGCCGCTCGGGCCGACGGACCCCGGCCGCCGTCATGGCCCGCCACAGGGTGCCGGCACCCGCACCGTGGCAGGTGACGGCGCCGACCCCGGTGACCACGACCTCGACCTCGGTGTTCATGCCGTCCGGCCCTCCAGGGCCGCGTTCATACGGTCGTCGAAGGGCACGAGGCTCCAGTCGCGGCGGTTCTCGATCACCGCGTAGCCGTGGGTGATCCGGCCGGTCGCGGTCTGCAGCAGCTTCCCGTCACGGACGACGTAGGTGTCCATGCGGGAGTCGTACGTGAAGCCCTTGAAGACGTTCTCCACGGTGAGGACGACATACAGGTCCTCCTCCATCCGCGCCTCGTCGAGCACGGTGATCCGCGAGTGCGGCACGACGGGGATCCAGTTCTGCTCGTCGAGCAGCGTCTTGATGGAGACCCCGCGATCGGCGACGAGCCGGTCCTTGGCCTCCTCCATGAGCCGCAGATAGCCGGACATCTGCTGACGCTCGGTGAAGTGGCAGTACCAGTAGGGGATGCGGAACTTCCAGGCGTACGCGTTGCGTCCGGCTGTCAGCTCCTTGACCAGGTCGGCGGCGGCCGGGTCCGCCGCGACGGGCTCCGGCGTCCAGCCGGGCACGGCGCCGAGCCGGTCGACGGCGAAGGGGGCGAGCGCGGCGGGGACGGGCTGCTCGCCGCCACCGCGCGGGTCGAGGCGCAACTGGACACGGACCGTGGAGGTGACCGCCTTCAGGAGGGACTCGCGCTGCACCTGGAGGGTGACGGCGAGGACGAGCTCTCCGTCCTTGGCCCTGCGGTGCGGCCTGACCTCGGCGACGGCCGTGTCGTCGATGTGGAAGGCATGCAGGATGCGGGTGTCGATGTCGACGATGTCCGTGCACAGGCCGTACGTCTCGTAGATCGCGCCCGGGGCGATCCCGGCCTGCCTGAGATGGTTCAGGACGGCTTCCTCGACGAGGTAGTTGACGTGCTTGAAGCCGATCCAGGTGCAGATGTTGGAGCCCTCGTAGCGAGGGCGGATCTCCAGGGTGCTGGGCTCCTGGAGCGCGAGAGCCGCGGCCTCGATGCCAGCGGTGTTCGTTGTCACGTCAACTCCGGTACGTAGGGATGGACATCGGAAGGGGAAGGGGTGGCGGGAGCGGCGGGGAAGGTCTCGCGGAGCAGTTCGTGCACCGCGTCGGCGAAGCGCTGCGGCTGTTCGGCCATCGCGAAGTGGCCGCAGTCGTCGAAGAGCCGGAACCTGCCCTCGGGCAGGGCGGCGGCCAGCGCGCGGGCGTCGTCCGGCGGGGCCGCGAAGTCCTCGCTCCCGGCCACGACGAGCACCGGAAGCCGCAAGGAGGCGACGTCCAGGAAGGGGCTGCGCAGGTAGGCGCCGAAGAACTGCTGCCAGCCGTAGGGGCCGACCCGGTCGCGGACCCGCAGCGCCATCGCGGCCCGCACCTCGGCCGGCAGCCGCTCGCCGCCGCCGATCCGCAGGCCCTCCTCCAGGATGCGGTGGAAGCCGCCCAGGTAGTACGTGGCGTCGTCCCAGGAGAAGTCGTCGGTACGACGCCGGTGGAACGGGGCGACGACCACGGCGGCCCGGGGTCCGCCGGAGTCCGCCCGGCGTACGAGGGCCTCCAGCGCGGGGCCCGCGGTGAAGGAATGCACCATGAGGAGGTCGACGCCTCCGGGCACCGCGTCGAGCGCGCGCTC
Organism: Streptomyces sp. NPDC088252; assembly: GCF_044740965.1. NCBI lineage: Bacteria > Bacillati > Actinomycetota > Actinomycetes > Kitasatosporales > Streptomycetaceae > Streptomyces > Streptomyces sp. NPDC088252. The sequence goes on along the minus strand of NZ_JBIURS010000005.1, from coordinate 58,882 downwards.
CACATGGTCGGCCGGGTCGTCCCGCAGGCTCCAGCCGGGGTCGCCGGCGGAGCCCCAGGGCAGCTCCCCGTCCCACAACTCGACCTCGTCGAGGGCGAGTCGCTCGTACGGCGCCCAACTGGACACGCTCCCGGCGAGGCCGTGCAGCGCGAGCACGCGCACGGCGCCCTCCGGCTCGCGGGCGGCACGCCGCAGCCGTACCGAGGCCCTGGGCTCCGGGCTGTCCTCCCCGTCGTAGTGGGTCATCGCGCCGCGCCCGCCGGACCGGGTACCGGGGCACCGGGGGCCGCCAGGAGCAGGGCCGCGCTCGCGTCGTCCCCGCCCGCGTCGCCCGTACCCGCGCTGGCCAGGACCAGGGTCCCGGAGCCCGCCTCCGCGTCGTCGAACCAGAGGGCCGCCGCCGCGCACTGGAGCACGCCGAGCGCGCCCGACGACGGGCCGTACAGCGCGGACAGGTCGTGGACCGGGGCCGTTCCGGCCCCGGCGCCGAGACCGGGTGCGGGGGCGCGCACCCCGTCCGGGTGCTGCGGCACGCACCACAGGCCGACCGTTCCCGGCAGCCTGCCGCGCACGTCGGCGACGGCGACGGCGTGGTCGCCGCGGCGTGCGTACGGTCCGATCGCGGCCAGCGCGTCCACTCCACGGGCCGTGGCGGAGGCGGCGGACTCGACGACCAGGGCGACCGCGCCGTCGAAGAGCGCGGGCGCGCCGGTGCCGTCGTCGTCCGGCACCTCGGTGAGGTGGCGCACGGGGGCGTTGTCCGGTTCGGTGCCGACGACGAGCACCCGTTCCACCCGGCCCGCCCCGATGAGCAGCCGGGCCCAGTGGACGGCGTCGAGCCCGGAGGTCGGCCCGTTGCACAGGGTCAGGTTGGCGCCGCGCAGGCCGTGCGTGATGGCGAGCCACGAGGCGACCACATTGCTGGAAGTGGCGGGGAGCATCATCGGGCTGGTCGCCAGATAGGTGGACTCGGCGATGGTCCGCACGGTCTCGCAGACCGTGTCGGCGTTGCCGTAGTTGGTACTGGTGACCACCCCGACGCTCTCGCCCGGAACGGTCAGCTCCCCCTTGGCGTCCACCAGTCGGGCCTCGGCCAGCGCGTCCCGCGCGGCGGCCATGGCCAGCTTCGTGGCCCGGTCCTTGTAGCGCAGGCCGCGTCCGGTGAGCCGGGACACGGGGTCGGGCGCCGCCCGGTGGTCCTCGGGCAGCGGCCCGAGCAGTCCGGCGGGCTCCGTCAGGCCGCGCACGGCCGTACCGATCCCGGTGATCACGGCGCGTGCCGTGGGCATGGTGCTCACTGGCCCGCTCCTTCGTCCGGTTCCCCGAGGCAGGCCGGGTGTCCGTCGACCCGTTCCACGACCGCGACCGCGTTGAGCCCGCCGAATCCGAACGAGTCGATCTGCGCGAGCCTCAGCGGCTGTCCGGGCCGCTCGGCACGGCCCCGGACCAGCCGGAATCCGGCCACGGCGTCCACGGGGTCGTCGAGGTACACCGTCGGCGGGACGGTCCCCGTGCGCATCGCGTCCACGGCGGCGACCAGGCTGTGCAGTCCGGAGGCCCCTGCGGTGTGTCCGGTCATCGACTTGATGGCCGTCATGTACGGGGTCGGGTCGAGGCCGGCGAACACGGTGTTCAGGGCCGTGGACTCGGCCTCGTCGTTGAGCGGTGTGCCGGTGCCGTGCAGCATCACGAGATCGATGTCGGCGGGCCGTACCCCGGCCCGCTCGTGCGCCTCGTGGACGGCCGCGGCGATGTTCTTCGCGTCGGGCGCGGACGGGTGGTGGGCATCGCAGTTGACGGCGACGCCCCGCACCCGCGCGTGGACCCGGGCGCCCGCTCCGGGCCCGTCCGCCTCCCTGCGCAGCACCACGGCCACCGCACCCTCGCCCTGCAGCATGCCGCGCCGGGCCCGGTCGAACGGCCGGACCCGGTCGGGGGGTTCGGGGTAGCAGCGGTCGAGCAGGCCGTAGGTGCTCTCGGTGATGGTGTCGACCCCGGCGACGACGACGGTGTCCGCGGCTCCCAGGTCGAGCAGGTCGGCGCCGAGGCCGAGCGCGTACAGCGAGGCGGAGCAGGCGTTGGCGACGGTGTGGGTGTCGTCCGCGCCGAAACGCCTGCGCAGGGCCGTTCCGAAGTGCAGGTCCCGTACGTCGAAGGGCACGTCGTCGCGCCAGGACAGTTCCACCGAGCGCAGTTCGCGCAGGGTGGTGCCGATCAGGACCGGCACCCCGGACAGGTCGTCGCCGAGTCCGGCGTCCGCCGCCGCCTGTGCGACGGCCCGCTCCAGCCACCGGGTGGCGCGCAGCGGCTCGTCGACGCCCGGCGCGGGCCGGTCGTCGATCTCGTAGGCCACCCGCGCACGGAAGTTGGCGGGGTCGTAGCCGCGCAGCGGGGCGAGCCCGCTGCGGCCCGCGACCAGCGAACCGAAGATCTCCTCGACGCTGCCGCCGATGCTGGCGACGGCGCCCATACCGGTCACGATCCAGCTCATGACGCGCTCCGGTGGGCCCCGAGGACCAGGACCGCGTTGTTGCCGCCGAAGGCGAGCGCGTTGTTCTGCACGACGGACAGCTCCGCCTCGACCGCCTCGTTGGGTACGCAGTCGACGCCGCACTCCGGATCGGTCTCCCGGTGATTGACCGTCGGCGGGATGAACCCCTCCGTCAGGGCGAGCGCGCAGGCTGCGGCGGAGACGGCGCTGGCCGCGCCCATGCTGTGGCCGATCATCGACTTGATGGACACGGTGCGGGGCATGGTGTCCGCGCCGAACACCTGCCGGATGGCACCGGCCTCGGTGATGTCGTTGGCCTTGGTGCCGGTGCCGTGCGCGGACACGAAATCGACCTGGTCCGGCGTGATGCCCGCGTTCCGGTGGGCGATCCGGATGGTCCGCGCGATGCTGTCCCGGTCCGGGGCGACGGGATGCAGGGCGTCGCAGGCGAGCCCGTACCCGAGGACCTCTGCGTAGATGCGGGCACCGCGCGCCAGTGCCGAGTCGAGACTCTCCATGAGGAGGATGCCCGCTCCCTCGCCGGTGAGGATGCCCTCCCGGTCCTTGTCGAATGGCCGGCACACCTCGGGGGCGATGGTGCCGAGCCGGTAGAACCCGGTGAACGTCTTGCGGCAGGCCGCGTCGGCGCCGCCGCACAGGGCGATGTCCACGTCCCCGCTGCGCAGCGCGTCGTAGCCGTATCCGACCGCGTAGTTGCCGGCCGCGCACGCGGTCGGGATCGTCACGGCCTCCACGTCCTCCAGCTGCAGCTCGCGCACGATGCCCGCGGACAGCCGTCCGGCGGAGAAGCGCCGGGCGACGACCGGGTCGTACTCCTCGGGCCCGCCCTCCAGGCCCGTGGCGACGAGCTGGTCGAGGTCGCGGGACTCACCGTCCGTGGTGCCGACGGACACCAGGGAGCGGCGGGCCCGCACGTCCTGCGCGCTCAGCCCCGCGTCCTCGACCGCCATGCGGGCGGCCGCCACCGAGAACTGGCCGGCCCGGCCCAGCTCTTCCACGGGCTGCCCGACGATCCAGCGCTCCGGCTCGAAGTCGGTGACCTCGCAGCCGTTGGCATGGGCGAACCCGGTCGTGTCGAACGCGGTGATCGGCTTGACGCCACTGCGTCCCTCGCGAAGGCCGGCGGTGAAGGCCTCGACACCGATCCCGATGCTGGTGACCACACCGAGTCCGGTGATGACCACCCGTCGTCCTGCGGTCTCGGTGAAAGGACCGTCGTGTCCGCCGTGACCTCGCGCGTCTGTCTTGATCGAAGCGTTCATCGAAGCTCACCCATCTGCTGGCGATCGGGACGGCAGATCAGTTACGGGCGGCTTCGGACACCACGACGTACACACCCTCCAGGTTGACCATCCGGCTCAGCTCCGCCTGGTCGATGGTCACCTTCTGGGTGCGCTCAAGAGCGGCGAGAATCTCGATGGCGCGGAGCGAGTCCGCGTCGTGCTCCTCCTTGAAGAGGCTGGTCTCGGTGACCTCGTCCTCGTCGATCTCAAGAATGTCGCAGACGATCTCCTTGATCTCCTGCTTGCGGGCAGCGTCAAGTCCGGTCGTCACGTTCGCGTTGGTCATCTCGACTCCCTCGGGATCGGAACCGGAGTCAGGCGACTCCGCCATCCATGTGATGAGTCGAGGGTGGGATCGGCGGCTATACGCGCCCTATACGGTTTCTGGCCCCTCCAGCCAGCCCAGCTGCACGGCTCGCAGGCCCGCCTGGAAACGGCTGCGCGCGCCGAGCCGCCCCATGAGATCGGCGGTGATACGACGCCCGGTGCGCACGGAGATGCCCAGCTTGCGGGCCACGACCTCGTCGGTGAGCCCCTCGCTGAGCAACCGCAGCACGGCCTGCTCCTGCACGGAGAGACTCTCGTTCCCCGGCTCGCGCGACGGCGGCCGGTAGCCGCTGAACGGGACGGCGCTGTCCCAGATCCGGTCGAAGAGTTCGCACAGCGCCGTGATGACGCCCGCACCGCTCAGCACGAGCGCGCCGGAAGCGGAGTCGTCCGGATCGATGGGCAGGACCACGTGAGTGCGGTCGAACAGGAGCATGCGCGACGGCAGCGAGGGAGTGGTGCGCACCTGATCGCCATGGGTGTGCAACCAGCGCAGGTGCTCCACGGTGGCGGGGTCGTTGTGGACGCTGTCCAGATAGATGCTGCGCATGACGACACCACGCGCGGCCAGATCCTCCAGCAAGGGGCGACTGGCCTGCCGGCTGGCCTCCGCCTGCCGGCCTCCGGCCGCGAAGGTGAGCAGTTCGGAGGAGCAGTCCTGGGTGAGTTCCTCGATACGGGAACGGATTTCCTCGATCCCTGTGAGTCGCTCCACAAGGAAACTCCGTAATTTCTGCTGTACTTCGGTGTACTCGTCGATGAAACGAGCAACTTCGACCCGCGTCTCGGATATTTTCCGCTGCCGCTCCAGGAGTTCACTCTCCTGACGCGCGAGAAGCGCCTGCAGGCCGACTTCGGGACTGACCGGTCTGACCCTTCCGGGCGAGTCCCACGCAGGCTTCACAAGTAAGAGGCGCACACATTCGTCGAGCGCGGAACGGACCTGCTCCACATTCCAGCCCAGTGCCTCGGCGAGGCTCTCCACATCGGAATTCGGCCGTCCGAGTACGGCTCGATAGACCTCGGCCGCGCGGGGCCCGATCCCCAACGGTTCAAGCATGTACGTCCCCCACCCTTCGCCGATCTCCACGAAGCATGAAGCATCATGAAGAATTCGAAAGGATTTAGCAACGAACATACGTATGAACCGCACGGTAGCACAGAGATGACATGGGTGCAGGGCTGCACAGTTGCGCAACCCTGCATCTATTCATGTCTCACGATGCGAATGTCATCCCCAGATCGGGTCCTGAGGGTCGGTCGGCTCCACTCCCCAGATGGGGTCCTGCGGAGTTGTCACCGAAACCACCGCGGACAACGCATTCGATCGGTCGGCCGCAGCCGCGCCGACGGTGCCGGCGGCACCGAAAGCGGCAGCGAAGAAGGCCAGTGTGACAACAACAGCACGCACCTGCATCTTGCCCATGAAACGTACGCCCCCCCGGGAGTATTGATTCCTTGTCGATTCCCTCGTCCGACTCGCGTCGGCCGGTGATGGAATCCTCGCCGAAACCCTCCACCGGAGACCAGCGGATTCACCGGCAGGGAACTGCGCTGACAAGGTACTGACAGCGGAATTGTGACTCCCACTTCTCATCCGGACGACCCTGCGAGGGAACTCGCCCGCCTCCGAGGTGGGAGTTGCGCCCTTTCACACCCTCCCGCACCGCCCGGTCGAGCCGTGACGGCCATGAGCGATCGGGCGGTGCATCCCGCCCCGGCCCCCTCGACGTGCAGCATGATGCCAGCCCGGCCGGCCACCCCTTCTTTCGGGCGCGGCGGACACGGCCGGCCGGCGCGGGAGCCGACGCGAGCCGGAAAGCGGTACCCGGACGAGGAGCCGCTTGCCGTGCCGGCCCCGGGGCATGCGCGAGACAGGGAGCCGGCACGTTCCGGCCCACGCGGATCCACGCCCATGCCAGTAGAATTCGTAGGTGAATAAGGGCGTTTTTCATGGTTTGTCGTTTGTGCAGGACCGCCCGACGAGCGGTCGGCAGCGCGGCCGGAGAGGACGCCCGACCGTAGTCCCCCAGCAGGGAAGGTGTCCGATGGGCTTCCTGGACAATCTGAAGGCCAAGCTGAGCCCCGCCAAGGACAAGGTCGGCGATCTCGCGCAGCAGCACGGGGAGAAGATCGACCACGGGCTCGAAAAAGCCGCACGGACGGTCGACCAAAAGACCAAGGGCAAGTACAGCGACAAGATCGAGTCCGGCACGAGGAAGGCCAGGGAAGCGGTCGAGCGCCTGTCCCACAGACACGACGAGGGCGGAACGCCCAAACACGACGAGGGCGGTACGCCGCCGGGTACACCGCCCGCTTCCTGAACAGCGGCCGTTCAACCGCTCGGCACCGACCGGCGGCCGTACGGCGACAACGCCGCGCGGCCGCCGTCAGGCGCCTGCGCCGGGGTGGGGCAGGGACTCAGGACCAGGCCGCCACCAGGTAGCCGACGCCGTACGGGGCGTCCTCGTACAGCAGCCGCCCGCCCAGGCCCGTCCCCTCGGCCGCGCCCGCGAGCACCTGCCACGGCGCCCGGCCCGCCGCCTTCAGTTCGTACGCCAGCGACGCGTCCAGCCCTGACAGCGCCCCTGGATCCGCCGCGGCCAGCGCGCGGGCGGCCGCCGCGTCGAACGCCTCGGCGCGGTCGTCCAGGTAGCCGGGGGCCTTGAGCGTGCGGCAGGCGCTGCCGTCGCCCATCACCAGCAGTGCCAACCGGTCCGCCCTGGCGGCGAGGTCCCGTCCGGTGCTCATGCAGCGTTCGGTTTCGAGCGGCGCCCCCACGGCGAGCCCCTCGACCGGCGCGGCGGCCCAGCCCGCGCGGGCGAGCAGCCAGGCACCGACGGCCAGGGACGGCGGAAGCGGCCGGTCCGCCACAGGTCCGCGGTCACGCCCGAGCCGTACGCCGAGATCCACGCCGAAGCCCTGGAAGGTGCCGGTGGCCCCTTCGGGGTGCGGGCCACGGCCCTCGTGGTCCGCGGTCCCGATCACGATCAGCAGATCCGGCCGGGCGGCGGCCAGTACGCCGAGGGCATCGGCGCAGGCGTCCCGCAGGGTGTCGAGCTCGGGGGCGGCACCGGCCGCAACCTCGGGCACCAGCAGCGGCGGACAGGGGCAGACAGCGGCGGCGACAAGCATGGTGGGCAGCGTACTGCGTGGGCACGACGCCGCCGTCGGCCACCGCCGCCGCGCGCCCGCTCCGGCGTCAGTCGCAGCCGCAGCCGGGGGCGGCCGCTTCCGGCAGCGGCGCCGGGGCGCCGATACCCGGAAGCCCCAGCATCACTCCGGCCGGCTTGGCGGCCTCGGTGGCGGTGCGCTTCTCCCAGGCGTCCCCTGCGCGGGTCCGCCGCACGCCCACCGGAGCACCCTCGGCGAGCAGGTGGTGCGGGGCGGCGTAGGTGATCTCGACGGTCACCACGTCGCCCGGCCGTACGTCCTCGTCCGGCTTGGTGAAGTGGACCAGGCGATTGTCGGGGGCACGGCCGGAGAGGCGGTGGGTGGCGCCGTCCTTGCGGCCCTCGCCCTCCGCGACCATGATCTCCAGCGTCCGGCCGACCTGCTTCTTGTTCTCCTCCCAGGAGATCTCCTCCTGGAGGGCGGACAGGCGCATGTACCGCTCCTGGACGACCTCCTTGGGAATCTGCCCGTCCATCTCGGCGGCCGGGGTTCCGGGGCGCTTGGAGTACTGGAAGGTGAAGGCGTTGGCGAAGCGCGCCTCGCGGACCGCGTGCATGGTCTGCTCGAAGTCTTCCTCGGTCTCGCCGGGGAAGCCCACGATGATGTCGGTGGAGATGGCGGCGTCCGGCATCGCGGCGCGCACCTTCTCGATGATGCCGAGGAAACGCTCCTGGCGGTACGAGCGCCGCATCGCCTTGAGGATCGTGTCCGAACCCGACTGCATCGGCATGTGCAGCTGAGGCATCACGTTGGGGGTCTCGGCCATCGCCGCGATCACGTCGTCCGTGAAGTCGCGGGGATGCGGCGAGGTGAAACGGACCCGCTCCAGGCCCTCGATCCTCCCGCAGGCGCGCAGCAGCTTGGAGAAGGCCTCCCGGTCGCCGATGTCGGAGCCGTAGGCGTTCACGTTCTGGCCGAGCAGGGTGATCTCCGAGACGCCCTCGGCGACCAGTGCCTCGATCTCGGCGAGGATGTCGCCGGTGCGGCGGTCCTTCTCCTTGCCGCGCAGCGCCGGGACGATGCAGAAGGTGCAGGTGTTGTTGCAGCCGACGGAGATGGAGACCCACGCCGCGTAGGCGGACTCGCGGCGGGTGGGGAGCGTGGAGGGGAAGGCCTCCAGGGATTCGGCGATCTCGATCTGCGCCTCCTCCTGGATACGGGCGCGCTCCAGCAGCACCGGCAGCTTGCCGATGTTGTGCGTGCCGAAGACGACGTCCACCCAGGGGGCCCGACGGACGATGGTGTCGCGGTCCTTCTGGGCCAGGCAGCCGCCGACGGCGATCTGCATGCCGGGGCGCCTGGTCTTCATCGGGGCGAGCCGGCCGAGGTTGCCGTAGAGCTTGTTGTCGGCGTTCTCCCGGACCGCGCAGGTGTTGAAGACGACGACGTCGGCGTCGCCGTCGGAGCCCTCGGCGGCACGTACGTAACCCGCGTCCTCCAGCAGCCCCGACAGCCGCTCGGAGTCGTGGACGTTCATCTGGCACCCGTAGGTGCGCACCTCGTACGTTTTCAAACCGTCCACTACTCCACCAGCCACGTCGTTGCCGCTCACCCGTCCAGGGTAACGGTCTGGTGGACGATGGAGAGTGGAGCCCGCTCGCCATCGTGCACCAGGCCGTAAGGGCTCCGGCCGGGCCGCGACGATGGACGCCCCACCGGCCGGCGCCCCGGCGCCCGGCCCTGGTCATCGCCGGGACGGGCTGGCAGGATCGCCGCCATGCTCCAGGCACTGTCCCGTATCGGCCGGCGGCGCACCCTCCAGGCGTGCGCGGCCCTCGTCGTCGTGCTCGGGCTGCTGCTGTGGTGGCTGCTCCCGCTCGGGAAACCGGCGCCGAGCGGCACGCTGACCTTCAGCACCGGCGTGCGCAGCGGCGTCTACCAGCGCTACGGCGAGCGGCTCCGGGGGGATCTGGCCAAGGATCTGCCGAAGGTGTCGATACAACTGCAGACCAGTGAGGGTTCGCAGCAGAACATCGCCCGGGTGGCGACCGGCAAGGCCGACTTCACCATCGCCACCACCGACGCCCTCGCCACCTATCTGCGCAGCGGCGGTCCCGGAGCCGAACGGCTGCGGGGCTGTGTGCGGTTGTACGACGACTACATCCAGCTGGTGGTGCCCCGGGACTCGGAGGTACGGAAGGTCTCGGACCTGCTCGGCAAGCGCGTCGGGGTGGGCCAGCCGGGATCGGGCGTGCGACTGGTCGCCGACCGGCTGATGACGGCCGCGGGTCTCGATCCCACCGCCGATGTGACGCCGGTCCCCAACGGCATCGACACCATGCCGAAGGAGCTGGAGAACGGCCGGATCGATGCCTTCTTCTGGTCCGGCGGACTGCCCACCTCCGCCGTGCAGGAACTGTCGGACCGGTTCGCGATCCGGCTGGTGCCGCTGGAGGCCCCGCTGATCAAGGAGCTCCAGTCCGTGGGCGGCTCCGCCCGTTACTACCGCTCGGCCGTGATGCCCGCCGACGCCTACCGCAACGCCCAGCAGGGGCAGGCGGTGCCGACGGTGGCGGTCGCCAATGTGCTGGTGACCACGGACCGTACGGATGCGGCGATGACCGAGGCGTTCACCCGGACCGTGATCGACAGCCGGGACCGGATCGGGCGCGAGGTGCACGCCGCCCAGCTGGTGGATCTGCGTACGGCGATCTACACCGATCCGCTGCCGCTGCACGAAGGGGCCAGGCGCTACTACCGGTCGGTCAAGCCCTGATCGTCGTGCCGCTCCCCTGCCCGCCCCGCTCAGGGCCTGTCGGGTGACCTTCGGTCTCAGGTCGCCCGACAGACCCTCAGCCCTGCAGGTTGTCGCGCGGCACCGACACCGTCACCCGCAGCCCGTGCGGCTCATGGGCGGCATAGCGCAGGGAGCCGCCCCCGGCGGCCAGGAGGGCCTGGGCGATGGAGAGCCCGAGGCCGGAACCCTGCACGTTCTGGTGCCGGGTGCTGCGCCAGAAGCGGTCGCCGACGCGTTCCATCTCCTGTGCGGTGAGGCCCGGTCCGCGGTCGGCGACGACGACCGTGACGTCGTCGCGGCCGGAGGCGACCGTGACGCGGACCTCCTCGTCGGCCGGGGTGAACTTCAGGGCGTTGTCGATGATGGCGTCGAGGGCGCTCGACAGCGCGATGGGGTCCGCCCAGGCCGTCACGGCGGCTGAACCGTCCGCCCTGAGCGCCACCCCCCTCTCCTCGGCCACCGGCCGCCAGGAGGCGACGCGTTCCGCGGTGAGGGCACCTATGTCCGTGAGCTGCAGGTCGGCCCCCGCGTGCTCGGCCAGCGCCAGATCGAGCAGGTCGTCCAGGACCTGTGCGAGGCGCTTGCCCTCCGTGCGCACGGAGGCGATCTCCTCGTTGCCCTCGGGGAGTTCGAGCGCGAGGAGCTCGATGCGGAGCAGCAGGGCGGCCAGGGGGTTGCGCAGCTGGTGCGAGGCGTCGGCGACAAAGGCGCGCTGCTGCTCCAGCACGTTCTCGACATTGTCGGCCATCTCGTTGAACGAGCGGGCCAGGCGCCTGAGTTCCGGCGGCCCTCCGGAGGCCGCGACCCGGGATCGCATCCGGCCACTGGCGATGTCGTGGGTGGCCGCGTCCAGGGTCCGTACGGGCAGCAGCACCCAGCCGGTGAGCCGGATCGCGGCGCCGACCGCCACCAGCATCGCTACCACTTCGCCGGCCGCGATGAGCAGCCAGCCGCGCAGCGCGCGCGTGCGCATCTCGGTGGTGGGCGAGTCGATGACCACGACGGCGACCACATCGCCGTCCCGCACGACGGGCGAGGCGACGACGACCCTGCCCCGCTGCCAGGGCCAGACCTGCGGCGGATCGTGGCTGCGACGCCCGAGGAGCGCCTCCTTGAAGGCCTCCCTCCCCTCCCCCTCGATCGGCAGCTGCCAGGTGGCCGGGGCCTTCGCCATGGCGCTGTCGTCCCGGTAGAAGACACCGGCGCGGATGCCGTACACCGAGGCGTAGGTGTCCAGTTCGCTGCGCAGGATGCGGCGGCGCTCGTCGTAGCCGGGGGTCCGTTCGGCGATGAACTGGGCGAGCGCGGCGAAGCGTGCCGTGTCGTCGATGCGGTCGATGACGACGCGCTGCTGCTGAGCACCGGCCACGCTGACGGCCAGCGGGAAGCCGAGGGCGAGCAGCACGCTCGCCATGAGGATGATGAGCAGGGGTAGCAGCCGGGTGCGCACCTGGGACGTACGCCTCTACGCGGACGGGGCGACGAGGCGGTAGCCGACCCCGCGCACCGTCTCGATCAGTGCGGGCAGCCGCAGTTTGGAACGCAGGGACGCGACGTGCACTTCGAGGGTGCGCCCCGTTCCCTCCCAGCTCGTGCGCCACACCTCACTGATGATCTGCTCCCGGCGGAAGACCACCCCGGGGCGCTGGGCGAGCAGCGCGAGCAGGTCGAACTCCTTGCGGGTGAGCTGGACTTCGCAGCCGTCGACACTGACTCGCCGGGTCGGCAGCTCGATCCGGACGTGCCCGAGCCGAAGGGCTGCGACGGGTGTGGGCACGGTGTCCTCGCCGGCCGGTTTGCGGCGGCTGACGGCATGGATGCGGGCGAGGAGCTCGCCGGTGTCGTACGGCTTGACCACGTAGTCGTCGGCCCCGAGATTGAGGCCGTGGATCCGCGACCGGACATCGGCACGCGCGGTCACCATGATCACCGGGGTGGAGGTGCGCTTGCGGATCTTCCCGCACACCTCGTAGCCGTCCTGGTCGGGCAGGCCGAGGTCGAGGAGCACGACGCCGAAGGGCTCCGTGTCCGCGGGCAGCAGCGCCTGCAGCGCCTCCTCGCCGCTACGGGCATGCACGACCCGGAAGCCGTGCCGGGTGAGGACCGCGGAGAGGGCGGCCGCCACATGGTTGTCGTCCTCGACGAGCAGCAGTCTCATGCCCCCCCCTTCCGATGGTTCGATGCCGGTTCCCGTGGACGGGGTGCCGGTGCGGTCTCCTGTACGCCTTCGTACACCTCTCGTCACTTCCCCGTACCGAGGTGTTTCACGTCATGGCGTACCAGGGCATCCACTCCGATGACCGGTACGTCAGTCAAGGGCCCGCCCCTCGCATCGAGCCATCCGTTATGCACCCGGTACGCCCGGGGCGCACCGCCTGTCGCCCTGTTCACACGGTGTGTCCGAGTGCCGCCGGATCGTTATCCTCAATTCTCGCTCAGATGTGATGACGCTGATCTCACCGCGTCCTAGGGTCCTTCCCAACCGAGGAGGACGGAGCAAGAAGCCGATGAGCGGAGTTTCAGTGACCAAGGGCGCCGAGGACGCCGCACCCGCGGCGAACGACCTTGTCGTACTGAGCAACGTCAACAAGCACTTCGGCGCGCTGCATGTGCTCCAGGACATCGACCTGACCATCGCCCGTGGCGAGGTCGTGGTCGTCATCGGGCCCTCCGGGTCCGGGAAGTCCACGCTGTGCCGCACGATCAACCGCTTGGAGACGATCGACTCGGGCGACATCTCGATCGACGGCAAGCCGCTGCCCGAGGAGGGCAGGGAGCTGGCCAGGCTGCGCGCCGATGTCGGCATGGTCTTCCAGTCGTTCAATCTCTTCGCGCACAAGACGGTGCTCGAAAACGTGATGCTGGGCCAGCTCAAGGTCCGCAGGACGGACAAGAAGGCGGCCGAGGACAAGGCCCGCTCGCTGCTGGACCGCGTGGGCGTGGCCACGCAGGCCGACAAGTACCCCGCCCAGCTCTCCGGCGGTCAGCAGCAACGCGTGGCCATCGCGCGGGCGTTGGCGATGGACCCGAAGGTGATCCTCTTCGACGAGCCGACCTCCGCGCTCGACCCGGAGATGATCAACGAAGTGCTGGACGTCATGCAGCAGCTCGCCCGGGACGGCATGACGATGGTCGTCGTCACCCATGAGATGGGCTTCGCGCGCTCGGCCGCGAACCGCGTCGTCTTCATGGCGGACGGAAAGATCGTCGAAGAAGCCACGCCCGACCAGTTCTTCAGCAACCCGCGCAGTGACCGGGCCAAGGACTTCCTGTCGAAGATCCTTCACCACTGATGGAGCCTTCACCACCGGTTCCCGCACCGGCTGATCACTCACATCGCGTCAACTCTAGGGAAATTCATCATGCAGCTTCGTAAGGTCACCGCCGCCTCGGCCGCCGTGCTCGCCCTCGCCCTGACCGCCACCGCCTGTGGTTCCGACAAGAAGGACGGCGGCTCGGACAGTGCGGGCGGCGGCAAGAAGATCACCATCGGCATCAAGATCGACCAGCCGGGCATCGGCCTGAAGACCCCCGATGGCAAGTACACCGGCTTCGACGTCGATGTCGCCACGTACGTCGCCAAGGAACTCGGCTACGACGCCAAGGACATCGTCTTCAAGGAGACCAAGAGCGCCGACCGCGAGACGGCGATCGAGCGCGGTGACGTGAAGTTCATCGCCGCCTCCTACTCGATCAACGACGAGCGGCTGCAGAAGGTCGACTTCGCGGGCCCGTACCTGCTGGCGCACCAGGACATCCTCGTCCGTGCCGACGACAACTCGTTCAAGTCGCCGGAGGACCTGAACAACAAGAAGCTGTGTTCGGTCGCCGGGTCGACCTCGGCGAAGAACGTCCATGACAAGCTGGCGCCGAAGGCGCAGCTCCTGGAGTACGGCGGCTACTCGGAGTGTCTGACAGGCCTGGAGAACAAGGCCGTCGACGCGCTGACCACCGACGACTCCATCCTGGCCGGCTTCGCGGCGCAGAAGGAGTTCCAGGGCAAGTTCAAGCTGGCCGGCTTCAAGATGACCAACGAGAACTACGGCATCGGCCTGAAGAAGGGTGACGCCGATCTCAAGAAGAAGATCGACGACGCGCTCACCAAGATGGTCTCGGACGGTTCCTGGGACAAGGCCGTGAAGGCCAACTTCGGCCCGGCGAACTACAAGTACGAGCCCGCCCCGAAGATCGGCAACGTCGTCAAGTGAAGCAGGGCTGACCGGGCGCGCCGTCCTTGAGCGGCGGCGCGCCGTGCCCTCCGACACGCGGAAGCGCGGGAGATCGTGTTCGACTTTCTTGAAGGTTACGACCTGCTGGGGGCCTTCTGGGTGACGGTGCAGCTCACCGTCTACTCCGCCCTCGGCTCCCTCATATGGGGAACGCTACTGGCCGGCATGAAGGTCAGCCCGGTCCCCCTGATGCGCGGCTTCTCCACCGCGTACGTGAACGTGGTCCGGAGCATTCCGCTGACCGTGATCATGGTGTTCTCGTCGCTGGGTCTGTTCCAGACTCTGAGCGTCAGCCTCGGTGCCAGCGATTTCGCTGACATCAACTTCCGGCTGGCGGTGCTCGCCCTGGTCGCCTACACCGCCGCCTTCGTGTGCGAGGCACTGCGCTCCGGCATCAACACCGTCCCGGTCGGCCAGGCGGAGGCGGCGCGTGCGCTCGGGCTGAGCTTCACACAGGTACTGCGGCTGGTCGTCCTCCCGCAGGCGTTCCGTGCGGTGGTAAACCCGTTGTCCAACGTGCTGATCGCGTTGACGAAGAACACCACGGTCGCCTCCGCGATCGGCGTCGCCGAAGCCTCGTACCTGATGAAGGACATGATCGAGGCCGAGGCCCAACTGATGCTCATCTCCGCCGTCTTCGCGTTCGGATTCGTCGTTCTGACCCTCCCGACCGGCCTGATCCTCGGCTGGGTGAGCAAGAAGGTGGCGGTGAAGCGATGAGTTCCGTCCTCTACGACGCCCAGGGACCGCGCGCCAAGCGGCGCAACATCCTGTACACGGTGCTGTTCGTCCTGTGCGCCGCGGCGGTGGTGTGGTGGGTCTACGACGGCCTCGCTTCCAAGCACCAGCTCGACTGGATCAAGTGGAAGCCCTTCTTCACCAGCTCCCAGCCCTGGGAGACGTACATCTGGCCGGGCCTCCAGAACACGCTCAAGGCAGCGTTCTTCGCCCTGATCATCGCACTGCCACTGGGCGCCCTGTTCGGGATCGGCAGGCTCTCGGACCACCGCTGGGTGCGGATGCCGGCGGGCTTCGTCGTGGAGCTCTTCCGCGCCGTCCCGGTACTGATCCTGATGATCACCGCGAACGCGGTGTACGCGGAGTACACCACCATCGACACCGATGTGCGTCCGCTGTACGCCGTGGTGACCGGACTGGTGCTGTACAACTTCTCGGTGCTCGCCGAGATCGTGCGGGCCGGAATCGAGTCCCTGCCGAAGGGCCAGGCGGAGGCGGCCAAGGCGCTCGGCATGCGCAAGAGCCAGATCATGCTGTCCGTGCTGCTGCCGCAGGCGGTGACGGCCATGCTGCCGGCGATCGTCAGCCAGCTCGTGGTCATCGTGAAGGACACCGCGCTCGGTGGCGCCATGATGACCTTCCCCGAGCTGCTGGCCTCGATCCGTCCGATGAGTGCGAACTACGGCGCGAACACCATCGCGTGCTTCACCATCGTGGCTCTGATCTTCCTCATGCTGAACTTCGCGCTCACGTCGTTCGCGAGCTGGCTGGAGCGGTGGCTCCGGCGCAGCAGGAAGAGCAAGGGTTCCCCGGCCGGCACCGCGCCCGGGGGCGCACCGGAGACCATCGGTACGCCGTCGCTCGTCATAGATGACGGACGCGCCGTCTGACGGCTCGTCGATCTGCGCCCGAGGGGCGGTGGCACATCCGCCACCGCCCCTCGCCGCCTTCCGGTGTCGCTTGACGCAGGCACCGGCAGTAGGTTGCATACGTTCTGTGATCGCGCCCCCTGCCCCCGCCGCCACACTTCCTCCGCCGCCCACCCCTCTTTCGAGCCGCCGGCTCCCTTCGTCCGCGTCCTCGGCGTCGTTCGCACGGATCCGAGGAGCCGCCCCGTGGACCCGGTGATCGTCGTCGGCGCCGGGCCCGTCGGCCTGACGCTGTCGCTCGCCCTCGCGACACAGGGCGTTCCCTCCGTCCTTCTCGACGAGGACCCGGCCAAGGACGAGACGCGTCCGGCCCGCACGGTGGTGCTGCGCGAGGACACCGCGGCCCTGGTGGAGCGGCTCGGCTGCAAGGCGCTCCACCACGAGAGCATCCGGTGGTCCGGCTGGCGGTCCGTGCGGCGCAGGCAGTTGGTGCGCGAGCTGCAACTCGGCGAGGACTCTCCCGAGGGAGATCCGTTGCTGGCCCCCATCCATCTGCCGCAGCACGTCCTGACGCGCGGGCTGCGGGACGCGGTGGCCGCACAGGAGCTGGTGCGGGTTGCCCCGTACAGCCGGATCGACACGCTGGAGCAGGACGCGACCGGGGTCACGGTCCGCACCAGGGAGCCGAACGCGACCTGGTGGCACGGGAGTTACCTGGTGGGCTGCGACGGTGCCAGGTCCACCGTGCGCAAGCTCCTCGACATCCGCTTCCCCGGCAGGACGGCGGTGGAGCGGCATGCCGTCGCGGCACTGCGCACCGAGCTTCCCTGGCCGGGGCAGGCCGTGCTGCACCGGCTGCCGCCCTGGCGCACCGGGGGCGCCGAGGTGACCGCACGACCGCTGCCGGACGGTGCCTGGCGGCTGGACTGGCTGCTGCCGCCGCGCGGCGAGCTCGTCACTCCGGATGCCCTGATCACCCGGATCCGGGACACCCTGGCGGGCTGGTGCGGCGAGACACCGCCGTACGAACTGCTGGACACGGGCGTGTACACGCTGCACCACCGGCTCGCCCTGCGCTGGCGGGTCGACCGGGCCTTCCTGGCCGGGGACGCCGCCCATCTGCTGGGCGCCCTGGGCACCCAGGGGCTCGACGAAGGACTGCGGGACGCCGAGAACCTGGCCTGGAAGCTGGGCCAGGCCTGGCACCACGGCGCCTCGGACGTACTGCTGGACAGTTACCAGGCGGAGCGCCGGGCGGCCGTCGCCGCGCGGCTGCGCGCCGCGGACCAGTCGCTGCCGATACTGCGCGGCGGCGGCGGTCTGCGGACCCTGGTCCCGGGGAGCGCACGGGGGCACGACTCGCTGCTCACCGACGGACATCTGGGCCGGGGCCCGCTCGGTGCGCCCCCCTCGTACTCGCACTCGCCCCTTGCGCCCCCACGCGCCGAGGCGCACACGTCCGTGGATACGCCCCCTGGTGCGCCGGTCGCCGATGTACGGGTGACCGCACCCGACGGCACGACCGTGCGGTTGCGCGAGCGGCTGGGGCAGGGGCACCTGCTGGTGGTCCTGGTGGCGCCCGGCACGGGGGTGTGGGACCGGCGTCACTGGATGAGCGCGGGTGTCATGCCCCGTCTGGTCGCGGCCGTCGACGCGATGCCGGTGAAGGGCGAACTGCTGGTGACCGAGAGCTATCCGGGGGCGGCGGCCCACACCGTGCTGCTGATCAGGCCGGACGGTCATCTCGTGGCGTCGTTCGGCGGGGTCCGGCCCCGGGAGCTCTTCGCGGCGGCGGACACGGTGCGCGGCGGACCGGCGCGCGGCTCCGTACGCCCGGACCAGACTGCGGGCATCAATTGACCGTCGCGGGCGCGCATGGTGTACTCCGGAACGTGACCGACACCGATGTGCGCCTGTGGCGGAGGGTCCATATGGACCTCGTCCGCTATGCGGGCTGCGTGTGTCGCCCGTCCTGCTGAATCGCTCTCCCTGCCCCGCCGTGCGCTCCACCGTACGGCCGGGCATCCGCGCGAACTCCCAGGACGGTCTCTGTGTCTGCCCCTTCGTCACCCTCTGTACGCACGCCCGCACCCGCATCCGGACGCGCTCGTGGCTCCGGCCCGTCGGCCGCGGAGCTGCTCGAATTCGTCCGCCGCGTCGCCGCCGACACCGAGATCGTCGCCGCGCTCCCGCTCGATCCCGAGGGCCGCACCTGGATCCCGCTCGAAGGGCCCGGCGGCAGCGAGGTCTGGCTGATCGGCTGGCCGCCCGGCAGCGGCACCGGCTGGCACGACCACGCCGACTCGATCGGCGCCTTCACCACCGCGGCCGGCGCCCTCAAGGAGCTGTCGCTCGCCGCCCGGCTGCCCACCGACGGCTGGAAGACCCTCGAACTCACCGAAGGCATCGACCGTTCCCGGCACTTGGCCACCGGGCAGGGCAGGGCGTTCGGCCGCCACCACGTCCACGAGGTGCTGAACGAGTCCGGCACCGAGCACGCCGTATCCGTCCACGCGTACTACCCGCCGCTGCCTCGGATCCGGCGCTACAGCCGTACCGGTGCGGTGCTCCGCCTCGAACAGGTCGAACGCCCGGAGGACTGGCAGTGAGCGACAACCGTGGGAGCGGTCCGGGACCGGTGGGGATCGACGAACTGCTGGAACGGGTCCGGGCGGGGTTCGTCCGGGTCGGACCTCAGGAGGCGACCGCCGCCGCCGCGGACGGTGCGCTGCTCGTGGACATACGCTACGCGGAGCTGCGAGAACGGGACGGACTCATTCCGGGGGCGCTCGTCGTCGAGCGCAATGAACTGGAGTGGCGCCTCGATCCACAGGGCAGCCATCGGGCTCCGGAGGCGGTGAGCCACGATCTGCGCATCGTGGTCGTCTGCAACGAGGGCTACGCGTCGAGCCTGGCCGTGGCGTCCCTGCGTCAGTTGGGACTGCACCGGGCGACGGATCTGATCGGCGGATTCCAGGCGTGGCGCGCGGCGGGACTTCCCGTCGAGGCGTGAGGGAGGGGTCCGGGGCGGGACGTCCCACCTCGGAGGTGCCCTCTCCGGATCCGTACGTGCCCGGACCGGGACTCGCCCTCCTGATCCGGGGCGCTCGCCCGCTCCGCGGGCGGTCATACAGCCGGTCGGCAGGTCCCCCGCTCCGTGTTCCCGGTGACTCCGGGCTCCGTGCGGTGCGGAACCGCTCCCCGCCGCCCTTCGCGCCGGCCGGTGCCTCTCGTCCGGATATGCCGGGCTCGCATGCCCCGGCACCGTGCCGCGCCGCCCTTCGCGCCGCTCGCCGGTCCCCGAACCCGCGGCGACACACCCGAACGCCACGCTCCGGTGGAGCGATCCCCGTAACCGACGGACATTCGGCTCAACGCCAAGGACCGACGTGACGGAGAGCTCGCACCCATGCCGATGCCCACCCTGACTCCCGACCGGCTCGACGACCGGGTCGCCCGCCTGCACGACACCGGTGCATGGCAGCAGATCGTCACCGGTTGGGATCTCACCGCCGCCGAACCCGTACGCCCCGTCTCCCCCGGCACCGCGGATCAGCTGCCGGGCCGTCAACCCGCCGACTGGCGCGACCTGCTGTCCGTACCCGTCGATCAGCTCATCGCCGAATCCGTGCGTGCTCTGCCTGCCGCCGCACCGCGCGAACGGCCCCTTCCCGGTCGGCTGGGCGCGATCCTCCCCGACCGGCTCCACTCCTGGCGGCGCGTCGGGCAGCCCGAGGTGCGGCCCTCCACCCACCTCGCCCACGCACGGCGGATCCTGACCGAGTGGGGCTGGCAGAACACCCCGTACCGACTCCGCAACGCCCGCGGCGCCCGGTGCGTCTGCGGGGCCATGCTGACCGCACACCGCCTGGGTTACGGCTCCCTCGACACCGTGGACCGGGCCGGCGCCTGGCTCGTCGCCGAGCTCCGCTCACGGGGCTGGACCGGGCTGATCGGGCTGTGGAACCGGCAGCCCGGACGTACGGCCGACGAGGCGCTCGCCCTGATCGATGCCACCATCGAACGCGCCGCCCGCGCCGGGCAGTGACCCGCCCCACGACAGCCACGCACCGCCGGGTCCCGCGATCGACGAGGGCGTGCGAGGGCGGGGGCGCGGCCGGTGACCGGCCGCGACGCCTCGTCTCAGTGGCGGGTGAGCAGCGCTTCGACCAGATCGCGCAGCGGACCGGTGAGGTCCTGCTCGGTGGCCGATCCGAGCGGCTCCAGCCCCGGAGAGGCGCGCAGCACCGTGATACCGAAGGCCACGGACAGCACGAGTTGGGCGCGCAGGAGCAGTTGGTCGCCGGTGGGGTCGTCCGGCCGCCAACCGGCCGCCGCGGCGAGCCGTTCGCTGAATGTGCGCAACAGGCCGGTGCGCATCTGCTCGGTGCGCTCGTCGCCGGAGGAGCGCAGCAGCAGGAGAAGGGCGTCCCTGGGACCGTCCACGGCGAGCACGCCCGCGGTGTGGCTGACGATGATCTCCGGGATCTGTTCCAGGTCGGCCACCGTGCGGGCCGCGTGGACGAGTTCGTCGATGACCGCCTTCAGACAGGCTTCGAAGAGGCCTTCCTTGGACCGGAAGTAGCGGTTGATGAGCGCGACGTTGACGCCGGCGTCATCGGCGATGTCACGCACGGTGGTGGCCGCGTACCCGTCGTACGCGAAGCGGCGGCGGGCCGAGTCGAGCAGAAGCCCACGGGTCCTGGCAGCGGCACCCCGCCGGGATGGCGGCGGGCTGTTGTCCGTCGGCGTCAGGGGCGCGGGACCTGCCTGGGAACTGCTGGCTTTCATGGCTGTCCTCTCTCTGCTCGAACGGTACCGCCCACGCCGTGGGTAAACAGATGTTGACCTAGCTCCCGCACCTGCCCTAGCGTCTATGTAAGCAGATGTTTACTTATGGCTCCGGGCGAGCGAAAGATGCCCGGCGGCCCCCTCACCTTCTGGAGTCCCGAATGGACGCCCCCCAGCCCACGGCCCGCACCGGCGGTGTGGTCGCCACGCTGGCCCTCGCCGGCATCACTGCCGCGATCATGCAGACGCTGGTCACGCCGCTCATCGCGGAGCTGCCCGAGATCCTGCACACCACCCCGTCGAACGCGGCATGGGTGATCACCGTCACCCTGCTGGCAGGGGCGATCTGCGTACCGATCTCCGGGCGCCTCGGCGACCTGATCGGCAAGCGCCGCATGCTTCTCGCGTGCTCCGTACCGCTCGTGGCCGGCTCACTGGTCTGCGCCCTCGCCTCCTCCGTCGTGCCCATGATCATCGGGCGCGGGCTGCAAGGCATGGGCATGGGCATGGTGCCCCTGGGCATCGCCCTGCTGCGCGACGTGGTCCCGGCGGAGAAGCTCAGCTCCTCCATCGCGCTGGTGAGCGCCTCCATGGGCATCGGGGGCGGGCTCGGCCTGCCGATCGCCGCGGCGGTCGCCCAGTACGCCAACTGGCGCGCGCTGTTCTGGGGGTCCACCGTCCTGGCCGCGCTGATCGCCGCGGCGATCTGGTTCCTCATCCCCGATGTCCCGCCCGGCGCCAAGGGCCAGCGCTTCGACGCCCTCGGCGCGGTCGGCCTCGGCGCGGGACTGATCTGCCTGCTGCTAGCCGTGTCGAAGGGCGCCAACTGGGGCTGGGGTTCGGCGACCACCCTCGGACTGTTCGCCGCCGCCGTCGTGATCCTGCTGGCCTGGGGCGCCTGGGAACTGCGCACTCGGGAGCCGCTGATCGACCTGCGCACCACGGCCCGCCCCCGGGTGCTGCTCACCAATGTCGCCTCGATCTTCGTCGGCTTCGGGATGTACGCGAGCATGCTGGTCGTGCCGCAGCTGCTCCAGTTCCCGGAGGCCACCGGCTACGGCCTGGGCCAGTCGATGCTCGCCGCCGGCCTGTGGATGGCGCCCGGCGGCGTCATGATGATGATCGTCTCGCCGTTCGGCGGGAAGCTCACCGACGCCCGCGGCCCGAAGTTCACCCTGATCTGCGGTGTCCTGGTGCTGGCCGTCGGGTACGGCCTGTCACTGATGCTCATGGGCTCCGCGTGGGGCCTCATGCTGGCCCTCATGGTCATCAACAGCGGAGTGGGCCTCGCCTACGGTTCGATGCCCGCACTGATCATGAGCTCGGTGCCGCTCTCCGAGACTGCCGCCGCCAACGGGTTCAACACCCTCATGCGTTCACTGGGCACCTCGGTCGGCGCCGCCGTGATGGGCGTGGTCCTTTCCCAGCTGACGGTCACCATGGGCGGTCACACCTTCACCTCCGAGAACGGCTTCCGCACGGGCCTGATCATCGGCTGCGGCATCGCACTGGTCGCCGCAGTCTTCGCGAGTGTCATCCCGGCCGCCCGCGCCATGTCGAGCACCGACGGCGGGAACAGGGCCGCCGCACCCGAGCAGGCCACGGCCGAAGTCTGATCCGGGCGTCAGCCCCTCAGCGGCTTCCGTCGACCCCGCCGGCCCCCGCCGCGGGGCCGGCGGAAGCCGCCCGGCGCCACCCGGTACGCCGGCCGGTGAGCCTCCGTGGGCGGCGTACCGGGCACGGGAGCAGGACCCCGTCCGTCGGCACGGGTGCACCGCACACGCAGGCACCCCCCGATACATCCTTTGACATAGCTATATCTTCAGATTAATATGTCGGACCATGTCCGCTTCCCGCGCGTCCGTCCAGGATCTCGACCGTGTGGCCTCTGCGCTCGCGGCGTGCCTGCCCGCGCTGAACCGGGCTCTCGACCGGCGGATCGCCCAGGACTTCGAGCGGCCCAAGCCGCCCGAGGGACAGCTCGCGCTGCTGCGCTTCGTGTCGCAGCAGGAGGGCGCCACCGTGCGCGAGGCCGCCGACGCGCTGCTGATGCGGCCGAACAACGTCAGCGCGCTCGTCTCCCAGCTCACCGAGCAGGGACTGCTGGAGCGCCGACAGGACACCGGCGACAAGCGGATCGCCCACCTGTATCCGACCCCCAGGGCCCGGCGGGAGCTGGCCGAGGTCCGACGCCTTGAGGGCGCACATCTCGCCCATGCCCTCCGGTCCCTCACCGACGGTGAGATGGACGCTCTCGGGTCGGCCGTCGGTGCGCTGACATCGCTCACGTGCCTTCTGCGCCCCGTGCCCGCCGCCGAGTAGCCCCCCGCGATTCCCCATCGGGGACACGACCGATCGTGCGCACGGCCTTCTCCGTGCCCGCGGGAATCTCCTGTGCCCGGAGACAGGTCCGAATCCGGACGCACCGGCGGCCGGGGCCCGGCGCTCTCTGTTCCCGCTCTGATTCCCGTAGCACTCCCGACAGACAAGGCACCTCCATGCCGTCCACCACCGTGGATCACTCATCCCTGCCCGCCGTGTCACCGCCGGACGCGAGCCCGCGCCGGGGCAGACGCTCCAACCCCTGGCCGACCCTCCTGGCGGTCGCTTTCGGCCTCTTCATGGTCCAGCTCGACGCGTCCGTCGTGGCGATCGCCAACCCCGAGATCGGCCGCGCGCTCAAGGCGTCGACCGCCGACCTGCAGTGGGTGACCAACGCCTATCTGCTCGCTCTGGCGGCCTCGCTGATCCTGGGCGGCAAGCTCGGCGACCGCTTCGGACGGCGCACCTACTACCTGGTCGGCGTCGTCGGGTTCACCCTCGCGTCGGTCGCCATCGGCCTGTCGGGCTCGATCGAGGGCGTCATCGCCTTCCGTGCGGCACAGGGCTTCTTCGGAGGCCTGCTGATGCCCAACACACTCGGCCTGCTGCGCGCGGTCTTCCCGCCGCGGAGGTTCGGCATGGCCGTGGGCATCTGGGCCATGGTCTCGGCGGTCTCGACCGCGCTCGGCCCGATCGTCGGCGGCCTGCTGATCGAGCACATCGACTGGGAATCCGTCTTCTACATCAACGCCCCCATCGGCGTGATCGCGCTCCTGGTCAGCGCCGCTGTGCTGCCGCAGAGCAAGAACGCGACCGGCCGCCGGCACCGCTTCGACGTCCCCGGCGTCGTGCTGCTGGCGCTCGGGCTGCTGTGCGTGGTCTTCGGCGTCGTCAAGGGTGAGACCTGGGGCTGGTCCTCGGCGGGCACTCTGGGGTCCGTCGCGGCGGGCTTGCTGATCCTGGCCGCCTTCGGCCGGTACGAGAACCGGGTCGAGCACCCGCTGCTGCCGATGCGGCTGTTCCGCAACCGAGCGCTGACCACCGGTACGGTCATCACCGCGCTGAACTTCTTCGTGATGCTCGGCCTGATCTTCTTCGTGATGCTGTACCTGCAGAACGTGCGGGGCTTCACTCCCGTCGAGGCCGGTGTGCGCACGCTGCCGCTCAGCCTCGCCTCCCTGGTGGCCTCTCCCCTGGGTGCGGCCCTGACCGCCCGCTTCGGACCCCGTCTCTCCATGCCGCTGGGCATGCTGCTCCAGGCCGCGGCCGCATTCGGCATGCTCACCTGGGACACCGGCTCCTCCTACGCCACCATGTGGCCGCCGTTCGTCGCGCTCGGCCTCGGCGTCGGCATGGTGCTGTCCGCCTCCTCCGACGCCATCGTCGGCCAGGCACCCGTCGAGGACGGCGGCGTGGCGGGCGGCATCCAGGCCACCGCTCTGCAGATCGGTGGCGCACTGGGCACGTCCGTACTGGTCTCGCTGATCAGCAGCCGGGTCGGCTCGACACTGAGCGGCGAGTTGACCGGGGCGGGTGTGCCGGCGGAGGTGGCTGCCGGGATGGCGGAGGCCAAGGACGCGGTGGCGATGGGGGTCGCGCCGGTCTCGCCCGACATGTCGGCCGGGCTCCGGGCGGCCGTCGTGGAAGGCAGTGGCCAGGCCTTCATGAACGGTGTGCACACGGCCGTCACCGTCACCGGGGTGCTCTGCCTGCTGGGCGCCGTCGTCGCGGCGGTCGGCCTCCGGCGCGCCCCGGCGTCCGCGCGGCACTGAACACCGATGGCCCGTGTCCGCCCCGGCCGGAGCGGACACGGGCCGTCTCCCACCGCCTCATCCGCCTGCCGCTCCCGAGATCGACGCCGAAGGGCCCTGTCGTACGCGGTCGGCGCGGGCCGCTTCCCGCGAACACTGCGTCCATCGTCCGGTCACGCCCCCGTCCCCGACCCCGCAGGGCCGGCCGCCGGGCCGTCCGCCCCGGGTTCAGCCGCGGGCCGGAGAGGGAGCGGATGCACAACGCCGAACTCCACAACCGTACGACCGACCTCGATCCCCGTAACAACAGGCTCCGGTCCCACACGACAGACCCTGATCCCGCACGCCGGTCCCAGGCCCCGGTCCTGCACGACTGGCCGTGCCCGGCAATGCGCCCACCGCTGTCCCCCGCCCGCGCCTCGTCGGCATGAAGGAACCCGGACGATCCACTTACCCCGTCCGCCCCGTCCGCCCCGTGTCATGGTTCCCGCACGTTCATCGCGCGGTACGGGCCGCCGTTCAGAAGGGCTCGTCCAAGCCCTCGGTGTCCTCGCCCTCCTCCGCCAGCGCCTGCCGCACCACGCGCAGGGCCATGCCTTCCCCGTATCCCTTGCGGGCGAGCATGCCCGCGAGTCGGCGCAGCCGCTTGTCCCGGTCCAGGCCGCGAGTGGAGCGCAGCTTGCGCGCGACCAGCTCACGGGCCGTCTCCTCCTCCTGCTCGGAGTCGAGCTGTCCGACCGCCTCGTCGATGACGGCGGAGTCCACCCCCTTGGTACGCAGTTCACGGACGAGCGCGCGGCGCGCCAGCCCTCGTCCGTGATGGCGGGACTCCACCCAGGCGTCCGCGAAAGCGGCATCGTCGATCAACCCGACATCCTCGAAGCGCGACAGCACTTCTTCGGCCGCCTCATCCGGGATCTCCCGCTTGCGCAAGGCATCCGCGAGTTGCTTTCGGGTGCGTGGCGTCCCGGTGAGCAGCCGCAGACAGATGTTGCGCGCCTGTTCGACCGGGTCTCGCGGCTCCCCCTTCTCGGCCCTCGACGAGGAAGGGGAGCCGCTGCTCCTGGAGCGGGAGCGGGCACGATGCCCCGCCCCCTCACCGAATCCGGCGTCCGAGCCGGTGCCACGGGCTGGACCGGCCTCCGGCTCGTACCCGCCTTCGGACTCGGCCGTGTGTCTCGTGACGGCGAATTCGGAACCGGTACCGGCGCCATGGTCATGGGCGCTGACCGGCCATTCCGTACGACGCGTCACGGTCTAGCTCTTGGCCGCAGCCTTGGCCGGCTTGGTCTTGCCGGCCGGAGCGGGCACCGACTTCGCGCTGTCGGCCGGAGCCGCGGCGCCGCCCGCCGCATCCGCACCGGGTTCGCCGGCATCGGCATCCGGCCTGACGCCGACCCCGAGCTTCTCAAGGATCTTCTTCTCGATCTCGTTGGCGAGATCGGGGTTGTCCTTGAGGAAGTTGCGGGCGTTCTCCTTGCCCTGTCCGAGCTGGTCGCCCTCGTACGTGTACCAGGCGCCCGCCTTGCGGACGAAGCCGTGCTCCACACCCATGTCGATCAGACCACCCTCGCGGCTGATGCCCTGGCCGTAGAGGATGTCGAACTCTGCCTGCTTGAAGGGCGGCGCGACCTTGTTCTTCACGACCTTGACACGGGTGCGGTTGCCGACGGCGTCGGTGCCGTCCTTCAGCGTCTCGATCCGTCGGATGTCGAGGCGCACCGAGGCGTAGAACTTGAGCGCCCGGCCACCGGTCGTGGTCTCGGGCGAGCCGAACATCACACCGATCTTCTCGCGGAGCTGGTTGATGAAGATCGCGGTGGTCTTGGACTGGTTGAGCGCGCTGGTGATCTTGCGGAGTGCCTGGCTCATCAGGCGGGCCTGCAGGCCCACGTGCGAGTCGCCCATCTCGCCCTCGATCTCCGCACGCGGCACGAGCGCCGCGACGGAGTCGATGACGATCAGATCGAGGGCGCCGGAACGAACCAGCATGTCCACGATTTCGAGAGCCTGCTCACCGTTGTCCGGCTGGGACAGGATGAGGCTGTCGATGTCGACGCCGAGCTTCTTCGCGTACTCGGGGTCGAGGGCGTGCTCCGCGTCGATGAAGGCCACCGAGCCGCCGAGCTTCTGCGCGTTCGCCACCGCGTGCAGCGTCAGCGTCGTCTTACCGGAGGACTCCGGTCCGTACACCTCCACCACACGGCCGCGCGGCAGTCCGCCGACGCCGAGGGCCACATCGAGGGCGGTCGACCCGGTGGGGATCACCTCGATCGGCTCGTTCGGCCGCTCACCGAGGCGCATCACCGCGCCCTTGCCGAATTGCCGTTCAATCTGTGCGAGTGCGGCGTCCAGCGCCTTCTCGCGGTCGGTTCCTGCCATGGGTTCCACCCGATTTGCTTGAGTCGATCGCTTCACGTCAAAGACGCTAACCCCTGCCACTGACAATGGGCCTCGACGTCCTCCCGGCCTGTGGACAACTCCACGGTCGGGCCCGGGAAAACCCGGCCGGAATCCCATAAGAATGGATGTTCGATTTTAGTGTCAAGCGCACCGCGCCGGACCGAACCGCCCCTCAAGTGTCCCTGCCCTGCGCCACCGAGGTCTCTGCCGTCGAAGGTTGATGACGTGAGTTCGTGCGAGTCGAAAGTTGAGCGGCACGGAGTCCTGGGCGTCACAAACGGTGGACCACTCTCCGGCTACCGTTGCTCCGCATGCCCCATACCGAGATCGAGATCACAGCGGAGTTGGTCCGGGACCTTCTGCGTGACCAGCACCCTGACCTGGCCGATCACCCCCTGACGCTCGGCGCTCGTGGTTGGGACAACCAGCTGTGGTGGCTCGGCGACGACCTCGCCGTCCGGTTGCCCTGGGCGACATTGTCTGCGGACGCGCTCCTACGCAAGGAGTATGCCTGGCTGCCCTCCCTCGCCCCGCAGCTTCCTTTGCCGGTCCCCGTCCCGCAGCGCCTCGGCGAGCCTTCCGAGCGGTTTCCGCGACCCTGGATCGTCACCACGTGGGTGCCGGGCGAGCCCGCCGACCGCGCCCCCGCCACGCGCGCCGCGGACGCGGCCGACACCTTGGCCGCTTTCCTCAACGCTCTTCACCGACCTGCCCCCGACGGGGTGCCGACCGGCCGCGGCCGTGGGGGTCCGCTGATCGACTGCGCCGAGCCGTTCGCCCAGCAGCTGGCCTCAGCCACCGAGCTGGGGCTGATCCCCGACCCGGACGCCGTCCGCGCCATCTGGGAAGACGCCGCCACCGCACCCACCTGGGCGGGGCCCGCGCTGTGGCTCCACGGCGACCTGCATCCGGCCAACATCCTCACCACGGACGGCACCTTCTGCGGCGTGATCGACTTCGGCGACCTCTGAGCGGGCGCCCCGGCCACCGACCTCGCCTCCGCCTGGACGCTGCTGCCGGACGGCGCCGCCGATCGCTTCTACGGGGCCTACCAGCCGACCCCGGACCCCGCGACCTTGCGTCGCGCCCGCGGCTGGGCGGTGCTGCGCGCCCTCGTCGGCGTCCTCGTCGGAGACGCCGGCATCCATGGCCGCCCCGGCGGCAAGCCCACCTGGGGCCCACCTGCCCACGCCACGCTGCGACGCCTCGTCGCAACGGCTGAACGCTGATCAACCGAGCCACGTGCCTGCCTTGACACCGATCAGGGCTGACCTCGGTGAGACCGAGCGCCGCGGCCCCCTCCCTCGGCCGCGCACTCGCCCATGACGCGAGCCGGGATCTCTCGTCCGGATCCGGCCTGATCCGGACGAGAGACCCTGCACGTGGCCGCTCACCAGGCGGTCTTCATCGCCCAGCACGTCCTCGACCTCCGATGACAAACGCTTGAGGTTCGTCGGCCGACACGACGAGAAGCCGCTGAAGCGGCCCCGCCCACCGAGGCGGTCAGGCACGCCCCGGTTCCTCCGGTGTCCCGGCCCCGCCCGGCCCGCCCCGGGCCTCATCGCTCTCGGCGGCCCCCAGGGAGCGACGCAGCCGTGCGAGCACCGTCCCGCCGCGCTGCTGCTGGTGGCGGCCGTGCACCCGCGGGTCGTCCGTCACGTCGTACCGCTTCACGTAGGCACCGAGGAACGCCTGGAGCGTGGCGACGGCCGGAATCGCGATCAGCGCGCCCACAGCGCCCATCAACGCCGTGCCCGCGATGACCGATCCGAAGGCGACCGCCGGATGGATGTCGACGGTCTTGGCGGTGAGCTTGGGCTGCAGCGCGTAGTTCTCGAACTGCTGGTAGACCACGACGAAGCCGAGCACCCACACGGCGTACCAGGGGTCGACAGTGAACGCGATCAGCATCGGCAGGGCGCCTGCGAGATACGTACCGATCGTGGGGATGAACTGGGAGACCAGTCCGACCCAGATGGCGAGCGCGGGCGCGTACGGAACGCCGAGGATCACCAGCAGGATGTAGTGCGCGATCCCGGAGATGAGTGCCATCAGGCTGCGCGAGTAGAGATAGCCACCGGTTTTGTCGACCGCGATCTCCCAGGCCCGCAGGACCTCGGCCTGCCGGGCGGGCGGCAGTACGGAGCACAGGGCACGCCGCAGCCTGGGGCCGTCGGCGGCGAAGTAGAACGAGAACAGGAAGATCGTCAGAAGACGGAACAACCCTCCGAGCACGGTGGTGGAGATGTCGAGCACCCCGGTCGCACTGTTCTGGACGTACTTCTGCAGCCAGTCCGAGTGCAGGAGGCTGTCCTGGACCTCGACACGGGAGAGCTCGGTGTGGAAGTTCTGGTTGACCCAGTTGATCACCGAGTCCAGATACTTCGGGAACTCCTCGACCATGTCGACTATCTGGCCCGCGAGCATGGATCCGAGCAGTACGACAAAACCGGCGCCGGCTGTCAGTACGGCAAGAAAGACCAGGAAGGTGGCCATGCCGCGGCGCATGCCGCGCGCCGCCATCCGGCTCACCGCGGGCTCGATGGCGAGCGCCAGGAAGAACGCGATCAGCACGTTGATCAGCAGCCCGATGAGCTGGTCGAACGCCCAGCTGCCGAGCTGGAAACAGGCGTAGAGCGTCAGGGCGAGCACCATGGCACGCGGCAGCCATGCGGGCATACGGGTCGGCCCATTGCCGGACGGCGCGGCCGGCGCGGCGGACGGGGCGGGCTGGGGGAAAGTCGTCTGGGTCTGGGCTGTCTCGTCTGTCGGTGACACGGCTCCAGTCTCGCCTACGACAGTGACAGACAGCGGCCCACCCCGGACAACAGCACAGGTCCGACCGCTGACGAGCCGGAAATCAGCGCCTGTCGGCGGATGCGACCGGACCGGCCGGGGCCGACGTTCGTCGGCGGGTGCGACCGGACCGGCCGGGATCAGCGCTTGTCGGCGGGAATGTCGACCGCCGCACAGACACCGCGCCAGACATCCTTGGCGTCCCAGCCCGCGGCCAGCGCCTGGTGCACCGTCCGTCCGCCCAGTTCGGCCATCACATGATCGCGCGCGAAGGAATCGGCGTAACCCGCGCCGAAGTGGTCCGCCATCCGTTCCCAGAAAATCGTCAACCGCATGACCTCAGTATCCCGCTCCTGAGAGTGCAGCCGGGCCGCTACGTCTTGTCGAGAGCGCTTACCGCCCTACGGTCGGTCCATGGCTGGAACCGGAACAAGTCCCCTCAACCGTGCCGAGCAGTTCATTTGGCTCACGGCCCGTGTCCTAGAACAGCGGCGGTTCGCCCATCACTTCCTGGAAGGAAGTGCGGATGCCGTGGAAACGGCGCTCGCCGCCTATCTGAACGAGGACGGCGGGTACGGACACGCGCTCGAACCCGATCTGCGCGGCCCCGTAAGTCAGCCGCTGCACACCGCGCACGCGCTCAACGTCCTCGATTCCATCGGCCGCTGCGGCGGGATCCGGGTGGAGCGGATCTGCCGCTTCCTGACCGAGGTGTCCACCAAGGAGGGGGCTCTGCCCGCTCTCCTGCCGTCGCAGCGCGGCTATCCGGCCGCGCCGTTCATCCCGATCCTCGACGATCCGCCCGCGGAGCTGTTGGCCACCGGCCCCGTCGTCGGGCTTCTGCACCGCAACGCGGTGTGGCATGCCTGGCTGTTCCGGGCCACCGATTTCTGCTGGGCCGCGATCGACGCCCTGGACCGGTCGCATCCGTACGAGATCGAGGCGGCGATCGCCTTTCTGGACGGCGCTCCGGACCGGGCCCGTGCGGAGGCTGCGGCCGACCGGCTCGGCCGGCTGGTGCGGGACCAGCGGCTCGCCGTGCTCGATCCGCAGCGGCGCGCGGAGTACCCGGTGGCGGCCGGATACGCACCGGCCGAGCAGCACTTCCCGTACGACTACGCCCGTACACCCGACTCGCTCGCCCGCCGCTGGTTCACCGACGAGGAGCTGGAGCGCTCGCTCGACCATCTCGCGGCCGAGCAGCAGGCGGACGGCGGCTGGCCGGTGAACTGGCGGCAATGGGCGCCGGGAACGGCTCTGGAGGGGCGCCCCATCGTGACGCTCAAGGCGCTCATGACGCTGCGGGCCCATGGACGCAGTCTCGACTGGGACCGGGAGCGACGAAACGGGGAG
Source organism: Streptomyces sp. NPDC088252 (assembly GCF_044740965.1). Lineage (NCBI taxonomy): Bacteria > Bacillati > Actinomycetota > Actinomycetes > Kitasatosporales > Streptomycetaceae > Streptomyces > Streptomyces sp. NPDC088252. The sequence continues at coordinate 27,597 of NZ_JBIURS010000005.1, read as the reverse complement.
CGCGAGCCCGACCGCGGTGTCTAACCGAGGGCGCGTACCCCCGCGGTCACGACCACGGCGGCCCCCACGACCACGAGGAAGGGCGCGCGAAGGACGAGTGCGAGCGCGGCCGCGGCAAGCCCCGCGCCCCTGGCGTCGAGCGTCAGGTGCTGGCCGGCTCCGAACGTCTGCTGCGCGGTGAGGGCGGCCAGCAGTGCCACGGGCAGGAGCGCGGCGAGCCGCTGTACGAGCGGACGTTCCAGGACACCGGCGGGCACCAGGAGTCCGAGCAGTTTGGCGAGGTAGCAGCCGACGGCGGTCAGCGCGATGGCGATCCAGACGTTCATCGGTTCGCCTCCGCCGCGGTCGTGTCCGCAGTTGTCGTGTCCGCAGTTGTCGTCTTCGCCGTGGACGAGTCCGCCGTGTTCGTCCGCGTCGTGGCCGTGCTCCCGTTCGTTCCGTTCCGGCGCCCGCCCAGGAAGAGGACGGCGGGTGCGGCGAGTGCGGACAGCAGGACGGGGACACCTGCGGGCAGTACGGGCAGCAGTCCGAGCGCGAGCAGGACCGCGACGGCGGCGGTGATCCGCTCCGTCGTGGTCTTGAGCATCGGCGCGAGCAGAGCGAGGAAGACCGCGGGCGACGCCGCGTCCAGCCCCCAGGCGTCGGTGTCGCCGAGCGCCTTGGCACCGAGGGCCCCCAACAGCGTCGTCAGGTTCCACAAGGCGTAGAGGGTGAGTCCGGTGACGGCGAAACCGATCCGTGCGGCCCGCCGGGTGGGCTGCGGCAGTGTGACGGCGGTGGTCTCGTCGATGACCCACTGGGCGGCAAAGGGGCGGAGCGTGCGCGGAAGCGCGAGAAGCTGCGACAGCCGCAGGCCGTAGAAAGAGTTGCGTACGCCGAGGAAGAAGGCCCCGGCCGCCGCGGTGTACGGATTGCCGCCCGCGGCGAGAGCGCCCACGAGGGCGAACTGCGAGGCGCCGGTGAACACGGCGAGGCTGAGCACGCAGGTCTGCAGCAGGCTCAGTCCGGAGCCGGCCGAGGTCACGCCGAACGCGAAACCGGAGAGTCCGACGGCTATGCCGACCCCGAGTGCGTCGCGCACCACGGCCGCGTCCGACTTCGTCGCGGCCACGTCCGGCTGCGCCCCGGAGAGCGCCGGGCCCCCGTGGGGCAGGCCGGCTGCTCTGCCGACGCCCTCTGGAAATGTTGTCTGTTCTGCCACGACCGGAACGTTACGGGGGCAGATCCGGACCGGTCTTGTACGTTCTTGCACGTTCGCGCTGGTTCCAGGTCCTTGCACGTTCGCGCTGGTTCGTTCTCGCACGTTCGCGCTGGTACGCGCCGGGTGGCACCCCCACGATCCGGGTGAAATGACGATTGAGATGCGGCTGATCGGTGAAGCCGACCTCGGCGGCCGCCTCCGCGGGCGCCCTCCCCTTGTCGAGCATCCGGCGTGCGGCCCGCACACGGGCATCGGTGAGCCAGGCGTGCGGGGGCATCCCGTACTGCTTCTTGAAGGCTCTCAGCAGCGCGAACGGACTGGTGCCGAGTTCCGCGGCCAGCGCGGTCAGCGTGGGCGGCCGCGCCATCCGGTCTTCCAGCAGCACGCGGGCCCGCGCGGCGTCGCGGGCACCGGCCGAGCGGGGCACGCGGGCGGGCAGCGCGCCGCCGTGCCGGCTGAGCAGCCGCGCGACCATGACCCGCAGCACGGTGTCGGCGGCGAGCGCGTTGCCCTCCTCCGCGGCCCGGTGGACCTCACCGATCAGCCGGGCCGCGTACGCGTCCACGACGCCGGTCTCGGCGAAACCGACCGTGCCGCGCAGGCTCGTCGTATCGGCCGCGATGTCGTTGATCACCCGCGCGGACGGGTACAGCGTGGCGTACACCCAGCCCTCGGGAACACCCGCGCGGGCGGTGTGCGGCACCTCCGGATTGATCATGACGACGACTCCGGGGCCCGCGTGGACGGTGCCGCCCGGCAGCCCGACGTCCTCCACCCCGCGGGTGATGGTGCCGAGGACGTAACCCTCGTGGCTGTGGCGCGGGAAGGTGTGGCGCACGTACCGGGCACGCAGCAGATCGAGGCCGGGCAGCTCCGCGTGCTGCCAGTACCTCGCCCACTCTCCCGATCCCGGCTCCGGTCCGGCTCCCATGGGCGAATTCTCGCAGGCCCCGGACGGGGTCGACGGTGGCCGTCACCACCGTTGTCAGTGGCGGGGTGCACGATGGGGGACATGGTCGGCTCTGCGCTCGATTCGTTCTCCCCCGCGACCCGCGGCTGGTTCGCGGGGGCCTTCAGCGCGCCCACCGCCGCGCAGGAAGGCGCCTGGCGCGCGATCGGCGAGGGCTCGGACGTGCTGGTCGTCGCGCCCACCGGCTCCGGCAAGACCCTGGCCGCGTTTCTCGCCGCGCTGGACGGGCTGGCGTCCGTCCCGCCGCCCGCCGAGGCGAAGAAGCGCTGCCGTGTGCTGTACGTGTCGCCGCTCAAGGCCCTCGCGGTCGATGTCGAGCGCAATCTCCGCTCACCGCTGACCGGCATCCGCCAGGAGTCGATGCGACTGGGGCTGCCCGAGCCCGAGGTCCGCGTGGGAATCCGCTCCGGCGACACCCCCGCCGCCGAGCGTCGTTCGATGGCGACCCGGCCGCCGGACATCCTGATCACCACGCCCGAATCGCTGTTCCTGATGCTGACCTCCTCCGCCCGGGAGGCGCTGTCCGGCATCGAGACGGTGATCCTCGACGAGGTGCATGCCGTGGCGGGTACGAAGCGGGGCGCGCACCTCGCCGTATCGCTGGAGCGTCTCGACGAACTGCTTCCGCGGCCCGCCCGTCGGATCGGGCTGTCGGCGACGGTGCGTCCGGTCGACGAGGTCGCGCGATTCCTCTCACCGCAGCGGAAGGTGGAGATCGTCCAGCCACCGTCCACCAAGCGGTTCGACCTGTCGGTGGTCGTGCCGGTCGAGGATCTGGGCGAACTCGGCGGCTCGCCCACCACCGACACCGACCAGGCGGGCCAGGCGGACAAGCCGTCGATCTGGCCCCATGTCGAGGAACGCATCGTCGACCTCGTCCAGGAGCATCGCTCCACGATCGTCTTCGCCAATTCCCGCCGCCTCGCGGAGCGGCTGTGCAACCGGCTCAACGAGATCGCGTACGAGCGGCTCACCGGTGAGACGATCGCCGAGGCCCACTCCCCCGCCGAGATCATGGCCGAGTCCGGCGCGGCGAAGGGCGCCCCCGCGCTGCTCGCCCGCGCCCACCACGGCTCGGTCTCCAAGGAACAGCGTGCCCAGGTCGAGGAGGATCTCAAGGCGGGGCGGCTGCCGGCCGTGGTCGCCACCTCCAGTCTGGAGCTGGGGATCGACATGGGAGCGGTCGATCTGGTGATCCAGGTGGAGTCGCCGCCGTCGGTGGCCTCCGGTCTGCAACGGGTCGGCCGGGCCGGGCATCAGGTCGGTGCGGTCTCCACCGGCGTGGTCTTCCCGAAGTACCGGGGCGATCTGGTGCAGGCGGCCGTGGTCACCGAGCGGATGCGCGAGGGCTCCATCGAGGCACTCCGTATCCCGTCCAACCCGCTGGACGTGCTGGCCCAGCAGCTCGTCGCCATGGTCGCCCTGGACAGCTGGCGGGTGGACGAACTGCTGGCGTTGACGCGCCGCGCCGCCCCCTTCGCGTCCCTGCCCGAGTCGGCGTTCACCGCCGTGCTGGACATGCTCGCCGGCCGCTATCCGTCCGACGCCTTCGCCGAACTGCGCCCGCGTGTGGTCTGGGACCGGGTGGCCGGTACGGTCACGGGCCGCCCCGGTGCCCAGCGGCTCGCCGTCACCTCCGGGGGGACCATCCCCGACCGTGGGCTCTTCGGGGTCTTTCTTGCCGGTGCCGACCCCAAGAAGGGCGGTGGCCGGGTCGGTGAGCTGGACGAGGAGATGGTGTACGAGTCCAGGGTCGGCGACGTCTTCACGCTGGGCACCACGTCCTGGCGGATCGAGGACATCACCCGCGACCGGGTCCTGGTGTCTCCCGCCCCCGGCGTTCCGGGCCGGCTGCCGTTCTGGAAGGGCGACCAGCTGGGCCGTCCGCTGGAGCTGGGACGTGCGCTGGGTGCGTTCCTCCGGGAAATCGGCGGGATGTCTCCGCAGGATGCCCGGCAGCGCCTGCTCGCCGCCGGTCTCGACGCCTGGGCCGCCGACAACACCTTGTCCTACATCGACGAACAGCGCCGCGCCTGTGGTCATGTGCCGGACGACCGGACCATCCTCGTCGAGCGTTTCCGTGACGAGCTGGGTGACTGGCGGGTCGTCGTGCACTCCCCGTTCGGCGCGCAGGTGCACGCCCCCTGGGCGCTGGCGCTGAACGCCCGCCTCGCCGAGCGGTACGGCATGGATGCCCAGGTGATGCATGCCGACGACGGCATAGTGCTGCGATTGCCCGACGCGGACCTGATGGGCCTGGATCTCCTGGACTTCGATCCGGTGCAGGACGCGGCGCAGGACCCTGTCCGGGATCCGGTACCGCTGCCGGGCCCTTCGTACGACAGCGAGCAGCCGCCCGTCGGCGCCGGGGACGTGACCTTCGACCAGGGTGAGATCGGTCAGATCGTCACCGACCAGGTAGGCGGATCAGCGTTGTTCGCCTCACGGTTCCGCGAGTGCGCGGCGCGGGCCCTGTTGCTGCCGCGACGCAGCCCCGGCAAGCGCACCCCGCTCTGGCAACAGCGGCAGCGCGCCGCGCAACTGCTCCAGGTCGCCTCCGAGTTCGGGTCGTTCCCGATCGTCCTGGAAGCGGTCCGCGAATGCCTCCAGGACGTCTTCGACGTCCCCGGGCTCACGGAACTCATGGGTGACCTCGAAGCCCGTCGGGTCCGGCTGGTCGAGGTGACCACCCCGGAGCCCTCGCCGTTCGCCCGTTCGCTCCTGTTCGGCTATGTCGCCCAGTTCCTGTACGAGGGCGACTCGCCCCTCGCCGAGCGGCGGGCCGCCGCGCTCTCCCTCGACTCCCACCTCCTGGCCGAACTCCTCGGTCAGACCGAGCTGCGCGAGCTGCTGGACGCCGATGTCCTGACCGAGCTGGAGCAGGAGCTCCAGTGGCTGACCGAGGACCGCCGGGTCAAGGACGTCGAGGGGGTGGCCGATCTCCTCCGCGTTCTCGGCCCGCTCACCGAAGCGGAGTTGGTCGAGCGCGGCGCCCGGCCACCATGGGCTCCGGAGCTCTCCGCCGCCCGCCGGGCCATCCGGGTCCGGATCGGCGGAGCGGACCACTGGGCCGCGATCGAGGACGCGGGACGGCTGCGCGATGCGCTGGGCACCGCCCTCCCGGTCGGCGTGCCCGAGGCCTTCACCGAACCGGTGAAGGACCCCCTCAGTGATCTCCTCGCCCGGTACGCCCGTACGCACGGGCCGTTCACCTCCACCGAGGCCGCCGCACGTTTCGGCCTCGGCACTGCCGTCACGGACGGCGCACTGCAGCGGCTCGCCGCGACCGGCAGGATCGTGCAGGGTGAGTTCCACCCCGCCGGCATCGGTCAGGAGTGGTGCGACGCGACCGTGCTGCGCCGACTGCGCCGCCGCTCGCTCGCCGCGCTCCGCCACGAGTTGGAGCCGGTACCGCCGACCGCCCTCGCCGGATTCCTTCCGCAGTGGCAGCACCTCGGCAACAACAGCCTGCGCGGAATCGACGGACTGGCCCGCGCCATCGAGCAGTTGCAGGGCGCGCCGGTCCCAGCGTCGGCTCTGGAGAAGCTGATCCTGCCGAGCCGGGTCACGGGCTATACCCCCGCGCTGCTGGACGAACTGACCACCACCGGAGAGGTCGTCTGGGCCGGAGCGGGTGCCCTTCCCGGAAAGGACGGCTGGCTCTCCCTCTACCTCGCCGACAGCGCACCTCTGCTCCTCCCGCCGCCGCACCCGCTCGAACTCAGCGCGTTGCACGAATCCGTCCTGACCGCCCTGAGCGGCGGCTACGGACTGTTCTTCCGGCAGATCTCCGATCAGGTCCGCGCCACCACGCACCCGGACTGCACCGATCCGCAACTGGCTGACGCCGTATGGGACCTGGCCTGGTCGGGCCGGCTCACCAATGACACACTCGCCCCGCTGCGTTCGCTCCTCGGCTCCGGTCGCACCGCGGGGTCGACCGCCCACCGTGCCAAACGGAGCGTGCCGCGCGGGCGTTACGGCTCGCTCACCGCCGCCGCCCGGCCCGCGTCCCGCACCGGCCCCCCGACCGTCTCGGGCCGCTGGTCCCTGCTCCCCGCCATCGAACCCGACCCCACGCACCGTGCGCACGCCCTGGCCCGCACCCTCCTCGACCGTCACGGGGTGGTGACCCGCGGCGCGGTCCGGGCCGAGGGTGCCGAGGGCGGCTTCTCCGCCACGTACCGCGTCCTCTCCGCCTTCGAGGACAACGGGCAGGCCCGGCGCGGCTACGTCGTCGAGGGCCTGGGAGCGGCCCAGTTCGCGATGGACGGGGCAGTCGACCGGCTGCGTGCCATTTCCACCGCACACGACCGTGCGGAACCGGGCGCCGCCCCCCACGCCTTGGTTCTCGCCGCGGCGGACCCGGCCAATGCCTACGGCGCGGCGCTGCCCTGGCCCGAGCCGCCGCAGGGCGCCGGGCACAAGCCGGGCCGCAAGGCCGGCGCCCTGGTGGTGCTGGTCGACGGCGAGCTGACGATGTACATGGAGCGCGGCGGCAAGACGCTGCTGGCCTGGCCCACCGATCCGGAGGATCCGACGCTTCTCGCGGCGGCCGCGGCGCTGGCGGCCGCCGCCCGAGCAGGGGCGCTCGGCACGGTCACGGTGGAGCGCACCAACGGCGCCTCGTCCCTGACCTCTGATCTCGGCCGCACATTGGAGGTGGCCGGCTTCCTGGCCACGCCGAGAGGACTCCGCCTGCGCGCCTGAACCGCCGCACACCTCGCGCCCCGCCGTCCCGCACCCCGCATCATGGAGGCATGCCCGAAGGAGACACCGTCCTGCAGACTGCCGGACGTCTGCGCACCGCGCTGGCCGGCCGGATCCTCACCCGCTCCGACCTGCGCGTCCCCCGGTTCGCCACCGCAGACCTGACCGGCAGGACGGTTCTGGACGTCGCTTCGCGCGGAAAACATCTCCTCACCCGCCTCGAGGGCGGCCTCACCCTCCACAGCCACCTGCGGATGGACGGCGCCTGGCGGGTCTACGCCCCGGGTGAGCGCTGGCGCGGCGGCCCCACCCACCAGATCCGCGCCGTCCTCGCCAACACGGAGCACACGGCCGTCGGCTACCGGCTCCCCGTACTCGAACTCCTCCGCACCCGCGACGAGGATCAGGCGGTCGGGCATCTCGGCCCCGATCTGCTGGGCCCCGACTGGAACCCCGACACCGCTCTGCGCAATCTTCTCAGCGACCCCGCTCGCCCCCTCGGCGAGGCCCTCCTGGACCAGCGCAATCTGGCCGGAATCGGAAACGTCTACAAGGCCGAGCTCTGCTTCCTCGCCCGTGTCACCCCCTGGCTCCCCGTCGGCGACCTGGCCGCCCCCACCGCCGCCCGCCTCGTCACCACGGCCAAGCAGCTCCTCGAAGCCAACCGTGACCGCCCCATGCGCACGACCACCGGTGCCGTACTCCGCGGACACGGTCCGCGCGAACGGCTCTGGGTCTACGGCAGGACCGGCCGGCCGTGCCTGCGTTGCGGCACACCCATCCGCACGGCGGACCAGGACTCCCGACCCGCCCACTGGTGTCCACGCTGCCAATCGGGCCCCACACATTAGTTGACGATACGTCAGATCCAGTCGTACCGTCCCGGTCATGTCCCTCTCCGCGTACGACCTCACGGGCCGCTCCGCGTTCATCACCGGCGCGGCCGGCGGCATCGGCCGCGCCGGAGCCGTCCTGCTCGCGGCAGCGGGCGCCACCGTGCACTGCGCGGACCGCGACGAGAAGGGCCTGCTGGAGACCCGGGACCTGATCGCCGAAGCAGGTGGCACATCCCACGTACACACCCTCGATGTCACCGACCGCAGTCGGATCAGGGCCGCCGTCGCCGCCGCGGGCGACCTCGACATACTGGCTGCCGTCGCCGGGATCATGCACACGAGCAGCGTCCTGGAGACAGCGGACGAGGACCTCGACCGGGTCCTCTCCGTCAATTTCAAGGGTGTTCTGTACGCCTGCCAGGAAGTGGCGCGCGGCATGATCGCGCGCGGCGCACCCGGCTCGCTGATCACCATGGCCTCGGGAGCGGTCGACGCCGCGAGCCCGGGCCTGCTCTGCTACAGCGCGGCCAAAGCGGCGGCCGTCCAGCTGACGAAGACCCTGGCGACCGAGCTGGGACCCTATTCGATCCGCGTCAACGCCGTCGCCCCGGGCTGGATCCGTACACCCATGACCGCCCGCCACGACGCCGACCTGCAACACCGGGCGGAGACCACGATGGCGCGGATGTCCCCGCTCGGCCGGGTCGGCGAGGCCGAGGACGTCGCCCACACCCTGCTGTATCTCGCCTCCGACGCGTCGGCCTTCATGACCGGCCAGATCCTCCGCCCGAACGGCGGCGTAGCCATGCCCTGGTAGTCCGCCGAGCCCGGTCGGCGCCCCGTGTCGCGACACCGGACCATCGACCCGCGAACCGCGTTCCGGCAGTGGAGCACCAGCGTGCGCACCGTACCGGGACACCGGACCACCGTCCCGTGTCCGCATTCGCCCCGCCGGCCCCCGCGGGCCCGGCGGTCGCGGCCGCATGCACGGGCAGCAGGCTCAACCCCCATCCGCCCGCCGCCACCGCACCCTCGACAAGCCCCGCGTGGGCCGGTTCCAGCACGAGCCGTAGCACGGCCCACCACCACGCCCCGCCGAGAACGAGCGCCGGCACCCATCGCCGTACCATGGCTGCCTCCTCCGGCCGAACCTAGTCCGGCCCGCTCGCGCGGCGGGAGGGCGCACCGGTGCACCACCGGCGCGCAGTACGCAGCCGTATACCGTTGTGCGCTCTCGCCTGGAACTCCCCGAGCGTGCTGTGCCCTGCCTCTGCCGGAGACTCCCCGGCGGAGGGCCCGATGCGCGACCCCTGTGCGATCCCGCCGGTCGGCGCCCTTCTCTCCGCAGTCTCACCCGGTAGTGCCCATACCGCATCCAGAGCGAACGACGTCTCGGAAGCGCTGAGCCCCACCGCCTCGGCCGGGGGCCCGGCAAGCACGCTCAGTGCTTGCCACGGCGGAGGGGACCCGTTCAGGGCAGAGCGGATGCAGTTGCCCTGACAAGCGCCGACGGCAAAGCACCTGCCGCTCCGAACGGTTCAGGCGCTCTCCGCCTGGAACATCCAGGCGTGCTCACGTGGACGCGGTGAAGGCCCTGGTAAGCGCCCTCGGGGTGGTGATCGGCCGCATGCGGGACCGGATCGAGGAGACCGGTGACCCCGATCCGGTCAGTCAGGAACGCCCTGACACACTCCACCGTCCGCTGCCTGCGTGCTGTCCCGTAACCCCATCGACCGGGGCCTGTGCACGCCCGGGATCACCAGGACATGCGTAAGCCCCGGCCTACCCCGGAGGGGCCGACCGGGGCTCCGATTCACACCGGACCGCGCGGGTCAGGCGGCGACGACATCCACCGCTTCCGCGGGCGCCTTGATGGTCACCCGTCCCGTCGGCACACCTGCGACCGACGTCACGGAGACGGAATTGAGCATGGGACGTACCGGCACAGGCACCTGATCGCCGGCTGCTGCCGACTCGGCCAGTTCGGCCAGCGACAGCTCATCGCTCACTTCACGCATGAGCTCGGACATCCGTACGTCAAGCGCGTCGCAAATAGCGGAGAGCAGTTCGGAGGATGCCTCCTTCTGCCCCCGCTCCACCTCGGAGAGATAGCCGAGCGAGACTCGGGCGGACGAGGAGACTTCGCGCAGAGTACGGCCTTGGCGCTGGCGCTGCCGACGCAGCACGTCACCAAGCAGGCGACGGAGCAGAATCATCGGTGGCTCCCTCCTCGGACCGCGTAGCCGCATCCTTCACGCCCCACCGTACCGCCTTGCGCCGCGGCCGTGCGGGGAGCGATGTCGTGTTCACTCAGGGCTGCAAACATCAATTCCCCCCGTTCTGTTCCGTATCCTGTGCGCTTGCATTCTTGCCGAGTTCGGCGGAGAGCAATGCGAGCACGCCCCGTACGCTCTCTCTACGGATGTCCGCACGCCCGCCGTTCAATCGCAGCGCGGCCACATTCTCCGCGCCGTCCGGCCCGGCCACCGCAACATAGACCGTGCCGACGGGCTTGCCGTCCTGTGACTCGGGGCCCGCGACCCCGGTGGTGGCTATACCCCAGTCTGTACCGAGAACCCGGCGCACGCCTGCCGCCATCTGTCGCGCCACCTCCGGGTCGACTGCGCCGCGTTCCGCCAGGAGGCCACCGTCCACACCCAGCAATTCCCTCTTCAGGGGCGTTGCGTACGCCGTCACGGACCCGCGGAAGGAGTGGGAGGCACCCGGTACGGACGTCAGCTCCGCCGCGACCAGACCGCCGGTCAGCGATTCGGCGACGGCAAGGGTCTCACCGCGTTCCTCCAGCAGCTCCAGCACCCGGGCCGCGGCAGTCACCGCTCGGCCTCCGCCGACCCACGGCCACCCGGGGAGCCTGAGACCGGGCCGGCCCCCTCGGTCGCCCCTCCCCCGGAACCGCCAGCCCGCGTGGACGCCCCGGCTCCCCCGGAACCGGCAGCTCCCTCGGACGTCCCGGAGCCCGCGGCCCCCACAGAACCCGCGGTCACCGCGGCAGCCCCGGAGGTGGCATTCGCTCCAGCGGCCTTCTCGGCCGCGAGCCCCTTGCGCCGCAGTACGACGGCCTGGCGCACATAGTCGAGCCCGGTGACGACCGTCAGCACGACCGCCACTGCCATCACCCAGAAGCGAAGGGTGGCAAGTGGACCGGTCAGCGCCAGGACGTACATCCCGACAGCCGTCCCCTGCGCCAGAGTCTTCATCTTTCCGCCACGACTGGCCGGAATCACCGCATGCCGTATCACCCAGAACCGCATCAGAGTGATGCCGATCTCGCGGAAGAGGATCACACCCGTGACCCACCAGGGCAGATCACCGAGGTACGACAGGCAGATCAGCGCCGCGCCCATGATCGCCTTGTCCGCGATCGGGTCGGCGATCTTTCCGAAGTCGGTGACCAGGTTGTACGTGCGCGCGAGATGACCGTCGAACAGGTCGGTGATCATGGCGACGGCGAACGCCGCCCAGGCGAACGACCGCCAGACCGGGTCGTAACCGCCGTTGTGCAGCAGCAGCATCACGAAGCCGGGCACCAGCACCAGACGCAGCATGGTGAGCAGATTGGCGATGTTCCACAGGCTGGCCTGGTTGACGGCCGTACTGCCCAGCTTGCCGCCGCGGACCGGCTTCGCGCCGGAGCCGCCTGCCGCGGATGCCGGGGCTCCCGTCATCTGGCCGCCTCCACGAGCTCGGAACACTCGGCCACCAGGTCCACTCCCTCGGTGCCCACCACCTTTGCCTCGACCATACGGCCGGGCGCGAGACCCTCGCGTGTGGTGAAGAGGACCTGGCCGTCCGTCTCGGGGGCCTGGTGCGCCGCGCGCCCCACCGCGCGTGGCTCGTCCTCGGTGGGGTCGACGGACTCGACCAGCACCTGCAGGGTCTCCCCGAGGCGCTCCTCCGCACGCTGCGAGGTCAGCTCCTCGGCCAGTTGCGAAATGTGCGCGAGCCGCTCCGCGATGACGTCGGCGTCCAGCTTGTTCTCGTAACCGACCGCCTCGGTGCCCTCCTCGTCGGAGTAGCCGAAGACGCCGATGGCGTCGAGCCGGGCACCGGTGAGGAAGCGTTCCAGCTCCGCCAGGTCCTCCTCGGTCTCGCCGGGGAAGCCCACGATGAAGTTGGAGCGCGCACCGGCCTGCGGCGCCTTGCCGCGAATGGTGTCCAGAAGCTCCAGGAAGCGGTCGGTGTCACCGAAGCGCCGCATCGCCCGCAGCACGGTGGGAGACGAGTGCTGGAAGGACAGGTCGAAGTACGGCGCCACCTTCGGGGTCGAGGTCAGTACGTCGATGAGGCCCGGCCGCATCTCCGCGGGCTGCAGGTAGCTGACCCGGATCCGCTCGATCCCCTCGACGTCGGCGAGCTCCGGCAGCAGCGTCTCCAGCAGCCGGATGTCGCCGAGGTCCTTGCCGTACGAGGTGTTGTTCTCGGAGACCAGCATGACCTCCTTCACGCCCTGCTCGGCCAGCCAGCGGGTCTCCCCCAGCACGTCCGAGGGGCGCCGCGAGATGAAGGAGCCCCGGAAGGACGGGATGGCGCAGAACGAGCAGCGACGGTCGCAACCCGAGGCGAGCTTCACCGAGGCCACGGGGCTGGTGCCCAGCCGCCGGCGCAGCGGCGCCCGCGGTCCGGAGACCGGTGCGACGCCCTCGGGGAGGTCCGCGGGCGCGGGGACCGGTGCGGCGTCCTGCGCGTGCCCTGGCAGGGCCACTGCGGCGTCCTGCCGCTCGGCCGGGCTGATCGGCAGGAGCTTTCTGCGGTCGCGCGGGGTGTGCGAGGCGTGGATGCCACCGTTGAGGATGGTCTGGAGGCGGTCTGAGATGTCGGCGTAGTCGTCGAATCCGAGGACGCCGTCCGCCTCGGGCAGGGCCTCGGCGAGGTCCTTGCCGTAGCGCTCGGCCATGCAGCCGACGGCGACCACGGCCTGGGTTCTGCCGTGGTCCTTCAGATCATTGGCTTCGAGGAGGGCGTCGACGGAGTCCTTCTTGGCGGCCTCGACGAATCCACAGGTGTTGACGACTGCGACATCCGCGTCGGAGGCGTCCTCGACGAGCTCCCAGCCGTCCGCTGCCAAGCGGCCTGCGAGCTCCTCCGAGTCCACCTCGTTACGGGCGCAGCCAAGAGTGACAAGGGCGACGGTACGGCGTTCGGGCATGGGCTCAAGACTACTTTGTCCCAGCACTCGCCCTGCCGTGCAGGGTTCCCCCGTTACACCGAGTAACAAGAGGGCGGGTGCCCGGCAGTCCTGCCGGGCACCCGCCCTGTCGCCGGTCCCGCTTCGGAACCTCGCGTGTACTGGTCAGCCGACCGCCGGATCGCCCTTCGTGTACGAGAGCCGCTCGACCTGACCGGGCTGGAACTTGTCCTCGACCTTCTTGCCGTTCACAAAGAGCTCGATGGACCCGGCGTCACCGAGGACGAGGTCGACCCGCTCCTGGTCCTGGAACGTCTTGGACTGGCCCTGGAGGAGCAGACCGTCGAAGAGCAGCCGGCCGTTGTGGTCCTTGGCGGAGATCCAGCTCTTGCCCTGGTTGGCGCTGAGCTTCACCGTCACCTTGTCGCGGGGTGCCGCGGCGATGGCACTGTCGGAGGGCGCCGGCTTGGGATCGACGGACTTGCTGGTCTTCGGCGCGGGGCTCTTCGTGTTGGGCGTCGAGCCCTCGGCGACCTGAGTGGTCTTGGGGGTGTCGTCGCCGCCCTTGAAGAAGGTGAAGCCGACGAACCCGACGACGGCGACGATCGCCGCGACCATGGCCGCGGTCCAGTTGGGCCGCCGGGGCTCGGAACGGATTCTCTCGGCCTCGAACAGCGGCGCCGCGGGCGTGGGTGCGGGACGGCCGCCGTGCTCGGCGTCGAACTGCGAAACCAGCGGTTCCGGATCGATGCCGACGGCACGCGCCAAGGTACGGATATGGCCGCGCGCATACACGTCGCCGCCGCAGCGGGAGAAGTCGTCCTCTTCGATCGCGTGCACGATGGGGATGCGCACCCGGGTGGACGAACTGATGTCTTCGACCGTGAGACCTGCGGCGATACGAGCCTGCTGGAGCACTCGACCGATCGAAGGCCGGTCGTCTTCGGGGGAGTTGCCGATGGACACGGGGGCGCCTTTCGAGCGTGAGCCACCTGCTGGATGTTCAGTCTAGGGGGGGTACGAAAGGGTGGGGCAACCGGGAGGAAGGACTTTGTACGCCATCAGACTCGAACGCCGTCGGCTTCACCGGGCCACCCCGAGAAGGACAATTTTGCCGTCCCTCCCTTCAACTTGACGTACGACCCGGCGAAACGGTTGCCCGCACTTCACCTACGAAGCGGATTCCCCGCGAATCAGTGCCAACACCCCGTCCAGCTCGTCCGGTTTCACCAGGACGTCGCGGGCCTTGGATCCCTCACTCGGACCGACGATGTTTCGCGACTCCATCAGGTCCATCAGCCGGCCGGCCTTGGCGAAGCCGACCCGCAGCTTGCGCTGCAGCATCGAGGTGGAACCGAACTGGGTGGAGACGACCAGCTCGGCGGCCTGGCACAGCAGATCCAGGTCGTCGCCGATGTCCTCGTCGATCTCCTTCTTCTTGGCCGCGCCGACCACCACGTCCTCGCGGAAGACCGGCGCCATCTGATCCTTGCAGTGCTGGACGATGGCCGCGACCTCGTCCTCGGTGACGAAGGCACCCTGCATACGGGTCGGCTTGTTGGCCCCCATCGGCAGGAACAGACCGTCACCCTTTCCGATCAGCTTCTCGGCGCCGGGCTGGTCGAGGATGACGCGGCTGTCGGCCAGCGAGGAGGTAGCGAAGGCGAGCCGTGAAGGCACGTTCGCCTTGATCAGACCGGTGACGACGTCGACCGAGGGCCGCTGCGTCGCGAGCACCAGGTGGATACCGGCGGCGCGGGCCAGTTGGGTGATACGGACGATGGCGTCCTCCACATCACGCGGAGCGACCATCATCAGGTCGGCCAGCTCGTCGACGATCACGAGCAGGTACGGGTACGGCGAGAGCTCGCGCTCGCTGCCCTCCGGCGGCTTGACCTTGCCGTTGCGGACGGCCTGGTTGAAGTCGTCGATGTGCCGGTATCCGAACGCGGCGAGGTCGTCGTACCGGAGGTCCATCTCCCGTACGACCCACTGGAGAGCCTCGGCGGCGCGCTTGGGGTTGGTGATGATCGGTGTGATCAGGTGCGGGATGCCCTCGTACGCGGTCAGCTCGACCCGCTTGGGGTCGACCAGCACCATGCGGACGTCGTCCGGCGTCGCCCGCACCATGACCGAGGTGATCAGGCAGTTGATGCAGGACGACTTGCCGGAACCCGTCGCACCGGCCACCAGGACGTGCGGCATCTTCGCCAGGTTGGCCATCACATAGCCGCCCTCGACGTCCTTGCCGAGCGCGACGAGCATCGGGTGGTCGTCCTCGGCGGCGTCCGCGAGGCGCAGCACATCGCCGAGGTTGACCATCTCCCGGTCGGTGTTGGGGATCTCGATGCCGACCGCCGACTTGCCCGGGATCGGGGAGATGATCCGGACGTCGGGACTGGCGACGGCGTACGCGATGTTCTTGGCGAGCGCGGTGATCCGCTCGACCTTCACCGCGGGACCGAGCTCCACCTCGTAGCGGGTGACCGTCGGTCCGCGGGTGAAGCCGGTCACGGCGGCGTCGACCTTGAACTCGGTGAAGACGTTCGTCAGGGACGCGACGATCGCGTCGTTGGCGGCGCTGCGGGTCTTGCCCGGGCCACCACGCTCCAACAGGTCGAGCGAGGGCAGCGAGTAGGTGATGTCGCCGGAGAGCTGCAGTTGTTCGGCGCGGGCCGGCAGCGGCTCGGACTGCGACCGGTCGGGCGCGGGCTTCGTCAGATCGGGTACGCCGCCCGAGGGCACCGCCCGTTTCTCCGGCTTGCCTCCCCCGGTGACGGGTTCGCCCTCCCTGGCACCCGGCACCGGCGTACCCGGGCGTTCACGCTCGACGGAGACGCCCTGGGTGAGGTCGGCGACGATCGGAGAG
Organism: Streptomyces sp. NPDC088252; assembly: GCF_044740965.1. NCBI lineage: Bacteria > Bacillati > Actinomycetota > Actinomycetes > Kitasatosporales > Streptomycetaceae > Streptomyces > Streptomyces sp. NPDC088252. Next base: position 11,865 of record NZ_JBIURS010000005.1, on the reverse strand, counting down.
GGCGGCATGCCGTTGAGCACCGCCCCGTCGAGCGCCGCGGCCGCGGCCGCCGCCACATCCACCGCGTCCATGGTGCGGTTCATCGCGGGCTGCGCGGAAGGCCTGCGCGGCCTCGGGCGCTTGGAGAGAGCGTCGGCCTCCGCCCGGTCGGGGTCGTACTCCGCGGGCGCTTCGGAACGGCGTGCGGAGGAGCGGCGGGAGCGGGCGGGGAGCGCCTCGCGCCACTGCTCGTCGTAGCGCTCGTCGTCGTTCTCCTCGTCCGCCTCGGGGTCGTGCAGCGGGTCGAGGATGCCCAGCTTGGTGCCGAGCAGACGCAGCCGCTGCGGAATGGCGTTCACCGGGGTGGCGGTGACGACCAGCAGTCCGAAGACGGTGAGCAGCAACAGCAGCGGTACGGCGAGAACCTCGCCCATCGTGTAGATCAGCGGCTTGGAGGCCGCCCAGCCGATGAGTCCGCCCGCGTCCTGCATCGCCGTGGTGCCGTCCCCCCGGCCGGGCGATCCGCATGCGATGTGCACCTGCCCGAGCACCCCGATGACCAGGGCGGAGAGTCCGATGACGATACGGCCGTTGGCCTCGGGCTTCTCCGGGTAGCGGATCAGCCGTACGGCGATGGTGCCGAGCAGTATCGGCACCAGCAGATCGAGTCGCCCGAAGGCCCCGGTGACGAGCATCTCGACGAGGTCACCGACGGGTCCGCGCAGATTCGACCAGGTACCCGCGGCGACGACCAGCGCGAGGCCGAGCAGCAGCAGGGCGACGCCGTCCTTGCGGTGTGCGGGATCGAGTCCCTTGGCCCCGCGGCCCACGCCGCGGAACATCGCACCCACGGCGTGGGCCGCGCCGAGCCAGACGGCACGCGCCACCCGGTACACACCACCGGTGGGCGACGGTGCCGGTTTGGGCGCGGCCGCCTTCTTGGCGGGAGCCTTCTTCGCGGGCGCGGTCTTCTTCGCGGCGGTCTTCTTCGCGGGCGCGGCTTTCTTGGCCGGCCCCGCGGTACGGCCGACGCGCTTCGCGGTGCCCGCCGTGCCCTGGGAACCCTTGCCGGACGTACGTGAGGCCATGGTGCCGAGGTTACCGGTGTCGACGACCGTGAACACGCGTGCCTGCCGCTTCACCCGTCCGTGTCGCCTTATAGAGGCGGCAAACTGACGCGCTCTCACGCGTCCGCGCCGGTGGAAGCCCCCGTTCCCGCTGTCGAACGGGCCGGGCGGCAGGGAAGTTGGGCCGACGTCCCGGACAAGCGCCGTTCGCCGACGGCAGGTCGCACGGCCGGACCGCTCCCGCCGTGGCTCCGCGCCGCGGCACTGCGTTACGAGGGAACGACGCTCGCGCCGCTTCCGGTGCCGGGTTCCAGCGCGTCGAGCGCCCGGCGCAGGCCGGTCAGCTTCCGTTCCAGGTGGGCGGCGGTGGCCACGGCCGCGGCGTCCGCCGACTCGTCGTCGAGCTGCTTGGACAGCGCTTCGGCCTGCTCCTCGACGGCTGCGAGACGCGCCGAGAGTTCGGCCAGCAGCCCCGCGGGCTCCTTCTCGTGGCCCGTGTCGCCGTTGACGTCGCCTTCGAGCTGGAGCCGCAGCAACGCCGCCTGTTCGCGCAGCTTGCAGTTCTTCATGTACAGCTCGACGAAGACCGAGACCTTGGCCCGCAGCACCCACGGGTCGAACGGCTTCGAGATGTAGTCCACCGCGCCCGCCGCGTAACCCCTGAAGGTGTGATGCGGACCGTGATTGATCGCGGTGAGGAAGATGATCGGGATGTCCCGGGTCCGTTCCCGCCGCTTGATGTGCGCGGCCGTTTCGAAACCGTCCATGCCCGGCATCTGGACGTCCAGCAGAATGACCGCGAAGTCGTCCGTGAGCAGCGCTTTGAGCGCCTCCTCCCCTGACGATGCCCGTACCAGGGTCTGATCGAGCGCAGAGAGGATGGCCTCCAGCGCCAGCAGATTCTCCGGCCGGTCATCGACCAGGAGGATCTTGGCCTTCTGCACCATGGCCCGTCCTCCTCGCCCCGGAATTGCACCGGGCGCCGCCCCAGGGGACGACTCCCTTACGCCGTCCGTCCTTGTGCCGGTCATGGTAGCCGCACCCCGCCCGTCGCCACACCCTGTCACCGCGATGTCACTGTGCACACAGCAAAAACGCGGTGGGGGACCAGAAGGTTCCCCGTACAGCGCCTTCTCACACTCCTGCGGGCACAGCCAATCATCAACTCATCGCGATTCTCTCAATAAATGATCACTCTCCGCGCATCCACTGCTCCATTACGGAGAGGAGATGATCAGGATCGACAGGCTTGGTGACATAGTCGGAAGCGCCGGATTCGATGGCCTTCTCCCGGTCGCCCTTCATGGCCTTGGCCGTGAGCGCGACGATCGGCAGCCCGGCGAACTGCGGCATCCTGCGGATCGCCGCCGTCGTGGCATAGCCGTCCATCTCCGGCATCATGATGTCCATCAGTACGACCGTCACATCGTCGTGCTGCTCCAGGACTTCGATGCCCACCCGCCCGTTCTCCGCGTACAGCACCGCGAGACCGTGCTGCTCCAGCACGCTGGTGAGCGCGAAGACGTTACGGATGTCGTCGTCGACGATCAGCACCTTCTCGCCGTGGAACCGGAACGTCCTGCGAACCTCCGGTTCCTCCTGCCCGCCGAGCGTCCACGGCTCCTGCAAAGACGCCGGAGCGGCGGCGCGCGACGGCAACGCGAGCCGTCGCTCCGAGCTCCCCAGGGGCTTGCGGCTCCGCGCCGGTCCGCCCGCTCCGGCCGAATCGTGCACAGTCACCGTCGGGCCGGCGCCCGGACGGACGTCTGTGAACGGACCTTCCTCGACCGCTGCACCGTGTGCCTCGACGGTCCCCGGACCCACCTGCGGATAGCCCTGCGGCGGCAGCTCGCTCGGGTGCAGCGGCAGATACAGCGTGAACGTCGAGCCGCGGCCCGGCTCGCTCGCCGCATGGATCTCACCGCCCAGCAGCCGGGCGATCTCCCTGCTGATGGACAGGCCGAGCCCCGTGCCGCCGTACTTGCGACTGGTCGTCCCGTCGGCCTGCTTGAACGCCTCGAAGATCACCAGCATCTTGCTGGACGCGATCCCGATACCGGTGTCGGTGACCGAGAAGGCGATCAGATCGGCATCGGCGTCATGCAGTGATCCGGCCTCCAGCAGCTGCTCACGAATGGCGTTCGGCACATCCGTGCTGGCGTGCCGGATCACCAGCTCGACCGCTCCGCTGTCGGTGAACTTCACCGCGTTGGAAAGGAGATTGCGAAGCACCTGGAGCAGCCTCTGCTCGTCCGTGTGCAGCGTCGCGGGCAGCTCCGGCGACACCCGTACGGAGAAGTCGAGCCCCTTCTCCGCGGTGAGCGGCCGGAATGTCGCCTCCACGTAGTCGACCAACTGGACCAGCGCGATCCGGGTCGGACTGACATCCATCTTGCCCGCCTCGACCTTCGTCAGGTCGAGGATGTCATTGATCAGCTGCAGCAGGTCGGAACCGGCCCCGTGGATCGTCTCGGCGAACTCCACCTGCTTCGGCGAGAGATTCCCCTCGGCGTTGTCCGCGAGCAGCTTGGCCAGAATGAGCAGCGAGTTGAGCGGGGTACGCAACTCGTGCGACATGTTTGCCAGGAACTCGGACTTGTAGCGCATCGAGACCGCGAGCTGCTCGGCGCGCTCCTCCAGGACCTGCCGGGCGTCCTCGATCTCGGTGTTCTTGACCTCGATGTCGCGGTTCTGCTGGGCCAGCAGCTCGGCCTTCTCCTCCAGTTCGGCGTTGGAGGCCTGAAGCGCCTGCTGCCGGATCTCCAGCTCCTTCGAACGGTCCCGCAATTGCTCGGCCAGCTCCTGCGACTGCTCAAGGAGCTTCTCTGTCTTCGTGTTGACACTGATGGTGTTGACGCTCGTCGCGATCATCTCGGCGAGCTGATTGAGGAAGTCCCGCTGGATATGGGTGAACGGCTGGAACGAGGCCAGTTCGATCACACCGAGGACCTTCCCCTCGAACAGCACCGGCAGCACGATCACATGCGCGGGCGGCGCCTCACCGAGCCCGGAGGAAATCTTCAGATATCCAGGCGGAACATTGTCCACCTGAATCGTCCGCTTCTCCTCCGCCGCGGTGCCGATGAGCGTCTCACCGGGCCGGAACGAGGTCGGCATCGATCCCGCCGAGTATCCGTAGCTGCCCCTCATCCGGAGTTCGTACGAGCTGTCCTTGTCACTGTCCGGCCCCACCGCGTCGGTGTCACCGGTCGGCATGGCCAGGAAGAACGCACCGTGCTGCGCGGAGACGACCGGAGTCAACTCGCTCATGATCAGCGAGGCCACGTCGTCGAGATCGCGCCGCCCCTGCATCAGGCCGGAGATCCGGGCGAGATTGCCCTTGAGCCAGTCCTGCTCCTTGTTGGTGGCCGTGGTGTCACGCAGGTTGGCGATCATCGTATTGATGTTGTCCTGCAGTGCCTGGATCTCGCCGGACGCGTCCACATCGATCTTGAGATTGAGATCGCCGCGGGTCACCGCCGTGGCGACGGCCGCGATGGCCCGCACCTGACGGGTGAGGTTCCCGGCCATCTCGTTCACCGACTCGGTGAGGTCGCGCCAGGTGCCGTCGACGTCCCGGACCCGGGCCTGGCCGCCCAACTGCCCCTCCGTGCCCACCTCACGGGCCACGCGGGTCACCTGCTCGGCGAACGAGGACAGCTGATCGACCATCGTGTTGATGGTGTTCTTCAGCTCCTGGATCTCACCGCGCGCGTCGATGTCGATCTTCTTGGTGAGGTCGCCCTTGGCGATGGCCGTGGTGACCGTGGCGATCTGCCGCACCTGACCGGTCAGATTGGACGCCATCGAGTTCACGGACTCGGTGAGGTCCTTCCACGTACCGGAGACGCCCGGAACGCGTGCCTGTCCGCCCAGCTCACCTTCCGTGCCCACCTCACGGGCGACTCGCGTCACCTCGTCGGCGAACGAGGACAGCGTCGTCACCATCGTGTTGACGGTGTCGGCGAGCTCGGCAATCTCGCCGCGCGCCTCGACGGTGACCTTCTTCGTCAGGTCGCCCGTGGCGACCGCGGACGAGACCCGGGAGATGTTCCGCACCTGGCTGGTCAGGTTGTTGGCCATCAGGTTGACGTTGTCGCTGAGGTCCTTCCAGATACCCGTCGCACCGCGCACCCGGGCCTGACCGCCGAGGATTCCCTCGGTACCCACTTCGCGGGCGACCCGCGTCACCTCGTCGGCGAAGTTGAGCAGCTGGTCGACCATGGTGTTGACCGTCGTCACGAGTTCGAGCATCTCGCCCTTGGCGTCGACGGTGATCTTCTTGGACAGATCGCCCTTGGCGACCGCGGTGGTGACCTCGGCGATGTTACGGACCTGGAGGGTCAGGTTGTTCGCCATGCCGTTGACGGACTGGGTGAGGTCCTTCCACGTACCGGAGACACCCTGCACCTCGGCCTGGCCGCCGAGGATGCCTTCGGTGCCCACCTCACGGGCGACCCGCGTCACCTGCTCGGCGAAGTTCGAGAGCTGGTCGACCATCGTGTTGAGGGTGTTCTTCAGCTCCAGGATCTCGCCGCGCGCGTCCACGTCGATCTTCTGCGACAGGTCGCCCCGCGCCACCGCCGTGGCGACCTGGGCGATGCTGCGGACCTGATCCGTGAGATTGCCGGCCATGCCGTTCACCGAGTCCGTCAGATCACGCCACACACCGGCGACGCCGGGAACCTGCGCCTGGCCGCCGAGCCGCCCGTCCGTACCCACCTCGCGGGCCACCCGCGTCACCTGCTCGGCGAAGGCGGAGAGCTGGTCGACCATCGTGTTGATGGTGTTCTTCAGCTCCAGGATCTCGCCGCGCGCGTCCACGTCGATCTTCTGCGACAGGTCGCCCCGCGCCACCGCCGTGGTCACCTGAGCGATCTGGCGCACCTGGGAGGTCAGGTTCCCTGCCATGAAGTTGACGGAGTCGGTGAGCTCCTTCCACGTACCGGAGACACCGTCGACCCGTGCCTGGCCGCCGAGGCGCCCCTCCGTCCCCACGTCGCGGGCCATCCGCGTCACCTGGTCGGCGAAGTTGGACAGCTGCGCCACCATGGTGTTGACGGTGTTCTTCAGCTCCAGCATCTCGCCGGCCACATCGACGGTGACCTTCTGCGACAGATCACCGTTGGCGACCGCCGTGGTCACCTGGGCGATGTCCCGTACCTGACCGGTCAGGTTGCGGAAAGCGGTGTTCACCGAATCGGTGAGGTCCTTCCACGTGCCCGCGGCGCCCGGCACCTCCGCCTGGCCGCCCAGCCGGCCCTCGACGCCGACCTCCCGGGCGACCCTCGTCACCTCGGACCCGAACGACTGAAGCTGGTCCACCATCGTGTTGACGGTGTTCTTCAGCTCCAGCATCTCGCCGGCCACGTCGACCGTGACCTTCTGCGACAGATCACCACTGGCCACTGCCGTGGTCACCTGCGCGATGTCGCGCACCTGCGTCGTCAGGTTGCGGAAGACCGTGTTCACCGAATCGGTGAGGTCCTTCCAGGTGCCGGCGGCACCCGGCACCTGGGCCTGGCCGCCGAGCAGGCCCTCGCCGCCGACCTCGCTCGCCACACGCGTCACCTCGTCGGCGAAGGTCCGCAGCGTCTCGGTCATCTGGTTGATCGTCTCGGCGAGCTGGGCGACCTCGCCGCGGGCGCTCACGGTGACCTTCTGGGACAGGTCACCGTTGGCGACGGCGGTCGTCACCTCGGCGATCCCGCGCACCTGGGAGGTCAGGTTCCCGGCCATCGTGTTGACGGAGTCGGTCAGGTCCTTCCAGACCCCTGCCACACCGGGCACGGTCGCCTGCCCGCCCAGCTCGCCCTCCGTGCCCACCTCACGGGCGACCCGGGTCACCTCGGAGGAGAACGACGACAGCTGGTCGACCATCGTGTTGACGGTGTTCTTCAGCTGAAGCATCTCGCCGGCCACGTGCACGGTGACCTTCCGTGACAGGTCGCCCTTGGCGACTGCCGTCGTCACCAGGGCGATGTCCCGCACCTGTGCGGTCAGCCGGTACGCCATGGTGTTCACGGAGTCCGTGAGGTCCTTCCACGAACCGGACATACCACGCACCTGGGCCTGTCCGCCCAGCTTGCCCTCGGTACCCACCTCGACCGCGACCCGCGTCACCTGCTCGGTGAACGCCGACAGCTGGTCGACCAGGTTGTTGACCGTACGGGCAACCTTCAGGAACTCACCGCGCAGCGGGCGCACCGTCTCGTCGGAGGTGTGCGACCGCAGCTCCATCCGCTGTTCCAGATCACCGTCCGCCACCGCTGAAAGCACCCGGCCGACCTCCGAGACCGGACGGGCCAGATCGTCGACCAGTTCGTTGGAGGCGTCGATGGCGGCGGCCCAGGAGCCCTCGCAGGCACCCGTCTCCAGCCGTTCCGCGAGCTTCCCCTCACGCCCGACGACCCGCCGCACCCGAGCCAGCTCGCCGGTGAGATGGAGATTGCGGTCGGCGACTTCGTTGAAGACTGCCGCGATCTCCGTCATCACGCCGTCGCCCGAGACGGTCAGGCGCCTGCGGAAATTCCCGTCGCGCATGGCCACCAGGCCCGCCAGCAATCTGTTCAGTGCCGCCGCGTCGACCTCGATGGTTCCATTGCGCTGCTTCTTCACGGACTGTCCGCCTTTTGTGCGCGTGCCTGATCCCCGCGCCGCCACGCCAGACTCCACCGTGATCCCTCCCGCAGGGGTTGACCGTATAGCTCGGGCCTTATCTGGGAGCTTGCCCAGTTCCTCATTGGCTCACCGCCACAGCCCACCGTCGACGGGTGACCATGCGGACGTCAAATCGTTGAAACGTACCAGGCCCCATCCGATCGGGGTGCAGCCTCCAAGGGTTGCCCCACATCACCCTGTTGGGAAGCCCACGCTTGTCCCGTCACGTGCCTGTTTCTCATCGTTCCTGCCCGAAGTCGGCCCTCGTGTATCCGGCACCGAGACCGAGCGTCTAGCCTGGCAGGCGAATCGAAGCGGCGAGAAACGGGCACAGGACTCAGGGAAGCGACGAGACACCAAATGGGGAGTGCTGTGATCACCGCGCGCGCGGCTGCCACCTTCGACCCGGTCGGGCGCTCGGTCGCGACCGCCCGCGCATTCGTCCGTGACACGCTCCAGGGATGGGGATACACGGATGTCGTCGACGACGCCGTCGTCCTCACCAGCGAGCTCGTGACCAACGCGGTGGTGCACGCGGGCACCGCCGCGGACGTACTGTGTCTGCGTACGGAGGACGGCGTCCGCATCGAGGTCTCCGACCACTATCCGGAGCGCGAGGTCCCGCTCCAGAGCTCGGGCCCGGAATTCGGCAGCCCGGACCGTGAGAACGGCCGCGGGCTGCTGCTCTGCTCGGCGCTCGCCTCCCGGTGGGGCGTCGAGTATTCGCCCACCCACAAACATGTCTGGTTCCAGCTCGATCTTCCCGAGCGCCCGGTGGGCATCCGTTCCGCCGGTCCCCTGCTCCCGGTCGGCCTGCTCCCGGTCGCCGACGAGCGCGTCCGGGTGGCCGTCGTGCAGATCGACAGCACCGGCTCCATCGCCGCCTGGAACGAGGACGCCGCGTTCCTCTTCGGATACGCCGTGGACCAGGTCACAGGGAAACAGCTCACCGACTTCACCGCCTGGCCGCAGACACCCGGCACCAACACGGGCATCGTCGAAGCACTGCAACTCTCACGCTGGGAGGGCAGTTACGGAATCCGTGGCGCCGACGGCCGCACCATCCCCGTCTACGCCTCGCACCTCCGGGTCCGCGACACCGGCGGTGAACCGTCCACGGTCTGCCTGCTCGTCCGCGACTACGAACGCGCCGTCCTCCAGTCCCCGGCACGCGCGCCCGTGTCCGACGCGAACACCGAGCACCGCAAGGCGGATCCGTTCGAGATCTTCATCGGCTCCCCCGCCCCCGACGACCTCGACGGCCTGCTCCAGCGCACGGTCGAACGGGCGCGCGACATGCTCGACGCCGACTCGGCCTTCCTGCTGCTGGCGACGGACGACGAGACGGAACTGGAGGTACGGGCCACGACCGGCCTGCCTTCCGCCCGTCAGCGTTTCGCCCGGGTTCCGGTGGAGGCCGGTACCGGACGTTACGGCTCCGCACGGATGCCCGCCGTCCACGAAGACCTCGACCACGTCCCCGGCGCCGTCCCGCTGCTCGGGGGCACGGGGATGCGCTCGGTCGTCACCGTCCCGTTGAAGGTCGAGGGACGTCTGACGGGCTCGCTCGGCGTCGCCGCGGAAGCCGCCGGCCGCTACTCCAACGAGGAGGCCCTGCGCCTCCAGTTCGCCGCGGACCGCATCGCGCTGGCCGTCGAGTCGGCCCGGCTGGGCGAACTGGAGCGCCTGCGCCGCGGTTCCCTCTCCTTCCTCGTCGAGGCGTCCGATCTGCTCGCCGGCACCCTGGACCGGGACCAGACCCTGGCCCTGATGGCCCAGATGACGGTTCCTACCCTGGCCACCTGGTGCGCCGTCTACACGATCGCCGACCAGTCCTCGGATCCCTACCTCTCGTACGTCCTTCACGAGGACGAGGAGCGCATCGACGGTCTGAAGGCTCTGCTCTCCAAGATCGCTCCCCCCGACCCGGTACCGACCCCCGGCGCCCGAGTCTGGGCGGCCCCGACCGAGGCCGCCCACCAGGCGGCCCTGCGCGCCTCCATGCGTACGCTCGGCCTCGGCGAGCCCGGCGGGCTCGGTTCCGGCGCCCGCACGACACTCGCCACCGCCGCCGCGGTGGGCGGAGAGACAGTGGTCCTGCCACTCGTCGCCCGAAACCGCGTCATCGGCATGATCACGCTCGGGAAGCCCTCCGACGACCACTTCCGCCAGGAGATCCTGGAGCTGGCCGAGGACCTCTCCCGCCGTGCCGCCCTCGCACTCGACAACGCCCGCCTCTACTCGGAGCGCATGGCGATCAGTCAGTCCCTCCAGCGCAGCCTGCTGCCGCCGGGGCTGCCCGAGGTCCCCAATGTCGAGATCGAGGTCATCTACCGCGCGGCGGGCGAAGGCAACGAGGTCGGCGGCGACTTCTACGACGTCTTCCCGATCCGCGACGGTGCCTACGGCTTCGCCATCGGCGACGTCTGCGGAACGGGTCCGGAGGCCGCGGCCGTCACGGGCCTCGCCCGCCATGCCCTGCGCCTGCTCGCCCGCGAGGGCTTCGGCGGCCCGGCGGTCCTGGAGCGTCTCAACGCCGCCATCCTGGACGAGGGAGCCCGCAGTCGCTTCCTGACCCTCCTGTACGGGGAGCTGTGGCCCCAGGAGGACGGGAGCGCTCTCCTGAAGGTGGTCTGCGCCGGCCACCCCCTGCCGCTGCGCCTGCGTCAGGACGGCTCGGTCGAGGCGGCGGCCGAACCTCAGCCGCTGCTGGGCGTGATCGAGGACCTCGAACTGTACGAGCAGACGGTCACCCTCGCCCCGGGCGACGTCCTGCTGTGCGTGACCGACGGCGTCACGGAACGCCGTGAGGGCACCCGCATGCTCGGCGACGACGGTCTGGCGGACGTCCTCTCCACGTGTACCGGTCTGACGGCCGGCGCGGTGGCGGCACGCATCCTGCGGGCAGTCGAACGCTTCGCCGCGGATCCGGCTTCCGACGACATGGCCATCCTCGCCATGCGCGTCCCCGAACCCCCCACCGCCTGAACACATTTCATCAAGGCTCGGGCCCCTGTGAAACTGCGGCCCATGAACCCAAAGACGATCACCGCATCAGCCGCGGGTACGTGGGAGCTCGGCGACCTGACAGTCAATCGGCTCGGCTTCGGTGCGATGCGCCTGACCGGCAGCGCCGCCTTCCACCCCGGCACCCCGAGCAACCGTGAACAGTCGATCGGCGTGCTCCGACGGGCGGGAGAATCTGCGCCGACTGGGCCGCGACCACCTCGATTGGTGAATCTGCGTCTCATGGGCCAGGAATCGCTCTCCGAGCACTTCGGAGCGCTGTCCGAGCTGCGCGAGGCGGGCCCCGTACGCCACCTCGGCATCTCCGGGGTCAAGGCCGTCCATCTGACCGAGGCCCAGGCCATCGCCCCAGTGGTCTGTGTACAGAACCGCTACGGCCTCGATACGCCCAGCGCGGGCACGGATGACGTCCTGCGAATCTGTGGCGAGCGAGGCATCGCATTCCGTCCCCTTCTTCGCCCTGGCCGGCCAGGGACGCGAGCAGGGCGTGGGTGCCACGCGCTCCGGGGGCTCCGACGCGGACGAACTGCTCGCCGTCGCCCACGCGCACGGTGTGACAGCGGCGCAGGTGCGGCCGGCCTGGACGCTGCATCAGGATTCACACGTCCTTGCCATCCCCGGCACCGGTAATCCGGGCCACTTGACGGAGAACGCGGCCGCAGGTGCCTTGCGCCTCTCAGCGGACGAGGTCGCCCGCCTCGATTCGCACCACACGGGCGCCGCGTAAGGACGCACCGAACACGCGAAAGGCCCCCGCTGCTTGGCGGGGGCCTTTCTTCTCACTGAGCCCCAATGCGGAATCGAACCGCAGACCTTCTCCTTACCATGGAGACGCTCTACCGACTGAGCTATTGGGGCCTGCTGCGCTGTGGCAACGAGGTAAAGCATACCCGGAACTCAGGGGTACTCAAAACCACTGGCCACAGAAGATTCTGACGAGCTCTCATCCGTACCACCGGCCCTCTCGCCACGTCGCGCCGACGTCGCCGGCCCGGAGGAGGACAGGCACAGCCGAACGACAGCATGAGTGGGTCCTAAAACGCGGAAAAGCCCCGTGCCACAAGGACACGGGGCTTCCCGTAAAAGGAGTTCGGCGGCGTCCTACTCTCCCACAGGGTCCCCCCTGCAGTAC
>NZ_JBIURS010000004.1:81429-508954 GCF_044740965.1 Streptomyces sp. NPDC088252 | reverse complement strand
GCAAGACGCTCGACTGGGATACCCCAGCCGAGCGTCTACGTGATCTACTCACCACCTAAAACCAGGCGGTGTTGCGAAGACCCCTAGAACCCAAGAGCGGCCGGGCCCCGCGGCGTGCCCGGCGTACGAACGAGGAGCACGTGGGCGGCCCGTGCGTCAGCCGGCGCCGTGGCGCCGGGCGGTCAGCCGGACCTCCTGGACCGCACCCGGCGGTTCCAGCAGCATCGTGCCGGCTTCCTCCCCCTGGTGATGGATGCGCAGCCGCGGGCCGTCGGTGATCAACCGCAGCTCCGTCCAGGGGCGCTTCCAGAGCAGGGTGACGCGTTCCCACATCTGCACTCCGTGCGTGGTGACGCGCAGTTGGTATTGCGGGCCCTCGTGGGGCGAGGGCAGGATGTGCTCGGTGTACGGGGGCCGGACCGTGTAGGTGCCGAGCACGCGCTCCCCGGGCTCCAGGGCGGTGTCACGGACGGCTCCCTGGCGGCCGATCCGCGATCCCGCCCAGCCCGCGAGTCCCGCCGCCGGAACAGCCACGCCCACCACCAGCCACCAGGGCAGATCGGCCTCGATGCCGGATGCGACGACGGACGCCGCCGCGGCGAGTGCCATCACGGCGCCGCCTGCGGCGCCGGTGCGTCGTATGCGGGTGGTGCTGTCCTCGTCGCTCATGCCACGCCTCCCGGCTGCCCGGCCGCCACCGTGTCCTCCCCGGGCCGTCCGGTACATCGCTGTGCCGCAACTCCACGGGGCGCGGTTCCCGTTCGGACCGGCCTGGCCCGTACCCCCGGCGGGCGGGCTTTTCCCGGCACGGGTGTCGGTAAGAAGGTGATGTGTACGGGTCTACTCTCGAAGCATGACTGTGTACGGAAACTTCCCCGGCTCCCGCCCCCGGCGGCTGCGGACGACCCCGGCGATGCGGCGCATGGTCGCCGAGACACGGCTCGACCCGGCGAACCTGATCCTGCCCGCGTTCGTACGCGAGGGCATCGGCGCGCCCGTCGCCATCTCGACCATGCCCGGTGTCCAGCAGCACACCCTGGACACTCTGCGGAAGGCCGCCGTCGAGGCGGTGTCGGCCGGGGTTTCCGGGATCATGCTCTTCGGCGTTCCCCTGGACGAGAAGAAGGACGCCCGGGGCACGGCGGGCACGGACCCGGAGGGCATCCTCCAGGCCGGTCTGCGCGCGGTGCGCGAGGAGGTCGGTGACGACCTCGTCGTCATGTCGGACCTGTGCCTGGACGAGTACACCGACCACGGCCACTGCGGCGTCCTGACCGAGGACGGCCGCGTCGACAACGACGCGACGCTGGAGCGGTACGCCGAGATGGCCCAGGTCCAGGCCGACGCGGGCGCCCATGTGGTCGGCCCCAGCGGCATGATGGACGGCCAGGTCGGTGTCATCCGTGACGCGCTCGACCAGACGGGCCACGAGGACGTCTCGATCCTCGCCTACACGGTCAAGTACTCCTCGGTGTTCTTCGGGCCGTTCCGCGAGGCCGTCGGCTCGTCGCTCAAGGGCGACCGCAAGACGTATCAGCAGGACCCGGCGAACGCCCGTGAGTCCCTGCGCGAGCTGGCGCTCGACCTCGAAGAGGGTGCCGACATGGTGATGGTCAAGCCGGCCGGACCGTACCTCGACATCCTCGCCGAGGTCGCCGACTCGGTGGACGTGCCGGTCGCCGCGTACCAGATCAGCGGCGAGTACGCGATGATCGAGGCCGCCGCGGAGAAGGGCTGGATCGACCGGGACGCGGCGATCATGGAGAGCCTGACCGGGATCCGGCGGGCCGGTGCGCAGATGATCCTGACGTACTGGGCGACGGAGGTCGCGCAGCGGCTGGGGCGGCGCTGAGCGGAGGCGAAGCAGGCGTCGGGCGCGGGCCGTTCCCGTCCCTGCCGCCGGGCCTTCCTGGTTCATCGCCGGTCTTCCGTGCTCCACCACCGTCGTCCTCGGCATCGGCGTCCGCCGAGCGATCGCAGGCCTGAGTGATCGCGGCCGGTCCGGTGAGTCCCCGTCTGTCCCGATGCAGGGACGGGCGGGGACTCTTTTTTGGTTCAAGCTCTTGACGGTCATCCGATGTATTTATAGCTTGCGGCGCGATAATCCCCGTACAACTCGCAGAAGTTGGGCATATACATTGGATGCCTGGCTTTCATGGAAGCCGACACGACGTAACCGTCGATGAGGAGTGCCCGTGCGCACTGTCCCAGGTCCGTGTTCCAGCCGCTCGACTCCGCCCCCGGTGCTGACCGCGCTCGTGGCAGCCGCGACGGGGGTCGGGCTGGCCGTCCTGCCCGGCGTCCCCGCCTCCGCCCATGACAAGGGGGCGAAACCGCTCGTCCTCCATGTGTCGGCCACCGGCAGCGACCGTGCCGACGGCTCGGCCGGCCGGCCGTTCCGGACGCTGGACCGGGCCCAGAAGGCCGTCCGTACGTCGTTGCGCAAAGGGACGGCGCAGCGAAGACCGGTCGACGTCGTGGTGCACGGTGGCACGTACCGGCTGCGGTCCGCCCTGAAGTTCACCACGGCCGACTCCGGTACGGCCGGGGCTCCGGTCCGGTACCTCGCGGCGCCCGGTGAGCGCGTCGTCATCAGCGGCGGCCGTTCGCTCGCGCCGCGTTGGAGGTCCTTCTCCGGCTCGATCAAGGTCGCGGACATCGGAGCCGGCCTCGACTTCGACGGGCTCTTCGTCGACGGGCAGCGGCAGACGCTCGCCCGCTACCCGAACTACGACCCGGCCACGGCGATCCTCGGCGGGTACGCGCCGGACGCCATCTCCCCCGAGCGCGTGGCCCGTTGGAAGAACCCGACGACGGCACTCGTGCGTGGTCTGCACGACGGGATGTGGGGCGGGAACTCCTTCAAGGTCACGGGTGTGAAGGCGGACGGCACGCCCGAGCTGGCCTGGGTCGGTGACAACAACCGGGGCAGCGGGCTGCACGCCACGTACCGCATGGTCGAGAACGTCTTCGAGGAGCTCGACGCGCCCGGCGAGTGGTTCTACGACAAGCCCGCCGGGAAGCTGTACTTCCATCCCCCGGCCGGGGTCGACACCGCACGGGCCCGGGTCGAGACGGCCGAGCAGAACGAGCTGATCCGGGTGGAGGGCAACGGGCCGGGTGACGCCGTCCGTGACCTGACCTTCTCCGGATTCACCTTCACCCGGACCCACCGCACCCTGTTCGACCAGCCGTACGAGAAGCTCCAGCTCGGCGACTGGGCCCTGGCCCGGGTGGCCGCCGTCCATCTGAAGAACACCGAGAACGTCTCCGTACGCGACTCGCGCTTCGACCAGCTCGGCGGCAACGCCCTCCTGATCGACGGGTACAACAGCCACGACATCGTCTCGGGCAACGAGTTCAGCCACTCGGGGGCCTCCGACGTCGCGGTCATCGGCAACCCGGACGCGGTCCGCGAGCCGTCCACCTGGGACAGCATGCGCAGGACCATCAGCGACACCCGGCCCGGACCGAAGAGCGAGAACTACCCGCGCGACATCACCATCCGCGACAACCACCTCCACGACAACGGGCAGTTCGAGAAGCAGACCTCCGGTGTGCAGATATCGATGAGCCGCCGCGTCACCGTCGACGGCAACACCATCCACGACGGTCCCCGCGCCTGCGTCGACATCAACGACGGCACCTGGGGAGGCCACCTCATCGAGAACAACGACATCTTCAACTGCGTCAAGGAGACGTCCGACCACGGCCCCTTCAACTCCTGGGGCCGGGACCGCTTCTGGCCGCTGTCCGCCGACGACGCCACGAAGAAGTCGTACGCGAAGCTGGACGCGATGGAGACCACCGTCATCCGGCACAACCGGATCAGGCACTCCTCGCACTGGGACATCGACCTCGACGACGGCAGCTCGAACTACCTCATCGAGGACAACCTGCTGCTCAACGGCGGGGTCAAGCTGCGCGAAGGCTTCCACCGGACCGTGCGCAACAACGTCTTCGTCAATGGCGGCGCGCACTTCCACGTCTGGTTCGCGGACAGCGGCGACACCGTCGAGAAGAACGTCTTCGTCACCGACACCCCCTACAGCCTGATCCAGGTCGACATGGCCAGGAGCAGGCCCGTCATCAACGACAACCTGTTCTGGAACAACGGCAAGGCCGTCCAGGGCCTCGGTGACGACTGGCGGGCGAACGGGCTGGACACCCGCTCGGTGATCGCCGACCCGAAGTTCACCGGCACTTCCCCGTTCGCCGATCCGGCCAAGCTCGACTACACCGTCCAGTCCGACTCGCCCGCTCTGGCCCTCGGCTTCCACAACATCGCGACGGGCGGCTTCGGCAAGGCCGGATCCCCCACCCCGCCGCCGCTCACCTGGCCCACGGAGACTCCCGACACCGACACCCTCGACGCCCTTCCGGAACCGCTGCTGGGCGTGCCGGTCACCCGGATCTACTCCGACGCGATCAAGTCCGCCACGGGACTGACCGACACCAACGGTCTGCACCTCGCCTCCGTGCCGAGCACCTCGGAGGCGTACCGGCAGGGGCTGCGCGCCAATGACGTCATCCGGGAGATCGACGGCCGGCCGGTCACCGACCGCGACAGCTTCTGGCTCGCATACAACCAGACCGCTCCCGGCGCCGATGCCGTGCTGAAGGTCTGGCGCAATCAGGCGTCCGTCGAGGTGACCCTGCGCAAGCCCACCGGGGTTCAGCAGATCAACAACACCTCTGGCGTCGTCTACACCGGCACCGACTGGGACTGGAAGAACAGATACCGGGGCGGCGCGGGCGGCTGGGTCGACGACGTGCACGCCACCCAGAACAAGGGGGACTCCTTCGAGCTCGCCTTCAACGGGACCGCGATCGATCTCCTCACCCAGGTCAACACCGACGAGGGCGAGGTCGAGCTCTTCATCGACGGCCGGTCCGTGGGCACGATCGACAACCACAACGCCACGCGCGTGCACCAGAAGGCCGTCTTCAGTGCGGCCGGGCTCGCTCCCGGCGCGCACATCCTCAAGGGCGTGATGAAGACGGGCGACTACATGATCGTCGACAGTTTCAGGATCCAGTAGCGGGCGCCGTCGTCACCGGGCGTCGGGCGTGCGGCCCCACTCCGTGAGGGTGCGGGCCGCCGCCACGCCCAGGTCCGGGTCGTGCGCGAGGGCGCGCAGCAGGCCGGTACGGGCCTCGCTGGGGCCCGCCTCCTCGACGGCGGCGAGGGCGTTGTGCCGTACGAGCAGGTCGTCGTCCTCCAGCACGATGGCGGTCAGGGCCTCGTGGACCGGTGGCTCGTCCGCGTAGGGGCCGAGGGCCGCGGCCGCGTACTGGCGGACCAGGTCCTCCTCCGGGTCGCGCAGTGCGGTCAGCAGGGCCTGGGCGGCGGTGCGGGCGGCGACCGGGTCGGACGGGGGCCACAGCCGCAGGATCGTGGCCGCCTCGACGCGGGCGAGGTCGTACTCCTGCGGGTCCGCGACGACGGAGGCGAGGAAGGGCAGCGCCTCGACGTCGCCGTCCAGTTTCGCGACGATCTCGCGCCTGCGGTCGCTGTCGACGGGCAGGGCGCGGAACTCCTCGATGAGGTGCTGGAGGTGGTGGGGACGGGGGTGGTCCGGACTCGCGGCCTGAGGCATGCCGACGTTCCTTTCGGGGGCGTTGGGCCGGGGCCACAGATGCTACGTGGGCATGTGCACGTGTGCGTCGAACGCGGTGCCGGGGTCCGGCGCTCGATACCCGGGCCTCGGGCCTCGGGTTTCGAGACCCGGGCCCATCGGTTCACTCGTGCGGGGGACGAGGCGGGGCGCCGAGTGGTCGCGGAGGGCGGTTGAGCTTCGGGATCCGAGCATCGGGATTCGGGTGTCGGGGTTCGAGCTCCGGGATTCGAGCGCCTTCCTCGACCGGTGGGTGGGAATGGGGGGTTGGGGCAACCTTCCCCACCTCCCCGACCCCGTCACGGCCAGCAAGTATGACTAATCGTGACAGCTTGCGACGCGCCGACACGGTTGCTTACGGTGCGCACAACGAAACGACCCCGGCACGGTGTAAGCGCACCGGGCCGGGGTCTCACCTCCAAGATCGAAAAGAGCGATCCTGTGGCTACCCGGAACCTTAGCCCGGCCCTGCGAGGGCCCGCATCCTCGCCCGCTCGCCCGATGGCCAACCCCGGCTACGGCAAGCGCTCCGCGGCGGACCAACAACCCCGCCGTTCCGATGACTTCGCGCTGCTGCCCGAGCGGGAGCGGTATGTCGCCGGGTTCGTCGACCATCTGCCCGACGGCGCGGCGATGAATGTGAAGTCCCTGGCCGAGCAACTGCCGCTGTACGGGCAGCAGGCCGTCGGCAGCGCCCTGACCGCCCTGGCGGTGGCCGGTCACCTGCGCCGCGTGCGTCGCCCGGTGGGCGAGGGCGACCAGGTCCGCTGGGTCTTCCGCACGTTCTGGTCCCGTACCGCGCGGGACAACGAATGGTGGAACGCCTTTCTGGACGCGGAGGACAACCGCGTCGGGGCCGACGACAACCGGGCCGGTGCGGACGCCGGAGCCGGAGCCGGAGCCGGGGTGGTGGTCGGTGTGGGCGTGGGTGCCGGGTTCGTGCCAGGGGCCGGGACCGGGTCGGTGGCCGAACCGCCGGTGGGTATGTACCCGCAGTCCTGGGCGCCCATGGAGCCCTCGGTCCCGGTGCCCCTGAATGCTGTCGATGTGCCGTCCCGAGCCGTCGAAGCCGACGCCGACGCCGACGCCGCTGCCGACGCCGCCGTCGGGGCCGTCGCGCCCGGCGCGAGGCCGGATGCGGGATACCCCTCGCCCGTTTACCTGGCGCTGGCCCGACTCGGGCGTACGGACCACCGGTTGGCGCTGTCCGCCACCGACTGTGCGGCGCTGGAGGGACGTGCCGCCGAATGGCTCGCACGCGGCGTGACCACGGACTACCTCACCCAGGCCCTCTCCGCCGGACTTCCCGCCCGGGTCGAATCGCCCGTCGGGTTCCTGCGCCGTCGGCTCAACGACAAGATCCCGCCCGCTCTGCCCGCAGCCCGCGAAGTCCTCGCAGCACCGGTCCGTCGCGTGATGGTGGAATGCACCCGGTGCGGCACCCCCGGCCGCCCCGACGCGCTCCCCGACGGCCTCTGCCGCCCGTGCCGCCGGGTCGTCGACGGCACAGCCGTCGGTCCGGAGCCCACCACCGGCCCCGCCATCGCATCCGACGTCCGTGACCGTGACGTCCGTGCCCACGTGAGCGAACTCCGCGACCTGCTCAAGGCCCCCTGACGCCGCCGGAAGCCCGGGGCCGCTCGGGCCGCTCGGGCTTCTCAGGCCGCTCAGGGCCAGTCGACCAGGGACATGAACACCACCCATGCGAAAACCACCGTGCCGGGGGCGAGTACGGCGAGCGCGGCACCGGCCGGCGGTCTGCGCCGGGTGAGCCCCCAACTCGCGACCAGCACGATCAGGGCCAGGACCAGGCCGCAGCAGAGCACCGTCCACGCTGTGTCGAAGCCGGCGTCGAACCGGTCGGAGTCGGCCTCCGAGCAGGAGTCGCAGGCCATCGGCGCGAGCCCGCCGAAGACCAGGACGACGAACGCGAGCGGAAGCGTCACGACCGTGGAGATCAGCGAGGCGATCCAGGTGCGCCGAGGGCGACTGTCCATGACGTTGTCGGGCATGCGTGCGATTCAACCCGGCGCTCGCATACGGCACATGAGTCGCCGTACTCATCCGCCGGGCGCGGGAGCGTGAGGCATCGTACGGGGGCCTGCCCCGCGTCAGGACAAGGCGATACGCAGGGCCTGCAAGTCGGCCTCCTTGGCGCCGTGCGCCGGGAGACAGCCGGGCACGGACCCGTAGTGGCTGCCAGCCGTCCCCCTTGACCGCCTGTGCGGCAGATCACGGTGACCGGTGAGCGTGACGCTCCATACGATGCGTGACAGATGCAGCTATCCCATGTGTACCTGTATCCCATGTGCACCTGACCTGCCCAAGGAGACGGATCCTGTGACCGCAGGCGTCATCACGCGCGAGAGCTACTACGAGCGAACGGGCGAGCACCACTACAAACCCACGGCTCATGCAGGGGGTGCATGGAACACCGACGAACAGCACTTCAGCCCGCTCGCGGGGCTCGTCGTGCACGCTGTAGAGCGGCACCTCGCGACGCGGCCGGGGAAGTTCGTACTGGCGAGGATCAGCTACGACATCCTTGGCCGGATCGCTCTGGACGAGTGCGAGATCACGGTTGACACCGTTCGTCCCGGCCGGACCATCGAACTCCTCGAAGCGACCGTGGTCATCGGCGGCCGTCCGGTCGTGCGCGCCCGTGCCTGGCTGCTGGCGGTCCTGGACACCGAGGCCGTCGCCGACAGCCCCCACGAGCGGCTTCCCGCCCCCGAAGAGTGCACTGCCTGGGCCATGGACGAGGAGTGGAACGGAGGGTACGTCTCGTCCATCGACGTCCGTCGAATGCCTCCGACCCGCAAGGGGCGGACGGCTGCCTGGGTGTCCTCGCTCGTCGACCTGGTCGGGGGCGAGCCGAGCAGTGCCCTTGCCTCGTACATCGCGCTCGTGGACACCGCGAACGGCATCGCCGTCCAGCAGGACCCCACCGCGTGGATGTTCCCGAACCTCGACCTGACGATCCACCTGCACCGGCAACCGGAAGGGCCGTGGACCGGCCTGGACACCACCGTTTCCTTCGGCCCGTCGGGGCAGGGGCTCACCAGCAGCGTCCTCCATGACCACCGCGGTCCCGTCGGCCACGCCGAGCAGATTCTCACCGTCCGTCCGCTGGAAGGTGATTGAGCCACGAGGGCGTCCGCTCGCCGTCCGTCACGGCGTACGGGGCCGCCGGAGACACCGGTCGGTAAGGGGCTCATCCGGGAACCACAGGACGGCAGATGGCCTGCTCGCGCCCTGTCCGCGTGTGGTGCCACTGCCGCTTCGAGCGGTCGTCACGGGGACTTGTCCGATAGTCAGTCGCCCGCGTTGGGAAGACTCTACTGTCCTCGCTTGTGACCGAACTCTCCTCGTACCGCCGTGCGACAGCCGATGCCTACGATGCCGTCGCCGTTCTCTATGCCGGACTCGCGCGCGACGACCTCGACGCCATTCCGCTGGATCGCGCGGTGCTCAACGCGTTCGCCGAGACTGTGCGGGCCGCCGGCCCCGGGCCCGTCGCCGAGCTGGGATGCGGCCCTGGACCTGTCACAGCACACCTGCGGGATCTGGGGCTGGATGTCTTCGGCGTCGACCTGTCGCCCGTGATGATCGATCTCGCCCGCGAGGCATACCCGGACCTGCGTTTCGAGGTGGGTTCCATGGACGCCCTGGACCTGGCCGACGGCCGGCTGCAGGGCATCGTGTCCTGGTATTCGGTCATTCACACCCCGCCGCAGGATGTCCCCCCGTACTTCGCCGAGTTCCGTCGGGTGCTCGCGCCCGACGGGACTCTTCTGCTCGCCTTCTTCGAGTCGGAAGGCGAGCCGGTCACGCCGTTCGACCATAAGGTGACGACAGCCTACCGATGGCCGATCGACGACCTCGCGGAGCTGGCCGGTGAGGCCGGCTTCACGGAGGTCGGCCGGATGCTGCGTGAGCCGTGCGAGGGCGAACGGTTCCGCCGGGGACATCTGCTGATGCGCGCAGGAAAGTGACTCAGGTCGTCGCGTGCCGCCATCGACGGTACGCGACAACCCGGACTCTGCCGGTGATCCCGCCATCGCCCACAACGACCGTTACCGACCGGCAGGGACGACCGCAGCCGTTGCCGCCTGTCGCTTGCCGCTCGCCGCTCGCCAGGACTCCGTCGTGCCGGGCGGGCCCGGCGAGATCCGAACGGGTCCTGGGACACGGCCTAGTCCCACCAGAACGACCAGGTCTCCTGCTTCAGCACCATCTTTTCGGCGTAGACGTCCAGGTCGTACGGCGGACTCTGGTTGATGTTGTCCGGGCAGAACGCGAAGTGCTCGGCGGCGAGCGCCCGTGCCTCCGCAAGGGTGGTGGGCGGCCGTCCCACCGAGACGGTCAGGGTGTCGAAGCCGATCACGACGATCCGTATACCGAAGCGGTCCTCCCAGGAGCGCAGGACCGCGCAGAGCCGGGCCACGTCGTCCTCGTAGTTCACCGGGCCGGACCAGCCGATCGCCGCCGGGATGTCCGCACTGCGCTGGGCCGGGACGAGCGCCGCCCGCGTACCGGGGTACCAGCCGTCCGGGCCGGTGCACTCGTCCGCTATCCCGGCCGCCAGATCGTCCGGCTTGTCGGGCCCGTCGGCAGCCGGGGAGGGTGCCAGCCCCGGCCACTCGTCGGCGGCGGCGTCGAGCTCGTCGGGTGCGCAGTCCGCCCAGTACTCGCCGAGCACCTCCTCGGCGTCGTGATCACCGGGGTACGACGCGCTGTCCGGCATGAGGTCCCAGGTCTCGGGCCACTGGTCGCGCCTCCCGCCGTCGATCAGCACGGGGAGCAGCCCGACCGGCCGTCCTGCGGCGCGCATCGCGGCCCATGTCCCGGGGGAGGCGGGCTCGTCGGCGTACCAGAGCAGCGGCTCGTGCCACGGCCCGTCGATCGTCGCGTCGACCAGTGCACCGGGCGGGAGTTGGACCCCGGAGGTGGCCAGTGAAGGAAGCGGATTCGGGAGCGTCGCCATGTCCGCGACTCTAGACGTGGCCACTGACAGCGGCCGGGGCGCGGGCGGACCTCCGGGCGCCCACGGCCTCCCTACGGCCGCTCGTGGGCAGACCGCAGGGACGGCAGGGCGGTTCGGGTTACGGGGGACAGCCTTTAGGGGTGTGCGTGAACGACGACGAACGCGGTGCGTGCCGCAGTGCCGTCGGGCAGCGGCGTGCTGGCGGTGACGTGACCGAGTGCCTGCTCGTCGGTGTCCTGACCGGGTTGGAGAACGCGGTTGATGTGGATGGCCAGCCGACGTCCGTCGGGTGCTGTCTCCACGAGGAGGTCCGTACCGTCCGGGTCGTCGGTGACGGTCGTGGAGGCGAGCGCGGCCTTGATGCCGGTCTCCGCGAACCAACCGGTCACGGACGGGTCGGGGGTGTCGCTCGTGCTCTGCATCTGCGGCTCGGCCTCGCCGGTGATCAGCGCGAACAGCTGGGCGACGAGGACCGCGTCACGCGTCCCGTCATACACCCACCGCTGCCCCAGCACCCCGTGCTCCGTCGTGCCGATGAGCGCTTCGTCGGCGCCGACGATCGGGGCGCCACGGTAGCTGAACGGCACGTGGTACGTGACCGGTTGGTCACCCGAGGAGTCGGTGACCGCCATGAACTCGATGCCGACCTCGCCCTCCGGGTCGTCCAACCGGAACCCGCCGGTCCTGGCCAGCTCCGGCTGCTGCCCGGCCTTGCCGCGGTACCAGGGCTGCGCGGGCAGCCAGGTGGTGAGCAGTTCCAGCTTGGTGGGCGTCAGCGTGGTGCGGTGGATGACAGCCATGTGGTGGCCTCTCTCCCGTGGGCTCAGACGAGACGTCGGTCGGCGGCGAAACCGGCGAAGGCCGTCCAGGTGGTGGGTGCGACGGTGAGGACGGGGCCGTCGGGGTTCTTGGAGTCACGGACGTGGACGGCGGCGGGGTGCGCGGCGATCTCGATGCAGGCGCCGCCTTCGTCGCCGCTGTAGCTGGACTTGAACCACTCACGTGCAGTGCTCATTGCTCTCCCAGCAGACGGTCCGACAGGCCCACGGTGTCTTCGGGGCTGAGGGCCTGGGCTCGCAGCATCGCATATTTCCGGGCGAGGATGCTGACCTCGTCGGGGTCCGAGACGAGCAGGCTGCCACGTTGTGTTTCGGAGTACGCGACGTGCTGGTAGTCCGGTGATTCCAGCAGGATGAAGGGGCCGTTGAGTCCCGCGTGGGTCCGGCTGTTCAGCGGAAGGATCTGGAGGCAGATGCCGGGAAGCGCGGCACATGCCCGCAGGTGGCGCAGCTGCTCCGCATGCTCCTCGCCGCCCAGGAGTTGAAGCATCAGGACCGGTTCCCAGACCACGAAGCTGATGGTGGGGGGTGTGGCGCGGTGCAGGATCTCCTGGCGCTTCAGACGGCCCGTGGTCTGGATGGCGATCTCATCCTCGGCGAAGACAGGGATTCGGTTGCGGAAGACGGCTCGGGCATACGGCTCCGTCTGGAGAAGTCCGGGGAGCACCTGGTTGTCGTACCAGGACAGGGCCAGGTCTTCCCGTTCCAGGTCCAGGTACTCCTCGACCCACGCCGGGATCAGGTCCACCTCCGGCATGTTTCCCACGGCCGTCTCCAGTGCCCCCTTGGTCTCCAGCAACTCGTCCAATCGGTGGGCCCGGTCCGGCAGCAGCGCGCGCCTGCCCTGCTCGATGGAGGCGATCGTCTCGACCTGATGACCTACCCGCTCCGCCAGTTGGGCCTGGGTCGGGCCGGCCGCGACGCGGAACACGCCGACCAGTTCGCCTACGAGTTTCATTGCCGACGCGTTCTTGCGCTGCCGCTTCCTGGGGTGCATACGGATCGAACTCCCGCCTACGTGCGTACGTCACGCGCGCACGACCCGTACAAGAAATCTGTACGGGTGTGCATACTGCGGCTGCGTAGTCACGGAGTGTGACTCTCGTCCCATGAACGAGACGATGCAACTCTCGCCGCTGCGTGAGCGGTTCTACCGGCGTGAACACCGATCGGTGCCTGCGGCACGGGAGTTCGTAAGGGAAGCCGTCACCGACTGGGGGTTCGGTGTGCAGCTGGACGACGTGCTGCTGTGTACGAGCGAGTTGGCGACGAACGCGCTGGCGCACGGGGTGCCGCCGGGGCGGGGTTATCTGGTGCGGTTGTTGCTGGAGGAGGGCGGGGCGGCGCTACGCGTCGAGGTCCATGACAGCGGGAGCGGCCAACCGGGAGTGCGGGAGTCCGACGGGGAGTCCGGGCGGGGGCTGTTGCTGGTGGAGGCGGTCGCGGACCGGTGGGGCGTGGGGGAGCGGAGTCCCGGCAAGGTCGTGTGGTGCATGTTCGGCCGGGGCTGTTTCGCGGGTTCGGTGAACTGAAGGGCACCCCGGACGTCCGCGTCACCCTCGGGCCCGGAGGTGGTGCGTCGAGGCTGCCTGTGAGGGGTGGCGGTTCAGGGTGTGGCGTCGCACGGGTTGGATCGGACGAGTGGTGCCGCGTCCAAAAACCATCGGCCACCCTTCTGTTTCACCTGCCAAGAAGTGCAGAGCCTCCCTCCCTCTTTCGTTGCGCCTGAAAGGGTCAGCACGTGAACTCCTCCGTGGACACCGATGGACACTTCCAGCCGACTCGGCTCGGCGTCCTCAAGATGAGCCAAATAGTCCTTCGTGTAGGAGTCGCCGACGCTGCTCTCGGTGAACAGGTCATTCAGGGCGTCTGAATTCCCCTCGTTCATGTATTCCCATGCCTGAGTTTTGAGAGCGCTCCGTGAAGGTGCCCCGGAAGGCGTTTCACGGGAAATCTCGAACACGACCCCTCCGACCCATGCAAGGGTCACTCCGAATACGACGTACGGTATCCAGCGTCCCTTCTTCTTGGTGAGGGGCCGGGGCCGTGACTGAGGCATGTCGATGACTGATCCCTTTCCAGGCCGACGGCGGCGGGTCGTTGCCGGCAGCGGGCGGTACGAAGTGGCGGAGCTCCTGGTGGACGGGTTCTCGACCGGGATCGCCTCGCCTCCCAGGAGCCTCGCGTGCCTGCCTACCGTCTCTCGACCGCGCTGTCCAGCCGACGCTCGTGCCATCCGGCCGTGCAACTCACGGCGCGGCGGCGGCTCGTGGAGGTGGCGACCGCAGTTCGCGTGGCGGTCACGGCCGGGTGCCGGAGCGCTCCGAAATGCGGGCGTGCAGCACCTGGCCGAGCGCGAGCACGCTCAGGCCGAACATCAGGACGCCCAGGGGGACATGGAGCGACGGCTTGTGCGCGATGCCCAGCACCACCTGCACCGAGGCGAGTACGAGGAAGCCGGACGCGTACAGGACGGGGCGTGGTGATCCGCCGCCCGGTCGCCATGCCAGGATCGCGGCGATCACGTACAACATCGATGCGCCGTACATCACGCGTGCTCCGACGCCGTGCAGTACCTCGCCCTGGGACGAGGAGAGCAGCAGTCCGGCGGTGGCCGCCTGGAAGAAGATGGCCGAGGTCTGCAGTGCGATCGCGACCTGCAGGAACGTGAAGCTGCGCTGTTCTGCCGCCGTCGTCTGTGTGGCCATGGTGCGGTCCCCTCTTCTGCCTTGCGGCGGTGGATCGGTAGTGTCCCGCCGATCCGACGACGTGGGCCCACGAAATGTGAGGCGAAGGACCGGTGTCACAGTCCGGTGTGCTGTTTCGTCGCAGGGGCGGGAGCGGAAGCGGACGAAGACAACGAGGGAGCGGTCGTGACCATGAGCACCCCGTCCGAGCCGGCGCATGACCGGTCCGAGCCGGATCTGAGCGTGATCGTCGGCGAGCGGCGTCGGCTGATCAATCTCGCCTATCGACTGCTGGGTTCGCTGGCCGAGGCCGAGGACGCCGTGCAGGAGACCTACGCCCGCTGGTACGCGATGTCGCGGGGGCAGCAGGAGGCCATCGAGTCGCCCGGTGCCTGGCTGACCACGGTGGCCACCCGCGTCTGCCTGGACCTGCTCGGCTCGGCGCGGGTCCGGCGCGAGCGCTATGTCGGCGCTTGGATACCGGAGCCGCTGCCCGACCGTGCGGAGTGGGCCGGCGCGCGGGCGGGCGGCGGCGGGGCCGAGCCGGCCGACCCCGCCGACTGGGTCACCTTGGACGAGTCGGTGAACATGGCCTTCCTCGTCGTACTGGAGTCGATGACGCCGGCCGAACGTGTGGCGTTCATCCTGCACGACGTCTTCCGGTACCCCTTCGCCGAGGTCGCCGAGATCGTCGGCCGGACGCCGGCGGCCTGTCGGCAGCTGGCGTCCTCGGCCCGTCGGCGTATTCGCGCCGCGCAGGCTCCGGCCGTTCC
The DNA here is from genome assembly GCF_044740965.1 of Streptomyces sp. NPDC088252. Taxonomy (NCBI): domain Bacteria; kingdom Bacillati; phylum Actinomycetota; class Actinomycetes; order Kitasatosporales; family Streptomycetaceae; genus Streptomyces; species Streptomyces sp. NPDC088252. Next base: position 494,050 of record NZ_JBIURS010000004.1, on the reverse strand, counting down.
GACGGTCGGGCAGGCCGGTCTGGTGCGGCATTTCAAGGAGGCGTGGGAGGCCAGGGACATCGAGGCCCTCGTCGACCTCCTCGACCCCGATGCCACGATGATCGCCGACGGTGGCGGACTGGTCGGCGCCGTCCTCCGCCCGGTCGAGGGCAGCGAGCGCATCGCCCAGTACCTGATCCACATCGCCGGCAAGGCCCCGGGGCTGACGCTCCTGGAGCGGACGGTCAACGGTCGGCCGGGCCTGGTCGCCCAGCACGCCGGCGTGACCATGACCGTGGCGGCGTTCAGCCTCACCGGTGGCCGCCTCGCTCGTATCTGGGCGGTCCGGAACCCGGAGAAACTCAGTCGGTGGACGGAGGCTCCGGCCCGGCACACCACGCCCGCCGGAACGGAGTCGAGCGGCTGATCAAGCGGTTGGTGGTCCACCTGGCCGGGGTCACGCGCTTCGACAAGAGGACAGGCCGAGGGCCTTCACGGCGTCGTGACCGTTGCCCCCGTACGTCCTCTGCTCCGCTTCCGGGTCGCCGTACTGTCCCTGTCAGGCGCGGTTTGCCCGGCCCGGGCCGGGCATGCGTGTACCCCCGCCCGTGGTCCTTGACGGGAGGGGGTACACGAACCGGCGGGCCGTATCCGCGGATGTCACAGAGCGGTCGGCACCGGCTTGTGCGTCATCGGGGGCTCGGTCGGCCCGTCGGGTGCCTGCGCCTGTGTCTGTGCCTTGCCCAACCGGTGGAGGCGGGCCGTGCACACGATGCCGATCGCCGAGATGGCCATCAGCATGACGGCCGGGGGCCAGTAGTGACCGCCCGCCGCCGCCGCGAGGGAGACCGCGGCGAGGGGCGCGAGGCCGCCGAAGATCATGTTGCAGATCTGGTAGGAGAGGGAGATGCCGGTGTAGCGGACGTGCGGCGCGAAGCCCTCGACGAGGATCGACGCGATCGGCCCGTACAGCGCGGACATCACCAGACGCATGGCCAGCATCATCAGCCAGATGAGGAGGACGCTGCCGGTGCCCAGCACCATGAACTGGGGCAGGGACAGGACGACGACGCCCGCGAGACCGGCGATGACGACCTTGTGCGAGCCCACCCGGTCGGCGAGCCACGACAGCCAGGGGGTGACGAGGAGTTCCAGGAAGGCCGCCAGGGTGAGGCCGTTGAGCAGCATCGACTCCGACAGACGGAGGTCGTCGCCGGTGCCGTACGAGAGCAGGAAGCTGGTCACCACGTAGTAGCCGCCGGTCGCGGTGGCCAGGGCGAAGACGCCGATGAGGACGGTCCGCCAGGCCTTCTGGAAGACCTCCACCACGGGCAGTTTGGTCTCTTCCTCCCCGCCGTCGGCCTGCTTCGCCTGTTGTTCCCTGCGCACCTCCTCCATGACCGGGGACTCCTCCAGCTTGACCCGGACGACCAGGCCCACGATCACCAGCACGGCGGAGGCCAGGAACGGCACGCGCCAGCCCCAGCTCATGAACGCGTCGTGCCCGAAGAGGTTCATCAGGCTGAAGGCGCCGGTCGACAGCAACGCGCCGACCGATGAGCCGAGTTGGGCGAACGAGCCGAAGAAGGCGGCCTTGCCGCGCGGGGCGTTCTCCACGGCGATCAGCACCGCACCGCCCCACTCCCCGCCGATCGCGACGCCCTGGACCAGTCGCAGCACGATCAGCAGGATCGGCGCGAGTGCGCCGACCTGGGCGTAGGTGGGCAGCAGACCGATGGCGAAGGACGCGACGCCCATCATCACCAACGTGATGACCAGGGTCTTCTTGCGCCCTACGCGGTCACCGATGTGCCCGAAGACGATGCCACCGAGGGGCCGCAGCAGAAAGCCCACGGCGAACGTCGCGAAGGCGGACAGGGTCCGGAGGTACGGCGACATGTCCGGCGGGAAGAACACGTCGTTGAAGACGATCGCCGCGGCGGTGGCGAACGCGTAGAAGTCGTACCACTCGATGGAAGTGCCTGCCAGCGCCGCGACGGCGGCTCTGTACGGGCTCTGTCCGGTGGTGGACCGCGGGGACGGGGATGGGGACGGGGACGGGGACACGGTGCCTCCGGGGGCGGGAGGGGCAGCGGAAGGGGAGGGGGAGAGAAGGGAGCGGAGGGGAGGGGAGGGGAGGGGAGGGGAGGGGAACGGAGGGGGAAGGAGGGGGGAAGGAGCGGAGGGGCGGGGGTCAGCGGCCGGGGGCTGCCCAGGCGCGGGAGCCGCCGATCCAGGTCTCGCGTACGCCGATGGAGGCGAGTTCGGCCGGATCGGTGGTGAGCGGGTCGCCGGCCAGGACCACGAAGTCGGCGAGCATGCCGGGGGCCAGGGCGCCGACGGCGTGTTCGCGGTGCAGGGCGCGGGCGGCCGAGGCGGTGTGCGCGTGCAGCCCGTCCGCGACAGGCATCCGCAGCGAGGCGTCGCCGAGGACGGTGCCGAGCACGGTGCGCCGGGTCGCGGCGGCGGAGACGGCCTCCAGCGGGGCGGGCGGGGCGACGGGCGCGTCCGAGCTGAAGACGACGGGGACGCCTGCGGCCAGGCAGGTGCCTGCCGGGTTGTAGCGGTGGCCGAGGTCGCCGACGGCGGTCAGTGTGCCGTCGCCGGTGCGCAGGTGGTGCTGGGGCTGCATGACCGGGACGACGCCCAGCCGGCCCATGCGGGCGATCTGCTCGTCGGTGGGCAGGCCGGAGTGTTCGATGCGGTGGCGGATGCCGGGGCGCTCCCGGTCGGCCTGCGCCTTCTCGACGGCGTCGAGGACCATGCCGATGGCGTACGGGGACTGCGCGTGGGTCGCGGTCTGGAGACCGGCGCGGTGGGCGCGGCCGACGAGCTCGGCGTACTCCTCGGCGGAGTGGTAGAGCTGCCCGTGGTGGCAGCAGTCGGCGGCGTAGCCCTCGGGGAAGTAGGCGGTCCAGCCGCCGAGGGTGCCGTCGGCGTAGAACTTGACGCCCTGGATGCGGAAGAGGTCGTCGCCGAAGCCGTTCACCACGCCCAGTTCCAGCGCGGTGTCCAGGAGCGCGGAGGTGAGGTAGGCGGAGACGCGCAGACGCAGCGACCCGTCGGCGCGGGCGCGCAGATACGTCTCCATCTCGCGGCGGGACGCCTGGGCATCGCCGACGGTGGTGACTCCGGCGGCGAGGAATACCTCCTGGGCGCGCTGGAGATGGTCGGCCATGATGGCGTCGGGCTCGGAGAGGTGGAAGTTCGGGCCGTGGTTGCCGATCTTCACGCCGCCGGGGCCGGTGAGCAGGTCGCAGGCGGCGTCCCAGAGCTGGCCGTCGGGCTCGCCGGAGGCGGACCGGCCGATGCTGCCGCCCTCCGGGTCGGGGGTGCCTGCGGTGACTCCGCAGGTGCGCAGGGTGTGGGAGTTGACGACGCCGCCGTGGCCGGAGGCGTTCATCACGTAGACCTCGCGGTCGGTGGCGACGCGGTCGAGGTCGTGGCAGGTGGGGTGACGGCGCTCGGCGAGGCGGCGGTGCTCGTAGCCGAAACCGCGGACCGGAACCCCGGCGGGCAGTTCGTGGGCCGCTTCCGTCAGGACGGCGACGAGCGTCTCGATGTCCGGTACGCGTTCGGGGCGGCAGTCCACCCAGGCCAGGGCCTGTCCGTACATCACGGGGTGGCAGTGGGCGTCGACGAAGCCGGGGTGGACGAGGCCGCCGTCGAGTTCGAGGACGTCGTCGGCCCGGCCGCCGAGTGCGGCGCGGGCGTCGTCGGTGGTGCCGACGTGGACGACCCGGCCGCCGCGGACGGCCAGTGCCTCGGCTCGTTCGGTGGTACCGGGGGCGGCGACGGCCGCGCCGGTCACCAGGAGCGTGCGGTCGGCTTCGTCGAGGGGGTGGTGCATGAGTGGGGCCTGCTTTCGACCTGGGACGTCCATGAGGGAGGCCGTACGCACGGGAGCCCGTACACACGGAGGCCGTAGGTACGGGCAGTCCGTACACACGGAGGCCGTGGATACGGTCCGTGCGGACGGGAAGCCCATGTACACGGAGAGTCCGTGACGGCTGATTCGTTCGCATGGACGATATGCAGCAGACGATGTCTTGCCTAGACCCTTTGCTCACAAATTTTTCGGAATATTGCGCCGACTTTCACTTACGTATCGTTCGGCGTGGGCCGTGCTGTGGTGCTCAGGGGTGGGGGCGGTGAGGTCGTACCGCTCCTTGACCAGCTCCAGGTGCACCCAGCTCTCCACGGCGCGCACGCCCTCGCACGCCCGCATGTCCTCCAGCGTCTCGCGCACCGCCGCGAGCGACTCCGCACTGATCGTTCCGACGAGTTCCGCGCGTCCCATGCAGGCGGACAGGAACGAGACCCGGTCCCATCCGCCGATGTGCTGGGCGACGGCGTCCCGCTCGCCGTCCAGGCGTACGGCGAATCCGCACAGGAAGCCGAGCCCGAGCAGCTCCGGGCGTACCAGCGCGAGCACCTTCGCGACACCGCCGTCGAGAAGGCGCAGGGTGCGGGCGCGGGCGGCGCCGGGCGAGAGTCCGACGCGTTCGGCGAGCTCGGCGAAGGGCAGTCGCCCGTCGCGCTCCAGCTCGTCCAGGATCAGCCGGTCCGTCGCGTCCAGGTCCCGCACGTCGGGCCGGCCCGCCAGCAGGTACGGGTCCTTGAGGTGCTGGAGGGAGATCAGCGGGTCGATGTGGTCGACACCGTTCAGTGAGCGGATCGACTCGATGGCCCGGTCCAGCTCCGCCAGTCCTTCGGTGCGCAGCTCCGCCATGATCGCGCGGCTGCCCGCGGTGAGCGTGACGAACGGCGCCTGCGGCATGGCGGCGACGGCGCGGGCCACCGGCTCGGCCGCTCCGCTCACGCCGATCGACAGATGGGCCGAGGCGGTCAGGTCCCGTACGGCGGGGTGGACGACGGCCACCACGCGCACACCACCGCCCGCGAGCAGCCGCTGCACGCGGGCGCGGGTGGCGGGGCGGGAAAGCCCGACGCGCTGCGCCAGCGTCTCGTACGTCAGACGGCCGTCCGTCTGCAGTTCGCGGACGACGGCCAGATCGGTCCGGTCCAGATCCACCTGGGAGCTTCCCCTCGGCTCGATGGCCCGGGGCGGGTGCACCCGGGACGGGGCCCATTCTTGACCACCGGGGCTCCGGTGCTTCGAGGTGCGGGCCAAGTGACGCGCGTCACTGACGTACGCATCGCCATCTCTGGACAATTCTGCCGGACGAAACGTAGGTTCAGCGCGACCAAAGCAAACGAATCGGCATTTCGCTGTGACTGAAGGTCCGGAAGGGCTTGCGAAGCTTGAGGAGGATGGGATGAGCCGGCCCCTGGTGGTGTTCACGGACCCCGAGGAACTCGACGTCGGTCCGGGGCGGCGGCTGCTGGCCGAGGCGGGATTCGACACCCGGGTCGCGGGCAGTCGCGAGCCCGACGTGATCGCTGCGGCGGCTCGCGACGCCGTCGCGCTGATCGTCGGCTACGCGCCCGTCGACGCCGCGCTGCTCGACCGCCTCCCCGGTGTGCGGATGCTGGCCACCATGTCCGCCGGGTACGACATGATCGACACGTCGGAGGCGCGCCGTCGCGGTGTGTGGGTGAGCAACCTTCCGCATGCCGCCACCGAGGACGTCGCGGTCCACGCGCTCGCCTCCGCGCTCTCTCTCGTGCGCGCGCTGCCCCAGGCCGATGCCACCGTGCGCGGCGGGGGCTGGAACACCGAGTTCGCCGAACTGCCGCGCAGGGCCGGTGAGCTGACGCTCGGCCTCCTGGGGTTCGGACGCATCGCGCGAGTGCTGGCCCGGATCGCGAGCCCCGTCTTCGGGCGCGTCGCCGCGTACGACCCGCACGCCGACGCGGCCGGGTGGCCGCCCGGCGTCGAGCGGCTCGGCCGGGACGAGCTGATCGCCGCCTGCGACGTGCTCTCGCTGCACACCCCGCTGACCGAGCAGACCCGCGGCATGGTCGACGCGGAACTGCTCGCCCGGATGCGGCCAGGCGGCTATCTGGTGAATGTCGCCCGCGGTGAACTCGTCGACACCGACGCGCTGTTGGCCGCGCTGGACGGCGGACGGCTCCGGGCCGCGGCCCTGGACGTGTTCCCGGTCGAGCCTCCGGCGCAGGACGACCCGCTGCGCACCCACCCGCGCATCCAGCTCTCCCCGCACAGCGCCTACCTGTCCGACACCTCGCAGCGGGCCTACGTGTGCGCGCCCGCCGAGAACGTCATCGCCTGGCACCGCACCGGGCGCCCGCTGACCCCTGTGGTCGACCCGACGCCCGAAGGAGCCCCCTCATGACCGCACTGCCCGCCGCCCCCGCCCCGGACCCCGCCGAGGTGACCGGCGCGGAGCTCGACCCGGGCCTCGCCGAGGAGACCCGGCTGCGTCGTGAACTCGCCGCCGTCTACCGGCTCGTGGCTCACTTCCGGATGACCGACCTGATCTTCACCCACATCTCGCTCCGGTTGCCGGGGCCCGAGCACCACTTCCTGATCAACCCCTACGGCCTCCTCTTCGAGGAGATCACCGCCTCCAACCTGGTCAAGATCGACCTGTCGGGCCGGCCGGTCGAGCCCACGCCCCACCCCGTCAACCCCGCGGGCTTCGTCATCCACAGCGCGATCCACGCCGCGCGCGAGGACGCGCACTGCGTCCTGCACACCCACACCAAGGCCGGCTGCGCGGTCGCCGCCCAGCGCGACGGGCTGCTGCCGCTGAACCAGATGTCGATGGAGTTCTACAACCGCGTCGGCTACCACGACTACGAGGGCGTGGCCCTCAACCTCGTCGAGCAGAAGCGCCTGGTCGACGACATCGGCAATCACCCGGCGCTGATCCTGCGCAACCACGGTCTGCTCACTGTGGGCGAGAGCGCTGCCCAGGCCTTCCTGCGCATGTACTACCTGGAGAAGGCCTGCGAGATCCAGGTCACCGCCCAGGCGGGCGGCGGACCGCTGATCCTTCCCTCGGCCGAGACCTGCGAATACACCGCCCGACAGCTCGCGGGCGACGCGGACGCGGACACGGACCTTCAGGACGACGCCGCCTACGAGCTGGCGTGGGCGGCCATGCTGCGGCTGCTGGACCGGGTGGCTCCGGACCACCGCGACTGAGTCGGAGGATCTTCGAGGGGCTTCATGGAGCGGGCCTTCAGGGACCTCTTCCCGGATCTTCTCCCGGGTCTCCTCGCGGATCTCCTCCCGGGTCTCCTCGCGGGTCTTCGAGGCCGTCGAGGCTCTTCGGGCGGAGGGGCCGGGTCAGAGCTTCTTGGCGCAGAGGACGCGGTCGTTCCTGACCTTGTCGGAGTCGAGGAGCGGATTCTCGGTGAAGACGGCATCGGCCTTGTAGTCGCACGGATCGCTGAAGCCGCCCAGGGGGATGTCCTCAAGGATCTTCGTGATCCTGTAGACCGCACCGCCCTTCTTGCCCTTGGTCCGGCAGGCGACCTCCCCGACCACGTCGCCGGTCTTCGATCCACCGCGCACGCAGTCGCCGACCTCGATCCTGGGGCCGCCGCCCCCGCCGGTGTCGCCGGGATGCGGAGGCTTCAGGTTGCGCATGCAGGCGTAGCCCTCGCCCGTCACCGGCCTGTCCTCCAGAAGGGCGAGGCTGACCGGCACATTGATCGCGAAGTCGGTGTGCGGCGAACAGGCTGTGGCCGAAAAGGGCTCGGAGATGCCGATGTCCGCCCGGTCGATGACCTTGGCGACGGCCTCGGGATCCTTGCAGGAGACCTCACGGTAGGCCTCCGGCTGGCCGGGCACGGGGGCGGCGCACTCGTTCTCGGCGAGGTACTGGGTGCCGTAGGACGGGTTCACGCTCGGGGTCGGCGAGGCGGTCGGGCTGCTGGATCCGGTGTCCGACGCGCGATGATCCGCCACCTTGCCGCACCCGGTGATCAGCACCAGCGAGACGGCCGCGGCGACGGCCGCGGTGGCTGCCGCCGCAGCGCGTGTGCCCGATGCCGTCGGTCTGTCACCACTTGTCGCCCGCACGCCGCCCCCTCAGGTCTCGATCGTCGAATTCTACGGTCTACTGCCCGCAGAGGGCAGCGAGTTGGGGGCCCGTGCGTGATGCGCGCTCAGTGGCTCAGCAGGTGAGGGCGTCGGTCATACCGCTCTGCCAGTAGGCGAGAGGGCGGCCAGGAGGGCGGTCGCGGTGAGGGCAATGGTGCGGATGCGGTTGCAGCGCATGGTGGTGCTCCCCGTGTGTGGTGCGGAGGTCGTTCGTTCAGGGGTGGCAGATCAGGACCATGACGATCGCTGTGGACACGATCACCACGCCGATGGCCACGACATCGATCAGTTCGATGCGGAGAAGGGTTCGCACTGCGTCGTCCCGGTGGTCTCACGGTGTGTCCACAGACTGCGGGGCGCGGCGTTCCGTCCGCAACGCCGATCGGACCATCGGGGAAGCCGGAACGCGTACGCGTGCCGTGACCTGCGCAGATTCCAGGTCCCTGGAACGGTGTCCCGGGACGGACCAGGAAGGCGGACGTCGCGGTGGCGACGCCGGAGCCTCAGGAATTCGCGGCTCCGCCGAAGGAGCCGGCGGACCAGGGGCATGACGTGGGCCGGTACCCGGAACCCGACCGGAGCAGCGGTGGCCGTGCGAGGACTCCGCGCATCGACGACGATGGGAAACCGTTCCGTACGAGCAGCATCAAGGCGCGGGCGCAGTACGCCCACCAGCACGACACGGCCCAGCGGGTGACCGAGTGAGGGTCACCGACTGGGCCGGATGCGTTGGGGGGTTGGCCGAGGCTCAGAGGCGCTCGGGGGTCCTGATGCCGAGCAGCTCCATGCCCTGGTGCAGGGTGCGGGCCGTGAGGTCCGAGAAGAAGAGGCGGTTCTCGGCCACATCGGCCGGGACGTCGGACTTCAGCACCGGGCACTGGTCGTAGAACGTCGTGAAGAGCGACGACAGCTGGTAGAGGTACGAGGCCAGCTTGTGCGGCTCGTACGCGGCGGCGACCTCGGCCACGACCTCGCCGAACTGGTCCAGGTGCAGGCCCAGCGCGCGCTCGGCCGGGGCCAGCTCCAGCTCCGGGTGCGGCTGGGACTTCCGCTCGCCCGCCTTGCGCTTGATGGAGCGGGACCGGGCGTGCGCGTACTGGATGTACACGCTCGTGTCGCCGGTCAGCGACACCATCTGGTCCAGGTCGAACTTGTAGTCGCGGGCGGCCGACGTCGACAGGTCCGCGTACTTCACCGCACCGATGCCGACCTGCGTGGCCCGCTCGGTGATCTCCTCGTCGGTGAGGTCCTGTGCCTTCTCGCGCACGACCGCGGACGCCCGGTCGATCGCCTCGTCCAGCAGATCTGCCAGCCGGACCGTCTCGCCCTCACGGGTCTTGAACGGCTTGCCGTCCTTGCCGAGCACCGTGCCGAAGGCGAGCTGCACGGCCTTGACGTCCTCGTTCAGCCAGCCGGCCCGGCGGGCCGTCCCGAAGACCATCTTGAAGTGCAGGGCCTGCCGCGCGTCCACCACGTACACCAGGGTGTTCGCCTTGAGGTTCTGGACCCGGTCGCGGATCGCGGAGAGGTCCGTCGCCGCGTAGCCGTAGCCGCCGTTGGACTTTTTGACGATCAGCGGCACCGGGTTGCCGTCCGGGCCCTTGACATCGTCGAAGAAGACGCAGAGCGCGCCCTCGGAGCGGACGGCGACGCCCGACTCCTCCAGGATGCGGCAGGTCTCCTCCAGCATGTCGTTGTAGCCGGACTCGCCGATGATGTCGGGGTCGCGGATCTCCATGTCGAGCTTGTTGAAGACCGAGTAGAAGTAGATCTTCGACTCGTCGACGAAGCGCTGCCACAGGGCCAGCGTCTCCTCGTCACCGGCCTGGAGCGCGACGACCCGGTCCCGGGAACGGGCCTTGAACTCCTCGTCGGAGTCGAAGAGCGCCCGCGAGGCCTTGTAGAGCCGGTTCAGCGAGGACATGGCGGCTTCGCCGTCCGCCGCGCCGTCGTCGCCCTCGTGGGTCAGCTCGCCCGGGTGCTCGATCAGGTACTGGATGAGCATGCCGAACTGGGTGCCCCAGTCGCCGATGTGGTGCCGGCGGACCACGGTCTCGCCGGTGAACTCCAGGATGTGCACCATCGCGTCACCGATCACCGCGGAACGGAGGTGACCGACGTGCATCTCCTTGGCCACGTTCGGCTGCGCGTAGTCGATGACCGTCGTGCCCGCGGCGCTGTTGTACGGCACACCGAGCCGGCCCTCGTCGTCCGCGTCACGCGCGGCGAGGGTCTCGATGATCGCCCGGTCGCTGAGCGTGACGTTCAGGAAGCCGGGGCCGGAGACCTCGATCTCCTTGATCAGGCCACCCGCCGGGATCGCGGCCGTGACCTGGGACGCCAGCTCGCGCGGGTTGCCCTTGAGCTTCTTGGCCAGCGCCAGGATGCCGTTGGCCTGGAAGTCGGCCCGGTCGCTTCGTCGCAGCAGCGGGTCCGCGGTGCCCGCGTCCGGCAGTGCTGCCGTCAGGGCGTCCGCCAGCTGCTGCTGGAGCGTGGAAGCGAGGGAATTGACCGAGGCCATGGGCTGGCTGCCGTTTCCGTAGGGGTTCAGGGTCGCAGCACAGAGCTGCGAAGGATCACACCCAGTATTCCACGGCGGGTAAAGCCGTTTTCGCGCTGCCGGGGGGACCTGGGAGAATGGGCGGTGCCCCTACCAGTCCCCCAAGGGTCGTTCCTACGAGTCCCACCAGGCAGACAAGAGAGAAGGACGTGCAGACCGTGGCTCAGAGTCAGAGCAGCACCGAGACCGACTGGGTCTCCCGCTTCGCGGACGATGTCATCGCCGAATCGGAGCGTCGTGCGCCTGGCAAACCGGTCGTCGTCGCGTCCGGCCTCTCCCCGTCCGGCCCGATCCACCTGGGCAACCTCCGCGAGGTCATGACCCCGCACCTGGTCGCCGACGAGATCCGCCGCCGCGGGCACGCCGTCCGGCACCTGATCTCCTGGGACGACTACGACCGCTACCGCAAGGTTCCGAACGGCGTCCCGGGTGTCGACGAGTCCTGGGCCGAGCACATCGGCAAGCCGCTGACCTCGGTGCCCGCCCCGGCCGGGTCCGCGTACCCGAACTGGGCCGAGCACTTCAAGGCCGCCATGACCGCCGCGCTGGACGAGCTCGGCGTCGAGTACGACGGCATCAGCCAGACCGAGCAGTACACGATGGGCGCGTACCGCGAGCAGATCCTGCACGCGATGAAGCACCGCGCCGACATCGACGCCGTCCTCGACCGGTACCGGACGAAGAAGGACCCGGCGGCGGGCGGCAAGGGCGGCAAGAAGCCGCAGCAGCAGAAGAAGGTCGACGAGGCGGAACTGGAGGCCGAGGCGGGTTCCGGCGCGGCCGCCGAGGACGACGGCAGCGGCGGCTCGGCCGGCTACTTCCCGTACAAGCCCTACTGCGGCAACTGCGAGAAGGACCTCACGACCGTCACGTCGTACGACGACGACAGCACCGAGCTGAACTACACCTGCACGGCCTGCGGCTTCGCCGAGACCGTCCGGCTGAGCGAGTTCAACCGCGGCAAGCTGGTCTGGAAGGTCGACTGGCCGATGCGCTGGGCGTACGAGGGCGTGATCTTCGAGCCGAGCGGGGTGGACCACTCCTCCCCGGGCTCCTCGTTCGTCGTCGGCGGCCAGATCGTCCGCGAGATCTTCGACGGCGTGCAGCCGATCGGCCCGATGTACGCCTTCGTCGGCATCTCCGGCATGGCGAAGATGTCCTCCAGCAAGGGCGGCGTGCCGACCCCGGCCGACGCGCTGAAGATCATGGAGGCGCCGCTGCTGCGCTGGCTGTACGCGCGCCGCAGGCCCAACCAGTCCTTCAAGATCGCCTTCGACCAGGAGATCCAGCGGCTCTACGACGAGTGGGACTCGCTGGCGCGCAAGGTCGCCGACGGCTCGGTGCTGCCGGCCGACGCCGCCGCGTACGCGCGGGCCATCGGCACGGCCGTCGGTGAGCTGGCGCGTACGCCGCGCCCGCTCCCGTACCGCACGCTCGCCTCGGTCGTCGACATCACGGCCGGGCACGACGAGCAGACGCTGCGCATTCTCAGCGAGCTGGACCCGGAGAACCCGCTGACCTCGCTGGACGAGGCGCGGCCCCGCCTCGACCGCGCCGAGAACTGGATCACCAGCCAGGTTCCGGCCGAGGCCCGCACCATCGTCCGCGACGAGCCGGACAAGGAACTGCTCGGCTCGCTGGACGAGCAGGGACGCCAGTCGCTGCGGCTGCTTCTGGAAGGACTGGACTCGCACTGGTCGCTGGACGGGCTCACCACGCTCGTCTACGGCGTGCCGAAGATCCTGGCGGGCCTGGAGCCGGACGCTAAGCCGACGCCCGAGCTGAAGGTCGCGCAGCGGTCGTTCTTCGCGCTCCTGTACCGGCTGCTGGTCAGCCGGGACACGGGGCCGCGGCTGCCCACGCTGCTGCTGGCCGTGGGGGCGGAGCGGGTGCGCAGGCTGCTGGGCGCGTAGGGGCCTTTTGTACGGAGGGCCGTCACCCGGTGATTCGGGTGACGGCCCTCCGTCGTTCTTGCTGTTGTCGCTGCCCTGGCCGGATGCGGGGCGGGGCTCAGGCGATGTGGTCCGCTTCGAGCTCGGCGTGGTAGCGGTTCTTGAACTCCGGCATGAAGCGGCGGATCAGCGCCGCGCTGCGCGGGTGCCTGACGTTGTGGCCGTCCGTGACGTGTATGTCCAGGGCGTCGACGCTGGGGTAGTCGTTGTGCTGGTTCACGAACGCGGCGAACACCTCGTACGCGATCGCGGCGAACTCCGCGTCCTCCTGCGCCCACTCGGCCGGGTCCTGGGCCGGGTTCTGCGCCGGGTCCTGGGAAGGGTTCTGGGAAGGGTTCTGCGCCGGGTCCTGGGAAGGGTTCTGCGCCGGGTCCTTCCGGGGCTCCTGCGGCTGCCGCTCGTCGGTGCGGGGCGCCGGATCGGGTTCCGCGGCGCGGGGGCCCGGGACGGCGCCGATCGTGCCCACGCTGCCCAGGGGGCGGGTGCGGCCGCCGGGACCCAGCGGGACCATGACGGGGGTGGGCTCCAGGCCCTCGACGTACGTCGGGTCGTACGCACTCTCGTACGCGTCGTCGGGCACCTGGGGCGCCGCGAACCACGGGCTCTCGTGCGAGCCGGGGCCCTCCTGGGGCCACTGCTCGGCAGCGGCCGGGTCGGAGGGGTGCGTGTGCTGCTGCTGGTGCGGCTCGTACTGCTGGTGCGGCCCGTACTGGTGCTGCGTGTGCTGCTGCTCGGGGTGAGGCCCGGCGTACGGCAACTCCGGCTGGAACTCGTCGGCTTCGGCGGCGGCCAGGGCCGGGGCAGGCGGCAGGAGGGCCGGTTCGATGCCTGCGGCGGCGAGGCCGGCCGGACCGGTGTCGGCCAGCGGGACACCGTACTTCGCCAGGCGCAGCGGCATCAGGGACTCGACGGGTGCCTTGCGGCGCCAGCTGCGGCCGAAGCGGGCCTGGAGGCGGGCCTGATAGATCAGCCGGTCCTGTTCGAGCTTGATGACCTGCTCGTACGAACGGAGCTCCCAGAGCTTCATCCGCCGCCACAGCTTGAACGTCGGCACGGGGGAGAGCAGCCAGCGGGTGAGCCGCACGCCCTCCATGTGCTTGTCGGCGGTGATGTCGGCGATCCGGCCCACGGCGTGCCGGGCGGCCTCGACGGAGACCACGAACAGCACCGGGATGACCGCGTGCATGCCGACGCCGAGCGGGTCGGGCCAGGCCGCGGCGCCGTTGAAGGCGATCGTCGCGGCGGTCAGCAGCCAGGCCGTCTGGCGCAGCAGCGGGAACGGGATGCGCAGCCAGGTCAGCAGCAGATCCAGGGCGAGCAGCACACAGATGCCCGCGTCGATGCCGATCGGGAAGACCAGCGAGAAGTTCCCGAAGCCCTTCTGCAGGGCGAGTTCGCGCACCGCCGCGTACGAGCCCGCGAAGCCGATCGCGGCGATGAGCACCGCACCGGCGACCACGAGACCGATGAGTATCCGGTGGGTGCGTGTCAGCTGCATCGCGGCCACCCGCGTTCCCCTCCCCGTTTCCCGTATCCGACGTCGCGCGTCGACGTTCCGCGCCGATGTCCTGCTTCGACGTTCCGCGTCCACGCTCTGCTTCGACGCCGTGGTCCGGCGTCCCGCTTCAACGTCCCGTCGCGACGTCCTGCTTCGACTTCTGGCGGGCACAGCCTGGCACATGAGGGCGCGGCATGTTGCGCGGGGAGGGGCCGAGCCCGGTACTCGGGGGAGTACCGGGCTCCGTGAATCCGTTTCCGAGCAGGGACGTCGGGGCGCGCCGGGCCCGCTCGCCGATCCGGCCCGATCAGGTCTGATCCGGCCTCGTCCGAACGAAAGAACCTAGCTCGTCTTCTTGTCCGTGGCCTTCTCGTCTGCCTTGAGAGATGCACCCGACTTGGGGGATTCATCCTTCTTCGCCGACTCGTCGGGCTTGGCCGACCCGCTAGGTGCGTCCTGCTTCGCACCGGCGGCGGCGACCGAGGCCACCGCCTCCTTGGCCGCCTTCTCGGCGCCCTTCAGGATGTCGTCGGCGGACGGAGTCTTCGCGCCCGCGTAGCCCGCTCCGTTGTAGGTGAGGGTGATGACGACGTTCCCCGTGCGGGCCACGACCGTCGCGTACTTGAAGTCCTCACTCGTCTTGGTCAGGTCGTACGTGATCTTGGTGGCCTGCTCGCCGATGCCGGTGACCGGTGCCTCGGCGAGCTTCTTCGCACCCTCGGCGGCCTTGACCTTGGTGATCTGCTTCGCGTAGTCCTGCTGCGCGCGCTTGGCGCCGCTGCCCAGGGACTGGTCCGAGTCGAAGCGGGTGAAGCCGACGTCCAGCCAGCGGTACTGCGAACCCTTCACGCCGTTGTCGTCGAGGCCGTTCCAGGAGCAGCCGGTGCGGTACGCGGTGTCACTGGAGCCGGCGGGCGTGCCGCCCGGGGTCTTCACCCCGGGGACCAGGGAGCTGACCGTCTTCTTGCTGATCGACTTGCACGGGTCGGGCAGGGCGGTGAATTTCGCCGGCTCGACGCTCGGTTCCGACTTCTTGGCGTCCGGCGAAGCCGTGGACGACGAGGGCGTACCCGAGTCCTTCTTGTCGCCGGAGTCCGACGAACAGCCGGCGACGACGAGCATCACCGGAACGGCGGCGCAGGCGAGTATGCGGGCGAGTCGCGGGGCTGAACGGTGCATGGTTCCTTCACTCGGGTGGCGCGGCGGGCGGGCTGCCCTGGGGGCGGGCTGCCAGGTGGTCGGGGCGGGTGGGGCTGCGAGGTGCCTGGTGGTCGGGGCGGGCGGTCTGGCGCGGGCGGTCGGCACCTCCGGTGGGTGGCCGGGGGTGTCCGGGAGGCTTCGGAGGGCCTTCCGGAGGGCCACGGTACGACGGACGGCGGCCGGGTGCGCCACTCGGCGGGCGGGGGCGCCGCCCTGCCGGGGGCGCCCCGCGCGCGGCTATTCGCTGAACTTGTCGACCAGCTTCTGGGCCAGTGCCCTGGCCGTGTCCTGCAGTTCCTTGCTGTCGGGAACCACGGTGGAGGTGGTCGGCTGCTCGGTGTACGCGACGGTCACGATGACGTTCGATGTGCGGAACACCACGCTCACCGTGCGGTGCTGTGCGGTGGAACCTGCCCGAGTGAGCAGATCGTCCAGAAACGCACTGTCTCCGAGGTCGTCGAGCGTGCGGGGCAGAACGCTCTCGTCGGCGCCGTCGGTCGTGCCGCTGCTGCCGTCGTTGTTTCCGCTGTCGCTCTTGCCCGCGCCCTTGTCCTCGGAGGCCGGGCCGGACAGGGCGTGCGAGGCGGAGCCCGACGCGGAGCCCGAGGAGGTGGGCTCCGCCTTCTCCGTGCTGCCCGGTGGGGCGGAGGGGGAGACCAGGCCGGCGGCGGTCTCCTTCTTCGTGTACACCTCGCGGGCGCGGTCGTCGTCGCTCACCGCGGGGTCGTAGGACACGACACGCTCGAAGTCGACGAAGAGGGTGTGCGAGGAGTCGGGGGCCTCGGACTTCCAGCGGCAGCCGACCCGGCGGTCGGTGTCGTAGGTGACGGTGGCCGAGCCCTCGTACACCTTCTTCTGCTGGTCCTCGGGGAGTTCGGCCGCGCCCGGGAGCACGTCCTTCAGCGTGGACGACGTAATGGCCCGGCAGGGGTCGGGAAGGGTGCGGTACTTGCCGGGGGCCGCCGCGGCGACGGTCGCCTCGCCAGGCTTGCTGTCGGCGGCGGAGCCACCGGTTCCGGTGCTGGAACTGCAGCCGACGGCGAGCGCTGCCAGTAGCGCGGTGCCGAGTACGTACGCCATTCGTCGCACGGTCCTGGGCTCCCTTCGTGCGAAAAACGGTTGCCGCTCGATGGCGACCGGTGGACACAATGTGTATCGCACGCGCCGCTGTGAATGCCGGTCGACCGACTCATTTGCCGACCTTGGCACCGGTTTTGCGCTTTCAGAATTTTCGGGGGAATAGAGGGACTATGTCGTATGTAGAGGTGCCGGGCGAGAAGGTCCCGATCCGCATGTGGGCCGACCCGGCCTCGGTCGAGGACGTCGCGATGCAGCAGTTGCGCAACGTGGCCACCCTGCCCTGGATCAAGGGGCTCGCCGTGATGCCGGACGTCCACTTCGGCAAGGGCGCGACGGTCGGTTCGGTGATCGCGATGCACGGCGCGGTGTGTCCGGCGGCGGTGGGTGTGGACATCGGTTGCGGAATGTCCGCGGTGAAGACCTCCCTGACGGCCAATGACCTGCCGGGCGGCCTGTCCCGGCTGCGGTCGAAGATCGAGCAGGCCATTCCGGTGGGCCGCGGCATGCACGACGACGCCGTGGACCCGGACCATGTGTACGGCTTCCGGGCGCCGGGCTGGGACGACTTCTGGGGGCGGTTCGACGGGGTGGCCGATGCGGTCAAGTTCCGTCGGGAACGCGCCACGAAGCAAATGGGAACGCTCGGATCGGGCAACCACTTCATCGAGTTCTGTCTCGATGAGTTCGGGGCCGTCTGGCTGATGCTGCACTCCGGATCGCGGAACATCGGCAAGGAACTGGCCGACTTCCACATCGGGCAGGCGCAGAAGCTGCCGCACAACCAGGATCTGATCGACCGGGACCTGGCCGTGTTCATCGCCGACACCCCGCAGATGGCGGCGTACCGGAACGACCTGTTCTGGGCGCAGGAGTACGCGAAGCACAACCGCGCCGTCATGATGGCGCTCTTCCAGAACGTCGTCCGCAAGGAGTTCAAGAAGGCCAAGGTCACCTTCGAACCGGTCATCTCCTGCCACCACAACTATGTGGCGGAGGAGCGTTACGAGGGCATGGACCTGCTGGTCACGCGGAAGGGTGCGATCCGTGCGGGTTCCGGTGACTTCGGGATCATCCCGGGCTCGATGGGCACCGGCTCGTACATCGTGAAGGGCCTCGGGAACGAGAAGTCCTTCAACTCGGCCTCGCACGGCGCCGGCCGGAAGATGAGCAGGAACGCCGCGAAGCGGCGCTTCTCGACGCGTGATCTGGAGGATCAGACGCGGGGCGTGGAGTGCCGCAAGGACTCGGGCGTGGTGGACGAGATTCCGGCCGCGTACAAGCCGATCGAGCAGGTCATCGAGCAGCAGCGGGACCTGGTGGAGGTCGTCGCCAAGCTCAAGCAGGTTGTGTGCGTGAAGGGCTGAGCCCCCTCGCTCACGGTTGGACGGAGGGCCTCCCGGGCGGCAGGGCCTCTGAACGGGAGAGCCTCGGACGCGGGTGGTGTGTCCGAGGCTCTTCGGCGTCCGGTCGTGCCGGTGTGGCGTCTGCGATGTCCGGTGTGCCTGCGGTGTGTGCGGCTGTGCCGGCGGTGCCCGTGTCCGGTCGTGCCGGTGGCGTCCGCGGTGTCTGCGGCGAATTCGGGACTTCGGTGGGGTCGGGTGATGCGGTCCGGTGGTGGAGTCGGGCGGTGCGGTTCGGCCCGACGGTCAGGCCGGGCGGTCAGGCCGGGCGGTGAGGTCAGGTGGTGCGGTGGACCTTGGAGTTGGAGGCCTGGGCGCGGGGCCGGACCACCAGGAGGTCGATGTTCACGTGGCTGGGGCGGGTGACGGCCCAGGTGATGGTGTCGGCCACGTCGTCGGCGGTGAGCGGGGCCTCGACGCCCGCGTACACCTTGGCCGCCTTCTCGGTGTCGCCGCGGAAGCGGGTGGTGGCGAACTCCTCCGTCTTGACCATGCCGGGGGCCACCTCGATGACGCGGACCGGGGTGCCGACGATCTCCAGCCGGAGCGTCTCGGCCAGGACGTGCTCGCCGTGCTTGGCGGCCACGTAGCCGCCGCCGCCCTCGTAGGTGGAGAGGCCCGCGGTGGAGGAGAGGATCACAACCGTGCCGTCACCGCTTTCCGTGAGGGCGGGGAGCAGGGCCTGGGTGACGTTGAGCGTGCCGATGACGTTCGTCTCGTACATCTGGCGCCAGTCGGCGGGGTCGCCGGTGGCGACGGGGTCGGCGCCGAGTGCGCCGCCCGCGTTGTTGACGAGGACGGCGAGGGTGCGGAACGCCGTGGCGAACTCGGTCACTGCGTCGCGGTCGGTGACATCCAGGGCGTAGGCCGTTGCCTGGTGGCCCGCTTCGTTGATCTCGGCGGCGAGCGCCTCGATGCGGTCCTTGCGGCGGGCGGTCAGGACCACGCGGTAGCCGGCGGCGGCCAGCTGTCGGGCGGTCGCGGCGCCGATGCCGCTGCTCGCTCCGGTGATGACGGCGATCGGTGTGGCAGCCATGACGGACTCCTCGGGCAGCTGATCGGTACGGGGCCAGGATAGGCAGGCGGGCGGTCAGTGATCGCGGGGGGCGTACATGATCACGGCCATTCCCGCCAGGCAGACCAGCGCACCGATCACGTCCCAGCGGTCGGGGCGGTAGCCGTCGGCGACCATGCCCCAGGCGAGCGAGCCCGCGACGAAGACGCCGCCGTACGCGGCGAGGATGCGGCCGAACTCGGCGTCGGGCTGAAGCGTGGCGACAAAGCCGTAGGCGCCGAGTGCGAGGACGCCCGCGCCGATCCAGATCCAGCCGCGGTGCTCACGCACACCCTGCCAGACGAGCCAGGCGCCACCGATCTCGAAGAGCGCGGCGACGACGAACAGAGCGACAGAACGGGCGACCACCATGGACGAAGCCTGTCATGGAGTCCACCGCGCCCTGCCGGTGACGTTCCTCGCCCTTTCCCTGTCCGGCGCCGCCGTGGCATCGACCAGTGCGCTCGGACGAGGAAGCGCGCCCGTACGGCCACCGAGAGCGTCACTGTCCGAACCCCATGGCGAGTTCGTGAGGGGAGCGATGCAGAGGCGCGCCGAACCGATCGGTATATATGGATAATTCGGGGCGATCTGTATCTTCGGGGCATGATGGTGACACGTAGAGCTGCGCCGGTGGTACCCGCCGCCTCGATGGTGGCGACGGCTGTGGTCGTCGTTGCGGCTGTGGTGCTGGCGTCGGGGGTGGGCGGCGTGGCTGCGGCGGCCGGGCGCGTTGCGCCCGAGGGTGATGCACCTGGCGGCGTTGCCCCGGGTGGCGTTGTTTCGGGCGGCGGTACGTCCGGGGGCATCGCGCCCGAGGCGGATGTGTCGCTCCACGGGCACGTCTCGCTGTGGGGTACGGGGCTCGGGGTCTGGGTGCAGAGCCGGAACCGCGGTCCGTCGAACCTGCCGGGTGTCACTGTGCGGGTGCGGACGTCGGTGCCGCTCTCCGGACGACAGGAACTCTCGGAGGGCTGTCTGCAGTCCGACCGGCTGACCGTGCTGTGCCGGACGGGTGCGCTGCGCGCGGATGCGGAGGAGGGGCGGCAGCTCGCGCTCGAACTGCAGCTGGCGGGGCGGCCGGACGAGGTCGTTGTCCGGGTCGACACCCTGTGGAACGGCGGCGCGACCGACCGGAACCCGAAGAACAACAACCACGAGGTGTTGGCTTTGGCCACCGGGGACGAATACGTGTTCTGACTCTCGGTGGCCTGTGGTGCGGGCGCCACGGGTGCGGGGCGCGTACTCATCGGGTGAGTGCGGCCTGCAGGGCGGACGGGTCGGCGTGGTCGCTCGCCCAGGCGATGTAGCCGTCGGGGCGGACGAGCAGGGTGGTGGTGCGGCCGCCCGTCCAGTGAGCGTGCACCAGGGGGTTGCGGGTGGTCGGAGTGACCGTGCCGACGGGGGTGACGAGGACGAACGTGCCGTCGCGCAGCAGTTGGTAGAGGCGGCCCTCCCGCAGGCTCAGGTCGGGGGCGCGCTTCGCGGTGAGGGGATGGGCGCCGTGTGGGGCCGCGTAGGCGATCGAGATGCCGGAGATCAGACCCAGGGCCTTGTCGGAGGCGGGCCGGATCGTGGACAGCGTCTTGCTGATCAGCGCCCGGACCGTCCGCTGGAGCGGCGTGCCGGCCATGGCGAGGCGGACGAGTGCGCCGCTGGAGCGGAGCACTCTCACGCCGACCGGGTGCCGTTCGGCGTGATAGCTGTCGAGCAGCGCCTCTGCGGCGGCCGTGTGTCCGCGCAGTGCGGCCGCGAGCTTCCAGGAGAGGTTGGCCGCGTCCTGGAGACCGGTGTTCATGCCCTGGCCGCCTGCGGGTGAGTGGACATGGGCGGCGTCCCCGGCGAGGAAGACCCGGCCGGTCCGGTAGGCGGGCACCTGGCGTTCGTCGCTGTGGAAGCGGGAGATCCAGCGCGGGTCGTGCATGCCGTGGTCGGTGCCGAGGGCGGAGCGGGTGATCTCGCGCAGCTCTTCGAGGTCGACTGGATCGCTGCCGGCGCGCTGGTGCGCACGGTGCCAGCCCATCACGCGGTACCAGCCGTCACCGAAGGGGGCGATGAAGGCGAAGGCGTCCCCCCTGCCGTTGACCGTCAGGACATCGGTGGGCCGCTCGGTGAGCCGGACATCGGCGAGGACGATCGACCGGATGACGGATTCGCCGGGGAAGGGGAGGCCGAGTGCCTGCCGGACCCGGCTGTGAACTCCGTCGGTGCCGACGAGGAAGCGGGCGCTGAGCGTCGTCGGACGGCCGTCCGTCTCGCTCAGTTCAGCGGTGACGGTGTCCGAAGCGTCGCTCTGGTGGAGCGCGGTCAGCTCCGTGTCGTACCGGAAACGGACCCCCGCAGCGCGGGCGCGCCGCTCCAGCAGGCGCTCCACCTCGTACTGGGGGGTGATCAGCACGAAGGGGAAGCGGGTCCGCAACCGGGAGAGATCGAGCGGGAGCTTGCCGAAGAAGCGCAGGGTGGTGCGGGGTGTGCCCGTCTTGACGAGCTCATCGGCGAGGTCGCGGGCGTCGAGCAGTTCGAGTGTGCGGGCGTGTATCGCGAAGGCGCGCGTGATGTTGCTGGTCTCGCGCGGGCGGCGCTCCACGAGCGTGACCGAAAGGCCCTGGGCGGCGAGGTCGCCCGCGAGCAGAAGGCCGGTGGGGCCTGCGCCCACGACGAGTACGTCGACGGTGTCTGGTGCGGTGCTCGGGTTGGTGGTCATGTCTGCCTCCTGGGCCCGTCATCAGCGGTCACCTTCGCGCCAACAGGTGTTGGTCAACGCTTGTTGGCAACGATAGGCGCGGCTCGGCTGGCATGTCAACGGGTGTTGGCCTACAGTTGTTGGCATGACGACGAAGCCCGCCGAGTCCCGCCGCTCGGATGCCACCAAAGCCGCGATTCTCGACGCGGCGCGCGAGCGGTTCGCCAGCGATGGTTATGAGCGGGCCACCATCCGCGCCATCGCCCGTGACGCGAACATCGACCCGTCGATGGTCATGCGCTACTACGGCAACAAGGAGGGGCTGTTCGCCGCCGCGTCCAGGATCGACGTGCGGATACCGGAGCTGGGGGCGATGCCGAGCAAGCACATCGGTGCCGCCCTCGTCGCGCACTTCCTGGACCGCTGGGAGGGTGACGACGTGCTCACGGGCATGCTCAGGGTCGGTGCCACCAATGACGCCGGAGCCGAGCGGATGAGGACGGTCTTCGCCGAACAGCTCGGTGCGATGACGGCCGGTGTCTGCCCCGACCCGGCCGAGGCCCCGCGCCGGGCGGCCCTCATCGCCTCGCAGATCCTGGGGATGGCGCTCGCGCGTTACGTCCTGCGGTTCCCGCCCGCGGTCTCGATGTCGCGCGAGGAAGTGATCGCCTGGCTCGCACCCACCATCCAGCGGTATCTGACCGCCGAGCAGCCGTAGCGCGGAGGCGGCGGAGCGGACGAGCGGGAGGCGGCAGAGCGGGGAGTGGGGGGAGTGCGGGGAGTGCGGGCGTGTGGGGCGTGATGTCTCGGTGCGGGGCGGGTGTGTTGTGCCGGGCCGGTGACGCGCGATGCCCGGCAGTATCCGCTTCGTAGACTCTCCGCATGCCGCAGAAGTCCCCGGCCCGGCGCAGCGCGCTGATGGCCGAACTGACCGCCGAGTCGCGCCGCTACATGGCTGCGTACGCCCTTTTCAACCAGGCCGTCGCGGATCATCTGCGGCTTCACCCGACCGATCTGCAGTGCCTCAACCTGCTCGGTCTGGAGACGATGCCGGTCACCACGGGCCGTATCGCGGAGCTGACCGGGCTCACGACGGGGTCGGCGACCCGGCTGGTCGACCGGCTGGAGCGAGGCGGCTTTGTGACGCGCGAGCGGGACACGGTCGACCGGCGGCGGGTGCTCGTCGCCACCGTGCCGGAGCGAATGGCTGAGATCGGCGCGGTGTGGGAGCGGCTGGGCGGGGCGTGGGCGGCGATGTTCGAGGCGTACGACGATGAGGAAGTGGCCCTGCTCATCGCCCATATGCGGCGAACGGTCGAGCTGAGTGCGCTGCAGGTCGCGGCGTTGCGGGAGTCCGGCCCGTCGGTCCTCGGCCCCAGTGGTGCCGGAAGCCCCGGAAGCCCCGGAGGTCCTGGGGATCCCGGAGGCTCCGGGCGGGATTGACGGTTTGCCGTTCTGGTCGCTCCCTCAGGCAGCGTCCGGTGGAGTGGGCGCGAAGTCGCGGAGCGCCCTCGTGACGATCGCGTCCAGGTGGGTGTGGTGGGCGCCCCGCCAGTAGACGCGGTCGCACTCCGTGCACTGTGCGAACACGTCGTACGAGCTCCGGGTGCCGTGCTCCAGCTGATCGCTGACGGAGTCCTTGTCGGCCGCCTTCAGCGGCCCGTTGCAGGCGGTGCATCTGGTCCAGGGCGCCAGGCTCGGTGTGAACCGCTCCAGCACGTCCCGCAGTTGGTCCTCGGGGCGGTCGCTGTAGACGTACGCCCCGGCCCAGAGCTCCCGCCGGTGCAGCAGTCCGCGGTCCCGGGAGAGCAGCACGCGGCGCTCGTCCGCCGACCGGGTGGCCAGCGCGGCATCGCCGATGTCCTCGCTCTCGTACGCCGCATCGACACCCAGCAGCCGCAGGCGCCGGGCGAGCGTGCCGAGGTGGACGTCGAGCAGGAAGCGCAGGGGCGCGCCCGGGACGCGCTGGGGGCGTTCCACGGCGCGCACCTCGACCAGTTCGCCCGCCCCCGGGATGTGCGAGACGGTCACGGGACGGCCGTCGACCAGGATCTGTCCGGCCTCGGTGAGCGGGATACCCACCGACTCCACGACATGGCCGAGCGTGGAGAAGCCGTCGGTGGCCACGGTCGACCGTCCTCGGCGGCGTTCATGGGCGACGAAGAGCCGCAGCTCGGGGGCGACTTCGAGGTGGATCTCCGGTCCGTTCACCTCGTCAGGATGTCATCGGGCGGGGTGCCTCGGCCAGGCAATTCGGTGCCGGACACGTCGCCGGGGATGCGCTGCCGGGGTCTCGGCTCGGGCTTTTGGTGCCGGGGCGTACGGAGGCACGGGGGCGTATGGGCGTTCGGGGCGCAGGGGGACGGACTCAGGGGCGGAAGGCGGCTGCGTGCTCCTCGGCCCAGGTGGCGAAGGTGCGGGCCGGGTGGCCGGTCAGTTTCTCCGTGTCACCGGTCACCTCGGCCGGGGTGCCGTCCGTGGCGGCCGCGTAGGCGAGCAGGGCATCGGCGACCGGCTCCGGGACGAAGGGCGCCACCGACTTCTTCCAGGCCGCTCCGGTCACGGTGTTGATGGTGATGGGATGCCCGGATGCCGTCGCCAGCAGGCCGACCTGTTCAGCGGCCGTGAGTGATGCGGGCCCGGTGAGGTGGTACGCCGTGCCCCGCAGCAGGGGGTCGGTGAGAACGGCGAGGGCCGCCTCGGCGATGTCCGTCCCATGGATCGGGCTGGAGTGGTTGAGGGGGTGGGGAAGGTCGACGGAGCCACGGGTCCGTACCGACTCCGCCCATTGGTACGCGTTGCTCGCGAAGGCGCCCGGCCGGAGCAGCGTCGTCGTGAGGGGCGAGGCCATCAGGGCCTGTTCCACCGCGTGGTGGGAGGCGGCGATCGGGTTGTCATAAGCGTCCGGGGCGAGGACCGAACTGGAGGACAGCAGCACGACATGGCCGACGCCGGCGGCCTCGGCCGCGGAGAGGAAGGCGTCGACGGCGGACGCCTCGGCGTAGAGGAAGACGGAGTCGATCCCGTCGAGAGCGGTCGCGAACGTGGCCGCATCACCGAGATCCAGGGCGACGACCGGTACACCGGTGGGCAGGCGGGCGGGCACCGCGGTGGCCCCCTCGGTGTGCTGTCGGGTGAGTTCTTCGGGGTTGCGTGAGGCGGCGCGTACGGCGTGGCCGCCCCGGTGCAGGAGAGAAGTGAGCGTGGAGCCGACGTTTCCACGGCATCCGGTGACGAGAGTGGGCACGGGTGGGTCTCCTCCGGGCCGTTGTTACCTGTGATGCGCATAAGCTGCGCGACGCAGATAAATATCCTCAAGCCGGTGTCGCGCGTCAAACGTTTTCCCTCGGACTTTGAGATGGACTCCGAGGCGGACTACGGGATGAGCTCAGGAATGACCCCCCGGGCCGGTGGTCGGTGAGCGGCCCGGCACCTACAGTTCCCGCATGAAGATCCTCGACCTCGGACCCGGCGATGCCCGATTGGCCGCAGACCTGCTTCCCGTCCTGCGTGAACTCCGCCCGCACCTCACCGAGAACCTCTTCCGCGAGGTGTACGAGAAGGGGTACGCGCAGGGCCTCCGGTTCAGCGCCGCCTACGACGACGAGGGCATCTGCGTGGGTGCGGCCGGTTGGCGCGTCATCGACAACACCAGCCAGATCCGGATGCTCTACGTCGACGATCTGGTCACTGCGGACGGCGCCCGTTCCACCGGCGTAGGCCGTCGGCTTCTCGGACATCTCGAAGAGCGGGCCAGGGAGGCCGGCTGTCTGCACCTCACTCTGGACTCGGGCACGCAACGCACCGAAGCCCACCGCTTCTACCTACGGGAACGGCTGAACATCGTCGCGTTCAACTTCGACAAGGTCCTTGATCCGAAGTGACTCGGTCCGGTCCCGAGGTCAGCTTGCCCCGTCCGGAGCGAGGTCCAGGCGCCAGTCGTTCGTCAGCAGCGCATGGCCGGGCGGGTACTCGAACTCGCACGTACCGATCAGGGTGAAGCCCGTCTTGCGGCACACGGCGTTCGACGCGCCGTTGTCGACGGACGGATAGGCGTGCAGACGGCGGTGCTTGTGCTCGGCGCGGGCCAGCTCCGCGACGGCTTTCGTGGCGGCCGTGGCGATGCCCAGGCCCTGGTGTCCCGGGAGGACGGCCCACCCCGTCTCGTACACCTCCCGGCCCTGCCAGGTCCGCTCCCAGAAGCCGATGGTGCCCACGGCCTCGTCCCCGTCGGTCAGAACGATGCGGAACATCCTGCCCCTGCCCGTCCGGTCCGCGCTCAACGCCACATAGCGCTCGTGGCGCGCCATGAGCTGCTCCTCCGACTCGGGGCCGCCGAGATGGGCCATCAGTTCCGGTGCGTTGGCGCGGCGGAGCAGCTCCAGGTCGGTGTCCGACCAGGCCTCGATCCGTACGGACGATGCAGCGGTGTGTTCCATGCCGGAACTGTAGGACGCGGCACTGACACCCGGACGGCCCCGCCAGTGGCCGGACGGTCGACTCGCCGGTCGGACGGCCTCTTCGCCGGGCGGACGGTCGGGCCGGCAGTCGTCCCGGGGGCCTGGTGGTCAGTGCCGGGCGAACGCGGTCGGAGGAACGCCGACCGTTGCCGTGAAGTCTCTGACCAGGTGGGCCTGGTCGCTGTAGCCGAGCTCCGCGGCAAGGGCCGCCCAGTCCACCTCCGGGTCCGACTCGGCCCGCTCCAGTGCCTCGTGGATGCGGTAGCGGAGGATGACCCACTTCGGCCCGACGCCGACGTATGCGGCGAAGAGCCGTTGGAGCGAGCGCGGCGACAGCCCTTCGGCGCGTGCGAGTCGGTCGACACGGCGCACCGTGCGGTCCGTACGGACCAGGTCGACCAAGGCCATCGCGCGGTCGGCCAGCGGGTCCGGTTCCGGGCCGAGCGCCAACAGGTACGTGTCGAGGGCGGCCACCCGCGCGTCCTCGTCCACCGGGTCCAGCACGGTCGACGGCGAGGTGGCCGGGGCCGATGAGGCGGACGGGGCGAAGACCTCGTCCACGGGCAGCCGTCGCCCCGTCCACCGGGAGACGGGCCGGTCCGGTGCGAACGGGCGGAATCCGCCGGGCCGGAACTGCACCCCGCAGACCCGCCCCCGGCCCTCCAGCTTCTGCGTGAAGAGCTCCAGGCCGATGCCCGAGACCTCCACGCACCCGGTGTCGTGGCCCCGGCCGTCCTCGTACCGCTGAAAGACCAGGTTCACGGACGGGTGCGGCACCAGATGGGAGGCGTAGGGCTCCCGCAGGTCCCAGTCGATGAGCCAGTAGTGCTCCAGGTACGGCCGCAGTTCGGGGCAGGGCTCGTGGCGGCGGAAACGTACCTGCGCGAAGAGTTCGGAGGCGTCGACGATGCCTCGGGTGTCACGTCGCGGACCAGCCATGGCGGCGATC
The DNA here is from genome assembly GCF_044740965.1 of Streptomyces sp. NPDC088252. Classification (NCBI taxonomy): domain Bacteria; kingdom Bacillati; phylum Actinomycetota; class Actinomycetes; order Kitasatosporales; family Streptomycetaceae; genus Streptomyces; species Streptomyces sp. NPDC088252. The sequence continues at coordinate 467,257 of NZ_JBIURS010000004.1, read as the reverse complement.
CTATGGTGTGCGGAACTCGCCGGCGAGCCGCTGGGAGAACGGCCGTCGGCCGACCCGTTCCCGTGCCCACGCCGGGCCTCCTCGCGGCGTGGGCGGCCGGCGGGTACCGCGCCGCCCGGTCGGAGTCAGTCCGGGCCCGCGTAGGGATCGGGCCCGGGGCGGCCGTACGTGTCGGGGACGACGGCGACCGGGCAGGGCGCGTAGTGCAGCATCGCGTGGTTCACCGGGCCCAGGTGGAAGCCGTGCCGACCACCGGTCCGCCGGGTGCCGACGACCAGCAGTTCGGCACCCTCGGCGGCTTCGAGCAATTCCTGGTGAGCCGGACCCTGCACCACCGAGCGGTGGATGACGACGTCGGGGGAGCCGGACCGGTCCAGCCCCGCCAGGACTTCTTCGAGGTGCTCCTCGGCCCGCCTACGGTGCGCGGCAGCCGGGGACCCCGACAGGAGCGGATGACTCATGGCCTCGTGGGCGGGGCAGCGCCAGGCCCGTACGGCGATCAGCTCGCCGTTGCGCGTGGCCGCCTGGTCGAGGGCGAAGACCGCGGCCGCCGACGGCTTCTCGGCGCCGCTGATCCCGACGACGACGCGACCGGGCCGCGGCGGGGTGCTCGGCTTCCTCGCCGGGACCACCACGACCGGGCAGTGGGAGCGGTCGGCGAGCGCGAGGCTGACGGACCCCAGGAGCATCCCGACGATATGGCCCCTGCCGCGTGAGCCGAGGACGATCAGGACTGCCTCGTGGCTCTCCCTGACGAGCGCGGCCACCGGGTCCTCGGGCTGCACCTCGGTCACCACGGACAGCTCGGGGCCGAGCCGTTGCGCGCGTTCCCGGGCGGTGGCGACAAGATGCTCGGCCAGGACCTGCTCGGTGGGGCGCTCGGTGTCGGAGTCGAGGCGCAGGCCTTCATAGCGCTCCCACAGCGACGCGTGGACGACGCGCAGGGGAACCCGTGAGCGTGCCGCCTGGGCCGCTGCCCAGTCGAGGGCGCGCAGACTGCCCTCCGATCCGTCCACTCCGACCACTACGGGGAGCGGCATCGCTCCCACCGCCTTCCGTACTGGGTGCTCGCTCCACCCCGGGCTCGGGCGCATCGTTCCGGCGTACGCCGGGGCGCTTCTACGGATCGATCGTCAGCACGTGGTCCAACGGGCGGCGCGGCGTGCGCGGTCCCGTGGGCCCGTATCCCATACGGACGATCATCTGTGCGTACCCCGAGCCGAAGACCGGGTCGCGCAGGAGCCATCGCAGGTCCGGCCATTCGACGGGCTGCGTGGCGAACGAGGCGGACACATGGTGGATCGTGGCGGTGAGCAGAACGCGCTCCAGCGCCTGGCCCGCACGCAGCCAGTCCGTCGCGTGGTCGCCGGGGGTGCTCAGCAGGGCGAGCTGCGGCTGCTTCTCGAACGGGATGCGTGCCCGGCCGGGGATGGCGCCCGGCCGCGCGAAATCGCGAGTGATCGCCCGTTCGGAGGTGTCGCGGGGGCCGAAGGCGTAGTCGGGGATTCCGTCCACGGGAGCCTCGGTCCTCGTGTTCCGGGTCCACCGCTCCTGTTCCGCCTTCCGCGCCGGATCCCCGCGGTCGTATCCCTCGGCGTCCTGGATCAGCCCGACCACGGTCTCCAGATGCGGCGGGGCCAGGAACGTGAAGTCCGCGCCCTCGGCGCGGGCCGCTTCGGTGAAGCGCGCGCGGACGTTCTCGGGGATCACCTGTTCATCGAACGGATAGCGGCTGGTGTGCCGGTCCCGGATGGCGCGGTGGAGAGCGGCGAGGGCTCCGTCCTCGGGCCTCTGTGCGGTATCGGGGCGGATCCCGAGGCGCACGGTGGCCAGTACCGCCGGGTCCGACGGTTCGGGCAGCAGCGTGGTGACCGTGTCCAGACCGCGGTGGGCGGCGGACACCCGCAGATTCAGCAGGGCCGCGCCGCAGCCCACGTGCAGTGCGCGGTTCGTGGGGTCGGCCTCCGGCATCGCGCGGCCGAATTCCGCCAGAAGTGTGAGGGTGCGGCCGGCGCGCGTGTAGCGGAACCGCCAGGGCTGGGCGTTGTGCATGGACGGGGCGGCGCCGGCGTCGGCGACGAGGCCGGAGAGCGTCGCGTCGTCGAGTGACTGGCTGAGCATCGGAACTCCCGGAGGTCGGGAACGGTCGATGGTCTCTTCAGCATGTCGGCACGGAACGGACAGTGCCTCGATGTCATGGGTCTTTCATCCCTTTATTGTGACCTTTTATCGTGGTCCTGCTTGTCGTCTCACGGCCACGCTGGTCCATTTGTGGCTCTGCCGGCCCGCCACCGGGTCTCCGCTCCGTGGGCCGTCCCGCGGCCGAACCGGAGTCGACCATTCACGCCGCGCCCGTAGGCCGGAACCGTGGTGCCATGAAGGAGAGCCCCTGACGAAGGGACCGTCCGGTCATGGCAGCCGCACCGCCCCTGGCACCGTGCCTGCGTTCCGTGCGGGCCGTGGTCTTCGACACCGACGGAGTGATCACCGACTCCGCCCGGCGCCACGCCGCGGCCTGGAAGAAGGCCTTCGACGCCTGCCTTTCGGCTGCCGGGGGCCAGCGGCCGTTCGACGAGGTCGACGACTATCTGCGCCATGTCGACGGCCGCTCGCGGAGGGACGGTGCGGCGGAGTTCCTGCGGTCGAGGGGGCTGGACCTTCCCGAGGGCCGCCCCGACGACCCACCGGGAACCGGCACGGTGTGGGCGGTCGCCGCCCGCAAGGACGAGCTCTTCACGCAGAGCCTGCGCACGGGGCCGGTCGACGTATGGCCCGGCACGGTCCGTCTTCTCGACGTGCTGCGCGCCGAGCGGGTGCCCTGCGCCGCCGTCTCCGCGTCCCGGCACGCGGCGGAACTGCTCGTGCGGGCGGGTCTCGACGACCGGTTCGACGCCGTGGTCGACGGGAACGAGGCCCGTCGGCTGAGGCTGCCCGGGAAACCGGACCCCGCGCTCTTCGTCGAAGCGGCGAGGCGTCTGCGGGTCCCGGCAGGGGACACGGCTGTGGTGGAGGACGCGCTGGCCGGGGTCGAGGCCGGGCGTCGCGGCGGTTTCGGCCTCGTGGTCGGCGTGAACCGTACGGGCGACCCGGTCCACGCCGCCGGACTGCGCCGTCACGGCGCCGACGTCGTGGTGTCCGATCCGGGGGACCTGCTGACGGCCGGGGGCGGCGGATGACACGGGCCTGGACCTGGTCGTACGAGGGGTACGACCCGCAGGAGGAACGGCTGCGGGAGGCGCTCTGCACACTCGGCAACGGCCGCTTCGCCACGCGTGGGGCCGCACCCGAGACGTCCGAGGGCCGTTCGCACTACCCGGGCACCTATGTGGCGGGCTGCTACAACCGGCTGACCTCGTCGGTCCGGGGCCGCCGGGTCGAGAACGAGGACCTCGTCAATCTGCCGAACTGGCTGCCGCTGCGCTACCGCATCCACCCGGCGGGCACGGCCCCCGGGCCATGGCTCACCCCGGACCACCCGCACCTCGTGGAACACGGTCAGTCACTCGATCTGCTCGGGGGCACGCTGTCCCGTCGGTCCGTCTACGAGGACGAGGCGGGCCGCCGGCTGAAGGTGGAGCAGTGCCGTCTGGTGCACATGGGCGATCCGCGTCTCGCAGCGCTCCACACGGTGTTCCGGGCACAGGGGTGGACGGGCGTGGTCGAGGTGGAGGCGGGGATCGACGGGGACGTCCGCAACTCCGGCGTCGCACGGTACCGGGATCTGTCGAACCGGCACCTCACCGGCTGGGTGACCGGCACGGAGGAGGACGGTGTGGTGTCGCTGCGGTGCCGCACGGTGGAGTCGGACGTCGGTGTCGCGCTGGCGGCCCGCACGCTGGCGGGGTGCGGTGACGAGGGCGGAGAGGTCCCCCAACCCGGCCCCGGCCCCGGCCCCGAACCCGGCCTCGGCCCTGAACCCGAACCCGAACCGGGTTCCCGTCCCCGTCCCCGTCCCGGTCCCGATCCCGGCCCCCGCTTCCGGCAGACGGAGAAGGCGGTCTTCCGGCGGCTGGTGCTGCCGCTGAGCCCGGACTCCGACGTCGTCGTCGACAAGACGGTGGCCCTCCACACCACCCGGGACCCCGCGATCGGCAGCCCGCTGCGGGCAGCCGTCGCCGAGGTGCGGGACGCCCCTGACTTCTCACGTCTGCTGTCCTCGCACCAGCGGGCCTGGGCCGATCTGTGGCGGCAGGTCCGGCTGGAGGTCCCGGGCGAAGCGGGTCGCGTTCTCCGGCTGCATCTCTTCCACCTGCTGCAGACGCTCTCCCCGCACACGGCCGAACTCGACGTGGGCGTACCGGCGAGAGGGCTGCACGGCGAGGCGTACCGGGGCCACGTCTTCTGGGACGAGTTGTTCGTACTGCCGTTCCTGAACCTGCATCTTCCCGAAGTGTCCCGAGGGCTTCTCGACTACCGCTACAGGAGGCTGCCCGCGGCCTGTCACGCGGCACACGAGGCGGGCAGGGCCGGGGCGATGTACCCCTGGCAGAGCGCCGACGACGGACATGAGGAGACCCAGGAACTCCATCTCAATCCGCACTCCGGGCGCTGGCTGCCCGACAGCTCGCGGCTGCAGCACCATGTCGGCTCGGCCGTCGCGTACAACGTGTGGCAGTACTGCCAGGCCACCGGGGACACGGAGTACCTGCACTCCAAAGGCGCGGAGATGCTGGTACAGATCGCCAGGTTCTGGGCGGACAGCGCCGAGTGGGACGAGTCCCTGGCCCGGTATCGCATCCGCGGGGTCGTCGGACCGGACGAGTACCACGACGCATATCCGGACACCGGGTCCGCGGGCCTCGACGACAACACGTACACGAACGTGACAGCGGCCTGGGTCCTGTCACGTGCGACGGAGCTGTACCGCGCCCTGCCCGAGGCGCGGCGACGCCGGCTGCTCGACCGGATCCGGCTCGGCCGCGACGAACCGGAAAGCTGGGAGGACATCTCCCGCCGACTGCATGTGCCGTACCACCGGGGTGTCATCAGCCAGTTCGCCGGTTACGGGGAACTGGCCGAGCTCGACTGGGAGGGGTACCGGAGACGGTACGAGGACATCCGTCGGCTGGACCGCATCCTGGAGGCGGAGGGCGACACCGTCAACCGCTACCAGGCGTCCAAACAGGCCGATGTGCTGATGCTCGGCTACCTCTTCTCGCCGCAGGAACTGGCGGGCCTCTTCCGGCGGCTCGGGCATGTGCTGGACGACGACATCTGGCGCGCCACCGTCGACTACTACCTCGCGCGTACGAGCCACGGTTCCACGCTCAGCTCCCTGGTCCACGCGTGGGTGCTGGCCCGGGCGCACCGCGAGGAGGCGTGGAGGTACTGCGAGGAAGCGCTGATCGGGGACGTGGCCGACATCCAGGGCGGCACCACCGAGGAAGGCATCCACCTGGGGGCGATGGCGGGCACCCTCGATTTCGTGCAGCGCGGGATGACGGGGCTGGAGACCCGCGACCGCGCACTGTGGCTGTCGCCCGCCACACTGCCCCAGCTCTCGAAATTCGGGATACGCGTCAGATTCCGCCGGCACTGGGACGTGGACCTGAGCTTCCGCGCCCAGCGCGTCCGGATCGCCGTACCCGACTCGTCGCACCCGGCCGTCCGGGTCGTGCTGGGAGGCCACACCCATGTGATCGCCCCGGGTACGGCCCGATGGCTCGATCTGTCCCCGACCGGGCACGGCTCCTTCCCGCCGGGCCACGCGAGGTGCGACTGCCCCGCCCCGTGACTGCGACTGCCGGTCCGAACAGCCCTCCCGCGATTGCGGCCGTGGTGGACCGGGACCACCCGTGAGACACCGCTCGGACAGCTGTCGCCGCGGCTCGTCAGCGCCCGCCGTTCGATGAATCGGGGTGCGCCCGGGACGTTCACCTGACCCACAGGCGATCATTTCTTCGACCTGTTGTCCGAGACTTGCTGTCCGAGACCTGCTGTCCGGGACTTGCTGTCCGGGACCTGACGGTCGAGGCGCGTCGGCAGTTCGGCGGTGGTGTGTGCCGGTCCGGGGGCCTGTGTGATGACCGTCACCCAGGTTTCTTCGGGTCCGGTGTCGTCCGAACACGGGGTGCCGGGCGTATGCCCGGTGGAACGAAGAGATCCAGGAGCTGTTTTTGACCGTCGAGGAGTTCGAAGAGTTCTACGCGCAGACCGTTGCCCGGCTGACGGGGCAGCTGTTTGTGATGCTCGGAGACCAGCACGAGGCGCAGGACGTGGTGCAGGAAGCTTTCGTCAAGGGCTGGAACCGACGGCGTCAGCTCGACCGCGACGGGCAGCCCGAGGCGTGGATCCGCACGGTCGCCTGGCGCCTGGCGGTGAGTCGGTGGCGCGGTCGGCGCCGTACGGCGGACGCCTGGCGGCGCAGCGGCGCCCCACCCCATGTGGAGGCGCCCGGCCCGGATTCGGTGGCCTTCGTCGAAGTGCTGCGGGATCTTCCGCCCAAACAGCGCCGCACGCTGGCCTTGCACTACGTATGCGATCTGACCGTCGAACAGATCGCCGCGGAGACCGGTCTGGCGGCCAGCACCGTCAAGACGCATCTCGCCCGGGGGCGGGCCACGCTCTCGCACCGTCTGCAGGATCCGCGTACCGAGGAGGGGCCCTGTGTCTGAACCCGACGACCCGTTGCGGTCACTGTTCAAGGAAGCCGCCGCCGCGGGTCAGTCCCGCGCCCTTTCCGCCCCGCCCTCGTTCATCACCGAGCGCGGGGAGCGAGCACACAGGCGCCGGGTCGTCGCGCTGGCTGTCGGAGCCTGTCTGGTCTTCTCCGGCGCGGGCGCGGCCGCAGCCTCCTTGCTGCCCGCGAGCCCCGATGCCTCCGTCCCGGCCACGACCCCCACCCCGCCCCGGCCCTCTCCCGCGTCCTCCCTGCCGGACTCGCCCCGCACCGGCTCGCCGTCGACGAGTCCTCCCTCCTTCGGCCGGAGCGCGTCGGGAACACCGACCTTCCCCGACCGGAGCGCATCGGAGACCCCGGCCCTCCCCGGTTCGGGCCCTTCGCGGGTATCGAACACACCCACGCCGGGCAACAGCTCGCCCGGCTGACCTCCACGCCTTCCGTGCCCCAGCGGCGCCTGCCCGGCCGGTCCGGCACGCGCACATCCGACCCAGGAGACCCTGTTGTGAGCCTTTCGTCCCCTCACCGGAAGAGCGAGTGTCCGCCCGGCCCCACCGGGACCGCTTCCGGGCGATCGCCCCATGAGGCCACGTCATCGGGCACGACCTTCCTCGCCCGGCTGCTGCTCCGGCTCAAGCCCGCCGACCGCGAGGTGCTGTGGCTGTACCTGATGACCCGGGCAGGCATCTGGGTAACCGCCTACTGCACCCGCTGGCTGTTCGCCGACGACCGCAAGGCCCACCACCCCGACTCGTTCTTCTCCCCGTGGCAGCGGTGGGACTGGTGGCACTACCTGCACATAGCCCAGGACGGATACTTCCCCGGAGCGAGCGGCCCCTGGACGTCCGGCTGGGACAACAGAGAAGCCTTCTTCCCCGGCTTCCCGTTCCTGCTGCGGGCCGTCCACACCGTCGTCCCGAGCTGGCCCGCGGCCGGTGCGCTGATCTCCTTCGTCGCCGGGGGCGTCGCCGTACTGGCCCTGGCCCGGATCGCCCGGCTGCATCTGCCGCAGGACGAAGCGGGGCAGCGTACGGCCCTGTTCTTCCTGCTCTCCCCCTGCGCGGTCTTCCTGGCCGCCGGGTACACCGAAGCGCTCTTCCTCGCCCTGGCTCTGCCGGCCTGGCTGGCGGCCCAGCGCCTCAACTGGCCGCTCGCGGCCGCTCTGACCTGTCTGGCCACCACCGTCCGGGTCAGCGGCCTCTTCCTCGCCGCGGCCGTCGCGGTCCACTTCCTGGTCACCGCCCGCACCACCGCCCAGTGGCGCGCTCTTCCCTGGCTGGCGCTGCCCGCCCTCCCGCCCTTTCTCCACAGCTGGTACCTGCACGCGCACACCGGTGACTGGATGGCCTGGAAGCACGCCGAGGAGCGCGGCTGGTACCGCGACTTCCATGCCCCCTGGGAGGCCTGGCAGAACACCTGGCACGCCGCGTTCGGGCATTCCCAGACCACCGGGTACGCCCTGATGTTCCAGGCCGAGCTCCTCGCCATGCTGGTCGGCATCGGTCTGTGCGCCCTGCTGATCCGGCGGCGTCGCTGGGCCGAGGCCGTGTACATCGGCCTCAGCCTGTGGGCCCTGGGCACTTCCTACTGGTACACCTCCATCCCCCGCGCGACCCTGTTGTGGTGGCCCCTGTGGACCGGTCTCGCCGCCTGGAGCCTGCGAAGTCCTCGTGTCAGGACCGCCTATCTCGTTGTCGTGGCACCGGTGATGACGGTCCTGGCCGTCACGTTCCTCTCGGGACGCTGGGCCGGCTGACCCTCGTCCCGCCGGGCGGTGCGCCCCGCACAGGGGCCCGTCGCGGCGCACGACGCGCGATTCCGTCGCGGCTCCTGTCGTGGTCGCCAGGACCGCCGGCCCCTGCGGCGCGAGCCATGAGCAGATGGGAGCCGCCTGCGGGGATGACCGGGCGGGGTGGCGGAGCGCCCGTCGCCACGCTGTCAGTCGTGCAGGTCGCCGAGCCGGCGCAGGGCGGTCAGGCTCGGCAGGAAGCAGTACTCGCCTCCTCGGGTGACGACGAACCGTGGCAGTGGGGTAAGGCGTCGGCGCAGTGGTCGGCGGGGAATGGTGAAGCCGACGGAGCCGTCGTGGGATCCGGTGACGGGGTCCTTGGCGTCATTCGCGCCGAAGAAGACGCCGTCGTTCATCCATTGCGACTGGACGAACTCGAACTGCCGCCCCAGATGCGCGCCGATGAACGCGAACATGAGGCCGCGGTCGGCTCCGTCGTCCTCCAGTACTCCCTCGGGCAGCGGCGGACCGTAGACCGCGCCGCGCCGGATCATGCGGTGGAGTCGCACCTCTCCTGCCACCGCGGCGTCGCGGGGGTTGGCCCGGCGGATGTGGCTGCCGCCCGGCGTCTTGAAACCCGCCGGATCGTCGCTCTCGTACAGGAAGGCGTTGCGGCGGTGCGGGTCGACGCCGAGCGCGGGATCGTCGTGCTGCGGAGCCAGCGCCAAGGGAGCACCGCTGCGCCAGCGCCCCATGATCTTCGCGGCGATCAGCTCTTCGTCCTGGGGCCCGGTGGAGTTGTCCTTCAGATAGCGCCGGAACCCGGCGACGTTCTGATGGAGCTTGCGGAAGACCGCGTAACTGCCGTTGCGTCCCAGTGCGGTCGGCTGTGGGCTCTGGATGCCGCCGATCTCGTCCCGGTAGCCGAGGACGAACTCACCGGCCTTGAGCGGCACTTCCAACGGGTTGGATCCCGGTATGCCGCTGCCTTCGACGGCCGGATGACTGACCCCGTCGCGATAGCCGAAATGCTCGGTCTCGGTGGGCAGTGCGTAGCAGTCCTGCCGCCATATCGCCGTCACGCCGGAAAGCCCGTCGTAGGTGGGGCGGGCGCGGTCGACGGCCGCTTCGAGCTGCGCGGGGTCGGGCGCGACCGCTGTGATCACCACATGGCCATCGGGGCTGCCCAGCGGCGCTTCCCAGTGCTCCGGGCTGCTCTCGCCCACATCGCCCAGCGCTTTGGCGCGGACCGCCATCCCCTGCCGGAACTCCCAGGCGAACGTGTCCAGCGAGGCGCGCGGCACCCCCAGCGCCTCCAGTCCGCGACAGGTGAGGGCCACGCTCACCCAGGTGTCCCCCAACGGGCTGACCGGGTCCGCCGCGGATGTCACCGCCGTACTCGCGCGCCGCATCAACTCCCGTCCGGGGCCCGGGTCATCGATGCGGAAGGCGAGGTAAGTCGCCGCGTACGGCGTCGGCCGGGGACTGAGAACCCCGCGCTGGATGTCGTCGAGCTCCAGCGTGACCCCCGTGTGCACGCTCACGGTTGACCTCCTGGGCCCTACTTGGAGACGAGGTTGCGCCAGAAGTTCCGCAGGCTTTCGTCCCCGCCGAACAAGGAGCTGAAGATCGTCGAGTCCGCCAGCAGCAGGTCGGCCGCGCGGTCACCGTCAGGAGGCATCCACAGGAACATGTTGAACTCCGTGTTGCCGGCCTCGGTGAACGGATGCGGCCTGGACATGTCGATCGGCTGCCTGGCCAGCACGCGGACGGCGTCCGGTTCGTCGGTCGTCACGTCGTAGTGAGGCAGATGCATGTGGAAGTTGAAGTTCGTCACCCCGTCCAGCCAGCCCTTCGGGTCCAGTTCCCTGACCGTGGACAGAGGAACGATCCGGTTGTCCTCGTGTGTCGCCGGGCGCAACCCGTACCGGTTCATGACCGGCACGCCGAGGCCCTGCATCAAGTCCCTGACATAGGTGGCGAATCGCTGCTGACGGGGTACCAGGGGATCTCCGTGATGGCGGTACTCCATCTCGCGGACCGACAGGTCGTCCGATGCGCCGACGTCGTGGTGCGGGCCCAGGACGAGGCAGGTGTTCTCCCGGCCGAGGAACGCCCGTAGGGCCTCGATCTCCCCGGGCCGGGCCTCCTGCTCGGTGACCGCGTGGTCCAGCCCGAACACGAACATGACGTCCGTGTCGTCGAGCACCCGCTCGTCGAGTGGGGTCTGGAAACCCGCCTGGTCGATGCGCTGATACACCGGGACGGGATGCCCGGTGACCTCCTCGACGAACTCCTGGAACGGCACCCATGCCCAGAAGAACAGCTCCAGTGACCCGGCGATGCCCTGCTGGAACCGGTACGGATCCGACCACTTGGGATCCTCGTAGGCCGGCCATGTGACCCGCCTGACCTCGGTCATCGTGGAGAAGCGGTTGTCCAGCTCGGCCGTGTTGCGACCGGCCTCTGCCGGATAGCTCCACGAGACGTAGATGCTCACTCGGCGTCCACCAGGGGTGTACTCCCGCGGAACATGCCTCTGGTTGTACGTGCGCGCTGTCTTGACCTCGCTCATTTCGATCGTCTCACTGATCGTCTCACTGCATCTGATCGAGCATCTCCGACAGGGCGCTCCTGACCTGCAGAGCCTTCTTGATCTCGTCCGACGTCACGTACGGGTACTCCCCGTACTCGATGAAGCTCGGACAGTGGTGTTTCCGTACGAACCGGATGAACGCCTCGGGGTTCGTCCGCCAGTCCTCGGGAAAGCCTTCGAGATTCTCGAAGGCGGTGCTGACGCCGGCCTTGGAGAACAGCGCGACGGCATCCTCCGTGTACTTGTCGAAGTCGGTGTCGAAGATGCCCTGGTACATGAAGCGCGTGTCGTCGTCGAAGAGAACCCAGCGCAGATAGTGCAGCTTCAACGGCGCGAGAAGATACGGATCCTGCTCCAGCGCCTCGGCCAGGGCGCGGCCGTACTCCCGCATCGCGTCGGCCCTGCCCGGTTTGACCGTCGCGACGATGGTGAAGCCGTAGCAGGCTGGAGTTCTCGGGAAGACGGGTCCGTACTTCCCCTGTTCCAGATGGTCGGTCTCCTTGGGGATGACGACGGCCTGCGGCTTGAGTTCCATGTCCGCTCCTCTCCGCATTCCAGAGGTGGGGACTCACTTCCAGCCTTGCACCCGATGCCTGACCGTGCCTGCTGGGCGGGACGGAGCCGACGGCTCCGGTGCCGACCACGGAAGCCGGGCGGTCTGCGCGGCACAGGTGTGAGAGACCACCGGCGTTCGACGGCTGAGCAACGCCGCTCATCAACGACTCGGACCGCGGTGACGGACGACGTCAGTGCGTCAGGGCGACCTTGAGGAGCACGATGAGCAGGCCGAGTACCAGGTTGACCGCCCCGGCGGCCACCACCACGCGGCCCGTGGCCCCCGCGTGCAGAGCGGCGACCGAGGCCCAGCCGACCTGACCGGCCAGCGCGACGCCCAGGGCCAGCCACAACGCCCCTTCCGGGCCGAGGCCCAGCAGAGGGGTGACGGCGACGGCCACGGCAGGTGGGACGGCCGCCTTGACGATGGGCCACTCGGCCGTGCACACCCGCCGGATCTCCCTCCCGTCCAGAGATGTGTACATGATCCGCTCCCCGAGCAGCCGGGTGAGCACATGAGCGGCCCAGAACACCACCCCGGTGCCCAGCAGCAGGAGAACGAGTTCCAGCCGTGGGAAATACCTGAGCGATCCGGCTCCGACCACCACCGAGGCGGCGAGCAGCGAGCCGTACACGGCGCCCGTGTAATCACGCCGCTCCGTGGCGTCCACGTGCGGATCCTGTGCGGGAGGCCGACCGTCCATGATTCCAGTGTGGGCACGCCTGTTGCGTGTCGCACGGCCACACGTCTCCGGCATCCGGACGCGTTCGATCTCCTGTCGGCCGCCTCCCCGGGCATGTGCGGACGCAGGACCCGAAAGCCCCGCCCGCACCCATCAAGGCCCTGGGTCAGGGCCAGACCAGGCAGTACGCCTGGTGCCCCGCGTCGTGCAGCCGGTGGGAGAAGTCCTGCCACTCGTGCAGCAGTTGGTAGACGTTGAACGCGTCGCGCGGGCCGCCCCGGTCCGGGACCGTGGACCAGATGAAGGCCGCGGCGCCCACCGACTCCTCGCCCACGCCGCGCAGCGGGTCGACGACCGTCATCGGAAGTTTGACCACCGCGTAGTCGGGGTGCAGCACGACCAGTTCCAGCGGGGGGACCCTGTGCAGGGGTATGCCCTGGATGCCGGTGAGGACCATCGCCGCGACCGTCTCCGGCTTGATCTTGGTGAACATGCCGCCCATGCCCAGTTCGTCGCCGCCGAGTTCCTCGGGACGCATCGAAATGGGCACGCGTGCGGCCGTGGCCCCGTCCGGGGCCCCGAAGTACTTGTAGGTCACCCCCACCCGGCCACCACTCCTGCTTCCGGCTCCGCCACCCTGCGCACCATTGGCCTGTGTGCCCTGTCTGCGCTCCGCCTCACGCCGGTGCCGACCCCGCCGGGCAGGCTCGGGCCCCAGGTCGTCGGTCCCTTCGCCCACTCCGCCACCGCGATGCATATCTCATCCACCCGACTACTACTTAGGAGACCCAGCCCCCGCCGCGCAACCCGATCATCGTGTCAGTGACCTCCCCCGCGGGCGTGCGGTGAAACACCTGCCCGCAAGACCTTCCGTGACCCCGGCACCATGGCGTGTGTGAGCTTTCCCCTTGAAGTCACCAGTTTCGCAGATGTGAGGGGGCCGGCGCCCGGTCGTTGCGCGACGGATGTGCTCGCGGGGCTTTCAGGGGCCGGGATCTTCCGCTCCCGGCCGCTCGGGAGGGCTGACCTACCCTGGGGAGGTCACTAGCCCCCGGAGTCGGAGAAGTCGCAGGTCATGACCGAACTGCCTTATCGATATGAAGCCCCAGTTTCGCAGACGCTTTTCGACCGCGCGTCCCTCGTGACGCCCGGCGGCGTGAATTCTCCCGTCCGTGCCTTCCGGGCCGTGGGCGGCACGCCCCGCTTCATGGTGTCCGGTACCGGTCCCTACCTCACCGACGCCGACGGCCGGGAGTATGTCGACCTCGTGTGCTCGTGGGGGCCGATGATCCTCGGTCACTCCCACCCCGAGGTCGTCGCCGCGGTCCAGGAGGCCGTGGCCCGCGGCACCTCGTTCGGTACGCCCGGTGAGGGCGAGGTCGCGCTCGCCGAGGAGATCGTGGCCCGGGTCGAGCCCGTGGAGCGGGTGCGGCTGGTGTCGTCCGGCACCGAGGCGACCATGTCCGCGATCCGTCTCGCCCGTGGGTTCACCGGCCGCGCCAAGGTGGTGAAGTTCGCCGGCTGCTACCACGGCCACGTCGACGCGCTGCTCGCCGCCGCCGGGTCCGGGGTCGCGACCTTCGGCCTTCCCGACACCCCGGGGGTCACCGGCGCGCAGGCCGGCGACACGATCGTGCTGCCGTACAACGACCTGGAGGCCGTACGGGAGGCGTTCGCCGCGCAGCCCGGCGAGATCGCCTGTGTGATCACCGAGGCGTCGCCCGGCAACATGGGTGTGGTGCCGCCGCTGGACGGTTTCAACGCCGGACTCAAGGAGATCTGCGCCGCCAACGGTGCGCTCTACATCTCCGACGAGGTCATGACCGGATTCCGTACCTCGAAGGCCGGCTGGTTCGGCGTCGACGGAGTGCGGCCCGACCTGATGACCTTCGGCAAGGTCATGGGCGGCGGCTTCCCGGCCGCGGCCTTCGGCGGGCGTGCGGACGTGATGGCGCACCTCGCCCCGGCCGGTCCCGTCTACCAGGCGGGCACCCTTTCCGGCAATCCGATCGCCACCGCCGCCGGCCTCGCCCAGTTGCGGCTGCTCGACGACGTGGCGTACGCGAAGGTGGACGCGGTCTCCGCGGAGATCCGCGGCCTGGTCGGCGAGGCGCTGACCAAGGAAGGCGTGGCGCACGTCGTGCAGGCGGCGAGCAACATGTTCTCCGTCTTCTTCACCGACCGGCCGGTGCGGAACTACGAGGACGCAAAGCAGCAGGAAGCTTTCCGCTTCACCGCCTTCTTCCACTCGCTGCTGTCGCAGGGTGTCTACCTGCCGCCGTCCGCCTTCGAGTCCTGGTTCGTCTCCACCGCCCACGACACGCAGGCCGTCGAGCGCATCGCCGCGGCCCTGCCCGCCGCTGCCCGCGCTGCCTCGGAGGCCACCGCATGAGCGAGAACAGCAGGCCCAAGGACATCACCGTCGTCCATCTGATGCGGCACGGAGAAGTGCACAACCCGGAGGGCGTGCTCTACGGACGCCGCCCCGGCTACCACCTCTCCGAGCTCGGCCGGCAGATGGCCGACCGGGTCGCCGCACACCTGGAGAGCCGCGACATCACCCATGTCGTGGCCTCACCGCTGGAGCGCGCCCAGGAGACGGCCACGCCGATCGCCAAGACGCACGGCCTCGACCTGGCCACCGACGAACGGCTCATCGAGGCCGCCAACGTCTTCGAGGGCAAGACCTTCGGTGTCGGCGACGGGGCGCTGCGCAAGCCGGACAACTGGAAGCACCTGACGAATCCGTTCCGGCCGTCGTGGGGCGAGCCGTACATCGAGCAGGTCGTGCGGATGATGGGCGCCCTGGACGCCGCGCGTGACGCGGCCCGCGGTCACGAGGCGGTGTGCGTCAGCCATCAGCTGCCGATCTGGATCGTGCGGAGCTTCGTGGAGCGGCGGCGGCTGTGGCACGACCCGCGCAAGCGGCAGTGCACGCTCGCGTCGCTGACCAGCTTCACGTACCAGGGCGACAAGATCGTCTCGGTCGGGTACACGGAGCCGGCGCGTGACCTGGTGCCCGCGCATCTGCGGGCGGGGGCGAAGCCGGTGAAGGGGAAGTCGAAGGCGTTCGGCGCGTAGCGGGACCTTGGCCGGCGGGGCGCGGTGTGCGTCCCCCGGCCCGGGGGCGGTGTCCCGCGTCCGACGGGTCCTCCGGGCCCCCGCCGGTCCTCCGCGCCTGACCGGTCTTCCGGTTCCTCCGCCGGTCCTCCGAGCCTGACCGGTCCTCCAATCCCCGCCGTTCCCACCCCGGGGCCTCTTCCTCGCCGGCCCTCCGTACCCCGGGGCCTCTCGCCGGTCCTCCGCGCCCCGGCCGCACCGGTCCGCCGCCGGCTCGTGGCCTTCTCCTGCCGTGCTGTCCTCGATCGCCGGACGGGCGTGACCCTTCCGCCCGTCCGGCGATCGTGCTGCCGCGACGGGACCGGCGCCGTCGCGGGCCGGGGACCGAGGGCAACGCGACGATCGTGCCACCGCCCCGGGTGACCTATCAGTCATACGTTCGTGTGCGTACCGGTCTGGTCACCCACAGAAACTTGTGCTAAATCGCGGAACCCTCGTGTTGTTTTCATCATCTAAGCCTTTGTCAGTTTGTATGGACTTGATGTAAAACGACCGCAGATGGGGAACGCATGCGCGAGATCAGCCGAAGGGGTTTGCTCGGAGCCGGGCTCGGGGCTGCGGCCACGATCGGTCTGGCGGGTTGCGGTTCCTTCGATACCGGCCGGCCGGGGGCGGACACGGGGTCTGCGGGGGAGAAGGGCGCCGACGGGCACACCCGGGGGACCGGACCCGCGAAGAAGGACGTCCGGAAGATCGGGGACGGTTCCACCGCCGACACCGGGAAGCAGCCGCACCAGCCTTCGGCTCCGGTTCCGCTCGAACCCGGGCAGACGCCGCCGCAGTTCGTGATCTTCTCCTGGGACGGGGCGGGCGAGGTCGGCAACGGGCTCTTCCCGCGATTCCTGGAACTCGCCAGGAATCACGACGCGGCGATGACCTTCTTCCTCTCCGGCCTGTATCTGCTTCCCGAGTCGAAGAAGTCCATGTACCGGCCGCCCAACAACCCGATCGGTGCTTCCGACATCGGATATCTGACCGATGACCACATCAAGCAGACACTGAAGTACGTCCGTCAGGCCTGGCTGGACGGGCATGAGATCGGCACTCACTTCAACGGGCATTTCTGCGCCGGCTCCGGATCGGTCGCGAACTGGTCGCCCGCCCAGTGGCGGAGTGAAATCGATCAGGCGGTCTCCTTCGTCACCGAATGGCGCACCAACACCGGGTGGACCGATCTCGATCCGTTGCCATTCGACTACCGCAAGGAACTGATCGGCGGCCGCGCCCCCTGTCTGCTCGGCCAGGACAATCTGCTGCCCACGGCGAGCAAGCTGGGCTGGCGCTACGACGCCAGCTCGCCCGGCGGTACCCAGGTGTGGCCCCAGAAGCGCCAGGGCATCTGGGATCTGCCGCTGCAGGGCATGCCGTTCCCGGGGCACACCTTCGAAGTCCTTTCGATGGACTACAACATCCTCGCCAACCAGTCGCAGAATTCGACCAAGGGCATGCCCTCGCGCTACCCGGGCTGGCGGGAGCAGGCCGCCAAGTCGTATCTCGCCGGTTTCGACCGTGCGTACACGACGAATCGCGCGCCCTTCTACATCGGAAACCACTTCGAGGAGTGGAACGGCGGCATCTATATGGACGCGGTCGAGGAAGCGCTCAAGAAAATCGCGGGGAAGCCGGATGTGCGGCTCGTCTCCTTCAAGCAGTTCGTCGACTGGCTCGATGTCCAGACCCCGGCCGTGCTCGACAAGCTTCGGACGCTGGGCGTCGGACAGTCACCCGAAGGCGGCTGGAACGCCTTCTTTAAACAGGCCTGACAACGGGCTTTACGGGCACCGAGGGGGGTGCCCGAGATCGCCGGAACCGCCATGCGAAACTTTTCACATGAGCTATGGCCGGGCATCTCGACGCCGCTTCACCCTGCTCGCCGCCCCCGCAGCGGTCGTCGCGCTCGCCCTCACGCTGACGGCGTGCGGGGGCGACGACAACAAGGCGGGTGGCGGCGGCAATACGAACTTCGTCACGGGCAGTGGCGGAATCTCCACCGTGGCCAAGGGCGACCGCAAGGCCGCCCCGAAGCTCGACGGCGAGACCCTCGAAGGCAAGCAGCTCGACGTCGCCGACTACAGGGGCAAGGTCGTCGTGCTGAACATGTGGGGCTCGTGGTGCGGGCCCTGCCGTCTGGAGGCCCAGTACTTCGCGAGGGTGGCGAAGGAGACGAAGGACAAGGACGTCCAGTTCGTCGGGATCAACACGCGCGACGCCCAGAAGGGCCCCGCGCAGAGCTTCGAGAAGGACTACGGGGTCCCCTACCCCAGCCTCTACGACCCGACCGGCAAGCTCATGCTCCGCTTCCCCAAGGGCACGCTGCGTCCGCAGGCCATTCCGTCGACCGTGGTGCTGGACCGGGACGGGAAGATCGCCGCCCGTTCCCTGACCGCGCTCGACTCCGACAAGCTGCACAAGATGATCGACCCGCTGATCGCGGAGAAGTGATTCCGTGCACACCCTTGCCGCGCTCCAGGGCGAGAACCTGACCATCGTGAACGGGGCGCTGATCGTCGCCCTGCCCGTCGCCGTGCTCGCCGGGCTCGTCTCGTTCTTCTCGCCGTGCGTCCTGCCGCTCGTCCCCGGTTACCTCAGTTACGTCACCGGGGTCAGCGGCACGGACCTGGCGCAGGCCCGGCGCGGGCGGATGGTGGCGGGTGCCTCGCTCTTCGTGCTCGGCTTCACCGCCGTGTTCGTCTCCGGCGGCGCGCTCTTCGGCTTCTTCGGACAGACCCTCCAAGAGCACAGCGGAACGCTCTCCAAGATCCTCGGTGTGCTGATGATCCTCATGGGGATCTTCTTCATGGGCCTGATGCCGTGGATGACGCAGCGCGAGTTCCGTATCCACAAGAGGCCGGTGACCGGGCTGGCGGGCGCACCACTGCTGGGCGCCCTCTTCGGGATCGGCTGGACCCCGTGCCTCGGCCCGACGCTCAGCTCGGTGAGCATCCTCGCGATGGACCAGGGCACCGCCGGGCGCGGGGCGATACTGACCGTCGCGTACTGCCTCGGGCTCGGCCTGCCCTTCGTGCTCGCGGCGGTCGCCTTCCGCAAGGCGCTCGGCGCGTTCGGCTGGGTCAAGCGGCACTACGCATGGGTCATGCGCATCGGCGGCGTCATGATGATCGCGACCGGTCTTCTCCTGCTGACCGGCGTGTGGGGCACGATGATGCAGCAATTGCAGGGCTGGTCCAACGGCTTCACGGTGGGGATCTGAGTTCCATGAGCAACACCAAGTCCAACCCCCCCGCCCCGGAGCGCGAGCGTCCGGACGAGCGGGAGATCCGGGACGAACAGGACCGGGAGAACGCCCGCGAACTCGGTGCGGCCGGCTCCCAGCTCTCCACCGCCCCGCGCGAGGAGAGCGTGGCCAATCCGCCGGCCATGGGCGTCATGGGCTGGGCCCGCTGGTTCTGGCGACAGCTCACCTCGATGCGGGTCGCGCTGATCCTGCTCTTCCTCCTGTCGCTCGGCGCCATCCCCGGCTCGCTGATCCCGCAGAACAGCGTGGACGAACTGAAGGTGCAGACCTTCAAGGAAGCCCACACCACCGTCGCGCCGATCTACGAGAAGCTCCAGTTCTTCGACGTCTACAGCTCCGTGTGGTTCTCCGCGATCTACATCCTGCTGTTCATCTCGCTCATCGGCTGCATCGTCCCGCGCACCGGCCAGTTCATCGGCCAGCTGCGCAGCCGTCCGCCGGGCGCCCCCAAGCGCCTGACCCGGCTGCCCGCGTACACCACCTGGCGCACCGAGGCCGAGCCCGAGCAGGTCCGCGAGGCCGCGCTCGCGATCATGCGCAAGCGGCGCTACCGCGCGCACACCGTGGGCGACGCGGTCGCCGCGGAGAAGGGCTATCTGCGCGAGGCCGGGAATCTGGTCTTCCACATCGCCCTGATCGTGATGCTGGTGGCCTTCGCCTTCGGTCAGCTCTTCAAGTCCGAGGGCGGCAAGCTGATCGTCGAGGGCGACGGCTTCTCCAACACGCTCACCCAGTACGACGACTTCAAGTCCGGTTCGCTGTTCGACTACGACTCGCTCGCACCGTTCAGCTTCAAGCTCGACAAGTTCATCGGCACGTACGAGCGCAACGGCCCCCAGATCGGTACGCCCCGGACCTACGAGGCCCATGTGACGTACGAGAAGGGCGCGTACGGCAAGCCGCAGAAGTCCGTCATCAAGGTCAACGAGCCCCTCGTCATCGACGGCACCAAGGTCTACCTCAACGCGCACGGCTACGCGCCCGTCGTCTCCGTCAAGGACGGCAAGGGCAAGGAGGTCTACCGGAGCGCCGTGCCGCTGCTGCCCATCGACAACAACGTCACCTCGACCGGTGCGATCAAGGTCTTCGACGGCTATCGCGACAAGAACGGCAAGAAGACCCAGCTGGGCTTCCAGGCCTTCTTCGTGCCGACCTTCGCGGGCGACAACCAGGGCACGATGTTCTCCCAGTTCCCCGCCGCCGACAATCCGCGGCTCGCCCTCAACGGCTACTACGGCTACCTCGGGCCCGACTCCGGGCTGGCACAGAACGTGTACCAGCTGGACAAGTCCAAGATGAAGGCGTTCAAGGACACCAAGGGCAACCTGCTCAAGCAGCGCCTGGCGGTCGGCGACACGATGAAGCTCCCAAACGGAGCCGGCTCGATCACCTTCGAGGGTGTCGAGGAGTGGGCCAGCTTCCAGATCTCCGAGCAGCCCGCCAGCGGCTGGGCGCTCACCGGATCCATCGCCGCCATCGCCGGGCTCGCGGGCTCGCTGTTCATCCAGCGACGCCGGGTCTGGGTGCGGGCCGTGCGCGGTGCGGACGGCGTCACCGTCGTCGAAATGGCGGGTCTCGGCCGCAGCGAGTCCGCGAAGCTTCCCGAGGAGCTGGCCGATCTCGCGGTCACGCTCAACGACGTGGCGCCCACGGCGCCCGGCTCTGACACCGACCCCGGATCCGATGCCGGTTTTGTCGGAGAATCCCCCGTAGAACCTGCCGAAGGGGCTGAGAAGTGAATCTCGCCGCCGCAACCAACGAGAACCTGGCGCACACCAGCAATGTGCTGATCTATTCGTCGATGGCCGTCTACACCCTGGCCTTCTTCGCCCACATCGCGGAATGGGTGTTCGGCAGCCGCAGCAAGGTCGGCCGCACCGCCGCCGCGCTGACCGGGGCCGATGCCGGGGCCGGCGCCTCGGTGAAGGTGCAGGTCGCACAGAAGGGCGGCGGCACCGCCGTACTCGACCGCCCGAAGATCGTCACGCGCTCCGCGGCCGGTTCCCGCGACGTCCCGGACGGGCCCGGCGCGGCCGGCGGCACGTTCAAGGGCGATCTGTACGGACGCATGGCGATCTCCCTGACCGTGCTCGCCTTCCTCGTCCAGGCCGGCGGGGTGCTCGCGCGTGCGCTCTCCGTGCAGCGTGCCCCCTGGGGCAACATGTACGAGTTCTCCATCACCTTCTCCACGGTGGCGGTCGGCGCCTACCTGGTCCTGCTCGCGCTGAAGAAGAACGTCCGCTGGATGGGGCTGCTCCTGGTCACCACCGTCCTGCTGGACCTCGGCATCGCGACCACGGTGCTCTACACCTCCAGCGACCAGCTGGTGCCCGCACTGCACTCGTACTGGCTGTGGATCCACGTCTCCACCGCCATCATCTGCGGTGCCGTCTTCTACATCGGCGCGGTCGCCACGCTGCTCTACCTCTTCCGCGACAGCTACGAGAGCAAGCTCGCCGCCGGCGTGCAGCCCGGTTCGTTCGCCCAGTCCGTGCTCTCCCGGCTGCCCGCCGCCTCGACGCTCGACAAGTTCTCGTACCGCATCAACGCCGCCGTCTTCCCGCTGTGGACGTTCACGATCATCGCGGGCGCCATCTGGGCGGGCGACGCGTGGGGCCGCTACTGGGGCTGGGACCCCAAGGAGGTCTGGTCCTTCATCACCTGGGTCGCGTACGCCTGCTACCTGCACGCCCGCGCCACCGCCGGCTGGAAGGGACGCAAGGCCGCCTACCTGGCACTGATCGCCTTCGGCTGCTGGCTCTTCAACTACTACGGCGTCAACATCTTCGTCACCGGCAAGCACTCCTACGCAGGCGTCTGACCGGCCCCGCACCCGTACGGGTGCGGATCGGGCACCGCCGGGCCACGCTGGAACCATGACCGACGCGACCCCCGTCATCGAGCGTGGTACCAGCGAGACCCATGGTGACCGGCACATTCTGCGGTTCACGCTACGGCTGCCCCACCCCGTTCCCCGGGTGTGGGCAGCCGTTGCCAGTTCCGAGGGACTGTCCGGCTGGCTCGCCGCCGCCGACCCGTTCGAAGCGCGCGTCGGCGGAGCGGTCACGCTGCGCTGGCTGAACACCGGCCGGGACGGGAACGCCACGGTCGCCTCCGGCACCGTCACCGCCTGGGACGTCGAACGCGTCGCCGAATACACCCTCGAAGGACTCCACGGCCGTATCCGCTTCCACCTGGAGCCACCGCGCGGCGACCGTGTGCTGCTGCGCTTCACCAACGAGTTCCGGGGCGACGACGCACTGCGGCTGGACTGCCTCGCCGGCTGGCACGACCACTTCCAGTACCTCGTGGACGCGCTCGACGGCTACCCCGCCGACTGGTCGAAGTGGACCCCGGTCCGGTGGGCGGGGCTGCGCGAGGAGTACGCCGCGCCCGAGCGGTGACACGGCGTCACGGTGCCGAGGAGGGCGGCAGGCACTTCGGGTCCGGCGGTGCGCCCTGCGGCCAGGCGATCGTCACGAACCGCTGACTGGCGTCCTCGGGCGCCAGCTCCACCACCGGCACCGCCTTGTTGTAAGGGTTTCCGTGGTTGTCCAGGCAGATCCAGCCGCTGGCCCCCGACACCCGCAGCGACCCCTTCACCCGTGGCCACTGCTCGCCCACGTCCGCGGGCTGCGGCAGCCGCTTGCCCTCCGGGGTCGCCTGCCGGATGCCGTGCACCGCCAGCGACATCGCGTCGTACGCGATGATGACCTGGCCGTCGGTCAGCTCCCGGTGACCGGTCGGACCGACCGGGCCCACGGGCTTCTTCCCGATCGTGGCCAGCAGATCCAGCAGGCTCCGGTAGTCCGCCGGGGAGCCGCCCGTCGCCGCCCCGCCCTTCGCCGCCGCCCAGGCGTCCGGGTGCGCCAGCGAGGCGTAGCGGACCGTCACCTTGCGGCGCAGCGCGCCCCGGTCGAGCTTCTTGTCGCTGCCGAGGTACGAGCCCTCGTCGCCGGTCAGGATCGTGAACGGGCGGCTCTGGCAGCCCCGGGCCCCGAGCGCGTTGATGAACTGCCGCAGCTGGGTGTGGCGTCCGGCGAAGAACACCGTCTCCGCGTCCGTGTCGCAGATGAGGTGGATGATCTGCTGGAACGTATTGGCCGTGGTGCCCTCGTCGTTCGGGTCCTTGCGCGAGGTGAACAGCTGCGGCTCGTACCGCGTGCCCTTCGTCAGCGAGGCGAACGCGGCCCGAAGCGTGTCCGTGTAGTGGTCGCCGGTACGGGTGTCCTGCACCAGCAGCGCCTTGTCCGCCTTCACCTTTCCGAAGTGCGCCAGCGCCCGTGCCTCGTCCCGGTTGGTCGGCGACACCCGCGCCAGACCGGGGAACGGATCGCCGGCCGGCCCGTTGGCGATGTCGTCGGCGGTGATCGTGGTCCCGACGACCGCGATGTGCGCGGAGGTCAGCTCCTTGATGGCCGAGGCGACCTCCGGACTGCTGGTGGCGACCCCGGACACGGCCCGCAGATGGTCCGGGGCCCCGGTCATCTTCTTCAGCCGGTCCACCGTCGGCCGCCACAGCAGGTTGTTCTTCCCCGTGTTGGCGAGCACCAGCCGGATCTTCGGCACCTGATCGTTCGACAGACGATTGGCCCGGTACTGCTCGGCGAACGCGCCCTGCAGCTCGCGTTGCATCTTCGTCTGCATGGCCTCGTCCGTCGACGTCAGCGGCAGCAGCAGGGCGACCGTCGCGTACCGGCCGGGCTTCAGGGTGTCGTTCTCCCGCGCGATGGCCGCGGCGACCTCGGTCAGCTTCGGCCGGCCGAAGTCGTAGGCGCCGCCGGAGACCCCCACGCACTCGTCGCTGCCCCGTGGCCGCTCCACCCCCGGAGCACACGAGCGGTCCTCGGGAGCGGTGAGCCGGCCGATGCCGTACCAGCCGGACGTGATGACCAGGGCGCCCACCACCACGCTGGTGACGACCTTCTGCCTCGCCGTGTACCAGACGCGATAACGCAGTGGATTAGGCACGCGAACCACCGTCCCCCCGTCGCTGCCCGCTTCCGCCCGTGGCCGGTCCGTCCGTGCCCGACGCCCCCGGCGGCATGGAGAGCTGCCGCCAGGCCCCGATGTCCCGAGGCCAGTGCGTCGCCGCGTCCCACAGCACGCTGTTGCCCGTCGGATGCCTGCCGGACAGCTGTCGCAGTTCGTGCGCCATCTTGTCGATCACCTCTTCGTCCGGCAGGGCCAGCGGATCGGACAGCAGCCATACGGCGTGCAGCAGCCGGCGCAGCTGCAGCTGGAGCTCCACGGCCCGCTCGCCGAGCCCCGCGAGCCCCGTCTCCCCGTCCGGCAGCGAACCGGACGCCTCCCGGCCGAGCGCGACCGCCCGCCGGGGATCGGGACCGGTGTAACCGGGCGGACGCGGATACGGGGCCGAGGCGATGAACCGCAGCGAGCCGAGCCACGCCGTCACGTCCGGCTCGGTGAACCGCTCCCGCAGGTGCGTCACGCAGTCCCTCGTCCTGCCCAGCACCAGCTCCTGGTGCAGCCGGTGCGGGACGCTCGGAAAGCGGCCCCCGGGCGCGTACGCCGTGCGCAGCGTCTCGTGCACCGCACGCCACACCGCGTAGTACGGATGGTCGTCGTCCTGGAACCGCAGCCGGTACAGCAGCAGCGCGCGCAGCAGCGGATCGGCGACGAAGTGGTCCGGCCCGACCGGCCAGTCCTGCGCCCGCAGCGCGTCGCGCGCCTGCAACGCCACGTCGCCCTCCAGCGACCGGCCGCGCAGCCGGGCCGTGGCCAGCAGCCGCGCCGACTCCTCGCCGTGCGCGGCGGCCAGCACACTCAGTACGTCGAGCTGCTGTCCCGGCAGCAGCCGCGCCAGCAACTCGTCCGCCACCCGCACCGGCGCGCGGTCCTCGCGCAGCTCCACCGTGCAGTCCAGCAGCGTCCCCGGCACCAGCGAGCCCGGTCGCGGCGCACCCGTGCGGGACGACCCCGGCACCAACGCCTCGCCCGCCGCCTGGGCCAGCAGTGCCACACCCAGCGGGCGCCCGCCCGTCAGCCGGTGCACCCCGCGGGCCAGGCCGGCCGGGGCGCGGCCCACCGGATCGTGCCGGTCGAACGCCGCCTGCACATGGGCCGGGCCCAGCGCGGTGAGTTCCACGGCCAGGATCCCGGACGTCACCTCCGAGCCGCGGACCCAGTGCGAACCGTGCGCCACCTCGGGCAGCCGCCGGCGCACCGCATGGCTCAGCCCCTCGTGACCACGGGCGCGCGAGGAGGCGAACACGGCGATCCGGTCCCGCACCCCGGCGGCCCGCTGCCGCAGCACCGGCTCGACCAGCTGCCGACCCAGCCGCGTGTGCGCGTTGTCCAGCAGCAGTACCGGGCGGCCCCGGCGGGCACCGCGCGCCAGACCCCCGTACGCCCGTACCAGGTCCGCGACCAGTGCGAGCACCAGATGGTCCTCGGCACGGCGACGCAGATCACCACCGCGCTCGAAATCGACCGCCAGCTGCCGCAGCCCGATCCGTCCGTTGCCGCCCGCGTGCGGATAGCTCCCGTACCAGTCCGCCGAACGCCGCTGGAACCGGCTGAACGACTCCTCCAGCACCGTCTCGATCGTGGCCTCGGCGACCATCCCGGCCAGCGGCACGACGGAGTCGAAGGCGCTCGCCGCCAGCTTCGTCAGCACCTTGGTGACCCAGCCCGTCGCCGCGTCCCCCCGTGTGTCGACGGTCGCCAGCACCGGGCCCAGCGACTGCAGGTCCCGCTGCGCCCGCGTCTCGTCCTCCCGCGTCCAGGAGATCGAGGCGACCGCCACCAGGCCGAGGCTCAGCCGGGGAAACTGCACCGGCCGTGCGGCACGCACCTTCGCGGTCAGCTGGATGGCGAGCTCCGGCAGCGCCGCGGTGACCGGGGTCCAGCCGGGTCCCGGGTCCGCGGGCGGTACGACCGCCTCGCAGTCGACCAGGGCGACCGGGGTGATATCCCGGTACAGATGGCGCAGTTGCTTGAGCACGGCCGTCTTGCCCATGCCGCGGCCCCCGGTCAGCACGGCGACCGGCGGATCGTCGCGGTGCTCGTAGGAGACCCCGGCGGAGCCGTGGGGAGTGAGACCTGTCAGACGCGCCGCAAGTCCGTCGTTGCCGAAGATCGCCTCGCGCCCGTACAGCTCTCTCTCCACAGCACCCCCAGCGCCGATGCCCGATCCGATCTGTCACATCGTCAACACCAGCATATCGGGAGGGTGTTGGAGCAAGGAGAAGATTTTCGAACGATCGGTGTCAAGGGGACGGTCCGAGCCACCGGGGCCGCTGTCGGGACGGCCCGACGCGAGGGCGGGGCCGGTGCGGCGCCGGTTCGGGGACGCGAACGACGACGGCCACCGCGTGTCGGGCGACAGGCGGTGGCCGTGCGTGGCGTGCGGTGGGCGGCCGGAGTCCGGACCCTTCCGGTCACAAGGCGGGCGGCGCCGACTCCTCCGGTCCCGACTCGCGCTCGCGGCGCTTGAGCTCCTCCTCGCGGCGGCGCAGATCCGCCTCCCAGTCCTTGAGGAGCGACTCGTCCTTCTTGTTCTCTTCCTTCAGTGCCTTCAGGAACTCCGGATTGTCGTCCGGTGCCACCCACTGCGAGCGGTGGTTGCGGTGCCATTCGGACGGCGTACGGCCCCCCGCGGGCACCGTGCGCATCTTGCCGGCGGCCAGCCAGACGATCGGACCCACGATCCAGAACAGCAGGATGATGAAGACCCAAGCGATCTTCGGCAGGTGCTTGGCCTCGTCCTCCGGGGTGTTCAGGCAGTCGATGAACGCGTAGATCGTCAGCGCCAGCGGCAGGAGATAGATCAGGGCCCGGAACATGTTGGAAAGGTCCCCCTGAGGAGAGTTGGCGGGGCTTGTCCCGCCCCGGTGACGGGCCCAGAGTAGCCGGTGCCGCCGACACCCCACGGCGAGCGGACGGAACCGGCGGTGAGCAGGCCCGGACAGGGGGCCGAGGTCCGCGCGTCGGTGGACATCCGGGCGTGTACGCCCTGCGCGGCCGACGGGAGGTGGGGCACCCCGGGTGATCGGCAGCGGTGATGACAAACTGGACGGCATGGCTTACGACGATCTTCGTTCCCTCCTCCGGGCCCTGGAGCGCGAGGGCGAGCTCAAGCGCATCAAGGCCGAGGTCGACCCCTACCTGGAGGTCGGCGAGATCGTCGACCGGGTGAACAAGGCGGGCGGGCCCGCGTTGCTCTTCGAGAACGTCAAGGGGTCCTCGATGCCCCTGGCCATGAACGTCTTCGGGACCGACAAGCGGCTGCTCAAGGCGCTCGGGCTGAAGTCCTACTCCGACATCAGCGACAAGATCGGCGGGCTGCTGAAGCCGGAGCTGCCGCACGGCTTCGTCGGGGTGCGGGAGGCCTTCGGGAAGCTCGGCTCGATGGTGCACGTGCCGCCGAAGAAGGTGAAGCCCGAGAGCGCACCCGTGCAGGAGGTCGTGCTCACCGGCGACGACGTGGACCTGGACCGGCTGCCCGCGCTCTTCACCTGGCCCGAGGACGGCGGCTCCTTCTTCAACCTGGGGCTCACGCACACCAAGCACCCGGAGACCGGCGTACGGAACCTGGGGCTGTACCGGCTCCAGCGTCACGACCGGCGCACCATCGGGATGCACTGGCAGATCCACAAGGACAGCCGCAACCACTACCAGGTCGCCGCGAAGCGCGGGGAGCGGCTGCCGGTCGCCATCGCGTTCGGGGCGCCGCCCGCGGTGACGTACGCGTCCACCGCGCCGCTGCCCGGGGACATCGACGAGTACCTCTTCGCCGGGTTCATCCAGGGCAAGCGGATCGAGATGGTCGACTGCAAGACCGTGCCGTTGCAGGTCCCGGCGCAGGCGGAGGTCGTCATCGAGGGGTGGCTGGAGCCCGGGAAGATGCTTCCCGAGGGGCCCTTCGGGGACCACACCGGCTTCTACACGCCGCAGGAACCGTTCCCCGCGCTGACCATCGACTGCGTGACCATGCGGAAGCGCCCGCTGCTGCAGTCGATCGTGGTGGGCCGGCCGCCGACCGAGGACGGGCCCCTGGGGCGGGCCACCGAGCGGTTCTTCCTGCCGCTCCTCAAGATCATCGTGCCGGACATCGTGGACTACCACCTGCCGGAGGCGGGCGGCTTCCACAACTGCGCGATCGTCTCGATCGACAAGAAGTACCCGAAGCACGCCCAGAAGGTGATGAGTGCCATCTGGGGGGCGCACATGATGTCGCTGACCAAGCTGATCGTGGTCGTGGACTCCGACTGCGACGTCCACGATCTGCACGAGGTGGCGTGGCGGGCGCTCGGCAACACGGACTACGCGCGGGACCTGACCGTCACCGAGGGGCCGGTCGATCATCTCGATCACGCCTCCTACCAGCAGTTCTGGGGTGGCAAGGCGGGTATCGACGCGACGAAGAAGTGGCCCGAGGAGGGCTACACCCGGGACGGGGGCTGGCCGGACATGGTCGAGTCCGACCCCGAGACGGCGGCGAAGGTCGACCGCCGGTGGAAGGAATACGGACTGTGAGCGCCGCCGAAGCAGCAGCACTGGGCTCAGGGCCCGTTCAGCCGAACAGCAAGGTCAAGGCGTTTCTGCGGCTCGTGATGATCGAGCACTCGGTCTTCGCGCTGCCCTTCGCGTACATCGCCGCGCTGACCGCGATGTTCCGGGCGGACCGGTCCATCCACTGGGCCACGCTGCTGCTCGTCACCATCGCGATGGTGGGGCTTCGGACGTTCGCCATGGCCTGCAACCGGATCATCGACCGGGAGATCGACGCCCGTAACCCGCGCACCGCGAGCCGGGAGCTGGTCACCGGCGCGGTCTCCGTGAAGTCGGCGTGGACGGGGGCGCTCGTCGCCGTCGTGGTCTTCCTCGGGGCGGCGGCCCTGCTGAACCCGCTCTGCCTGGCGCTGGCGCCGGTCGCGGTGGTGCCGATGGTGGTCTATCCGTACGGGAAGCGGTTCACCCACTACCCGCACGCCATCCTGGGGATCGCGCAGGCCATAGGGCCGATCGGTGCCTGGCTGGCGGTGACCGGCAGCTGGTCCTGGGACGCGGTGATCCTCGGTCTCGCGGTCGGGATCTGGATCGGTGGCTTCGACCTGATCTTCGGCTGCCAGGACGTCCAGGCGGACCGGGCGCACGGGGTGCTGTCGGTGCCGGCCCGGTTCGGGATTCCGGCCGCGCTGTGGGGGGCGCGGGTCTGCCATGTGGTGACGACCGGGCTGCTCGTCTGGTTCGGGCTGGCCACTCAGGCGGGGCTCTTCTACTGGATCGGCATGGTGATCGTCGCCGTCGCCTTCGTGTACGAGCACCGGGTCGTGCGTCCGCACGATCTGTCCCGGCTGAACCGCGCGTTCTTCTCGGTCAACGGCTTCATCGGGATCGCGCTCTTCGCGTGCGCTCTCCTGGACCTGCTGGTGCGGGGCCTGACCGTCTGAGCCTGTCCGGCGAGGCAGGTCACCTGTCGTGGTCAAGGACCCCCGCGTCACGGGTCCGTCCCAGTGGACTGCGGGCGCCAACAGGTGCGGAACGGTGGCGGGAACCGCGGTCCCGGCCGGCCGGCGACGTTTCCCGGCGCGGTGCGGCGAGCCGTGTCCGGCCCCTGTTTCCCTTGCCGGACGGCGGCAGGGGCGGGTGCGGCAGGGGCGGGTGCGGGCGGGGCAGGCCCGTTGGTGGTGCGCGTTGTGCCTGGGCTGTGCGTGTAACAGGGGTGTATTAGCGGGTGGTTGGGCGGAACGGGTCGCCGGGCCGGGCAGCTCTTGGTGATCAGAAACGCTCGCTCGTACCGACCGTGCCGAGCGGCCGACACCCCCCACTGACACCGAGGAAGAAACGATGCGCGTACAGAAGCTCACCTTCGCCGCCCTGGCCGTTGTCGCCGGTCTCTCGCTCACGGCCTGCCAGAACGGCGAGGACGACCTGGGACAGACCGCCCCGTCGTCCGCGTCCTCCGCGTCGTCCGCGAGCGGCGGTTCGGGCTCGGGCGGTACGAACCAGGACGGCGGCAAGGACTCCGCCGGGAAGGGGTCCGGCGGGCAGGGGTCCGGCGGGCAGGGCACGGCCGCCGGGACCGGCTCCAACGTGAACAGCAAGGTCGGCAAGTGCCGCACCGACGACCTGGACATCACCGCGTCGGACAGCACCATCGACGGCGACACCGAGGGCACCGTCGCGGTGGAGTTCAAGAACGGCGGCCGGGACTGCGTGCTCTCCGGGTACGCGGGCGTCGACCTGAAGACCAGCGCGGGGTCACTGCCCGCGCAGCGTACCGGTGAGAAGGCCACCCCGATGACCCTCAAGAACGGGAAGTCGGTGTACTTCGGCATCAACTACCCGCTCAACAAGTCGGGCGGCTCCGGCGTCCGCATCACGGCCCTGGTGGTGACCCCGCCGGACGAGACGAAGTCGTTCTCCCTCGAATGGCCGGGCGCCGCCACGCTGCCCGTCACGGACGGCTCCGGCTCCCCGGTGAAGGTCGGCCCGATGGGGAGCGCCGGTCAGGGCGAGGGCTGACCCGGACACCACGGGATCCGTCCGCGCTCCACGGCATCAGCGGCCGAACGCGCTCTACGGTATGAGCGGCCGGGCGGGCGGCACCGTGCTCCGGCCGCACGCGGGGCGGCGGAAGACGAAGGCCGCCGCCACGCCCGCCGCCAGTCCGAACAGGTGGCCCTGCCAGCTGACCGAGGTGTTGGCGGGGGAGAGCCCCAGCAGGATCGACGAGCCCCATATCGCGCCGATCACCAGGCCGACGCCGATGTCGAGCGGTCTGCGGTCCACGAAGCCGCGCACGAGCAGGTAGCCGAAGAGGCCGAAGACCAGGCCGGACGCGCCCGCCGTGTTGGAGTGGTCCGGCGCCACCAGCCAGACGCCGAGGCCGTCGACCACGATGATCAGCGCGGCCACGGCCGCGAAGCGGCGGATGCCGCCCAGCGCGGCCAGGAAGCCGAAGACCAGCAGCGGCACGCTGTTGGACGCGACATGGCCGAAGCCGAAGTGGATGAAGGACGCGGGCACGACGTCCAGCAGTTCACCGGGCCGGCGCGGCTCGATCCCGTACGCGTCCAGGGAGTGGCCGGTCGCCACGTCGACGACTTCGAGGATCCAGAGGAACGCCACCCAGCCCACCATCAGCTTGGCCGCGGCCTTCGCGCGCTCGCCCGTGCTCCACGCCGACGCGAATCGATCCGACGATGCGGCCACCGCTGCCTCCTGTCGTTCCGTGTCGCCCCTGTTCCCTCCCTCAAAACGCCTGAGGCCCCTTCCTCGGTTCCGGTTCCGCGCAGCCGGATAGGCTCGGGTGCGTGGATTCCGGGACTTCAGTGAGTCAGCAGCAGCGGCAGCCTTGGATTGTCGGGGTTTCCGGCGCTTCGGGCACCCCGTTCGCCGCCGCCGTGCTGCGCGGTCTGCTGGCCGCGGGGGAGAGCGTGGACCTGGTGGTGAGCCGGGCGTCGCGGCTGACGCTGCTGGACGAGACCGGGATCGCGTTCCGCGACGCGCACTGGCAGGAGGACCTGCGCGGCTGGCTGGCGCGCGGGGCGGACGGAAAGCCGCACACCTTCGACGTGGACGTCGAGGGCGTACGGCACTGGGCGGCCGGTGACCTCGCGGCGGGTCCGTCCTCGGGGTCGTACCCGGCGAAGGGGATGCTGATCGTGCCCGCTTCGACGGCGTGCGTGGCCGGGGTGGCGCTCGGGCTCTCGAAGGATCTGCTCCAGCGGGCCGCGAGCGTGACGCTCAAGGAGCGGCGGAAGCTGGTCGTCGCGGTGCGGGAGACCCCGCTGAACGGGCAGACGCTGAAGCATCTGGTGAGTCTGGACGAGGCGGGCGCCGTGGTGCTGCCCGCCTCTCCGGCGTTCTATGCGGGGGCGACGCACATCCAGGATCTGGTGGACTTCGTCGCGGGGCGGGTGCTGGACGCGGCGGGGGTTCCGCACGACCTGTACCGCCGGTGGGAGGGAGAGCTCGGTGGGGGCTCTCGTGGCTCCGGGGGCTGAGCCTGTGGTCAGCGCTTCTTCGTGGCGCGCGGGTTGCGGGTCCTGTCGACCCGGTGCGCGGCGGCGGGCTGGTGGGCACGCGAGCGGTTGGCCAGGTCCTGCAGCTCGCGCATTCGGGCGTAGGCCATCTCGATCGTGTACACGGTGTTCTCACTCCTGAAGATTCGAAAGCGTTTTTTGGATGCTCGGGAAGATTTGCAGGCTCTGAAGCCCGCATGCCTTAGATTCTACACGTAGACTCGCGATACTGCTGAACAATGGAAGGTTTCAGTCATATGGACGCGGTGGACAGGCAGCTCATCCAGGCCCTCAGGGAGAACGGCAGGGCCTCGTACGCCGAGCTGGGGCGGCTCGTCGGGCTCTCCGGGCCCAGCGTCACCGACCGCATCAACCGGCTGGAAACCGCCGGTGTCATCACCGGCTACCGCGCCACCGTCGACGCCGCGTCCCTGGGGCTCGGGGTCACGGCCCTGATCGGCATCTCGCTCTCCGACGCGGCCGATCACGAGGACGTGGCGCGCAGGCTGAAGGACCTCGCGGAGATCGAGGACGCCTGGTTCATCGCGGGTGACGACTCGTACATGCTCAAGGTGCGGGTCGGTGACGTGGACGGTCTGGAGAAGACGATCCGTCGGCTCAGCGGCACGAGGGGCGTCTCGCGCACGCGTACCACGATCGTGCTCTCCACCAAGTGGGAGAACCGGGTCGGGGAACTTCCCGAAGAGGCGTAGGCGTAACGTGGTGGGGCCCCCGGGGGACCGGGGGTTTCGCCCGGTATCACCTGTCACCGGGATACGCACAGCACGTCGACGACTGGGAGGCAGCCGCATGGACGTTGGGCTCAAGCGCGAGCTGGAGGAGAAGGTCCGCGCGGGAGAGCGGCTGACCCGCGAGGACGGTATCGCCCTCTACGAGTCGGACGACCTGGCCTGGCTCGGCGGTCTCGCCCATGAGGTGCGCACCCGCAAGAACGGCGACGTCGTGCACTTCAACGTCAACCGGCACCTCAACATGACCAATGTGTGCACCGCGTCGTGCGCGTACTGCTCGTTCCAGCGCAAGCCGGGCGAGAAGGACGCGTACACCATGCGCATCGAGGAGGCCGTCCGGCTCGCGAAGGCGATGGAGGGCGAGAACCTCACCGAACTGCACATCGTCAACGGGCTGCACCCCACCCTGCCGTGGCGTTACTACCCGCGCTCGCTCAGCGCGCTGAAGGAGGCCCTGCCGCAGGTCTCCCTCAAGGCGTTCACCGCCACCGAGATCCACCACTTCGAGACCATCTCCGGGCTGTCGGCCTCCAAGATCCTCGACGAGCTGATCGAGGCCGGTCTGGAGTCGCTGACCGGTGGCGGCGCGGAGATCTTCGACTGGGAGGTCCGTCAGCACATCGTGGACCACGACACCCACTGGGAGGACTGGTCGCGCATCCACCGCCTGGCGCACGAGAAGGGGCTCAAGACCCCGGCGACGATGCTGTACGGGCACATCGAGGAGCCCCGGCACCGTGTCGACCATGTGCTGCGGCTGCGTGAGCTGCAGGACGAGACCGGTGGCTTCCAGGTCTTCATCCCGCTGCGCTACCAGCACGACTTCGTGGACATGAAGGACGGCAAGGTCCGCAACAGGCTCCAGGCGCGCACGACGATGGCGACCGGCGCCGAGGCGCTGAAGACCTTCGCCGTCTCGCGGCTCCTGTTCGACAACGTCCCGCACGTCAAGGTCTTCTGGGTGATGCACGGTGTGCAGACCGCCCAGCTCGCGCTGCAGCACGGCGCGGACGACATGGACGGCTCGGTCGTCGAGTACAAGATCACGCACGACGCGGACAACTACGGCACGCCGAACAAGCTCGGCCGTGAGGATCTGCTCGACCTGATCCGTGACGCGGGCTTCCGGCCCGTCGAGCGCAACACCCGGTACGAGATCATCCGCGAGTACCCGGGCCCGGACGCCGAGCGGCGCGAGTCGCCGCAGCCGATGCGCGTCTGACCCGCACGCCGTCAGCGCCACCCCGCATGAGAGCCCCGGCCGCCGGCCGGGGCTTTCTTGCGTATCGGACAGCGCTTGAGCCCCGAGTTCGGTAATAGGTAATCTGCGGCTATGACGCTTACTTTTGAGTTGGATCCCAAGTTCGACCGCACCCTGCGGGACGGCATCACCGAGCTGTGGACCGATGTCTCCAACGCGGGCGGGGCGGTCGGCTTCGTGCCGCCCGTCACGACCGACGACGTCCGGCCCGAGCTGGTCAAGCACCTCGTCGCCATGGCCGAGGGGCGCACCCGGCTGCTGGTCGGTCACGACGAGGAGGGCGCCGTGGCCGCCACGGCCTTCCTGGCCTTCAACACCCACCGGCTGATGGCGCACTGGATATGGCTCTACACGGTGATGGTCCACCCCCGACACCAGGGCAAGGGGTACGGGCGCGATCTGATGGACGCCGCGGCCCGTGCCGCCCGGGGGATCGAAGGGGTGGAGGCCATCCGGCTCACCTGCCGGGGCGGCACCGGTGTCGACCGGTTCTACGCGTCGTGCGGATACAAGGAGGTCGGGCGGGTGCCCGACGCGATCCGGGTGGCCGACGGGGACGACCGCGACGACATCATCATGCTGCTGCCGCTCGGCTGAGCGCTGCCGGTGCCGCCCCCGCGGGCCGGGCCCGCGGGGCTCGTCGGAACCCCTTTGACGCAGCCCTCCGAAGTGATCGATTCCGGGGCATGCTTCACTGGTCGGGCAGGATCGCAGGACTGTCGTACGTAGAGAGAGAGGCCAACTGTGTCCGCTGCCAGGCCGAGCGCGACAATTCGGTACACCGCGATGCGCCTCAGCATCTTCGTCGGCTGCTTCTTCGTCGCAGCCGTGGCCGTTCACTTCGGCCTCCTGCCCTCCGGGGCGGGCGGTTCCAATCTCGTCTGGGTGATTCTGCTCGCCCTGGTCCTGTCCGCGCCGCTCAGCTACGTGCTGCTGCGCAAGCAGCGTGACGAGATGTCCGAGCAGATCGTGTCCACGGTCGACCGCACCAAGGCGAGGCTCGAAGCGAACCGGACCCGCGAGGACCACGTCACCCCGTGACGAACGGGTGAGGGTGGCATAAGGGCCGCGTAAGTTTCCTCACACACCCAGCACACCCAGCACGCTTTCCGTACCGAACCCCAGTGCCGGAGCAACCGCTCCTGTACTGGGGTTCCGTCATTCCCGACGGGGGTTTCGCCGTTTCCGCGGGCGTGTCGGGCGCTCCGGCGTGCGCGGTGCTGCCCAAAGAAGACCTTTGAGGTTCTCAAAGTTCAAGTGTTAACGTGTTCGGCATGGAGACAACTGTGCGCCCTCGGCCCGGCGCGAGCGTCGCGCTCGTGGGGCGCCTGCATGTCGACCTCTGCCGCTGTATGTCCGCGGTCTGTTGCCGCAACGTCTGAACCGGCACCATGCAGCGGCGCCGCCCCTGACGCGGGCGCCGCACCCCCGTCCCTCCGCACAACGTCCCCGTGCGCCCCGATGCGTCACATCAGGAGTGTGTCCGTGTCCGCGAATCCCGCGTCCACCGCCGCGACCGACAGCCCGTCCGGCTCCGGTTTCCGCATACCCAAGGTCCCGTTCTGGGCCCAGATCGTCGCCGGTCTCGTCCTCGGTGTCGTCCTCGGGTGGCTCGCCCGTACCTACGACATCAACTGGCTCCACACCACGCTCGACAAGGTCGGCCACATCTTCGTCCAGCTGCTGAAGCTGGCCGTCGCGCCGCTCGTCTTCTTCGCGATCCTGGTGTCGATCACCAACCTGCGCAAGGTCAACAACGCCGCCCGGCTGGCCACCCGCACCCTGCTCTGGTTCATGATCACCTCGCTGATCGCGGTCGCCATCGGCCTCGCGATCGGTCTGATCACCAACCCGGGTTCCGGCACCGGCCTCACGCCGAAGGACGGCAAGCTGCCGGAGCACGCGGGCTCCTGGCTGGACTTCCTCACCGGCATCATCCCGGACAACGTGATCACCCCGTTCACCGAGCTGAACGTGCTCCAGATCGTCTTCATGGCCGCCGTCGCCGGTATCGCCGCGCTGCAGCTCGGCGAGAAGGCCCAGCCGATCCTCACTCTCAGCGAGTCCGTCCTGGAGCTCCTCCAGAAGGCCCTGTGGTGGGTCATCCGCCTCGCACCCATCGGCACCATCGGCCTCATCGGCTACGCGATCGCCGACTACGGCTGGGACCTGATCGGCAAGTACGCGACGTTCACCGCCGACATCTACATCGGCTGCGCCCTGGTGCTGTTCGGTGTGTACCCGCTCCTGCTCGCCACCGTCGCCAAGCTCAGCCCGCTGCAGTTCTTCAAGGGTGCCTGGCCGGCGATCCAGCTGGCCTTCGTCTCCCGCTCCTCGGTCGGCACGATGCCGGTCACCCAGAAGGTCACCGAGCGCCTCGGCGTGCCCAAGGAGTACGCCTCCTTCTCGGTCCCGTTCGGCGCCACCACCAAGATGGACGGCTGCGCCGCGATCTACCCGGCGCTAGCGGCGATCTTCATCGCGCAGATCTTCGACGTCCAGCTGGGTGTCGGCGACTACGTCCTGATCGCGTTCGTCTCGGTGATCGGTTCCGCCGCCACCGCCGGTCTCACCGGCGCGACGGTCATGCTGACCCTCACGCTGTCGACGCTGGGCCTCCCGCTGGAGGGCGTCGGTCTCCTCATGGCCATCGACCCGATCCTGGACATGATGCGTACGGCCACCAATGTTGCGGGCCAGGCGCTGATCCCGGTGATCGTCTCGGCCCGCGAGAAGATCCTCGACCACGACGCCTACAACTCGGCCTCCTCGTCCCCGGTCGACGACGAGGTGCGCGACGCGGAGCCGGTGAGCGTGCCGGTCGCCGCGTAACGACCGCCGCTTGCGCCGAGCGCCCCCGGCCCGTCCGCCGACGGGCCGGGGGCGCTCGGCGTTGCGCGGGCTCCGGCCGGCACCTCAGGGAGCGGTGCCCGAGGCGACGAAGAGGGGAAGGGCGAGGAACAGCCGCCCTGTCCGGGCACGTGCGCGCTGGTCCGCGGTCCGGGCCGAGGCCTCCACGGCGGTGAGGGCGCCGGCCTCCCTGGCCGCCTCTGCCGGCCCGATGTGCATCGGCAGCGCCGCGGCGTCGGTGAGGACTGTCGTGCGCACCTGCGCCCCGACGTCCTCGAATCCCGCGT
Source organism: Streptomyces sp. NPDC088252 (assembly GCF_044740965.1). Lineage (NCBI taxonomy): Bacteria > Bacillati > Actinomycetota > Actinomycetes > Kitasatosporales > Streptomycetaceae > Streptomyces > Streptomyces sp. NPDC088252. The sequence continues at coordinate 430,554 of NZ_JBIURS010000004.1, read as the reverse complement.
CCAGCAGCAGACTCCGGTGGCGGCGGGCGGCTCGGGGGCTCGGTACCGTGTCGGCCCTCGCGTGCACGACGGCACGGGTGAGGGCGGGGCCGTCGGAGTCGATGACGAAGGTGTCCCAGTCCTGACCGACCAGGACGGCCCGCCCGTCGGCGACCAGGACGCGTCGCGCCTCGCGCAGCGCGGCAGCCACTACCGCGCGCACGTGGCACTCGGGCTCCGAGCAGGCGCCTGAGGCGCCCCTGCGCGACAGGGATGCCGCCGCCGACGAAGGACCGCCGACGCCCCGGGGACGGCGGCGGGCGCCGACGGTCGGTCAGGGGTGCGGCAGTTCGGGGCGGTACAGCCGTCGGCCGGCGCCGGCGTGCGGTCCTCCGGGCGGTCGGCGCACTGCGGGGCGTGTGCGACGTGCGATGTGTACGGGCCCCTCCGCTGCGGTGAACCAGAACAGGGCCGCGCACAGGAAGGCCGCTGCCGCGAAGACCAGCGATTGTGTGACGGAGTCGTTCCGCGCGCCGGCGGCGAGCGCGCCGGCCGCTGACAGTGCCAGGGCGACCGTCGGCAGCGCACGAGGGCTCCGCGTGATGTCTGGTGCGTCGGCGGGTGGCAGCAGCCGGGCCGCGAGGCTGTAGCAGGCGCAGGCCAGCAGCGTGGCTCCCAGTACGTCGCTGGGCCGGTGGTGGTAGAGGGCCTGGACGGCGCCGGCGGTGACGGCGAGCCACAGCATGCAGGCCGCGATGACGTAGGGGCGGATGCGGGGGGAGGCGACGAGGGCGGCGGCGAGGGCCAGCCCGGCGGGAATGGCCACGTGCCCGCTGGGGAAACTCACCGCGGTGAGCATGTCGGGCGCGTCCACCAGATCGGGGCGGGGCAGGACCACCTTGCTGAGCACCTCGGTGCCCCCGAATGTGACCACGACGACCCCGGTCGCCGCGAAGCCCGGCCACCAGCACCGCCGCACCAGGGCGACGGCCACGATGACGGCCGTACCCACGAGCAGGGTGGGCAAGGCGGTGTCTTCGAGCGGCGGCAGGGCCGCCGAGCCATAAGCCGTCCCCGACCAGTCGTAGATCCATGCCGGCTCGGCGCCGACACCGTTGAGCAGGGCGTTCTCCGCCCGTTGCCCGAACGGGGTGCAGACAGCGATCAGATAGACCGCCAGGAGCCCAAAAAGGTACAGCGGAGCTGAGGTCCGTGGCCGCGTCGTCCGCGCGAGGCTGGGTTCGGTCGTGGTTCCCGGGACCTGGCCGGGGGTGTCCGGGTGCGTGGACAGGGGCGGGGGATCGTGCCGAGTCATCGCCTTCTCTGTTTCTTCGTGGGGCAGTTCGGTCACGCGCCTCTTCCGGCACGCGGTGGGCCGACGGGCTCGGCCGGCCCACCGGGGATCTGCTCCTATTCGAGGAGCGCCTGGCTCTGCCGGCGCTGCGCGGTGATCGCCAGGGCCGGCAGGGGCGCGATCAGGAGGAGGAGCACGACCAGGCTCGGCAGGGAGTTCATGAACCAGTTCGGCTGGACAACGATCGCCTGCGTACGGACGATCGCGAAGGCTGCGACGGGGATCAGCCACCGGTGGTCGCCGGTGGCGGCCGTCGCCACCCACGCGGCGATCAGCGCGGCGACTTCGAGGGCGAACAGGCCGCGTTGGAAGACCGGACCGGCGGAGATGATGTGCAGGCCCCCGGCCACGGACATGGCGAGCACGACGGGGACCAGCCGGCGGTACGAATGGCGCCGGAGCCGGCCGGGACGGCAGGCGGCCAGCACGATGCACGCGGTGAACAATGTCCCCGACAGCACCAGGTCACGGGCCGCTATCGGGGCGCCCAGCCCGTAGTAACCCAGGCCCACCTTGCCCTCGGTACCGAAGAGCGTCGTCGAACTGCCGGGCGTGGCCCCCGCGTAGACCATCGCCGCTGCGGCCGGCAGGGCGATCCACGGCTTGCCGCGCAGCAGGGCGATGAGGCAGACCAGCGGAAGCAGCCCGTAGGGCAGCAGCCGTGTCTGCGTGCCGGGTCCTTGTGCCCACGGGTACCAGCCGGCGAAGTGGAAGGCGATGGCATGCCGGCCGGGATCGATGTGCAGTGCCCAGTGCCACACATCCTGCAGGTACGGAACCAGTGCCAGCGCGGCGAGGGCAAGGGCGGCCAGATGGATGCCGTCCAGCCACCACGGCCGGGCCGTGTCGTCGACGGCGGCACGGGCGCGGGCCTGCACCCCGGCGCGCACCAAGGCGGCGATCTCCCGCGGCGGGGGCCAGGAGCGGCCGGGATACGCCTCGGCCAGGCAGGTCAGCAACTCCTCTCCCTGCCGGGAACGGTAGGACTCGGGATAGGCCGCAAGCAGCAATCGGTTCATGCCGGGGCCGCTCCGACATCCCGCGAACGCCCGATGACGAGGGCCGCCGCCTGCTGCATCCGCAGCGCCTCCCGGCCGAGCATCGCGGTGCCGTCCTCGGTGAGCCGGTAGTAGCGCCGCGCCCGCCCGTCCACGATCTCCTCATGGTCGGAGACCACCAGCCCGGCCCGCTCCATCCGCTCCAGCGCACCGTAGAGAGTGCCGACAGCGATCCGGAGCCGCCCGTCGGTGGCCCGCTCGGCAGCCTTGATGATGCCGTAACCGTGCAACGGCCCGTCCATGAGCGCGGCAAGGATGAAGTACTGCGGTTCCGTCAAGGACGGATTCTGTCGTGTCACACATCGAGCATATATCGAGTGACGAGATATATCTGTCGGCTGCGGTCAGGTCGCCGGCGGTGCCTCCGCTCCCGCGGCGGGCGTCGGAGGTTCCCCAGGCCCCGAGCACCACGTGCGTGCGTGACGCGACGCGCCTGGTCCGGGCCGGATCAGTGGTGGAACAGGACCTCGGGGTTGTCCGGTGTCGGGCCGTCCAGGAGCGGCTGGGGCGTGCCCCGCAGATGCAGATCGAAGAAGGCCGCGACATAGTCCCGAGTGATCCGCATCGAGCGTGCGCCGGAGAGGGGCGTCTCGGGGTCGACGATGCCCAGCTGGTCTCCCAGGACGGGGACATCGGTGAAGGTGAAGTGGCCGGAGCCGGTGACGGTCAGCCAGCGCTTCCAGCCGTCCAGCCGCGCCCAGCCCTCGTCCCAGCTCTCGTCCTCACCGCCGGGACGGTGGTAGGAGGCGGTGCCGAGCATCAGGAACGGTCTGCCGTCCAGTCCGCCGGCGGGGACCGGGTCGAAGAAGGTGCCGTCCATGTCGACCCCGGCGCGCACGCGGTGGTCGGCGGCCATCGTCGAGGCGGTGGCGTTGCCGCCGATGGAATGGCCGGCCATGCCGATCCGGTCCGGGTCGATCATGCGGGCGTGACGCCAGGCCGGGTGACGGCCGGTCAGCCGGTCCAGTACGAAGGAGAGGTCCTCGGCCCGCCCCGTGGCCACGGCTGCGATCCCCGTTGTTTCGGTCTGTTCGCAGGCGGCGCAGGTGAGCAGGCGCCCGCCGGGGAAGGCGGTGCCGGTGGACTCGTAGGCGTGGTCGACCGTCGCGACGACGTATCCCCGGCTGGCCAGATCCTCGGCCAGGCCGGTCAGCGTTGTCCGCGGCGTGCCGAAGCCGGGGGAGAGCACCACCAGCGGGAACCGGCCGGGTGCCGGGCGGGCGGCCGTCCGCGCGTGGGTGAGGGTGGCGCTGACCGTGGTCGCGGGGACCACGTCCGCCAGGCCGCGGGACTCCAGCATCAGCCGGGCCTCCTCCGTGGTCATGTACGGCGCGGTCGTCGTGCCGCTGCCGGGCCGGGCCGGGTAGTGGACCGACACCATCAACTGCCGGGCGCCCGCGGCCGGGACCCAGGGGTCCGGTCGGCTCCGGTCGGTCAGATGCAGGGTGTCCCGGCCCGTTGCGTACGGTCCGGTCGGCCGGGGGACTTCGAGGGACGGTCCGGTGACGGCGTGCGCCGCAGGGGCCGCATCGGGACGGGGTGCGGGGTCCGGGGCGGCTGACGCGGTCGTGGGCGAGGCGAGCAGGACGGCCAGGGTGAACGCCGTGGCCGTGGCCCGGCTGCGAAGACTGATCATGGTGAGGACGCTACGGATCCGGCCGCGCCGGAACATCGCACCCAGGGGGGAACCGCCGTCCCACCACGGGGTGACCTCGGGTCCCGGGATCACCCCGTGGTGGTACGGGGCGATCCCGGGAACTGGAGGACATGGCTTCCGGTGGAGGTGCGACCGGCCGCTCGGCGGCCGCGGGAGCCCTCTCCGTACGACGGGCGTGGGGCCTGCGCCGTACTCTTGCCGGGGAGCGGGGCAGCGGGGGCGGGAGGAAGTCGGACGTGGGTGCTGTGAAGAGCAAACGGATGCCGCGTGCCGTGCGCGAGCAGCAGATGATGGACGCCGCGGTGCGGACGTTCGGGCGGCACGGATACCGGGCCGCCTCGATGGACGAGATCGCGGAGTTGGCCGGGGTGTCGAAGCCGCTGGTCTATCTGTATCTGAATTCCAAGGAGGAGCTCTTCACCGCGTGCATCCAGCGCGAGGCGAAAGCGCTGGTCGCAGCGGTCCGGTCGGGGGTGGAGCCGGAGCTTCCGGCGGATCGGCAACTGTGGGCGGGGCTGCGGGCGTTCTTCACGCACACCGCGGAGAACCCGGACGGCTGGGCGGTACTGCACCGGCAGGCGCGTACGCACGGGGAGCCGTTCGTCACCGAGGTCATGGTGATGCGCGACGAGATCGTTGCGTTCGTGACGGGTCTGATCGGTGCGGCGGCCCGTGAGGCCCACCAGGATCCGGCACTGCCGGACCGCGATGTGGCGGGTCTGGCGCAGGCCCTCGTGGGGGCCGCGGAGTCGCTTGCCGACTGGGTCAACGACACCCCGGGCGTCTCGGCGAAGGAAGCCGCGGCCACCCTGATGAACTTTGCCTGGGCGGGCCTCGGAAATCTCATGCAGGGGCGTCCGTGGCTGCCGCCGAACCACCCCACCGATCAGGGCTAGGACCTCTCGTTCGCATCATGCCGGGCTGATCCGAACGAAGGACGCAGGAGCAGCGGCCGGTCAAGAATCCGCTCCTTCACCCTCCCGCGTCGTCGACCCCGTGAGGTGGACCCGGCTGCCGCTGCGGAGCCGGAAGCCGGAGCCGTCCGCCGCGTACGTCACCGTCGCCGGGAGCAGGACCGGTGCCTTGAAGTCGGCGCGCACGGCCCGGATCCGGCCCGGATCGTCGGCCTCGGCCAGGCAGCGGGCGACCGTCCACATGCCGTGCGCGATGGCCCTCGGGAAGCCGAACAGCCGGGCCGTCAGCGGGTGCAGATGGATGGGGTTCCGGTCACCGGACACCGCACCGTAGCGACGTCCCAGATCGCCGGGGAGCCGCCATTCGGCGACGGCGGGGAGCTCGGTGGCAGGGGCTGCGCCGACAGCGCCGGGAGCAACGGTGGTCGTGGTCGGACGACGGGACAGATAGCCGCTGCGCGACTCCCAGACCAGCTCACCGCCCGAACGGGCCTCCGTCACCATCGTGACCTCGGTGCCGCGTCGATGCGGCGTCAATGCGTCTGCGTACACGGTCAGTTCGAGCGGATCCGTGACGGGCGCCGCCCGGTGCCGGGTGATCTCGATCCAGGTGTGGACCAGCCCGACGACCGGCAGCGGGAACCTCCGGGCGGTCATCAGACGCATCGCGAGCGGGAAGCCCAGCACATGCGGGTAGGTGAGCGGCGGCGGGGCCGCATCGGGGAAGCCGCAGATCCGGTTGTACGAGGCGAGGGCGCCGGGGGCGACGCGGACGTCTCCGGCCGTCAGCCGGTCGGCGGTGAGCGTGGCACCGGGCCGGCCGGCGCGCTTGAACGGGGACGTGAGCGCGCCCCGTACGAGTGATGCCGTCAGGGTCCGGGAAGGGGTGGCAGCCGTCATCGGGCGTCACGCCCCCAGCAGGCTCTGGCCGCAGACCCGGACGATCCGGCCGTTGACGGCCGTCGACGCGGGCTGGGCGAACCAGGCGGTCGTCTCGGCGACGTCGACCGGCAGACCGCCCTGCGAGAGGGAGTTCATCCGGCGGCCCGCCTCCCGGATGAAGAGGGGGACGGCCGCGGTCATCCTCGTCTCGATGAAGCCGGGGGCCACCGCGTTGACCGTGACGCCGTGGTCGGCGGCGGCGCGCGGAGCCAGCGAACGGACCAGGCCGATGATGCCCGCCTTGCCGGCCGCGTAGTTCGTCTGCCCGATGTTGCCCGCGATGCCGGCGATGGACGCGGTGGCGACGATCCGGCCGCCGCGATGGACGGCGCCCGCCTTGAGCAGGGCGTCCGTGGTGCGCAGCACGCTGTCCGGATTGACGTCGATGACCGAGGCCCAGCGGTCGGCCGGCATGTTGGCGAGCCGGCGGTCGCGGGTGATGCCCGCGTTGTGGACGAGGACGTCGAGACCGCCCGGCACCGCCGCGGCGATCCGCTCCGCGGCGTCGTCCGCGGTGATGTCCGGCGACAGGGCCGCGGCACCGAGCCGGTCCGCGGTACGGGCCAGCTCGTCCTTCGCCTGCGGGACGTCGAGGCAGACGACCCGGGCGCCGTCCCGCGCCAGCACGGAGGCCACCGAGGCGCCGATGCCGCGTGCGGCGCCGGTGACCAGCGCGGTGCGCCCGGCGAGCGGGACCTCCCGGTCGGCCACGGGATCGGGGGCGGCCGAGGTCAGCTCGATGACCTGACCACTGACGTACGCGGACCGGGGGGAGAGCAGGAAGCGGAGGGTCGACCCGGCCGAGGCGAGGGCATCCGGTACGACACGGAGCAGCTGTGCGGTGGCGCCCCGGCCGATCTCCTTGCCCAGCGAGCGTACGAACCCTTCGAGGGCCTGCTGGGCGGCGGCCTGGTGATGGTCGTCGGCCGACGGCCGCACCCCCACCACCACGACGCGCCCGCCCGGCGCCAGCGAACGGATCACCGGATGCAGGGCCGCGCGGACGTCGGCGAGTGTGCGGGGTGTGTCGACGGCCGTCGCGTCCACCACCATCCCCGCAGGGCGTTCGGCGCGCGCGGTGACGTCGAGCCCGGTCGCCGTGAGAAGTGCGCCGAGTTCCTCCGTGACGGCGGACTCCCCGGCGGTGAGGTGCAGCAACGGCCCGTCCAGCGACGGGGTCCCCGGCGACCAGCGGCGCAACGGGGCGGGCTGCGGGAGGCCGAGCCGCCGGGTCAGGAAACGGCCGGGTGCTGTGCCGGCGAAGTGCAGATAGTGATCGGCCATTGTCCGGACTCCCCGCGCGGTCATGGATTTACTCCAGAGTAAAGTTACTCAAGAGTCAGAAGTTGGTCGAGATGATCCCCCTCGCACTCCCGCAGCCCCGCAGGGTCGCGGTCATCGGCGGCAGTCGCATCCCGTTCGCGCGCGTCGACGGCCCGTACGCACAGGTCTCCAACCAGCAGTTGCCCACCGCCGCGCCGGGCGGTCTGGTCGAGCGGTTCGGGCTCCAGGGGCAGCGGGTCGGCGAGTTCGTCGCGGGAGCCGTCCTCAAACACAGCCGCGACTTCAACCTGGCCCGCGAGACCGTGCTCGGCTCGGAACTCGACCCGCGCACCCCCGCGTACGACATCCAACAGGCCTGCGGCACCGGCCTCCAGGCCGTCATCACCGCCGCCGACAAGATCATGCTCGGTGCCGTCGACTCGGCGATCGCGGGTGGTACGGACACCGCGAGCGACGCGCCCCTCGGCGTCAACGACGAGCTGCGCACCCTGCTGCTCTCCGCCCGCCGGGCCACGTCGACAGGTGCCCGGATCAAGGCACTCGCCGGGATACGCCCCCGGCACCTCGTCCCGGACATCCCGCGCAACGCCGAACCCCGCACCGGCCTCTCGATGGGCGAGCACGCGGCGATCACCGCCCGCCGCTGGGGCATCGCCCGCGAGGACCAGGACCTCCTCGCGGCCACCAGCCACCAACGGCTCGCGGCCGCGTACGAGCGCGGCTTCCTGGACGACCTCGTCGTCCCGTTCCGGGGCCTGACCCGCGACCAGAACCTGCGTACCGGCTCCACGACGGAGAAGCTCGCCACGCTGAAACCGGTGTTCGGCACCGACCACCCCGGCGCGACGATGACCGCGGGCAACTCCACCCCGCTCACGGACGGCGCCGCGACCGTACTGCTCGCGAGCGAGGACTGGGCGCGCGCCCACGGCCCGGAACCGCTGGCCCACCTCTCGTTGTACGAGACCGCGGCCGTCGATCACGTGGGCGGCGAGGACGGCCTCCTGATGGCCCCCGCGTACGCCGTACCGCGCATGCTGGAGCGCGCCGGGCTCACCATCGAGGACTTCGACCTGTTCGAGATCCACGAGGCCTTCGCCTCCCAGGTGCTGGCCACGCTCGCGGTCTGGGAGAAACAGGGCCTGGCCCCCGTCGACCGGGCGAAGCTCAATGTCGCCGGCTCCTCACTGGCCACCGGCCATCCGTTCGCCGCGACGGGCGCACGAATCGTCGCCACCCTGGCCGAACTCCTCGCCGAGCGCGAGGGGCCGGGCCGGGGCCTGATCTCCATCTGCGCAGCGGGCGGCCAAGGCGTCACCGCCATCCTCGAACGCGTGTGACACCCCGGAAACCCGACACGAGCCACCGGACGAAACGGCCGCCGGACGGACCCGGCAACGCCGCCCGACCCCACGTTCAGGAGCCGCACATGTCCACGCCACCCGCCTCCGGCGCCGTCCCCGCCCTCGTCGAGCCGGCCAGGGTCAGATCCGCGGACGGCTCGGTGCGACAGGTCTCCGTACCTTCCTTCGCGCCCCCGTCCGCCGCGGCTCACTCGCCGGGATCCCGTTCGACAACGCCCGGGAAGCCCCGTCCGACGCCGTCCTCAGCCGGAAGCGGCCGGACGGCGGCTGGCAGGACGTGACGGCCGCCGCGCGGGACTTCGAGGCGGAGATCGACGCGCTGTACCGGAAGTGACCGTGGTCTCGGCACAGCGTCGCCGAGACCGGTTCTCCGGGCCGCAGGGCCTCTCGGTCGGATCAGGCCGGGATCGTGTGTTCCGGTCCCTGATCCGGCCTGATCCGAACGGAAGACCCCGGCGGGATCCCTCCCGGCAGTCCCGCGCGTATGTCACGCGATCTTCGAGCGGGCGAAAGTGGCGGGCGCCGACCGGCGGGAGAGCTCGGCGACACGGTCGGCCGCGAATTTGCGGTTCATGAGGGTCTGATCGCGATGGGCGGTCGGAAGGTCGGGCAGGGCGAGGAGACGGTCACAGGAGGCCAGTGAACCGCGCGGGTCGCCGGTCCAGTACGCGGTGATGGAGTGCTCGAAGAGCAGGCCCCAGCTGTAGATCCAGGGTTCCATGAACAGCCAGTCCTCGGGGGCGGGGCGGCCCAGGCCGGCGGTGGCGACGGCGTGAGCCGCCTGATAACGACCCATCTTCCGCAGCCGGGAGGCCAGTTCGTAGCAGGCCTCCAGCCGTTGTGGCCGGTTCTCCCACGCACGGGTGAGAGCGTCCATCGCGTCGGGCCAGTCACCGTGGTCGGCCTTGAGCACACCCACCTGCAGCAGGGCGTAGTACACCTCCTCGTCCCACCCGCCCATGCCGGCCCGGCGCTCGTAGGCCGCGATCGCCTTTCGGGTCTCGCCCATGTCACGGAGCGTCTGTGCGAGGTAGAAGACCGTGCGGGGATTGTCCGGATCGCGCTTGAGGTCCTCGCGCAGCAGTCGGGCGTCCCGGGTGAACTTGTCCCCGCGCGAGCCGCCGTCGGCGAAGTGCTCGATGCTGAACGCCGAGAGGTTGGCGACGACGTGCTGCTGATCGGCGGTCAGATACTCGTGCGTCGCGCCCTCGTAGCGCCATGGGAGGTCGCCCCTGACCAGCCTGGGGATGCGGTACTCAAGGGGGCCGAGATGGCGCACCATGTAGGAGTCGGCACTCAGCTCGGACAGTTCGGACAGCGGGCCGTCCCGTCGGACGGCCATGTCGGCGTCGACGAGCAGGAGATAGTCGGCCTTGCCGCGTGCCCGCTGGATGTTGAGGGTCCGGTTGTGGCCGAAGTTGGTCCATGGGTCCTCGTGGAGCTCTCCTGGAATCCCCTTCATCGTGGCGCGGATCAGTTCCTGTGTTCCGTCACGTGAGCCGGTGTCGGAGATGACCCATGTGTCCACCAGGTCGCGCAGCGAGTTCAGGCATCGCTCGATGACCTTGGACTCGTCCTTGACGATCATGCACAGGCAGATCGACGGCTTTCCGTGCAGGGCGGGTGACCGTTCTTCAGTGGAACGGTCGATCAGATTTGTCATGTACATTTCCCGATCTGGCTTCGATGGAGTAACACCCCACGGGGAATTGGCACGGCGTGCGGGATCAGCCGATCCGGTCACCGCGGAGAGCGACGCTAGTGCGCCGGAATCCGGTGGCCGCGACGCGACACGGGGTTCCCGGAGTGGCCTGTCCGGAATGCTCAGATGATCAACCGGTCATGTCCTGGCGGCAGATGGCCGAATGATTTCTCCTCCGCACAGGGGGCTATCTGCACCCAGTCGGTAGATCGGCGGCGTGGCGCATATGCCTTTCCTGTGTTGCGCCTGTCACAGTCGCGGCTCCGATCCACGCAGATCCGGTAAGGAATCCAAGATGCGCAAATCGAGAAGCTGGGACATCCTGTCCCGTTCTACCCTGGGCGCCATGTCGCTGGGACTGACCCTGGCCCTGTGCCCCATGGACATCGCTCACGGAGCGCCGAGTCCCACGTACACGCCGGCGGACAACCGAGCGATGGCCAGCCGGGTGGCGGCCAGTGTGTCCGGGACGGTGATCTCCCAGACCTCTCAGAACATCCGCAGCGCTCCCGACACCCAGTCGACGATCGTGGGCAGCGTGCCGTCCGGCGGCACGGTGTCCATCGCCTGTCAGGTGGAAGGCGAGATCGTCGGCGGGAACCCGCTGTGGTACCTGCTGTCCAACGGCAGCGGCTGGATGAGCGCCCGCTACATCGTCACCCAGGGCAGCGTGCCGTTCTGTGAAGGCGGTCCGGGCTCCCCCGGTCCGACCGGTCCGACCGGTCCCACTGGTCCGACCGGCCCCACGGGTGCTAAGGGTTCGACCGGTCCTACGGGGCCGACGGGTGCGACAGGTCTCACCGGTGCCACGGGCCCGGCCGGCGCCAACGGTGCCACGGGCGCCACCGGTCCTGCCGGTCCGACCGGTGCGACGGGTCTGCAGGGTGCGACCGGTGCCACGGGTCCGGCCGGTGCCAACGGTGCCAACGGCGCCACGGGCGCCACCGGTCCGACGGGGCCGACCGGTCCGACGGGTGCGACGGGTCTGCAAGGTGCGACCGGTGCCACGGGCGCGTCGGGCGCTGTTGGTGCTCACGGTCCTACCGGGCCGACGGGCCCGACGGGTGCGACGGGTCTGCAGGGTGCGACCGGTGCCACGGGCGCGTCCGGTGCCAACGGCGCCAACGGTGCGACGGGCGCCACCGGGCCGACCGGTCCGACGGGTGCGACGGGTCTGCAGGGTGCGACCGGTGCCACGGGTCCGGCTGGTGCCAACGGCGCCAACGGCGCCACGGGCGCCACCGGTCCGACGGGGCCGACGGGTGCGACGGGTGCGACGGGTCTGCAGGGTGCGACCGGTGCCACGGGTCCGGCCGGTGCCAACGGCGCCAACGGTGCGACGGGCGCCACCGGGCCGACCGGTCCGACGGGTGCGACGGGTCTGCAGGGTGCGACCGGTGCCACGGGCGCGTCCGGTGCCAACGGCGCCACGGGTCCGACGGGTGCGACGGGTGCGACGGGTGCCGCTGGTACCAATGGTGCTGATGGTGCTACCGGTCCGACGGGGCCGACCGGTCCGACGGGTCCGACGGGTGCGACGGGTGCGACGGGTGCCGCTGGTACCAATGGTGCTGATGGTGCTACCGGTCCTGCGGGTCCGACGGGTGCCACGGGTGCTGCCGGTACCAATGGTGCTGATGGTGCTACCGGTCCTGCGGGTCCGACGGGTCCGACGGGTGCTGCCGGTACCAATGGTGCTGATGGTGCTACCGGTCCTGCGGGTCCGACGGGTCCGACGGGTGCCGCCGGTACCAACGGCGCCGATGGTGCTACTGGGCCTGCCGGCCCGACGGGTGCCACCGGTGCGACGGGCGCCACCGGCCCGACGGGACCTGTTGGCCCGTCGCAGACCGCAACCAGCGCCGCCACGCTCGTGCCCGCTGGAGGCAGCGTTCAGGACGTCACGGCGACATGCCCTGCCGGAACCGTGGTGACCGGCGGAGGCGCCGTGAGCCAGTTGCAGAACCCGGACATCATCTGGACCGCGAGCTCTCCGGACACCTCCACCAACACCTGGCACGTCTCCGCATACAACAACGGCGCCACCCCGCAGACCGTCCAGTCGTACGCGGTCTGCATCCCCTCCTCCGGTGCGTGAAGTGACTAGTTCCAAGGGGAACGAACAGGGATCCGCCTAGGGTTCGGACGAGTCCCCCGTGGCCGCTGCCGCAGCAGATGAAGCTCTTCTGCTGCGGCAGCTTCCTGTTCATTCCGGTACATCGCACAGCCCCCGAGTCCGCGACCCGGTGCGACCGCGCCGGCGCGCGCCGGACGCACTCCAGCGAACTCCTGCGAAGGGATCGGCTCGCGTACTCGGGGCCCGGCGTCCCGCCCCGCTCCTGAGCAGGACCGTCACCCCGGTCGCCGGAGGTGGCCCGCATCGGCGATGCCGGTGATCCGAAGGAGAACACCGCCCGTGCGCCGGGCCCGTCGGGCGCCGCCGCACCGTCGCGGCCCTGAGACGACCGGCCCTGAGGAGACCGGCCCCGAGGGCGCCGGGTCGGCCGACGCCGGGGGAGCGGCGTTCGCGCGCTGGTGGCGCCGTGCGAGGGTGGGCCCGGGAGGGGTGGGTCATGGACGAGCCGCGAGGCGGGGGCACGGACCCCGACGGACGTTTTGTGCTGCATCGGTTCAACGGCGACGAGGTGTACCGCTTCAGCTCGGCGGAGATGTGGTTGGGCCGCGCGACCGACGGCGGTCCGGACGTGGACGCGGTGCTCTGGTTCGAGCTCGCCGCCGATGACGACGCCATCCAACGGTGCGAGGACACGGCGGATGCGGGCATGGCGCCGACCGCGGAAGTCGGCATCGGGCTGGCGGTGGCCGAAGCGGACGTCGACCGGCTGATCGGGCGCACGTTCGTGATGCCGGGTGCGGCGGACGGCGAGGACTCGTGCATGTCGCTGCTCTATTACTACGAGCACGAGCCGCTGCGGGACAACCGGATCACGGTGCTCTCGCGCAATGGCGACCGCTTCCGGCTGCGTTGGACCGCGGTCTGCGAGGACGTGAACTTCTACGACGGGAGCAAGCCCCCGACCCGGGTGGAGATCGACGGCGAGTTCCTGTTCCGGGACGCCCGCGCCTGACCCTGGACGCCTGTGCCGTACCCGCACCGCACGGCACATGCCCTGGTCGCGCGGGTGCGCGGCTTGCGTCGCGCTCCGGAACGCCCCTGCCATGGACAGTGCGGCGTCGTCGACATGGTTCAGCGCGGTGGTCAGGGCCTTGCCGCCGTCGGGTGTTCGGTGTTTCTGATGATGGAAACGCTACGTTGCATTCATGACCGAGGCAATGGTCTCGTTGCGTACGTCCATCATTGTTCCAGGTGGAGTCAAGGGAATCATTGCAATTGTTCTCAGTTCAATGCAACAAGCTCAAACTTGTTCGGTGCAATTGAATGGTGGTGAACGCTATGGTGGGAACGCCACGGACATGAAGGAGGTCGCGATGCCGGGAGGCAGACTCACCCAGCAGGAACGCCAGCAGATCGCGCTGGGACTGGCCGACGGCCTCGCCTACGCGGAGATCGCCCGACGCCTCGACCGCCCGACCTCGACGATCACGCGCGAGGTGATGCGCAACGGCGGCCCCACCACCTACCGCGCCGACCTCGCCCACCGTGCCACCGAACGCCGCGCCCACCGCCGCAGAAAGGCCGCGCCCAGGGATCCCGGCTCGCCCGCGCAGGCCCATGGGCGCGATGCCGAAGCCGTGCGCGAGTACGAGGAGACGTTCACCACCGTCTTCATGCAATCGGGTCTGCCCAGGATGACGGCCCGGGTGCTGGCCGGCCTCTACACCACCGACGCCGGCAGCCTCACCGCCTCCGAACTCGCCGGGCGCCTCCAGGTCAGCCCGGCATCGGTCTCCAAAGCGGTCACGTTCCTCGAAGGCCAGGGCCTCATCCGCCGGGAACGCGACGAACGCCGCCGCGAACGCTATGTCGTCGACGACGACGTCATGTACCAATCCACGATGGCCGGCGCCCGATCCACCGCTCACCTCGGCGAGGTCGCCCGGCAGGGCGTGGGCATCCTCGGCCCCGGCACCCCGGCCGCCGCCCGCCTGGAGAACATCGCCCGCTTCGTCGACTTCGTCTCCGAGAGCATCGCCCGCGCCGCGGACCAGGCCCGTGAAGTCCTCCACACGAAACCCGGAACGACCTCGGACAGCGCTGACTGAGCCGCCTGCGGATCGCGGGCCGACGGCCTCGGCGGTCCGCCGGGCCGGACGTCGAGGGCGGTGTCCGGAGGCGTCGCGCACCACCGGGGCGGCCGGTGGCGCGGTGTTCGGCGTGGCGGCGGTCGTCCCGGTGGCGATGGCCGCCCGGGTGCGCGCCGGACGCCGCACCGGATCGCCCTCGCCCCCGCCTCTTGTCTGATGTGACGTCAGGTACGACGATGGCCCCCGCGCCGTCAGGTGACGATACGTCAGATTCCCTCGGGAAGGAGGCCGTTCGGTGCCGATACTGCCCACCGGACCGCTGTCGTACGGGATGCAGCTCCCGATCCAGTCGCAGAGCACCATCTACGCGGAGGAGTGGGAGGCCGCGGCCACCCCCACCGACCTCGCCGAGATCGCCCGCACCGCAGACCGCACCGGCTTCGCCTACCTGGCGAGCTGTGACCACGTCGCGATCCCGCGGCGGCTGGCCGGGGTGATGAGCACCGTCTGGTACGACCCGGTCGCCACCCTGGCCTTTCTCGCGGGGATCACCGAGCGGGTCCTGCTGATGAGCCATGTCGCCGTCGTCGGCCTGCGGCACCCGCTGGTCACCGCCAAGCAGTACGCCACCCTCGACCACCTCTGCGGCGGCCGGCTGATCCTCGGGGTCGGGGCCGGACACGTGCCCGAGGAGTTCGGGGCGCTCGGGGCGGACTTCGACGGGCGGGGCGGGGTCCTCGACGAGATCATCGACGCACTGAAGGCGGCGCTGGGCCCCGAGGAGTACCCGGAATTCGCGGGGGAGCGGTTCTCCTTCGCCGGTCTCGGGCAGCGACCGCGTCCGGCCCAGGAACGGGTGCCGGTCTGGGTGGGGGGATCCTCGCCCGCCGCCGTGCGCCGGGCCGCGGTGCGGGGCGACGGGTGGCTGCCGCAGGGCGATCCGCGGGAGAAGCTGCCCGCGCAGATCGGCCGGCTGAGGGAGCTGCGCGAGGCGGCCGGGATCGAGGCCCCGATCGTCATCGGCGCGATCACCGAGCCGCTGTACATCGGCGAGCCGGAATGGTCCGTCGGGCGGCGCACCCTCAGTGGGAAGCCGGAGGCCGTCGCGGAGTCGCTGCGCGCGTACGGAGCCATGGGCGTCCATCAGATCCAGGTGCGGTTCCGCAGTCGGAGCCGTGGCGAACTGACCGACCAGATGGCGGCGTTCGCCGCCGAGGTCGCACCCCATCTCGACAGTTGAGGAGTCAGGACATGGGCAAGCTGGACGGACGGGTCGTACTGATCAGCGGCGCGGCGCGCGGGCAGGGTGAGCAGGAGGCGCGGCTCTTCGCCGCGGAGGGCGCGCGCGTGGTGATCGCCGACGTGCTCGACGAGCAGGGCGAGGCGCTGGCCGAGGAGCTGGGGGAGGACGTGGCCCGGTTCGTGCGGCTGGACGTGAGCCGGGAGGAGGACTGGCGGTCCGCCGTCGCCGCGGCGAAGGACGCCTTCGGGAAGATCGACGGGCTGGTCAACAACGCGGGGATTCTCCGGTTCAACGAGCTGGTGGCCACGCCGCTGGAGGAGTTCCAGCAGGTGGTGCAGGTCAATCAGGTGGGCGCCTTCCTCGGGATCAAGAACGTCGCGCCGGAGATCGAGGCCGCCGGCGGCGGGACCATCGTCAACACCGCCTCGTACACGGGGCTGACGGGCATGGCGTTCGTGGGGGCGTACGCCGCCACCAAGCACGCGGTGCTCGGGCTGACCAAGGTGGCAGCGGTGGAGCTGGCCGCGAAGGGCATACGGGTCAACGCCCTGTGCCCCGGGGCCGTGGACACCGCGATGACCAATCCGGCGACACTGGACCCGGCCGCGGACCCGGAGGAGTCCAGGGCGGCGGTGGCGGAGTTGTACCGCAAGCTCGTACCGCTGGGGCGGATCGGGCAGCCGGAGGAGGTGGCCGCGCTGGCGCTCTTCCTGACCTCGGACGACTCCTCGTACATCACCGGGCAGCCGTTCGTCATCGACGGGGGATGGCTGGCCGGGGTCAGTCTGTTCTGAACGTTCCTGACGATGCGTCAGGTATTGACGGGTGCGGGTGCCGGTGGAACAGTCGGACGCGTCACGATCTGACGATGTGTCAGAAAACGATTGAGGACGGTGAATCCCCTTGGAATTCGGGCTCTTTGTACAGGGGTACGTGCCCGCCGCGCGGGCCAGGACCGACCCCGGGGCAGAGCACAAGGCGCTGATCGAGGAGACCGAGTACGTCATCCAGGCGGACAAGTCCGGCTTCAAGTACGCCTGGGCCTCCGAGCACCACTTCCTGGAGGAGTACTCGCACCTCTCGGCCAACGACGTGTACCTGGGCTACCTCGCGCACGCCACCGACCGCATCCACCTCGGATCCGGCATCTTCAACCCACTCGCTCCCGTCAACCACCCGGTGAAGGTGGCCGAGAAGGTCGCCATGCTCGACCACCTCTCCGAGGGCCGGTTCGAATTCGGCTCCGGGCGCGGGGCCGGCAGCCACGAGATCCTGGGCTTCATGCCGGGCATCACCGACATGAACCACACCAAGGAACTCTGGGAGGAGACCATCGCCGAGTTCCCCAAGATGTGGCTCCAGGACGAGTACGCCGGCTTCCAGGGCAAGCACTGGTCACTGCCACCGCGCAAGATCCTGCCCAAGCCGTACGGCAAGTCGCACCCGGCGATGTGGTACGCGGCCGGTTCGCCGTCCTCGTACGCGATGGCGGGCAAGAAGGGGCTCGGCGTGCTGGGCTTCAGCGTGCAGAAGGTCTCCGACATGGAGTGGGTCGTCGAGTCCTACAAGACGGCCGTCAAGGAGGCCGAACCCGTCGGGGACTTCGTCAACGACAACGTCATGGTCACCTCCACGGCCATCTGCGCCGAGACGCACGCCAAGGCCGTCGAGATCGCGGTGGGCGGCGGGCTGAACTACCTGCAGTCGCTGCTGTTCCGCTACCACGACACGTTTCCCCGGCCGGAGGGCATCCCGGAGTGGCCCGAACTGCTGCCGGAGTACTCCGAGGAGATCATCGAGCTCCTGATCGCCGAGGAGCTGATGATCTGCGGCGATCCGGACGAGGTGCTGCGGCAGTGCAAGCGGTGGGAACAGGCGGGGGCCGACCAGCTGAGCTTCGGGCTGCCGATCGGGATCAGCCGTGAGGACACGCTGAACTCGATCAAGCTGATCGGTGAGCACGTGATTCCGAGGATCGACACGGACCCGGTGCACCGGACCTCGCGGTTCCGGGGGGCGGCGGGCCGCGCGTAGGGCGCGTCCCGGGGCGACGCGGGTGAGCGGGGGTGCGGGTGCGGCGCATCCGCGGGCCGGACGCGCCTGTGGCGGGCCTGCCCCCGCCTCTTCCCGTGACCGGGTGCTCCGCCCCCCGCACCCGCGCTCCTCGATCGACGCGGGGGCCGGAAAGAGACCAGCGGCGTCTTCCCGGGTCGCCGCTCCGTGCAGCCGGGGTGCGTACCGCGGCCGTGCGCACCCCGGCCGCACACCCCCGCCCTCGCGACGGGAAACACGTACTCGCGGCAGATCACGGAACGGAAGGGAACCCCCGTCATGCTCGACCACCTGATCCGCGGCGCGACCGTCGTGGACGGCACAGGCGGACCCTCGTACCCCGCCGACGTCGGCCTGCGCGACGGCCGCATCGCCGTCATCGCCGAACCGGGCACGCTCACCGAGGAGGCCGTCACCGCCGAGGACGCCACCGGCCTGGTCCTCGCGCCCGGCTTCGTCGACCCGCACACCCACTACGACGCCCAGCTCTTCTGGGACCCGTACGCCACCCCGTCCATGAACCACGGTGTCACCACCGTCGCCGGGGGCAACTGCGGATTCACCCTCGCCCCGCTCCACCCCGGACGCCCCGGCGACGCCGACTACACCCGCCGCATGATGGCGCGGGTGGAGGGCATGGCCCTCAAGGCCCTGGAGGAGGGCGTCGACTGGAGCTGGTCCAGCTTCCGCGAGTACCTCGACGCGCTCGAAGGGCGGATCGCCGTCAACGCCGGGTTCATGGTCGGCCACTGCGCCCTGCGCAGACACGTCATGGGCGCCGACGCGATCGGCGGACAGCCCACCCCCGAGCAGCTCGACGCGATGCTCGCCCTCCTCCACGACGCGATGGACGCCGGGGCCTGGGGTCTGTCCACCACCCAGTCCGCCACCCACGCCGACGGGGAGGGACAGCCGGTCGCCTCCTGGCACGCGCTCCCCGAGGAACTCCTCGCGCTCTCCCGCGCCGTCGGCGAACACGAGGGCACCCAGCTCGAAGCGATCGTCGCGGGCTGCCTCGACCAGTTCTCCGACGAGGAGATCGAGCTTCTCGTCGACATGACCGCCACCGCCGGACGCCCGCTGAACTGGAACGTCCTCACCATCGACGCGGCCGTGCCCGAACGCGTGCCGCGCCAGCTCGTGCCCAGCGAACGCGCCCGCCGGGCCGGCGGGCGGATCGTCGCCCTCACCATGCCGATCCTCACGCCCATGAACATGTCTCTGGGCACCTTCTGCGCCCTCAACCTGATCCCCGGCTGGGGCGACATCCTCGCCCTCCCCGTCCCCGAACGCATCGAGCGGCTGCGCGACGCGGACACCCGCGCCGAGATGCTCCGCCGCGCCGACAGCAAGGAGGCCGGTGTCTTCCGCCGCCTCGCCGACTTCGGCCGGTACGTCATCGGGGACACCTACAGCGCGGCCAACGAAGGGCTCAGCGGCCGTGTCGTGGGCGACATCGCCGCCGAGCGCGGACAGGAGCCCTTCCACTGCCTCGTCGAGATCTGCGCCGCCGACGACCTGCGCACGGTGCTGTGGCCCATGCCCACCGACAACGACCCCGACTCCTGGGAGCTGCGCCGCCGCACCTGGGCGCACGAGGACGTCATGCTCGGCGGCTCCGACGCGGGCGCGCACCTGGACCGGATGTGCGGCGCCCCGTACACCACCCGTTTCCTCGGCGACTGCCTGCGCCGACGCAAACTCCTCCCCCTCGAACAGGCCGTCCGGATGCTCACCGACGATCCCGCCCGTCTCTTCGGGCTCCGCGACCGCGGCCGGATCGAGGAGGGCTTCCATGCCGACCTCGTCCTCTTCGACCCCGAGCGCATCGACGCCGGGCCCGCCACCCTCGTGCACGACCTGCCCGGCGACAGCCCCCGCCTCGACTCCAAGGCCATCGGCATCGTGTCGGTCCGGGTCAACGGCGTGGAGACCCTGCGCGACGACAAGGTGACCGGCGCGGTCCCCGGTACGGTGCTGCGCTCCGGCCGCGACACCCGGACGGTGAGCACCGTATGAGCGACGGAAGCCCGACGCGCGACGGGAAGCGGCGTCTGTTCATCGGCGGGCGGTGGACCGAACCCGACCACGGCCACTACGAGGTGATCAACCCGGCCACGGGGGAGGTCGTCGGCCTCGCTCCCGAGGCGAGCCGCGAGCAGGTGTACGCCGCGGCGTCCGCGGCCCGTGAGGCCTTCGCCGGCTGGTCGCGCACCCGTCCCGAGGAGCGGGCCGCCGTCCTCGACCGGGCCGCCGACCTGATGCAGCGCGACCTCGCAGGCAACGCCGCACTCGCCCAGGCGGAGAGCGGCGCCACCACGGGTACGGCCAGGGGCATGCAGGTCGCCGTCGGCGCCGCCCGCTTCCGCCGGTACGCCAGGGGGGCCCTGGAGCCGGTCGAGGAGGCCGTCGCACCGCAGATCAACGAGGCAGGTCCGATGGGGCGGGCCGGTGTCTTCGGGGCACTGGCCGTACGCCAGCCGGTCGGCGTCGTCACCTGCGTCACCTCGTACAACAACCCGTGGGCCAACCCGGCCGGCAAGGTCGCTCCGGCCCTGGCCATGGGCAACACGGTCGTCGTGAAGCCCGCGCCGCAGGACCCGCTCTCCGTCTACCGGATGGCCGAGGCGCTCGAAGAGGCGGGCGTTCCGGCGGGCGTGGTCAACGTCGTCACCGGATCGGGCCCCGAGGCGGGCGAGGCCGCCGTCGGCTCACCGGACGTCGACATGGTCAGCTTCACCGGCTCCACGGCCGTCGGGCAGCGCATCGCCGAGGTGTGCGGGCGCTCCATGAAGCGGCAGCTGATGGAGCTGGGTGGCAAGGGGGCCGCCGTCGTTCTCGACGACGCGGACCTCGACTCCGCGGCGGCGGGCATCGGCACCACGTTCTCCTTCTACAGCGGCCAGATCTGTACGGCCCCGACCCGCGTCCTCGTCCAGCGCGCGGCCCATGACGCCCTGATCGAGAAGCTCACCGCGTACGCGGGGCATCTGAAGGTCGGGGACCCGACGGCCCGGGGCACGGTCGTCGGCCCGGTGATCTCCGCCGCCCACCGCGACCGTGTCGAGTCGTACGTCGAACTCGGCCGGAAGGAGGGGGCGAGGGTCGTCACGGGCGGCGAACGTCCGGCCGGTCTCGACCGGGGCTTCTACGTCGCACCCACCCTCCTCGCCGACTGCACCAACGACATGCGCGTCGTCCGGGAGGAGATCTTCGGCCCGGTCGTCGTGGTCGTCCCCTTCGACGACGAGGAGGAGGGCATCGCACTCGCCAACGACAGCGACTACGGGCTGATCGACTACGTCTGGTCCTCGGACGTGGCACGGGCATTCCGGGTGGCCCGGCGGCTGCGGGCCGGCGGGGTCGGTGTGAACACCATCGGGCGGAACATGGAGGCCCCGTTCGGCGGGTTCAAGAAGAGCGGTGTCGGGCGCGACGTCGGTTCGTACGCCCTGCACGCGTACAGCGAACTCCAGGCGATCGTCTGGCCGGGCTGAGGGGGCGCACCCCGCGGGTGTCCGCTGAGCGAACACCCGCGGGAAAATTTTGAATCACCATAAAACGGACAGTGCTGCGATTCCCGTACGGCGTTGCGATCGAGCATCGGCCTCGCATTGGAAGGAGATTTATGAAAATAGCCTTCAATTCAATCCTGTGTGACCGTCATGTTTCTTGAATGTTAAGGGCGAGTTGGCGGAGTCTCAGCCTCCGAATGTGGATATCGCAGCGCATACCGTCCTCTACATGACACAGCTGGACGCGCGGCCGCAGGCCGGAGACCCGGTACGGGACGCCGCCCCGGCCGACGGTGTACGCGGCAAGGGCCTCGGCGGGAACTCCGTCGGCCTGATGGGCAGTGCCGTCATCGGCATCTCCACCGTCGCCCCCGTCTACTGCCTCACCTCCACCCTCGGTTCCACCGCGGGTGAGGTCGGCGTGCAGATGCCCGCCGTCTTCCTGGCCGGCTTCCTGCCGATGCTGCTCGTCGCATTCGCGTACCGTGAACTCAACAAGGCCGTGCCGGACTGCGGCACGTCCTTCACCTGGACGGTGAAGGCGTTCGGCCCGCGCGTCGGCTGGATGTGCGGCTGGGGCCTGGTCATCGCGACGATCATCGTGCTGTCGAACCTGGCGGGTGTCGCCACCTCGTACTTCTGGCTCCTGGCGGGCGAGATCTCGGGCAGCGGTTCGATCGCCGCCCTGGACCACAACAAGCCCGTCCACATCCTCACCTGTCTGATCCTGATCGCGGTCGCCACGGCGATCAGCTATCGCGGGATGACAGCCACCAAGGGCATCCAGTACGCCCTGGTGGGGCTTCAGCTCGTCGTCCTCGCGCTGTTCGTGGTGATGGCCGTGCAGAAGGCGCACAGCGGGGAGTTCGCCTCCTCGCTGCACTTCTCCTGGTCCTGGCTGAACCCGTTCGCGGTGAAGTCGTTCGCGACGTTCACGGCGGGCCTGTCGCTGTCCATCTTCATGTTCTGGGGGTGGGACACCTGTCTGACCGCCAACGAGGAGACCATCGGCAGCGAGAAGACCCCCGGACGCGCCGCCCTCATCGCGATGGTCGTGCTCGTCGGCTCCTATCTGGCGACCGGCATCGCCGCCCAGATGGCCGTCGGCTCCGGCGGCTCGGGCCTGGGTCTCGCCAACCGGGACACCTCCGACAACGTCTTCGCCGCACTCGCAGGCCCGATCATGGGCCCCGGCCTCGGCGTCCTGCTCTTCATCGCCGTCCTGGCCTCCGCCGCCGCCAGTCTGCAGACCACCTTCATCCCGGTGGCCCGCACGGTCCTGGCGATGTCCACGTACGAGGCCCTGCCCGCCTCGTACGCCCGCGTCCACCCGCGCTTCAAGACGCCGGGGAGGGCCACCGTCACGGCGGGCGTGGCGACCGGTGTCTTCTACACGGTCATGACCCTGGTCAGCGAGCACGTCCTGGTCGACACGATCTACGCGCTCGGCCTCATGATCTGCTTCTACTACGCGCTGACGGCCTTCGCCTGCGCCTGGTTCTTCCGTGCCGACCTGACCCGCTCGGTCCGCGACCTGGTCTTCAAGGGCCTCTTCCCGGTCCTCGGCGGCATCCTGCTCGCCGCGGTCTTCGGCAAGACCCTCTACGACATGTGGAACCCGGCGTACGGCTCCGGCTCGTCCGTCTTCGGGGTCGGCTCGGTCTTCGTGATCGGTGTCGGGCTGCTGCTGCTCGGGGTGGTGCTGATGCTGGTGATGCAGCGCCGCAGCCCGGCGTTCTTCCGCGGTGAGGTGCTGACGAAGGAGACTCCGGCGCTGGTGGTGGCGGACTGAGGGCCGAACGCCCTCGGGTGCGTGGAGCTCAGGACGAAGCGGCTCCGGGGCCGGAGCCCGCTCAGCCTGTCGGGTGACCTCGGATCGGATGGCGGGCGCGGTTTGGTGTGTGCGATTCCGGGGCGGAGGAGGGAGTCGACGCGGAGCGTCGGCGACCGACGACAACGCGGGAAGCGCGCGTGCCAGGGCGTGGCCGCCCGGTCGGAGGTCACCCGACAGGATCTCGGCCCGCGCGCCAGTAACCCAGGGCGTTCACCCGCTCCTTGGCGACGGCCAGGTCCTTGCGCACGTACGCGGCGAGGGTCCTGGTCGTCGCCGTGTCGCAGGCGATCCAGACGTACGCGTCGGACGGGGCGGCGCCCAGCAGGCCGGGGAGTGCGGACTTCACCTCGGCGACCAGAGAGGCGCCCCCGTCGCGGCGCGGTACCCGGTGCAGGGTGTGGTGGGCCGGGTCCAGACGGAACGGAAGCTTCTCGTCCGAGGCGTGCGTCGTCTCGAACCAGATGGTCGCCGGGGTCCGTGGGACGGCGTCCAGCAGGGAGTTGATCGCGGGCAGCGAGGCCGGGTCGCCGATCACGAAGAGCCGGGCGGGCGCCGGTTCGGGCAGGCGGAAGCCGGTGCCCTGGAGGGTCGCCTCGATCGTGTCGCCCGGCCCGGCCCGGCGGGCCCAGTCGCTCGCGGCGCCGTTGTGCAGGGCGAACTCCAGGCTGAACGTGCCGGCGGCCGGGTCCGGGTCGACCAGGGTGTAGGCGCGCTGGTGCGGTCCGCCGCCGTTGCGCTCGAACCAGATCCTGACCCACATCGTCGGGTGCGCGCCGCCGGTCGCGGCGAGCAGCCCGCCGTCGGTGAGGTGCACCCGGTGGAAGTCCTCGGTGACCCGTTCGGTCCCGGTCACGGTGAACGTGAAGTCCCGTCCCCGCATCAGCTTGAGGACGACGCCCTCCCAGCCATGCCCCACAGCCGGACCTCCCTGCTCCGAAAAATTGATTAGGTTAGGCTAACCTAAATTTCAGAAGGTCGGGAATACGGCGATCGAGCAAGGGGCGGGATGCGGCATGCGTGGAGACGTCCACCGGGACGACTGGGGCATACCTCATCTGCGGGCGGACGACGTCCTCGAACTCGCCCGCGCCCAGGGCCACGACGCGGCCCGGGACCGCGCCTGGCAGATCGAGGTCGAACGGCACCGGGTGTGCGGCACCACCGCCGCGTTCCTCGGCGCGGACGCCGTGGACTGGGACCGGTTCGCCCGCCGGGCCCGGCTGGTCGACACCGCGCGGCGCTGCTTCGACCGGCTGGAGCGTGTCGCGCCGCGCGCCGCCGAGTGGGTCGTCGCGTATGTCGAGGGCGTGAATGAGGGCCTGGCCGAAGGAGCCGCCGCCGCACCGGAGTTCACGGCCGCCGGGACCGGTCCCGGGCGATGGGAGCCCTGGACCCCGCTGGGAGTCTGGCTCTCCACCCACATCCTGTTCGCGGGCTTCCCCGCCAAGCTCTGGCGCGAGGAGGTCGCCCGCCGGCTCGGCGCGGAGGCGATCGGGCTCTTCGCCGCCGACGGCCCCGGCACCGCCGGTTCCAACGGCTGGCTGCTGACCGGCGACCGCACCGCCACCGGGTCAGCGCTCGTCGCGGGCGACCCGCACCGCTTCATCGAGGACCCGGGCGTCTACCAGCAGATCCACCTGGCCTGCCCCGAGTTCGACGTGGTGGGCCTCGCCGTCCCCGGCGTGCCCGGCATCGCGCACTTCGGGCACACGGGTGGCGTCGCCTGGGCGATCACCAACGCGATGGCCGACTACCAGGACCTGTACCGGGAGCGGTTGCGGCGCACGGCGGCGGGCGGGGTCGAGGCGCTGGGCCCCGGAGGCTGGGAACCGGCCGCCGTCCACACCGAGACGATCGAGGTGGCGGGCGCCGATCCGGTCGTGGTCGAGATCATCGAGACCGAACGCGGGCCGGTGATCATCGGCGGCGCGGACCGCGGCCCGGACGCTGTCCTGGACGGCGGACCGGGCCGCGGACCGGATGGTGATGTGAGCGGTGACGCGGACGGCATCAGCCTCCGCTATCCGCCCCGCGTCACGCACGAGCTGGGCTTCGAGGCGCTGCCCGCCCTGCTCCGGGCCCGTACCGTCGCCGATCTGGACACCGCCCTGGACCTCTGGGCGGAGCCGGTCAACGTCGTCCTCGCCGCCGACACCGGCGGTGCCACCCTGCACCGCGTCGCCGGTCACGTTCCGCTGCGCCCGCGCGAGAACCGGCTGCGCGTCGTACCGGCGCACGACCCCGCGTACGCCTGGCGTGGCCGCCATGCGCCGATGCCGCGTGCCGAGATCGAGGAGGTGGAGGTGATGGCCAACGCGCGTGGTCTCGCCGCCCCGCTCGGTGTCGAGTTCGCGCCCCCGCACCGGGCGGCGCGCATACGGGAACTGCTCGGCCGGTCCGACCACTGGTCCGCCAAGGGCATGGTGGACATCCACACCGACACCCGTCTCGCTTCCGCCCGCCCGTTGCTGGAGCTGCTGGCCGGGGCGACGGGGCTCAGCCCCGAAGCCGCCCGGCTGCGGGACCGGCTGCTGCGCTGGGACCGTCACATGGAGGCCGACAGCACGGACGCCACGCTCTACGCGGCCGTGCGCGCCGATCTCGTCCACCGGCTGGCCGGCCACCCCGCCCTGGCCGCCGTCACCGGCTCCGCCGACCCGGCCCGCTCACCCGCGTACCCGGCGGTGTTCCGCCCCTGGCTGGCGGCGGTGCCGAGAATCGCGTACGCACTGGAGACCCTGCTGACGCACGGCCCGCTCCCGCACGCCGACCGGCAGTCGGCCGTCGCGGCGGCGGCCGAGGCGGTGGCGGCCCGGTGCGCGGCGGGCACCTCGCCGCGCGCCTGGGGCGAGGCGCACCGCGCGGCCCCCTGGCAGGCGCTCCCGGGCCCCGAGGAAGCCTGGCCGGGCCTGGCCGGTGACCACGACTGCGTGCTCTCCACCTCCAGCGTTCCCGGCATCACCGACCGTTTCGCCCGGGGACCCGCCGCCCGCTACGTCTGGGATCTCGCCCGGCGCGAGGACAGCCTGTGGGTGGTTCCGTTCGGGGCGTCCGGGATCCGCGGCGACGCCCACCACCGTGACCAACTGCCGCTGTGGGTACGGGGCGAGCTCGCGCCCGTGGTCACCGACTGGAACAAGCTGCACCGAACGGAGAGGAGAACCGGGATGACCGCCGACCCTGCCGTGCGCACCCCCGTCCACGAGCAGCGGGTCCCCGGCTTCGGGACCGTCCGCCTCGTCCCCGTGGACCCCGCCGCGGACCTCGATCTGATCCACGGCTGGGTCACCGAGGAGCGCGCCAAGTTCTGGGGCATGGGCGACGCGAGCCGTGAAGAGGTCCTGGAGACCTACGAGTTCCTGGACTCGCTCACCACGCACCACGCTCATCTGGCCCTGCGCGACGGCGTTCCGGTCGCCCTCTTCCAGACGTACGAACCGGCCGCCGACCCGCTGGCCGACTGCTACGACGTCCGTCCCGGGGACTTCGGTGTCCACCTTCTGATCGGCCCCGGCGACACCACCGAACGCGGCTTCACGGCCGCCCTGCTCTCGGTGCTCATCTGCTACGTCTTCAGCGACCCGGCGCACCTGCGGATCGTGGTGGAGCCGGATGCCCGCAACGAGAAGGCCCTCGCGCGGATGGTCCGGGCGGGCTTCGAACTCGGCCCGGAGATCGACAAGCCGGAGAAGCGGGCCCGGCTGGCATTTCTGAGCCGGGCGGCCACCGCGGGGGTGACTGCCGCGGGGCGTAGGGGGCCGGGTACGAACGGGCCGGCCTCAGAGCCTGTCGGGTGACCTCGGACCGGGCGGTCACGCCCTGGCACGCACGCTTCCCGCGTTGTCGTCGGTCGCCGACGCTCCGCGTCGACTCCCTCCTGCGCCTTGGAATCGCACGCACCGGACCGCGTCCGCCAGCCGGTCCGAGGTCACCCGACAGGCTCTCAGGCGGCCCGTTCCCTGACGTCGTCCACGACGTGCTGGTCCAGTGCCGCGCGCACCAGAGCGGCCGCGAGCACGGCGGGCCCGTGACCGTCCGCCGGCTCGGCCTGCTCGTCCTGCCCGGCCGGTTCGTCCTGTCCGGCTTCCCCGGCCTGCTCCGCGAGCCGTGCGAGTCTCGCCGGTGAGGCGGGCAGCCCGAGTTTCTCGGCGCCCTGCAGTGCCTTTCCGTCCAGGAACGGCGCCGTCTCCGGCCATACCGCCTGTACCTCGCGCACGAAGATGTCCGCACCGGCCGGGCCCATGCCCGGAGTCCTGCGCAGCCCGGCGCGCAGGACGTCCAGATCGCCGTCGGCCTCCCTGCGCAGCCGCCGCAGATCGCCCCCGTACTCCACCAGCAGGAGCTGCGCCCCGTCGCCGAGCTGGGTGGCGGTCCGTTCGTCGTAGCGCCGGTAGCCACCCTCGCCGAGCGCGTCGACGCGCTCCTGCCAGGTCGCCCCGATCATCCGGTCCGGGGTCCGCAGGCCGTGGCGGAACAGTGCGCGCGCCGCCGCCACCGCCACGGAAGCCCGGATGCGGGCGCTCAACAGATCGCTGAGGACGAGAAGTTGGTACAGGGGCTGCGGAGTGTTCCGCAACCGGATGCCGGCCTCGGCGGCATACGTGGTGCCGTAACGGCTGAGCAGAACCTCCACGGTGCTGCGGGCGGTCACCGGGACCCGCCCCCTTCCTCGGCCGCGACCTGCTGGAGCGTGCGCCCCGTCCGGGCCGACCTTGCCCGGTACGGGTCGGGTGTGCCCGGTCCGTCATGGGTGGCGCGTCCGTCCTTGGCCTTGATCAGCAGCCATATCTCCCCGCCCGGCGCGTCGCTCTCGTCGCGCCCCTTGAAGCGCGTGAGGGCGAACTCGCCGTGCAGCTTGGTGCCGTCGAGCCAGAAGGTCGCGTGCCCGTCCTCCAACGACTGTTCGAACGGCACCGGTCTGCCCCGGCGGTCGTGGCTGAGCGGACGGTAGGTGCCCTGGTCCCACACGATCACCGTGCCGCCGCCGTACTCGCCCTTGGCGATGACGCCCTCGAACGTGCGGTACTCCAGCGGATGGTCCTCCGTGGGGACGGCCAGCCGCCGCTCGCGGGGATTCTCCGAAGGTCCGCGCGGCACCGCCCAGGACTTCAGTACGCCGCCGACCTCCAGCCGGAAATCGAAGTGCATGCGGCGCGCCTGATGGATCTGTACGACGAAGCAGGGCGCCGCGCCCGTCCGCTCGCCGTCGCCGCGTGGCTCCGCCGTCGCGTCGAAGTGCCGTTTGCCGCGATAGTCCCGGAGCCGGTCGTCGTTCCCGCCGGTCACATCCATGCGGACACCTCCTCCGGCAGCCCCGCCCGGTGCCCCTCTTCCACTGTGACGCCCCCGGCCGCGAAGCGCACAGGGACACGGGGACGCACGGGAACGCACGGGGGTGAGAGCGCGTCGGCAGCACGGACGGCTGGTATGTCGACATCAAGTATCTTGACATCGAGATTACCTTCCCGCAGGCTTCCCCCTGGTCATTGATCTCTTGATGTCGAGGCATCTCGGAGGGGGCGTGCGATGCGGCGCGGCAGGGGCTGCGGAGAACCGGACAACGCGCAGGGCGGACAGGGACTGCTGGCTCAGCTGCGCAATCCGCCGGGCGGGCGCAATGCGCGGACCATGCTGCTCGCGCTGGCCCTGGACCGGACCGGCTCGGGGCTGTGGGCCGCGTCCTCGGTCCTGTATCTCACCTTCGTGACAGGGCTCAGCGCCCAGCAGATCGGTGTGCTGCTGGGCGTGGCCGGAGTGGCGGGCATCGCGGGATCACCGTTGGCCGGCCGCCTGGCCGGCCGCTTCCCGGTGAGACCGCTGCTGATCGGTTGTCATCTGCTGCGTCTGGTGACGCTCGTCCTGGTGCTGGTGTGCGGAAGCTTCGAGGCGCTGCTGCCCGTCGTCGCCGTCACGTACCTGGCGGACAGGGCGGCGAAGATGCTGGAGATGCTCTTCGCCACCCGGACGGCGGGCGAGCGGCGCGCGGCCTACCAGGCGCTGTCCCGCAGCGCGTCCAACGCGGGATACGGCCTCGGCGCCGGCATCGCGGCGATCGGCCTGGCGGTGGGGACGACCGACGCCTACCGGGCCCTGATCCTGGGCAACGCGCTGTCCTTCGTCGTCGCCGCGGCGCTGGTGCGGCGTACGGACGAGCCGCGGGAGAGGACCGTCGAGGTGACCGGGGCACCGGCCGGCGCGGCACCGGTCGGGGAGCAGCCGCCCGCCCGCAGGGCCAACCCGTGGCGGGACCGCGGCTATCTCACCTTCGTGCTGCTGGACATCCCGATGAACCTGGACGACTCGATCCTCGGAGTCGGCCTGCCGTTGTGGCTGGTGAACCGCACCTCGGCACCGCACGCGCTCGTCCCGGCCTTCCTGGTCATCAACACCGTGATGGTCGTGGTGTTGCAGATCAGCGTGTCGAAGCGGGCCGAGGGGCCGCGCCGGGCCACCCGGGCGGTGCTGCTGTACGGGGCCATGATATTCGTGTGCTGCGCCTTCCTGGCGGTGGCCACCCGGGGCGGGACCTGGGTGGCCACGGCCGTGCTGCTCGCCGCGGCGCTGGTGGTCACCCTGGCCGAGCTGATGCGTTCGGTCAGTTCCTGGGAACTGGCGGTCCTCCTCGCACCCGAGGACGCCCGCGCCGCGTATCTGGGAGTGGCGGGGATGTCCCAGTCCATACAGAAGTCCGCCGGCCCGCCGCTGCTGACCGGCGTGGTGATGGCGGCCGGACCGGCGGGCTGGCTGGTGCTGGGCACGCTGGTCGCGGGGGCCTCGGCCGTCCAGCGACGCGCCTGCGTGCGGCGGCTTCGCACGCTCTCCCCGCCTGCCGTGGAGAGGATCGCCGTGGAGAGGGCCGCCGTGGAGAGGGCCACCCCCGGACCGGCCTCCGAGGGTCTTTCGTTCGGATCACGCCGCGCCGATCCGAACGAAAGACCCTAACCCTCCAGGAACACCGGATTGGTGAGCGCCGTCAGCGCCCCCGGCAGCCCCGGTACCGTCGCCGGGTGCCGGACCTCGGCCCGCACATAGGCGGCGTAGGCCGGCGTCGTACGCCACTGGACCGTCCCCGCCCCCGACTCCGGCAGCACGGCCGTGAACAGCGTGCCCTGGTCGGTGACGAAGTGCGCGGTGCAGCCGGGCGCCCCGGCCACCTCCAGCCGCACGGTGACCGGGGTGTCGTCGCCGTCCACCCGCAGCCGCTCGCCGATCCCGGCGTGCAGTCCGCGCCCGCCCGAGGCGCCGAACGACAGGGTGACGGCGGACGACTCGGCGATGTACGAGCGCCCGGCCCGGATCCCGGCCGTGATCGCCCCGCGCGACAGCTCGTCGGCGAGGACGACGGTCTGCGGCACTCCCACCCTGTCCGGCTCCCGGTGCGCGTCGCTGTTGCCCATCGCCGGAACCCACGGCTTCGACGAACGGACGGCGGCGACAAGGGAGTTGTCCCATTCGGCCAGGGCGATCTCGTCCTCCGGGGTGCAGGCCCCGTTCCACACCTCCACCGCGTCCGCCTCACCGAAGCCGAACTTCCAGTGGCAGCCGATGCAGGTGGCGTGCGGATGCGCGGGCACGACCAGGCCGCCGGCCCGCCGCACGGCCTTCGCGTAGTGCCCGAACCGGTTGTCGCGGGCCCGGTAGCGCCAGTCGACGAACGTGCCCGGGTCGGTGCCGAGCGCGATCACGTGCCCGTTGCGGGTGGTGACCTCCTCGCCCGTGAGGACGAGCAGATCGTCACCCCACAGCCCGTCCCACGCGCCGTGCGCGGAGTACGTGTTGTGCTCGCTGCTGTTGATGAAGTCGAGCCCGGCCGCGCGAGCGGCGGCGGCGATCTCGGCCGGGGTGCGCTTCCCGTCCGAGTGGACGGAGTGGAGATGACAGTCCCCGCGGTACCAGGCGCGCCCGCGCCCCTTCGCCCGCTCCGGCGGGTACACGGGCTTCGGCGTGGACCCGGTGGGCCCGAAGCGCAGGGTGATCGTCACCTCGTACGGGAGCCCTTCCGGGGCGACGGTGTACGGCCCGAGGGCGATGTGCCAGGTCCCGGCCCGTACCGGACCGGCGATGTAGCCGGGCGTCGCCTCGTCGGCCCGGATGAAGAAGCCGCTGCGCGCGCCGCCGGACCAGCCCCGGAACCCGCGCCCGCCCAGCTCCGTGCCGCGTTCGTCGAAGATGCCGATGTCGAGGGCGTTGCCCTGCGTCCCGGCCGGGACGGGCGTCCTCCCGTACGTGTACGAGACGGCGAGCTCCCGTACCCCGCGAGGTACTTCGACCGGCAGATACACGTAGTCGGGCGACCCGGTCGGCAGGGTGCCGCGCACGGTCACGGTCCGGTCGGGGGCGTCGTTGCCGGTCGCGGCGTCGGCGAAGCTCACGGTGCCCAACGTTAGAGCGGCGGCCGCCGTCCCGACGAGAAGGCCGCGCCTGGCCATCGGACGGCCGTGGGCGGATTGCGATGAGGACATACGGGTGACTCCCCGGGCTGTCGTGGTGGCGAGGATGACGTGCTCGACCCTGGCGGGAAGCCGTGAACTCCGGAAGAACGCCGGGAGGCACGAACGGGGCCGGTGCTCCGCGACACTCGGCTTTCCGCACCGCACGGCATACGTTGGGGCCGTCACCGGACCACGACGGAGGTGTCCTCGTATGCGGATCGCCACAACGATCTTCCTCACCGATGAGACGATCACGCCGCTGCGGCTCGCCCGCGAGCTCGAACAGCGCGGTTTCGCCGGGCTCTACCTGCCCGAGCACACCCATATCCCGGTGAGCAGGGACACCCCCTACCCGGCCGGTGGCGAGCTCCCGCCCGAATACGGCCGCACACTCGACCCCTTCGTCGCCCTCGCGCAGGCCGCCGCGGTCACCGAACGCCTCGCCCTCGGCACCGGCATCACGCTCGTCGCCCAGCACGATCCGATCGACCTGGCGAAGCGGATCGCCACCCTCGACCATCTCTCCGGCGGCCGGTTCACGCTGGGCCTCGGCTACGGCTGGAACGTAGAGGAAGCCGCGGACCACGGGGTGGACTGGTCGACGCGCCGTGACCTCACCCGCGACCGGATGGCCCTGATGCGCGCCCTGTGGTCGGCCGAACCGACGGCGTACGACGGCGAGTTCGGCTCGGTGAGGGCCAGCCACGCGTACCCGAAGCCGGTCCAGGGGCCACGCGGCCCGGTGAACGGCCCCCGCACCCTGATCGGCGGCGCGGCGGGCCCGAAGCTGTTCACGCACATCACGCAGTACGCGGACGGCTGGCTCCCGATCGGCGGCCGCGGCCTGACGGAGTCCGTACCGAGGCTGCGCGAGGTGTGGGAGGCGGCCGGCCGGGACCCGAAGCAACTCCAGGTGGTGCCGTACGCGGTACTCCCGAGCCCGGGGAAGCTGGCGCACTACGCGGAGCTGGGCATCGAGGAAGTCGTACTCCAACTGCCCCCGGCGGGGGAAGGGGAGGTGCTGCGCACACTGGACGGCTACGCGGAACATCTGTGAGCGGTGCAACCGCCGGACCGGTACGTGCATCTTCCCTATTCAGAGATCGATCGGGGCCGGGGACGGGAGCACGATGAACAGGCCGGTGCGACATGTGGCCATCTTCTGCGGACTGCTGGTGCTGGCCCTGCTGCTGCGGGCGAACTGGCTCCAGCACATCCGCAGCGAGTCACTGGCCACCGACGAGCACAACCGCCGTGTGAAGATCGCTCAGTTCGCCACCCCGCGCGGCGACATCATCGTGGGCAGCCGGGCGATCACCGGCTCCAAGGCGGTCGACGGCACCGACTTCAAGTACCGGCGGACCTTCCGGCAGGGCGCGATGTACGCCCCGGTGACCGGCTACGCCTCCCAGGCGCAGGGCATGTCCCTGCTGGAGAAGACGTACGACACCATCCTCAGCGGCCAGGACGACCGGTTCGCGTTCCGGCACGCCAAGGACATCCTCACCGGCGAGCAGCGGCGCGGCGGCGACGTGATCACCACGATCGACCCGAAGGCGCAGAAGGCCGGCTACCAGGGGCTGACCGCTCTCGGCGCACGGGGCGCGGTGGTCGCTCTGGACCCGCGTACGGGAAAGGTCCTGGCCCTCGTCTCCACGCCCTCGTACGACCCCACCGTCTTCGCCGGGAACTCGTTCAAGGAGGGCGACCGCTTCCAGGCCCTCGTCAAGGACAAGCGCAAGCCGCTGGCGAACCGTCCGCTGCGCGAGACCTTCCCGCCCGGCTCGACGTTCAAGATCCTCACGGCGGCCGCGGCCCTGGAGAACGGTGTGGTCACCGACGTCGACGCGGCGTCCGACGCCGTCTCCCCGTACCCCCTGCCGCTCTCCACGAACAAGATCAGCAGCGAGGCCGGTGACGCGGTGTGCGCCAAGGCGTCCATGAAGACCGCGATGCAGTACTCCTGCAACAACGTCTTCCTCGACGCGGCGTCCAAGGTCGGTGCCGCCAAGATGCGCGAGACGGCGGAGAAATTCGGCTTCAACTCCGATGTGTACTCGGACGAGTTCGGAGACATGCTCGCCACCAGGAGCCTCTACCCGAAGGAACTGGACAGGCCCGGAACGGCGCTGACCGGTATGGGCCAGGGCAGTCTCACCAGCACGCCGATGCAGATGGCCATGGTGACGGCCGCCCTCGCCAACGACGGCAAGCTGATGCAGCCCTACATCGTCGAAGAGCTGCGCGGTCCGGACCTGACGGTCCTGAAGAGGCACGAGCCGAAGCTCAAGAGCCGGGCCGTGTCGGAGACGACGGCGAAGAAGGTCCAGGAAATGATGGAGTTCACCGCCAAGGAGGGCAGCGCCCAGCGGGCCCTGATCGACGGCGTCACGGTCGGCGGCAAGACCGGTACGGCGCAGCGCGGCGTGAACGTGAAGGACGAGGTGCCCTACGGCTGGTTCGTCTCGTACGGAAAGAAGGCCGACGGCCGGTCGGTGGCGGTCGCGGTGTTCATCGACCCGACGGACATGAACATCTCACGCCAGGACATCTCGGGCGGACGCCTCGGCGCTCCGATCGCGAAGAACGTGATGCGGGCCGTGCTGGGGGAGTAGCGCGCACCGCACGTCCCGACGGGGCGCCCGTCGCGCCTCGCCGACGGTGACGGCGTGCACCGGCCCGCCGCCTCCCTGCACCCCCGGACTACGCCCCGGGCGGCAGCGGCCGGTCCGCGCGGGACCATGCCCCGTCGGCGGGCCGTTCCCGGCCCGCCGCGAGATCACTTCACCGTGACGGCATCGCCGGTGGAGACGACCTTCATGGTCGTGGTCGTACCGAGGAACGCCCAGCGCCAGCTGCCCGAGGCAGTCGCCTTCACCGTCGTGCGCAGATGGCCCTTGCTGTCCGTCGTCGCCGTCTTCACGGTGTGGTAGGAGCCGCCGGGCGTCTTGTACTGCAGCTTCACCACCTGCCGGGTGAACGCGTAGTACTTGAGGTCCGTCCAGTTGGCCCGCGACAGCTTCCCGGTGACGGTCAGGGTGCCGCCTTTCCTGACCGGCTCGGGCGCGGCGTCCGTAGTCAGGGTCGCGGCGCGCTTCACCTTGAACAAGGCGATGCGGTCGGAGATCCAGGAGTCGCGGTCATTTGCCTGTACCGTGGAGTTGACCTGCCAATTCCCCGCGACAGAGTTGGCGTCCCAGCCCTCGTCGCCGCTTCCGTACGAGTCGATCCACGCCGGGTCGATCTGCATCGTCGCCGTGCACACGGACGTTGTCGTGCCGACCTTCCTGCACGTCGTGCCGAGGTGGTCGACCGGTCCGTGGGCGTTGGCCGTGTTGAACGCGGACACATCGGTGACCCCCTTCACCCCCGAGTTGTCCTTGATCGTCATGGTGATCGGGAACCGCTTGATGTTCTTGACCCCGACGATCACGTTGCTGCCGCCGTTCACGACGGTCTTGGTGACCCGGATGTCACCCCGCCCCTCCGCGTGAGCGGCCGGAGCTACCGCGATCCCCGTGGCCACCGCCCCGACCACGCATGCCGCAGCGATTCTTCTGCGCATGTCCCGCCCCTGTTCTCCGCCGCCTCGTGACAGCGGGAGAACAGGGTGGCGATCCCCGGATCCGCCTTGTCTGCAGGGAGTCGGAGACGACCTCGGTCGGATCTCCGGCAGGCGGACCGACGGTGTGCGCATGTCGGCGGCGTGTGAGGCGAGTCGCACGTCGGTCCGGTGGCGGGGCGGTGGCCTGCCGTTCGCGGGCCGGTGGCGGGGTGCTTCTCCGGGCGCGCGTCAACTGCCCAGGATGTAGACCTGTTCGACGGGCATGCGTGCGATTATCATGTGCGTTCTTTACAATTCGCGCACATGTTTCTTGCGTTGCGGGCTGCACCGCGTTCGCGCGTCGTCCGTGAAGTCCTGGCGCGAACCCTTCACTTCACCGGTCCGGGGGGAACGGAATGTCCAGCCACCCACGTGCGGCCGCGAGATCCGGGGCATACACCGCCCTGTTGCTCACGCTGTCGGTCCTGCTCTCGTTGCTGATCCCCGCGACCGCCGCCCAGGCGGACACCGGGGCGGCCCCCGCGGCAGCGGCAGCCGCTCCGGCCGACGGGGACTGTTCCGTTCTGCCGCTCTCGGCCTTCGGCGCAGCCGCCCCGACGGAGGGCGCCGTGACCGTTCCCGCGGACGGGACGGCCTGCCTGACCATCACGGCCGATGCGCCCGGCCTGCACAAGGTCGTGCTCATCGACAGCGCGGCGAACACGTACGCCCATGTCTTCGACGGCGACACGGAGATCGACTGCTACGACCGCGAGTGGGGCGCCGGCTGGTGCGAACTGCCCCGTGCGGGAGCCTTCACGCTCCGGCTGACGAACAACTGGCCCGAGCCGAGCAAGCCCACCGTCGCCGTCGTGCCCCTCGGTACCACCAAGGGCTGCGCCCCGGAGATCAGCACCGCCTGGGACACCGCACCCGTCGTCGGCTCGGCGACCGGAGCGAACGCCATCCAGTGCCAGCCGTTCGCGGGCAAGCCGGGTGAGCGCATCACCAACACCATCAGGACGACCGCGTACGGCCAGAGCGCGTCGTGGATCACCGATGAGACCGGCGCCCGGATCTGCCCGCACTTCAACGAGGACGACAGCGAGGGCTGCGTACTGCCCGGCGACGGCCCCTACCGGGTCCTCTCCCAGGTCAGCTCCGCGGAGCACGGCTTCCCGGCCGAGTACACCCTCACCGTCCGCCGCATCTCCGACCCGGCCGGCTGCACCCACGTCCCGCTGAACGGATACAACTCCGCACCGACGACCGCGGTCCCGGCCTCCGGCTGCAAGACGTTCACCGCCCCGGCCGCCGGACGGTACGACGTGTACCGCGTCCACGACGGCGCCCGTTCGGCGCTCGCCGTGTACGACCGGGACGGCAAGACCGTCTGTGCCACCCGGAACAGCTGCGACCTCCCCGCCGCCGGTGACTACACCGTCCACACCGACGACCCCACCCTGATCCTCGACAGCTCCGCCACCACCGGCTGCGAGCCCGTCGAACTCGGCCTGTATCGTTCCGAGTTCACTGCGGCCGGTGAGATCGACTGCCTGTCCCTGCCACTTCCCTCGGACGCCCGCCTGGCCGTGCTGAAGGACCTCAGCGGGTCCGGGCCACGCCCCGACGTGACCGTCGTCGACGCCGACGGCGTACAGCGGTGCGACTGGACCGACCTCTCGGCAGGTACGTGCGCACTCACCGGCAAGGCCCCGTTCCGGGCCCTGGTCTCCACCGACAGCCAGTCGGATCCGACCGGCCCGTACGCCCTCGCCCTGCACCGCACCGACACGGCGAGCGACTGCGCGGCCATCCCGGCGGGCGACTTCACCGCGACGAGCCCGACGGCCCGGTTCTCCACCGGCGACGGTGTCTTCTCGCACTGCCTGACCATCCCGGCCGACGACCACGCCGACTACGAGAACCTTCAGCTCCAGGCGGCCCCCGGCACCACGTCCACCGCCGACTTCACCGTCCTGGACCCCCACGGCAAGCGGGTCTGCTCCATATACGCGTCCCTCTCCACCTGGACGACCTGCGCACTGGCCCCCGGCGTCGCCCACACCGTGCTCGTCACGGGCCGTGACACCGCCGCCGACTACACCCTGACCCGCCGCGATGTCACCGCGACGGCCAAGGGCTGCACCCCGAACCCGGCGACGAAGGTCGGCGGTCCGTCCACCGGCGGCGCCATGGGAGCCCCCGGCGAGCTGCGGTGTCGTCAGGTCACCACCGCCGACGCCAAGGACGTCCTGCACATGAACGTCCGTGACGCGCTCGGCACCGCGAACGTGGTGGTGTACGGCGCGGACGGCACCGCCCTGTGCAACAAGAACCAGGCGTGCGCCGTCACCGGCTCCACCCGCTACCAGGTCCTGGTCACCGTCCGTTCGGGGCTGAAGGCCGCCGACTCGTACCGCTTCGACGCCCTGCGCATCGCCGGTGCGGAAGGACCGGCCGCCGAGTGCGAGAAGGTCCCCAACGTCGCCTTCGGATACGGCCCGGTCACCGGCACCCTCGACGAGCAGCACACCGCCGTCTGCGCCGCACTGCCCACCGCGTACCGCGACTACTTCACGATGGAGATCAGCGACACGACGGGCGCCACCGAGACGGCGGTACCCGCGCTGTACGACCCGAGCCTCGACAACGGCTGCATCCGCTACATCCCGAGCGGCTACGACTGCGCCGTGAACGAGCCGTACACCAAGGAGACCACCCCGAGCATCCTCGTCCTTTCGCTGCCGGAGAAGGCATCGAAGACCTCGTACGAGGCCGAGGCGGTCTGCACGTCCGTCCTCTGCGGCACGGAGCAGGTGACCATCGGGCAGATCACTCCGGCCACCGGGGCCAGCGGCACGAAGGCGACGGTTCGGCTGAGTGGCACGTCCCTGCACAAGGACGACGAGATCGTGCTGTCTCTCAACGGCAAACGGATCACGTCGACCACAACCGCGGTTTCGGCGGACCGGCGGACCTTGACGGCCGTACTCGACCTGACCGGGGCCGCCGTCGGGACCTGGAACGTCGGCGTCAGCACCCACAACGGGTGGGGCTACCAGCGCGGCGACTTCACCGTCACCGAGGCCCCGCTCAAGAACAACGCGCCCCCGGCCATCACCGGCACCGCGAAGGTGGGCGAGCGGCTCACCGCCTCCACCGGCACCTGGACCCCCGCCCCGGCCTCGTACGCCTACCAGTGGAACGCCGACGGCAAGGCGGTGTCCGGCGCGACCGCGTCGACGTACACCGTCCCCGCCGCGCTGCTCGGCAAGAAGGTCACCGTCACCGTCACGGCCCGTCGCACCGGCACCCCGGACGTCCAGGCCACCTCGGCGACGGTCACGCCCTCCCAGGGTGCGGCGCCCAGGGCCACCACGGCCCCGAAGATCACCGGAACCGCGAAGGTGGGCGCCAAGCTGGCGACCGCGGCGGGCAGTTGGACACCGTCCGCCACCGCGTACGCCTACCAGTGGAAGGCGGACGGCAAGGCGATCAAGGGCGCGACCGCTTCCACGTACACCGCCCCGGCGTCGCTGCTCGGCAAGAAGATCACTGTCACCGTCACGGCCCGTCGCACCGGCCACACCGACGGCTCCGCGACCACCGCCGCGGTGAAGATCGCCACGGGCAGCGCACCCAAGGCCACCAAGCAGCCCACGATCTCCGGCACCGCGAAGGCGGGCCGCACCCTCAAGGCCGCCCACGGCACCTGGACGCCCGCCCCGACCTCGTACGGATACCAGTGGTACGCGAACGGCAAGGCGATCTCCGGCGCGACCAAGTCCGCGCTGACGCTCAAGTCCGCCCAGCGCGGCAAGAAGATCACCGTGAAGGTGACCGCCCGCCGCACCGGCCACGCCAGTGGCTCCGCCACCAGCAAGGCGACCAAGGCGGTCGCCCGCTGACGTAGTCGAGCCGAACGCAAGGGCCGGGCGCCCCGCACCGGACGGTGCGGCGCCCGGCCCCTGCGCGTACGGGTGCCCGGCGTTCTCGGTCCAGGCGGTGCGCTCAGGCACCGTCAGCGCGGGACGCGGACCTCGGGCGTCAGCCCTGGCGCGCGTTGGTGACCTTCCCCGTGAGGAGGGGGCCCTCCAACCACTCGTCCCCCTTGAGGATGTACACCTGCATCCGCAGGGACTTCTCCGGCTCGGTCAGCGCGCCGCTGACCGTGGGCACGGACACTTCGGTGCTCGTTTCCCCCTTGGGGACGGACACCCAGAGGGAGGGACTGTTCGTGGACAGGGGCCGCTCCGGGTCGGCGGCCTCGCCGAGACCGGAGAGCCACTCCTCGTCGACGTCCTTCGTGGACAACTCCGCACCCTCGCGCACCGGCAGGAGGTCGAACCGCGTCTCGATGTTGGTGTCGGCGGGCTCCGAGAGCTCCACCTTCCAGGTGAGCTTCTGACCCGCGGTGACCGAGTCGGCGACCGGGGTCACGGTGACCGTGGGCATGGGGTCGTCGTTCTCGACGAGCACGCCCCCGAAGGCGCTGCCGACCACCGTGCCGCGCACGGCCTTGGCCGCGATCTCGTGGCGGAGGTCGTAGTTGTAGCGGGAGTTGCCCTTGACCGTGATCGGCACGTCCACGGAGCCACCGGCCTTCACCGTCACGGTGCGGACGGTGGACTTGTAG
The DNA here is from genome assembly GCF_044740965.1 of Streptomyces sp. NPDC088252. Taxonomy (NCBI): domain Bacteria; kingdom Bacillati; phylum Actinomycetota; class Actinomycetes; order Kitasatosporales; family Streptomycetaceae; genus Streptomyces; species Streptomyces sp. NPDC088252. Next base: position 390,874 of record NZ_JBIURS010000004.1, on the reverse strand, counting down.
GTCTCCGGGTCGCGGACGGCGAGCTTGATCACGCCGGTGCCCTTGCCGGTGACTCGGACGGGCACGCGGTAGGTGCGGGTGCCGGAGTCGCCCTCCTTGACCGCCAGCCTGCCGATGTCGACACGCGGGAGCGCGACGGGGCGTACCGCCGGGGTGCCGGGGCGCCAGCCCCAGGCGTCCATCAGCCAGAACTCGCCGGAGCTGCTGCGCGGGGTGAGCTCCAGCGACTGCGTCCGCTTCAGGTCGACGCCGGCGCTGACGGCGGCCTTCAGCGGCACGCGGACCTCACGCGCCCAGTGCGCGGCCGTCGAGTCGGAGCCGGGAAGGCCGTCGACGGTGACCTGACCGAGCCTCGCCCGCTTGCCGGAGGTATCGGTGAGAGCGACGTCGAGCCGGGTGCCCTGGGTGTTCGGCGGCACAATCACCCGCAGGGTCAGCGCGTCGGAGCCCGTCAGCGAGAAGGCACGCTCCGGCGTCAGCCGGACCGGGGTGCCCGGCTCGGTCCAGCGCGCCGTGACCGCGTTGCGGCCCGGCTCACTGGTGGTGTCCGCCCAGGACGCGAAGTGCGGCGACCGGCCGGGGTCGGAGTCCGGCCTGCAGGCCCGGCCGGCGCTCGTCGTGATCTGCCGGCACACGCGCCCGTTCGTCACCGAGAGCGGGTCGTCGGGCCGGATCGCCGGGGTGCGGTTGCCGCCGACGGCGTGGGTCAGCACCCGGACGGGGCCGGCCGAGGGCGCGCGCCGGTCGGAGCCGTCGAGCAGCGGGCGGACCCGGTCGTCGCCCGCGAGGAAGAGCCGCGCGGCGGCGGCGATGTAGGTGATGCCCGCCGTCTGCTGCTGCTCGGCGCTCAGCCGGGTCCTGGACCCTGCCGAGCAGACCGGGTCCGGGTTGTTCTTGTCGTCCCAGAAGTCGTCGGCGGCCGGGGCCTCGGCCTGACCGGGCGTCCATTCCGTGTTGAAGAAGTTGTGGTTGGCGCCGACCATGTACACCGCGCTGTGCAGCGCCGTGCCCCGGCCGGTGCCCCGGGTGCCGTCGAGGTAGATCTGGCCCTGGAGGTCGCTCACATCGCCGTCACAGCCCGGCAGGATGGTCATGGAGGGCACGTCGGGTGTGGGGTTCTGGCCGAAGAGGGTGGGGCCGATCAGGACGGTTCCGCGGATCCGCCAGCTCACCGGCCCCCGGTAGCCGTCCTCGGCGGGCGGCGGCGGGGAGACGCTGTCGAGGGCCGCCCGGTTGACGCCCTCGCCGCCCCGGGAGTGGCCGACCAGGAGCACCTTGGAGAGGTCCACGGGCTCCGTCGCGCGCACGGCCTTGGGGGCCTTCGCGGGGTTCGCGCCCCACTCCGCCCAGCGGGCGAGGTGCCGGCGCACCAGGGACGAACGGGCCTGCGCCCCGAAGTCGGCCGCGCGGCCGTCCTGCGCGTTGACACCGTTCGCGGAGATGGAGACCGTCACATAGCCCTGGGACGCCAGGCGCTTCTGGTCGTGCAGAAAGCCGCGGTAGCTCGGGACCGCCTTGTTGCCCGGCTTGCACGGCCACTGCATGCCCGCGCTGTTCTTGCCGGGCTCGTAGCAGGTGGCGCTGCGGCCGTGGAGGAAGAGCGCCAGCGGTCGCTTCCCCGGGGCGTCCGTCGGGCCGACGACCGTGGCGCGCATCTCCACGGGCTCGGCGTAGCCCGGCAGCCTGACCGACTTCAGGACGTACTCGCCGCTGACGGTCCGGTACTTGCCGGAGACACCGGGGTCGACCGGGTTGGCGGGGAACGGGTCCTGGGGCGCCGCCGCGGCCGACGAGCGCCGCTTACCGGGCGCCCGGTCCGCCCCTGCGGCATCCAGCCGCCGCGAACCGGCGACCACCTGGAGTTCGCTCAGCGGTCCGACCCTCGCCCCGCCGAGGCGGAGCCGGAAGGTGCGTTGGTCGGGGGAGGGCTTCGGGACGCCGAGGGTCCGCTCCCCCGAGCGGAACTCGACCAGGGCGCCGCCCATGCCCACGGGCTCGGGCGAACTCCAGATCAGCTCCCCGCCCTCGACACGCCACCCCTCCGGCAGCCGCTCCCCGGAGGCGCCCGGCGGCGCGCCGGGTATGGAATCGGCGGCCGGCTGCGCGTGCGCCGGCCCTGGCGCACCCGCCGCCAGCGCCACGGCCGCCAAGGCAGCCGTCAGCGCGCGTGAGAGCTGTCTCACGATGGTGTCTCCTCGTCGTTGCTCGTGCATCAGCGCCCCAGGAATCCCAGGAGCACCCCTCGCACCGGGGAGAGGATGACGTGTCGTCACCGGTTGTCCGCATGGGGAAATCTGACAGGAATCTGACAGGTGCCGAACAGGAGGCAAACAGGAGCCGGACGGGCGTCATGGGGCCGGTCCACTGATCGAGGGATCCTGGCCCGGAGCGGCGGTCCGACGTCCGTGCGGCGAACCGTGACCCCCCGCTGCGACGCGCATCACCATCGCGTGCCGCCCCGCAGGTCAGAGCGAGGGGCAGAGTCCGGACAGCAGCGTCGGCAGCTTGCGCATGTCGTCGAAGACCACGGTGTCCGGGCCCTCCAGCCAATGCGCCGGGGTGAGGCCACCGGCGTATCCCAGCGACCGCATCCCCGCCGAACGGGCGGCCTGGACACCGTACTTGCTGTCCTCGACGACGACGCAGGCGGACGGCTCGACCCCCATCTGACGGGCGGCGTGGAGAAAGAGATCGGGGGCGGGCTTGCCGTGCGCGACCTCACTCGCGCTGAAGATCCGGCCCTCGAAGTGGGAGCGGAGCCGGGTGTGGCCGAGGGTGTGCCGCATCTTCTCGTGGCTGCCGCTGGACGCCACGCAGGTGGGGAGCGCGAGGGCGGCCAGTGCTTCGTGGATGCCGTCCACCGCGACGAGTTCGGTATCGACGGCATCGCGGTGGAGTTGCTCGAAGCGCTGCTGCCAGGCTGCGGAACGGCCCGGCAGGCGGGCATCGACCAGTTCACCGATGGATACGTTCGACCGGCCCACGAACTTCTCGACGACCTCGTCCTCCGTCAGCGCCCACCCCAGTTCTGCGCCCACTTGGACCTGGACGCGCACGGCGATCTTCTCGCTGTCGACGAGCACGCCGTCACAGTCGAATATGACGAGTTCAAGGGGAGGCCCAGCCATCGCGGTCATCCGGACAGGATAGGGACACCGACGGCCGGGCGAGGGCGCGAGGAGGACGGGGCGAGCAGGGCGGGGCGGGGAGGCGCGGTTCGTCGGCCGTGCGGCATCCGGGGGCGTCCCGGTGGCATTTCGGGCCACGGCTGGTCAGCATGGACCCATGCCACTCGATCAAGGAGAACCCATGTCCATCGCGGTACTCGGAGCGACCGGAGGCCAGGGCGGCGCGGTGGCCCGCGCCCTGCTGGAGGCTGGGCACGGGGTGCGCGCCGTGGTGCGCGATCCCGGCAGCGGACGGGCCAAGGCGCTGGCGGTGGCCGGAGCGGAGGTGGTCCCCGGGGATCTGTTCGACGCGGCCTCGCTCGCCGAGGCGTTCCGGGGCACGACGGCCGCGTTCGCCGTCACCACCCCGTTCCAGGACGGTCTGGACGCGGAGGTGGCCCAGGGCGCGGCGATCGTCCGGGCAGCCGCGGACGCCGCGCTGCCGCATCTGGTGCTGGCCTCCGTCGCCAGTGCGGACAGGGACACCGGAGTCCCGCACTTCGAGACCAAGGCCAGGACCGAGAAACTGCTCGCCGACTCCGGACTTCCGGCGACGGTGGTGGCACCGACCTACTTCTACGACAACGCGCTGGGAGCCATGGACGAGGTCGCCGCCGGCCTCCTCACCATGCCGCTCCCCGGCGACACCCCGCTCCAGCAGGTGGCTCGGCAGGATCTGGGCCGCGTCGTGGCCGCGGTCGTGGCCGATCCGGACCGCTGGACCGGGCAGCGGATCGAGGTGGCGGGCGACGATCCCACACCGGTCCGGATGGCCGAGGAGATCGGCCGGGCCGCCGGGGGCACGGTCGCGTTCCGGCGGACGCCGCTGGAGGACCTGCGCACCATCAACCCCGACATGTTCGCCATGTACAGATTCCTGACGGACACCGGATACCAGGTGGACCTGGAGGCGTTGCGGACGCAGTTCCCCGATGTCCCCTGGACCTCGTACGGGGCGTGGGCGGACGCCCAGAACTGGCCGACACCTCACCCGTGAACCGCGGGTGCTCGCTCCGAGCGCCTCGTTGGAGGAGCAGGTCCGGGTGATGACTCGGCCGTCGGGGAGGCGTTCGCGGGTGCGGCCGGGACAGTGGCCCGGGTCAGCAGTGCGGGCAGCCACCGCAGCGACCACCACACCACGGCGAGCAGCAGTACATCGCCGGCGCGGTACAGGAGCCAGTGGCCGACCGGCCCACACCGCGAGCAGTGCGGCCACGATCCGGCCGCGTACCGGCGGCAGCCTGCGTACCAGGAGCAGCGCCCCGGGTATGAAGAATGCGAAGACCGCGACGAACCTGATCTGCACCCCCGCGTACCCCGCAAATCCCCTGGCCGATGGGAGGTTACGGGGTGGCGATCACGCGGGGGGCACGGTCTGCATGGGCTTGCGCCGTCGGGGGGAATCGGGCCGCCGGGATCGCCGTGATCAGCCGTGGATGTCCGTAGAGCTCTGTGCAGACCGCCCGCTGCCGGCCTTTGGGGGTGATCAGGGTGCGGTGCGGTTGGCGTCGAGCTTGCCGCGGGTCAGGCACCACCCGGCCCGCACAACGTGACACCACCCCCTCCGCATGTCACGTTCGTTCTCGACCACACCCGCGCCGCGCGGCTTCGACGCCGGGCCGGCAGGATGCCGCCGCCCGCACCGCCGCTACGACGCTGTCCTGAGCGAGCAGCCGACCCGACCGGGACGCGTGAGACGGCGCGCACCACCCTCGGCGCCCGGTCGCCGCCGCCGTCATCACGGCGGTGACCGGGCGCCCCCGTGTCAGAGTGTGAGCAACGCTCGTACGGGGACGGCGCTGTCCGACAGCGGGCGTACCGCCATCCGCATCAGGGCGAGGGCGTTGTCGTCCCCCGCGATGCGGTTGGCGCTCAGCTCGCCGCAGGTCAGGCACTCGTGGATGATCGCCCACTCCCCGTCCTGCCGGACGGACAGGCTGAGTGCCGTCATCCGCCCCCGGCAGTCGGCGGCCCGGTCGCCCGGTATCCGCCGGTCGACGTGGAGGCTGGTCAGGCAGTGCGGGCAGTGGTTGCGGTGCCCGGTGCCCGGTGCGTTCAGCGGTACGTCGAGTCGGCAGCCGACGCAGCGGAACGCGTCGCCGTGGGCGCCGCCCGGTCCGTGCAGGACGTCCTTGCGCCGCTGCGGTCGGTGGGACGGTCGGCGGGGTCTACGTCGTGGCACGGTGTGGCCTCCGTCCTGTCCTCGGTCGTCGTCGGTGGGTCACAGGGCACCGAACGCTTCGAGAGGGAAGGGCGGTTGGGCCAGCGGTCGCACGGCCATCCGCATCAGGATCAGCTGGTTGTCGTCCCCGCAGACCGGGTTCGAGGTCAGCTCGTCGCAGCGCGTGCAGCGGTGGATGACCATCCAGTCGCCGGTGCGGAGCACCGCGATCGAGATCGGGGTCATGCGTGCCCCGCAGTCGGACGGACCGCCCTCCACGTGGTCCAGGCAGTGCTGCGAGTGCAGGCAGCTGGGGCAGTGGTTGCGGCGGGTGCCGTCGGGCGCGAGCGTGGCGACGGTCAGCCCGCACCACAGACAGGTGAAGGTGTCGGTCCTCAGACAGGCGCTGGCGCCGTGGGCGGAGGACTTGGTCGGACGGTTGTGGGGGTTGTCGGTGGACACCCGGATTTCTCCTTGCCGAAGAGGATGAGCAATGCAGCAGGGAAGTACCGAGCGGCCCTCGGGGGCATGGGCCGGAGAGGCATGCGTCGTCAGCCGGAGATCACGTACTGACGAGGGGGGAACGCGTACCGGTCAGGGAACGCGGGTCAGCGCGATGCCGCGGGCGTGCGCGTGCACACAGCTCCGGTCGCCCCGGCGCGGTTGGAGGCGCGACGAGGGAGGCTCGGAACCACTGGCCGGGGCATACATCAACTTCTTTCCAGGGCAAGCGCCCATAGGTCACCGACGGTCGACACCGCGGTCGGGGTCCGAGCACCGTAACAACGCCCCGAGTCCGGGGCCAGCGATTAATCGACCGGCCGTGCGCCGACACGCGTACTCTCGACGAGCGTCGGCTCCAGGACGGCGAGCTGCTTGACGGTCACCCAGTGGACCTCGACGACCGGCGCGTACATCGTGGCGATGACGGCCTCCGCCAGCTCCTGGGCCTCGGGTCGGCGGCCTCGGCGGCCGGCTCGAAGGAGGCGACGACCTCCTGCGGGGCGGCGATTCCGCGACCGTGCGGGCCGCCGCCTCGGCGGGGGCGACCGGGTCGAGCTCGCCGACACAGAGAGCGAGCGGTTGAACCTGTCGCCCAGCGAGGACCGGCCGAACTGACGGCCTGATCCACTCTCTACCGTGCACCAGGCCGTAAGGGCCGTCCCGTATGGCTGCGCGCCCCGGCCGGGCCGGGACGTTCTGCTCAGCGGAGTCCCTGGTCCAGGGCGTACGCCCCGCTCGTATGCTCGGTCCATGACCGATCCTCAGCACGGACGTCCGACCACCAATTCCATGCGGCGGGCCCTCAAGCGGGCCCGCGACGGTGTCGCTCTCGATGTGACCGAGGCCGCCGTGCTGCTCCAGGCACGAGGTGGCGACCTGACGGATCTCGCGGCCTCGGCCGCCCGGGTGCGCGACGCCGGTCTCGAAGCCGCAGGCCGGCCGGGCGTCATCACTTACTCCCGCAAGGTCTTCATCCCGCTGACCCGGCTCTGCCGCGACAAGTGCCACTACTGCACCTTCGTCACCGTCCCCGGCAGGCTCCGCCGCGAGGGCCACGGCATGTTCCTCTCGCCCGACGAGGTGCTCGACATCGCCCGCCAGGGTGCGGCGCTGGGCTGCAAGGAAGCCCTGTTCACGCTCGGCGACCGGCCCGAGGACCGCTGGCCCGAGGCGCGGGAGTGGCTGGAGGCCGAGGGGTACGACGACACTCTCGCGTACGTACGCGCCATGGCGATCCGGGTCCTGGAGGAGACCGGTCTCCTTCCGCACCTCAACCCGGGCGTGCTGACCTGGACCGATCTCCAGCGCCTCAAGCCCGTCGCCCCGTCCATGGGCATGATGCTGGAGACCACCGCCACCCGCCTGTGGTCCGAACCGGGCGGCCCGCACCACGGCTCCCCGGACAAGGAACCCGCCGTACGTCTGCGGGTGCTGGAGGACGCGGGCCGCTCCAACGTCCCGTTCACGACCGGCATCCTGATCGGGATCGGCGAGTCCTACGAGGAGCGCGCCGACTCCCTCTTCGAGCTCCGCAGGACCGCCCGCGCCTACCACGGCATCCAGGAAGTCATCGTCCAGAACTTCCGCGCCAAGCCGGACACGGCGATGCGCGGCATGCCGGACGCCGAACTGGAGGAGCTGGCCGCGGCCATCGCCGTCGCCCGGCACGTCCTCGGCCCGTCCGCCCGCATCCAGGCCCCGCCGAACCTCGTCGACGCCGAGTACGCGCTGCTCATCGGCGCGGGCATCGACGACTGGGGCGGCGTCTCCCCGCTCACCCCCGACCATGTGAACCCCGAACGGCCCTGGCCGCACATCGACGAACTCGCCGCGAAGACCGCCGAGTCGGGCTTCACGCTCCGTGAACGCCTCACCATCTACCCGGAGTTCATCCGGCGCGGTGAGCCCTGGCTGGATCCCCGCCTGCTCCCGCACGTCCGCGCCCTCGCCGACCCGGAGACGGGTCTCGCGAAGGAGGGCGCGATCCCCGTCGGCCTGCCCTGGCAGGAGCCCGACGAGGAGTTCGGCGCCAGTGGCCGCACCGACCTGCACCGCACGATCGACACCCAGGGCCGTACCGGCGACCGCCGCGAGGACTTCGACGAGGTGTACGGGGACTGGGAGGCGCTGCGCGAGGCCGCCGCCCCCGGCATGGTCCCCTCCCGCATCGACGCCGATGTGCGCCAGGCACTGAGCCAGGCCGCCGACGACCCGACGAGACTCACCGACGACCAGGCGCTCGCCCTGCTCCACGCGGACGGCCCGGCGCTCGACGAGCTGTGCCGGATCGCGGACACCCTGCGCCGCGACGTGGTCGGTGACGACGTCACCTACATCGTCACCAGGAACATCAACTTCACCAACGTCTGCTACACCGGCTGCCGCTTCTGCGCCTTCGCCCAGCGGCGCACCGACGCCGACGCGTACACCCTCTCCCTGGACCAGGTCGCCGACCGTGCCGCCCAGGCGTGGGACGTCGGCGCGGTCGAGGTCTGCATGCAGGGCGGCATCCACCCGGACCTGCCCGGCACCGCGTACTTCGACATCGCGCGTGCGGTGAGGGAACGCGTCCCCGGCATCCATGTGCACGCCTTCTCACCCATGGAGGTCGTCAACGGGGCGACCCGCACCGGGATGTCCATCCGCGACTGGCTGATCGCCGCTGAGGAGGCCGGGCTCGGCTCGATCCCCGGCACGGCGGCCGAGATCCTGGACGACGAGGTCCGCTGGGTCCTCACCAAGGGCAAGCTGCCGACGGCGACCTGGCTGGAGGTCATCCGCACCGCCCACGAGGTGGGCCTGCGCTCCTCGTCGACGATGATGTACGGCCACGTGGACCAGCCCCGCCACTGGCTCGGCCACCTGCGGACGCTGGCGAACCTCCAGCAGGAGACGGGTGGCTTCACGGAGTTCGTCACCCTCCCGTTCATCCACACCAACGCCCCGGTCTACCTGGCCGGCATCTCCCGCCCCGGCCCGACCGACCGCGACAACCGGGCCGTCACCGCCATGGCCCGCCTGCTGCTCCACCCGCACATCACCAACATCCAGACCAGCTGGGTGAAGCTCGGCACGGAGGGCGCCGCCGAGATGCTGCGCTCGGGCGCCAACGACCTGGGAGGCACGCTGATGGAGGAGACCATCTCCCGTATGGCGGGCTCCAGTTACGGCTCGTACCGCTCCGTCCAGGACCTGATCGCCATCGCTGAACTCGCGGGCCGCCCGGCGAAGCCGCGTACGACGCTGTACGGGGAGGTGCCCGAGGAGCGGGTGACGGCGGCGAAGGCGTCCGACGGACACCTGCCGGAGCTGCTGCCCGTGCTGCCGGACTGAGCCGTGTGCCGACTCCGATCGGGCCGTGCCGTCCCCACGACGGCGGGAGAGGGGCCGCGGCAGCCGGGGCGGGACCGGCCCGTGCCGCCTGCGCTGTTTCCTCCGCCGTTTCCTCCGCCCGGTGCCGGGGTGCTCAGGCGGGTTCGGTGACTCCGGCGAGGAAGCCGCGCATCAGGTCGGCCACGGTGTGCAGTCGGCTCTCCAGCAGGAAGTGGCCGCCGGACAGGAGATGCACCCGGGCCGTCGGCAGGTCCCGGCGGAAGGCCTCTGCGCCGGCCGGGCCGAAGATCTCGTCGTTGCGCCCCCAGACGGCGAGCAGGGGCACCTGGCTGGTGCGGAAGTACTCCTGCACCGCCGGGTACTGACGTGCGTTGGAGGGGTAGTCGGCGTAGAGCCTGAGCTGGATCTCGGGGTTGCCCGGACGGTTCACCATCGCGTGGTCGTGGTGCCAGGTGTCGGGACTGACCGTCTCGGGGTCCGCCACCCCATGGACGTACTGCCAGCGGATCATGTCGAGGTCCAGGCTGCGGCGCAGCGGCTCGGCCAGCGACTCGTCGTCCGGGTTCCGTGCGTACGTCCACAGCGGATCCCAGAAGGAGGGGACGAAGCCCTCCTCGTAGGCGTTTCCGTTCTGGCTGACGATCGCGGTGATCCGGTCGGGGTCGCGCAGGGCGAGCCGCCAGCCCATGGGGGCGCCGTAGTCCTGGACGTACAGGGAGAACGTCCCGATGCCCAACTCGTCGAGGAGCCGGTGCTCCATCTCGGCCAGGGAGTCGAAGGTGTAGTCGAAGGCGTCGGGAGCCGGTGCCGACGAGAACCCGAAGCCGATCATGTCGGGGGCCACGACGTGATAGCGGTCCGACAGGAGCGGGATCAGGTTGCGGAACATGAAGGAGCTGGTGGGCATGCCGTGGAGCAGGACGACGGTCGGTGCCGCCGGGTCGCCCGCCTCCCGGTAGAAGACGTCGAGTCCGTCGATCCGCACCGTGCGGTGGTGGACGGTGGCCGGAGCACAGGAATTCACGGGGTCTCCAAGGCTGAGGAGGCGTTCTGCCGACGCGGCGCGGCGGGGGCGGAGCGGCGCTGTGGCGCGAAGGGAGATCCGACCGCCCGGCGACCGGGCGGGTCCTTTCTGGTCACCGTAGGTGCGGGACCCCGCGCCCGCACCTCGGCGTCCGCGCCGGGGCGACCGGCCTCCCCCGGGTGGGGCTGCGCGTCTCGCCGGGGAACACGGTCAACGGCCTCGACGAGGGTGGCACCGAGGAGATCTGCCCCGAGCTCGTCACGGCCCCGGCCGACAGAGGTCTCGCCCATCTGCACATCGTGCACGCCGATCCGGAGAACCCCGTCCACCAGCGGATCCGGAAGGACTGGCCGAGCACACTGATCGGCCGGGCCGGTCGGCCCCAACATCGTGGTGACCACCCTCCCGGCCGATCTGGCCACCCAGCGATGTATCGAGGAGACGGTGGAATCGGCCTCTGCCCCTGAACCGCGGGCCCGGCATGGTCCACCCGGGCGGCCCTAACGTCCGGTGGGGTCTTCCGGGCGGGCTCCACGGTTCTTGCCCGGCTCATGCGGCTCGTTCAACTCGTGCGGCCCGCCCCGCTCGTCCGGCGGGAAGAAGTCCGTGATGTGTGGCGTGCCGCTCAGCGCGGCGTCGACCCGGCCCCGGATGTAGTCGCCGGTCATCGGGCAGGCCAGGGCATCGTCGGTGCGGCAGCCGAGCATGTGGTTCAGGACCGCCACGGCACGGTCGAGCTTCTCGATGCGCCGACGCATCGCGTCCCGTTGGGCGGTGATGAGCCCGAGGCGGTCCTCGACCTTCTCGCTGTCGACGATCGCGCTCGTCTCCGCGAGGGTCAGCATGCCGTCGTCGTGCCAGAGCTGCGCGTAGGCGAGCCGGGCGAGATCCTCGCGGGTGTAATAGCGGACGCGTCCCCGGCGCACGCTGTGCCGGACGAGCCCGCGCTCCTCGTAGAACCGGAGTGCCGGGACCGTGAGTCCGAACGCGCCGGCGACCTCGCTGATCGAGTACAGATCCTTCATGGGCACCTCCGCCGGGTTCCCCGGTCTGCTGCGGCCCCCGCACGCTTGCGCTCAAGTTTACTTGAGCGTGAAAGCTGGCAGGGCAGCCGACCACAGGAAGGTTCCCGTGTCCGTTCCCGCGCCCAGCCGCACCGCCCGGTCCTCTTCGCCCGTCCAGGGTCCGCCGCCCCGGGGGACGTCCTCCGCCGTGGTCCTGGTGACCGGCTTCGTCCTCCTCAGCCTGAACACCCGCGTGGCGTTCGGGCAGCTCGGCCCGCTCGCGCCCGTGGCGGGCTTCGGGACCGGGACCGTCACCCTGCTCAGTCTGCTGCCACCGCTCTGCATGGGCGCGTTCGCGCCGCTCGCCTCACTGGTCCGGCGCCGGTTCGGGGAGGAACGCGGCCTGTTCGCGGCCAGTGTCGTGCTGCTCGCCGGAGCGGTCGTCCGCGTGCTGGGACTGCCCGGCCTGTTCGTGGGCACGGTGATCGTCAGCATCGCCACGGCGGTGGTGAACGTGCTGATACCGGTGTTCGTCCGCAGCCGCTTCGCCCACCGGCGGGTCGGCGTCATGATGGGCGTCTACGCCCTGTCCATGGGCGCCGGGTCGGCGCTCGTCGCGGCGCTGATGGTGCCGGTGTGGCAGGCGAGCGGACATTCGTGGGAGACCGCGATGGGCCTCGCGGTGATCCCGGCGTCGCTCGCGGCGATCGGTGTCGCACTGCAACTGCGGGGATCCGGCGGTCCGGCACGGAAGACACAGCAGCCGACGGAGGCCCGGAGGGCCGAGGCAGGGGAACGGGGACGGGCCGGCGGTGTCCTGCGCACGCCGCTGGCCCGGAGCCTGGTCGCCTTCTTCGGCTTCCAGACGCTGCTTTTCTACACCACGCTCGCCTGGCTGCCCGCGATCCTCGTCGACGCGGGTGTCCCCGGGGCGACGGCCGGAAGCGTGCAGTCGCTGTTCATCGTCGGAGTCGCCGTCGGCGGCTTCACCGTCCCGGTGCTGGCGGCCGCACGTACCGATCAGCGCCCGCACATCGTGGCGGTCATCCTGATCTGCGCGACGGGTTGCACGGGCCTGCTGACCGCACCCGCGTCCGTCCCCGCCGTGTGGGCGCTGGTGCTCGGGACCGGTCTCGGCGGCGGCCAGGCACTGGCCGGGGTGCTCTACGTCAAGCGAGGCAAGGACCACGACCATGTGGCGGCCCTGTCCGCGGTCGCGCAGACCGGTGGCTACCTCCTCGCTGCCACGGGCCCGGCGACAGCGTCGCTGCTGCACACGGTGACGGGGGCGTGGACCGCACCCCTCGTCACCGCCGTCGCCGTACTCGCACTGAGCCTCCTGGCAAGCCTGCACGCCGGTCACGACAGGTAGGCCGCCACGAGGTGAGACGCCCCGCGTGCGGGCCCGGCGTCCAACCTCCGCCCGTGGTCGGTCCGTTGACCAAGGGCCTCGCCGTTCTCCGGGCAGTGGGGCGGCCTTTGCGTGATCACGTCGTCTCGCCGAAGTCGACACCGATCACAACATGGACCCGCTGCTGAGCCCACGTTCGCCCGGGCCGACCGCCCCGCCCCGAAGACGTCCGCCCCCGCACCGGCCCCCTGTAGGACCCATGCGGCGCGTCACATCACAGCAGGGCAATCGTTGCCCGACGCGGCACTACGAGTGGGCAGCTTTCGGATCCCGGCCACCGGGGAGCACAGGATCCACACCACGCTCAGCACCGCCCCGGCCGTGCCCACCCACAGTGCGGTCCGCAGCCCGGCCGCCTCCCCGAGCGCCCCGCCCGCCAGGGCTCCGAGAGGCCGGAAGCCATGGTTCAGAGTCCGGAAGGCGCCCGTCACGCGAGAGCGCAGCGCGTCGGGTATGAGCGCCGTCTGGAGCGAACCGGCCGCGATGTCGACGAACATCACGCCGACGCAGGAGACGAACTCGGCGACGAAGAGCATCCCGAGCACCACCGGCAATGCCCCGCCCGCGAGCGGCACCAGCATCAGCGGCACGGTGAAGAGGGCGAACCCCGCGACGATGGACGGCCCGACGCCGATCGTCCGGACGACCGCCCCGCTGACCGCCGCCCCGATCAGCCCACCCACCGCAGCGACACTGAGCACGGCTCCGAACATGCCTGCACTGAGGCCCAGTTGACGTGTCGCGTAAAGGACGAAGAGGGTGTGGAAGATGTAGTTGAAGAACTGCACATTGCCCGACGCCATGAACATCGCGCGCATCGAGGGCTCCCGGAACACCCAGCGCATCCCCGCCGTGAAGTGTCCCTTGGTCCGTTCGACGGGCGGCGGCTCCACGGACCGGATGCGCGCGAGCTGCCCGGCCGAGACGACGTACGTGAGTGCGTCCGCGAGCAGCGCCACGGGCGCGGTCAGGATCTGCACAAGCACGCCGCCCGCACCGGGACCCGCGAGCCAGGCCATCGAGCGGCTGCCGTTGACCAGGGAGTTGCCCTCCACGAACTGCTCGGTCGGCACCAGCGACACGAACAGTGTCGCGTTGCACACCTCGAACAGCACCGTCAGCGCACCGATCCCGAAGGCCACGCCGTACAGCTGCCAGAACGTGAGGGCGTCCAGCGCGTACGCCACCGGGAGCGAGACCAGCAGCGCGGCTCGTGCCAGATCGGTGGCGATCATGACGTCCCTGCGCCGCCCGCACCGGTCGGCCCAGGCCCCCGCCGGAAGGTTGAACAGCAGCGCGGGCAGCAGCTCGACGGCCTTCAGCCAGCCCATCTCCGCCGCGTCCGCCCCCAGGACGAGCACGGCGGCGAGCGGGATGGCGATCAGTGATATCTGGTCCCCCGCCAGTGAAACCGCCTGTCCCGTCCAGTACCGGCGGAACGTCCGGTCCCGCAGCAGCGCGGGTATCAGCGCCTGAGGCCGCTTCACGGCGCGTCCTCGGGAGCCACGTGGGCGATCCGCAGGAACTCCACGATGCGCGCGCCCTCGGGCCGCAGCGCCGGATCGTCGTTGCGCCCGTCGTACGCCCTCAGTAGTTCCCTGATCCGCTCGCGCAGCTCGACCAGTTCGCCGGCGGTCAGATACAGCTGCTGGTCGCCGAACTCCTCCGCCTCCCGCCACTCGCGCGGCAGCCGATGACGCTGTTCCATGGCGCGCGTCAGGCGTTCGAAGTACAGCTCGGCCACCGTTGTGCTCAGCGCCACCGCCGCCTCGTCCACGGCCGTATCGTCGGAGTGCGCCGGCCACGACGTGTACGAAGCGACGGCGCGCCACGGCTTCTCCCGGCCCTGCCCGCCGCCGGCCTGCTCGACCAGCCCGTACTTGGCGAGCATGCGCAGGTGGTAGGAGCAGCTGGCGACGGACTCGCCGATCAGCTCGGCGGCCCTGGTGGCCGTGGAGGGCCCCTCCCGGCGCAGCATTCCTACGAGCCGCATCCGCGTGGGGTGCGCATACGCGCGCAATGCGCGGGGGTCGCTGAGCACGGTCTCCCGCACCGGCGTATCCGGCACGCCGGTGCGCTGGTCGTGGGGTTCGGGGGCTCTACGTGCTTCACGTGCCTGATCGGCTTGGTCTCCAGTCACCACCTAAAGATACCTTTAGAAAGATTCCTTTGCCAAGGTTTCTTTACCAACGCCCGTGGAAGGCGATCGCGCGCTGGACCGGGCCGCTGCGCATCGCCCTGTCCGGGTTCGGCGGGCAGGGCGATACGGACGCCAGAACTGCCGAGTCCGGCCAGGCAGTTGACGGGTCGAGTGGATACCTGGACATAATTCGCAGGCGTGCGGCAACGGCAAGGACCTAATCTGCCCGTCATGACCGACTGGAAGAGCGTCGAGGCCGCCGACTGTGCCGTGCCCGCCGACCGGCCCATGGACGACCTCGTCGGCGAGCTGTCCCGTGCCCTGGCGGATCCCGATCCACTGGTGCGGGACGGCGCGCCCTACACCGTCCTCGCGACGTGGATGGCCCGCGGGGCGATCGGGACGTCCCGGCGGCTGGAGCTGGGGGACGAGATGGCCACCCGGTTCACCGACCCGCGGGTCGAGGCCCGTACCTTCGCGCCCCTCGTGCTCGACATGCTGGTGGCCGCGGGGGACTTCAAGGCCGACTGGGTGGACGCGTTCGAGCACTGGTACCCGGCGGAGCAGGATCTGCGCGGCCACGACGAGAAGCTCGGCTGGCTTCACGCGGTGGCGCACGGCGCGGACCTGCTCGCCGGTTTCGGCCGCCACCCCGAGGTGGCGCCGGTGCGGATGCTGGACCTCGCCGCCGCGCGGCTGACGGCACCCACCGACCACGTCTACGACCAGATGGAGGACGACCGCCTGGCCCGGGGGATCGCCCGGGTCCTCACCCGCACCGACCTGAGCGAACACGACGCCGTCGGCTGGCTGGACCCGATCGCCGACCGCTTCGGGGCCGACCGCATCAGCACCCCGGTGCCCGCCCACATCAGCAACTGCCTGCGCACCCTGCGCCTGCTCTACATCCTCGCCGACCGGGGCGTGCGCCCCACCAGCGAACTGCCCGCGGAACCCCTCCACCACCGCGACGCGGTCAAGTCCGGCCTCGCCACCGTCCTCGACCGGATCGTCAGGCGCTGACGGCCTGGTGCACGACAGCGAGCGGGCTCTGCTGCCTCGGCATGGACAACCCTCGCAGCAGGCTCTCCCGGCCGCCCGGCGAGATGGAGGGGCGATCAACTCGACTGCGGCGGTTGCGGCTGACGGCCGACGGCTGAGGAGGTGCGAACGAGACGGACCGGAACCGGAGCCGGGGCTCAGTGGGAGCCCGGCATGCCGGGCGAGCCGACGTCGACCGTGAGGATGCCCGGGGGATGGTCGCCCTCGCGGCCGGTCAGGATGAGCCGCTACGGCTCACGCACGAATGCCGCTCCGAGACCCGGAAATCCCCGGAGAATGCCGTTCAAAAGTGATCGCAGGATCTACTCCGTACATTCTGTTCAGGCCCACAACCGGTCGTTCCGGTTCGATTACAGTGCTGCGCGTCAAAGCTGCGCAGTCGTACGCGGACGGCTCACACGGACGGCGTACGCGGACGGGGAGGGGCACGGTGAGCACAGGGACCACAGCTGTCTGGGGCCGTGCCGAGCAGCAGGACTTCCGCAGCCGGGTACGTGGGGCTCTGCTCGGCGGGGCCATCGGCGACGCGCTCGGAGCGGGTGTCGACGGGCTCACGCTCGAAGAGATCCGGGCGGCCCACGGCGTCGACGGGGCCACCGACTTCGTACCCGCGCACGGTGGGCGCGGCGTCGTGACCGCCGTCACGCAGCTCACCCTGTTCACCGTGGACGGGCTGATCCGCGCCCAGGTCCGCCGCGACACCGGCGCCTGGCATCCGCCCACCGATGTGCACCGGGCCCATCTGCGGTGGGCGGCCACGCAGCGCGACTGGGGACCCGACGAGCGGCGCAAGGACAACGGCTGGCTCGCCCTGCAGGAGTGGCTCTACGCCCGCCGGGCCCCCACCCGCGAGTGCCTGACCGGTCTCGGCGACACCACCATGGGCACCCTCGACCAGCCCAAGAACCCTGCCGCGCGGGACTCGGCCGCCCTCACCCGGTCCGCTCCGTTCGGTCTGCTCGTCGGCTGGGAGCCCCAGCTCGTCCTCCAACTGGCCGTCGAGTGCGCCGCGCAGACCCACGGCCACCCCACCGCGCTGCTGTCCGCGGGCGCCCTCGCCGTCATGGTGCACGGGCTGGCCCGGGGCGAGACCCTGGACGGTTCCGTCCAGCACGCGCTGGCCCTGCTCGCCGAGCGCCCGGGGCACGAACCGGTCACCGAGGCGCTGAAGCGGGCCCTCGGCACCGTACGGCAGGGCATTCCGGGACCGGCCCTGATCGAGTCGCTGGGTGCCACGGACGCCGCCGAGGAGGTCCTCTCCGTCGCCCTGTACTGCGCGTTGGTGGGCGAGGACGTGCGGCACGGGCTGCGGCTGGCCGTCAACCACGGGGGGCCTTCCGCGGCCACCGGATCCCTGTGCGGAGCGCTGCTCGGTGCGTTGCACGGCGAGACCGCGCTGCCGCCGGCCTGGCTCGCCGAACTGGAGGGCCGGGCCACCGTCCTGGAACTCGCCGACGACTTCGCGATGGAGATGACCCAGGGGCCCGCCCTGCACAGCCCGTCGGCCGCCGCACCGGGCTGGCTGACCCGGTATCCGCGCGGCTGAGACCTCGGACCGCGGGGGGACGGGCGGGGTGCGGACGCCGCCGCGGCCGTACCCCGCCCCCGTCGCCTTCCCGTACGGGCGGCGGGCGTCAGTCCTTCACGCCCTCCGTGACCGCCGCGTCCCCGGAACCGGCCTGCGCCTGCGCCGGAACCGTCGCTCCGGCTCCCGTGCCGTCACCGTCGGAGTTGATCTTCTCGATGATGGCGTCGCGCTCCGGGGTGTCCTCCGGCTTGACGAAGCCGATCACGATGTAGAGGACCAGCGAGATCGCCAGCGGCAGCGCCACCTGGTACTGCAGCGCGACGTCCGTCTTCACCGAACCGTCGAAGTCGTAGTTGGTGAAGTAGAACGCCAGCAGGCCCGCCGCCCAGCTGGTGAGCGCCGCCGTCGGTCCGGACCTGCGGAAGCTGCGCAGCAGGCCCAGCATGAACGGGATCGCGATCGGGCCCATCAGACCGGCGACCCACTTGATGACGACGGAGATGATGTCCTTGAACGTCGGCGAGTTGATCTGGGTGGCGAGCGCCATCGACAGGGCGAGGAAACCGAGCGTGGACAGCCGCGCCGCCAGCAGCCCGGCCCGGCTGCCCCAGTTGCGCGCCGCCTTGGAGAGGATGGGCGCGATGTCGCGGGTGAAGACCGCAGAGATCGCGTTGGCGTCCGAGGAGCACATGGCCATGGTGTGCGAGAAGAAGCCGACGACGACCAGGCCCAGCAGCCCGTGCGGCAGCAACTGCTCGGTCATCAGGGCGTAGCTGTCCGAGGCGTCCGGCTTCTGCGCGTGGACCAGCAACGGGGCGCACCACATCGGGAAGAACAGGACGGTGGGCCAGACCAGCCACAGCACGGCCGAGAGCCGGGCCGAACGCTTCGCCGCGGCGGCGGACTCCGTGGCCATGTAGCGCTGGGCCTGGTTCCACATGCCGCCGTTGTACTCGAAGGTCTTGATGAAGAGGTACGCCAGCAGGAAGGTCACGGTGTACGGGCCGGCCGTCGGGTCGGTGTGGCCTTCGGGCAGCTTGTCCCAGACGGTCCACAGGGTGCTGACACCGTCGAGCTCGGCCATGGCGGTGACGAGCATCGCGACCCCGGCGAAGAGCTGGATGACGAACTGCCCCAGTTCTGTGAGCGCGTCGGCCCACAGGCCGCCGACCGTGCAGTAGACGGCGGTGATGCAGCCGGTGATGAAGATGCCCTGGGTGATCGAGATCCCCGTGAAGACGGAGAGGAGGGTGGCGATGGCCGCCCACTTGGCACCGACGTCCACGATCTTCAGCAGCAGACCCGACCAGGCGAGTGCCTGCTGGGTCGGGATGTTGTAGCGGTTCTTCAGGTATTCGAGCGGGGACGCGACGTGCAGTCGTGAACGCAGCCGGTTGAGCCGGGGCGCGAAGAGCTGGGCGCCGATGCCGATGCCGATGGCGATCGGCAGCGACCAGGTCACGAAGGAGGTGACGCCGTACTGGTACGCGATTCCGGCGTAACCGGTGAACATCACCGCGCTGTAGCCGGACATGTGGTGCGAGATGCCGGACAGCCACCACGGCATCTTGCCGCCGGCCGTGAAGAAGTCGCTGACATCGTCCACACGCTTGTGGGACCAGAGTCCGATCGCGATCATCACGCCGAAGTAGCCGATGAGCACGACCCAGTCGAGACTGTTCATGTGTCCCCTCCCGGGGTCCGCCTTGTGAACGGGTGCGCACTTCGTCAGTGAGGCCGCTCAGCGGTATCCCCGTGCGGGAGCGGGGACTTCGGGGATTGAACCGCCTGCGCGGCTCCCCGGTCAAGGATTTAGCGGTCAGAGATGTGAACGAGGATCAACAAGGCGAACGTTTTTACGTGTTCTTGACTCGCGTGGGCGTTGTCGCCGACGTGACGGCGGCCACACGATGAGCGGGCACTTCGTCAGGCTGTGCAGAGCGTCAGAAGGACCGTGGAGCACAGGAAGACCGCACGGGATGCGGGTCCCGTGCGGCCGAGAAGGAGGAGAACTGGCCCTGTGAGCCGGTCGTGCGAACCGGCCCTACCGCATCAGCTCGCCCGCGTTGACCAGCAGGGACTGTCCGGTGATCGCCCGTGCCCGGTCCGAGGCCAGGAATGCGACGGCCTCGGCGACATCGCCGTCCGTGGCGAGTTCCGGAAGCGCCATGCGTGCGCCGAGCCTGCCGAGTACCTCGGCCTCGGGTACGCCCTCGGTGTGCGCGGTGAGCTCCACGTACGCCTGCACCGGCGGACCCCACATCCAGCCGGGCAGCACCGTGTTCACGCGGATCCGGTGCGGGCCGAACTCCCGCGCCATGGAGTACATCGCCGAGGTGAGCGCACCCTTCGAGGCCGCGTACGCCGCCTGCCGCACCTGGGACGGGGCGGCCACCGAGGACTGCGTACCGATGACGACCACCGCCCCGCCCCGCTCCTTGAGGCCGGGCAGGCAGGCGCGCGTCATCCGCAGCGTGCCGAGCAGATTGACGTCGACGACGGACTGCCAGGTGGCGAAGTCGGCGTCCTCGATCCCGCCGAAGTAGCTGTCCCAGGCGGCGACATGGACCACCGCGTCGATCCGCCCGAACCGTTCCAGCGCCAGCGCGGCGAGCGCCTCGCACTGCGCCTCGTCCGTGATGTCGGTGGCCAGATGGGCGGTGTGCGGTCCGTCCGGATCGATCTCCGCGGCCGACTTGGCGAGATTCGCCGCGGTACGCGCCCCGAGCACCGCGTTGCCGCCGTCCCGTACGACCGTCGCCGCGACCTGGTGTCCGAGCCCGGCGCCCACGCCGGACACGATGACGGTCTTCCCCGCGAGCAACATCGGTGGCCTCCCGGCTCTGGCAGTTCGTCTGACGGGGCGTCAGAGTAGGACGCCGCTGCGGAGTACGGAAGGGGAACGGCATGAACGACGAGACGCGGAGCGACACCTACGCCGAACTGGCGGCGCTGGGACCGTACGGAGTCCATCCCGGCCATGCGCTGATCACCATGGTCGAACCGCACCCGGGTCATGAGTACGCGTACAACCGCTGGTACGAGGACGACCACTACTACGCGGGCGCCATGGCGATGCCCTGGATGTTCGCGGGACGCCGCTGGGTCGCCACCCGGGAGCTGCGGGAACTGCGCTACCCGGAGAAGTCCGCGGTGGCCGAGCCGGTCGGCGCCGGCTGCTATCTGTCGACGTACTGGGTGACGGACGGGCGCTACGACGACCACATGAAGTGGACTGTCGGAATCAACAAGCGGCTGAACCGGGACGGCCGGGTCCACCAGGACCGCACCCATGTGTTCACGTCGTTCCAGGACCACGAGGCGACGGTCTACCGGGACGGCGCCGCGGGACCCCGGGACTTCCACGCGCTCGACCACCCCTACCGCGGGCTGGTCCTTCAGGTGATCGACACCGAAGGCGCTCAGCGGCGGGCCGAGTTGCTGGAGTGGCTGCGCTCGCGGCATCTGCCGAGGCGGCTGAGCGGCTCCCCGGCGGCGATGGTGACCGTCTTCCGTCCCACGCCGCTGCCGGGCGACCGGATGACCTATGTGAAACAGGTCGAGGGCGTCGACACCCGGCTGACCCTGCTGTGGTTCCTCCAGGAGGACCCGCGGGACTGCTGGGCCGGGCACTTCACCGGGCTCGACGCGACGGTCGCGGAATCAGGCCTGGGGCGGGTGGAGCTGGTGGCACCGTTCATCCCGACGGTGCCGGGCACCGACCAGTACGTCGATCGACTGCGCTGAACACCCGCTCGCTCCGGCCGGGTGTTCCCGGCCGGACAATCCCCGCAGGACATTCCCCGCAAGGTATACGCCGCATTCCCCGCATTCCCCGCATTCCCCGCAGGGCATTCCCTGTCGGCTCCGCCGGACATTCCTCCGCCGGCCCTTCCCGGGGTGATGCTTTCCGGGGCGGCCGTTGCCGATTCCGCCGATGTGCCCCGGTGCCCGGCGACGCGTGTGGCGTTACAAGCGTGCCCCGGGGCGGGAATTCCCCGGGGCAGGCATCGAGCACCCTCGGCCAGGACGGCGGACCAGCCGAGAGGGCTGCACGCACCGGAACCGATGCTGCGATGCGAACGATGGAAAGCGGCGGTCAGGCGTCGATGGCGCCCTTGCCGACGTCACGCACGAAGGCGTTCCACGCGGCGGGGACGAACGTGATCGAAGGACCCTCGGGGGCCTTCGAGTCGCGTACGGCGATTGCCTGGGCAAGAGGGGACTTGACTTCGACGCAGGCGCCGTTGCCCCCGGAATACGAGGACTTCGTCCACTTGTCCGTAGCACCCTGACGAATGGCCATGTTCACTCCGGTTCAGAGAGTCGTGTGAAGGGCACCGACAGCTTTCCGTCAGTGCTCCATTTGGCGTGATCGACGCTACTCGCCAAGTCTCTTGAGTGAAGGGGCTGTTCACTCGACCGGATGGTATATACAACCGAGGTCTTCCCCCGCGGGTGGACGGCGGTGTACCTTACCGCCGCCCTTCCCGTTGCATCACTTCATTTTCCGCATACCGGACCATTGGGTTGTCCGGTTTTACGCACCGACGCACCGGGTTTCACGCGCCGGAGCCGCCGGCGTACTTCTTCGCGATGTCGCTGATGAAGTGCCGGGTCTGCTCCACGTTCAGCGCCTGGGCCCGCAAGTGCTCGTACATGACGCTGTACCGCTGCACGTCATGGGACTTCTCCAGGTAGAGGTCGCTGGTGACGCCCTCGATATAGACGACACTGGAGTCCGCGGCGTCCGGAAATTCCAGGATGGCGTACTGCCCGTTGATGCCGGGGTGCGCGCCCATTTCGAACGGCAGGACCTGCACGGTGACATGCGGCAGTTGCGACAGTTCGACCAGTTGCTCCAACTGCTCGATCATCACCTGCCTGCCGCCGACGAGCCGGTGCAGCGCGGACTCGTCGATCACCGCCCACAGCCGCAGCGGATGCTCCGGGTCGGTGATCCGGTCCTGGCGGCGGGCCCGTACCTTGACGCGCTTGTCGATCTCGCTCGGCGGGGCCTCCGGCAGGGCGCCGTTGATCAGCGCCTCGGCGTAACTCCGCGTCTGCAGCAGGCCCGGTACCACCTGGGGTTCGTACACCCGCAGCGACTCGGCATCCGTCTCCAGGCCGATGTAGACGCTGTACGGGATGTCGCCGAAGGCGTGCCACCAGCCCTGCTGGCGCGAGTCCTTGGCCATCTGCATGAGCGAGTCGACGATCCGGTGGTCCTCGACCTCGTACACCCCGCAGAGATCGCGTACGTCGCGCTGGCTGATGGAACGGCGGCCGTTCTCCAGGCGGCTGATCTTCGACTGCGACACCAGCAGCCGCTCCGCCACCTCCTCGGCCGTCATACCTTTGAGTTCGCGCAGTCGGCGCAATTCCTGGCCCAACCGGCGTCGCCTGACGGTGGGATTGACATTGGACGGCACGGAAACGGCACCTCCGGCTATGTAGCTGTGCGTATCTACTGCTGAGCAGATTGCCACCCCTTCCCCCGGCCGCGCTGGGAAATGGATACACGCAAGCGCGCGGGGCAGCCGTGATTCCGGCTGCCCCGCGCTTGGTGCGGCTCCCGAACCGGGTCTTGGGGACGACGGTGCGGCGGTATTCGATTGGTGCGTCCGTGCCTTGATGCGGCCGTGCCGTGTGGTGCCCTGAGCTGCCGTGCGGTGTGCTGCGGTGCGTGCGGCGCCGGGCGCGGCCGTCGGGCCCCTCGTTCGGATCATGCCTGGCTCCGGCCCGATCCGAACGAAATGCCCTAGTGGGCCGCGATGTGCGCCATGCTGCCGCGACGTGACTGCGACTGCACTTGCGGTTGCAACGGCATTCCGGCCGCCTGGTTGCGGCGTGGCTGTGCGACCGCCCCGTTCTGGACGTCCATCACGGCGTGCGCCACGAGTCCGCCCATCGGGTCGTGCCTGATCAGGTCCCGGAGCCTGGAGCGTGATGAACGCCCCTCGTTCCCGGGGTACAGGTGCTTGCCGAGTCCGACCGCGTGGGCCAGCGCGGCGAGCGCCGCGGTCCGCGGGTCCGGCGGAACGCCGGTGCGGATCGCACTGTCCAGCCTGGCTCTGATGTCCCGGCTGATCGCCGTGTCCGTCGCCTGGTAGCGAGTTGTCGGCAGAACTCCGCACATCTGGCCCGCCACGGCATGCACCATGCCGCATCGCTCCAGATGAGCGAGGTAGATCTGACGCAGCCCCAGCCGGGGCCCGCCAATCCAGTGGACCGCCCGGACCGGGCTGCCGCGTCGGCGCAGCAGTTCCAGTGCGGAGTCCAGAGTCGGATCTCCTGTCGGCCGTGGCATCACCACGGCGATACGATCCCCGTCAGGGGCTATCCGTCCTGCCAGAGCCAGCTCCACTAGCTGAGCTCCGGCGAGGCCGAGGTCGAGCGACTGCGGCTGCGCTGTGGTACCCGTGGTCGGGTCCAGAGCGAGCAGCAGAAGCTCCTCCGGAATTGTTCTGCGGCTCCTGCCCATCCATGCCTCCCCGCGTGGATGAATGACAGGGTGACCCCTCTCACATTGGTCTGTCGAGGGTGCCTGGGTGCTTTGTATGGGAACCAGTAGGTATGTCGTTCTCGTCTAGCAGCCGGGCCGGTGGTTCACACGGGACACTGGTAGATGGTTCGGACAGCGCGGGGATGTCCCCGTGCCGCATGGAGGAGGCATCGGTGGCGGGCGAGTCCCCCGACAAGTCGAAGCAGCAGAAGTCGTCGGGGACGGCTCGCGGCGAGAGCGATCCGCGGCTTGCCGTCTTCCGTGAACCGCCCGCCGGGGCGGAAACCCGCGGCGGGACGGACACGGCGACAGCGGTTTTCCGTACGGATTCCTCCGGCGACGGTGACGTGGACGGAGACGCCCGCAAGGCGGACACGGCGACGGCCGTCTTCCGTACGCGGCCGTCCGGGGACGACGAGGACGGGGAGCGCGACGAGAGCCCGGCCGCTCGGGAGACCTCCGACGACGAGGCCTCCGGCGACCTTGACGGCTCCGGAGCCGCTGTGGGCGCCGAGGGGGCGGAGAAGGCCGCTCAGGGCCCGGAGAAGGCGTCTGAGGCCCCTGGGCCCGCCGAGAGCGCAGTGGGCACGGAGGGCACGGAGGGCACGGACGCTGCCGAGCCTGCCGCTGCCGCAGAGCCCGAGGCGGGCGACGCGCGGCTGCGCGCGGCGGTCGCCGCCTGGGTGTCGAAGGACGGCGACGAGAACGGCGAGGGCTCGAAGGACGCTGGCGACGCGAAGGGCGCCACCTCCGAGCGCGCGGCCGAGCCGGACACGGACGCCGGTGCGGACGCTTCGGACGACGATGCCCCGGACGGGGCGACCGTGTCGGGCGACGATGCTTCCGACGAGGCCCGGGTCACCGGGTCACGCGAGAAGACCTCGGACACCGAGGACGCCGAAGAAGTCGACGGCGCCGAGGCCACGGCCGGTGCGGGCGACGCCGACAAGGCGGAGAGCGCGGACGACGCGGCGAAGGCCGAGGACACGGACGACGCCAAGCGCACCGACGACGCGAAGGACGCCGCCGGGGCGAAGGACGCCGACGACGCCGACGACGTGGACGGTGAAGAGAAGAACGACACCTCCGAGGGCAAGCGCGGCGGCGATCAGCCGACCGCCGTCTTCAGGGCGCCCGCCGCGGCCAAGGTCGACCAGCCGACGACCGCGCTGAAGATCACTCGGCCCGCGCAGAAGCCGGACACGGAGTCGAAGCCCGAGTCCGCCGCCGAGCGGACCAGCAAGTTCGTACCCCTGCGCGGCGACGAGGTGCGGGCGCCGGCGCCCGCACCTCGCAAGCCCGAGGCACCGGCGGCCGCCTCCGCCGCGACTGCTCCCGCTCCCGCGCTCTCCACCGCCGAGCGGACCACGCAGCAGCCGATGCCGCCCAAGCCGCCGCTCGACCTGCTCGCCGAGCTGACGAACACGCCTCCGCCGCCCGAGACACCGGTCCGCACCGCTGTGCGCCGGGTCAAGATCTGGACCCCGCTGGTCCTGCTTCTGCTGATCGTCTTTGCGATCGTGCAGATGGTGCGCCCGCTCCCGGACCCCGGGCTGGGGCTGTCGGTGGATCCGGCCTACACCTTCAAGGGAGAGGGCCTGAACCTTTCCTGGCCGGCGCAGGGGCAGTCGGCGGTGAGTGTGGACGGTGTCGGTTCGATGGGCAGCGCGGGCGCGCAGAAGCCCGCGCCCATCGCCAGCGTCGCCAAGGTCATGACGGCGTACGTGGTCCTCAAGGACCACCCCCTCACCGGCAAGGAGGAGGGGGAGAAGATCACGGTCGACCAGCAGGCGGAGGACGAGTCCAAGCGTGAGGACGAGTCGACGGCACCGATCACGAAGGGGCAGCAGTTCACCCAGAAGCAGCTGCTCCAGCTGCTGATGATCCCCTCCG
Organism: Streptomyces sp. NPDC088252; assembly: GCF_044740965.1. NCBI lineage: Bacteria > Bacillati > Actinomycetota > Actinomycetes > Kitasatosporales > Streptomycetaceae > Streptomyces > Streptomyces sp. NPDC088252. Next base: position 365,142 of record NZ_JBIURS010000004.1, on the reverse strand, counting down.
GGAACAACGCGGCGCGGCTCTTCGCCCGTTGGGACTCGCCGTCCGAGAAGGAGTTCGTCGCGAAGATGAACGCCGCCGCCAAGGAGCTCGGGATGACGAGCACCACGTACACGGACCCCAGCGGCCTGCAGAAGACCACCGTCTCCACCGCCGAGGACCAGCTCAAGCTGGCCAGGGCGGTCATGCAGAACGACGTGTTCCGGGAAATCGTCGACACCCCGCAGATAAAGATCCCGGGCATCGACCAGGTGATCTACAACAACAACACCATCCTGCTGGAGCCGGGGGTCAGCGGCATCAAGACCGGCTCGTCCACCCCGGCCGGCGGGAACCTGCTCTGGTCCGCGAACACCGTCGTGGACGGGAAGAAGCTCTGGATCTACGGCGCCGTCATGGGGCAGCAGGCAGGCACCGGCCAGCCGTACGACAGCCTTGTGATGTCGCTGAACAACAGCCTCAAGCTGATCAAGGGCGCACAGAAGGCCGTCACCTCGGCCCGGGTCGTGAAGAAGGGCGACGTCGTCGGGTATGTGGACGACGGTCTCGGTGGCCGGACCCCGGTGGTCGCGACCCGCGACCTGAAGGCGAAGGGCTGGCCCGGCCTCAAGGTCGAGCTGTCCGTGTCGGACAACGGCAAGAAGATCCCGCACGACGCCTCGGCGGGCACCGAGGTGGGCGTGGTGACCGTGGGTACGGGAACCGGAAGGGTCAGCGCCCCGGTGGCGCTCCAGGAGGATCTGAAGGCTCCTGGCTTCGGCCAGAAAGTGGCGCGAATCAGCTGATCGAGCAGACAGGCGTCCGGAACGCACCTGGGCCACGCAGCGCGGCAGGCGCTGCGTGGCCCGGTTCGTTCCGGTGGCGTACCGGTCAACCGCAGTGGCTCCACCCGCTCGTCCACGACTCGTCACTGCCGAGCATGCCTCCCCACTTCACACACTTGCCGCCCGCAGCCAGGCGCACCGGCCCGGCGTACGCGGTGAAGGAGCCGCTGTCGTACTGGGTCGCGCCGCCCTGCACCTGGAGCCCCGCCTCCATGTAGGCGGCCTTTCCGGCCGTGTTGCGGATCGTGACCACGCAGTTCTTGCCGGCACTGGCGCTGTAGAGCAGATAGACGGTGCCCGGGACGGACTGGAACTTGTGCGAGTCGATGACCGAATATCCCGAACCGCAGAGGCCCACCGGATCGGCGGCGGCGGCCTGGGCGGGGGCGGCCATGGTGCCGAGCGCCATCACGCCCACCGAGGCCGCGAGCGTTGCGGTGCGTGCTTGTCATCCGCGCATGGGAACTCCCTGATCGTGTGAATAAAAGATCTTGGGCGATTGCGACAGCCCGCTTTGGAATGACCCGTTCCGTACGACCCCTTTCGGGCAGTGATGCGGTGCGTGCTAGCGTCCCGGAAGCAACGCGTGGATCCCGGGACGCGTCTTCCGGCACATGAGGCCCGCGCGGTACACCGTCGGTTCCGACCACATGTCCGGGCAAGGACGGGGAGAGTCGCAGTGACCACTGCTGAGCCGCGACGGGCGAAGCACAGCACGGGCCTCGTGGACCCCGAACAGGGCTCCGCGCGGCGGTCCGCGCCGGACGGCGCAGGTCCCGCGGCCGCATTCGCGCAGCGGTGCCACCGCCATCCGGTCCTACTGACGACCGTGGTCGCCGCGGTCGCCCACCTGCTCTGGTTCTTCTTCTTCGCCAACAGCGGTGGTGACCTCGCGGCCCAGGACGCCTGGGCGGAGTTCGTCGGCCGGCATCCCGGTACGGCGTACAACCTCGCCTGGTACGGGGGCATGCACCCCGTCTCGTACAGCGTCGTGTCGCCGTATCTGATGTCCGTGCTCGGCGTGCGGACGACGATGATGATCGCCGGGACCGTTTCGGCGGCGCTGACGGCGCTGATCCTGGTCCGGGTCCGGGCCGTACGCAACCCGCTCGCCTGCTCGTTCGCCGGGGTCTTCGCGTACCTGTGCAACGCGCTGTCCGGGCGGGTGACGTTCGGGCTCGGCATGATGTTCGCGGTGGGGGCGGTCGCCGCGGTGTTCTGCTGGCCGCACCGCTGGCGGTACAAGCGGTGGGCGAAGGCGGCCGTCGCCGCCCCGCTCGCCGGGCTGGCGACGGCGAGCAGCCCCGTGGCCGGACTGTTTCTCGGCGTGGTCGCCGCCGCGCTCTTCCTGAACAAACGGCGCCCCGGGGCGTACGCGCTGGGCCTGGCGCCGGTCGTGGTCGTGGCGCTCTCCGCGTGGCTGTTCCCGTTCTCCGGCACGCAGCCGATGTCGCTCGCGACCCTGTCGCTGCCGTTCCTCTTCGCGGCCCTCGTCTTCGTCCTCGTACCGCGCGACTGGAAGACGGTCCGCACCGCCGCCGCCGTGTACGGGGTCGGGACGCTGCTGACCTATGTGATCGACTCGCAGATCGGCTCGAACGTCACCCGGCTGGCGATGCTGTTCGCCGGTGTGGTGCTGCTTGCCGCGCTGCCGTACGCGAAGCCTCGCTCCCGGCGCTGGTACGCACTGGTCCTGGCGTTCGTCGGGATGAACTTCTGGATCGGCCTCAAGAGCGTCGACGACATCGTCCGGACCGCTCCCGCCGCCTCCTGGACGCGTGAGCTGGCCCCCCTGGTCAATGAGCTCCAGAAGGTCGGCGCGGAACGCGGCAGGGTCGAGGTCGTGCCCGCCAGCAGCCACCGGGAGGCGTCCGCGCTCGCGCCGTACGTCAATCTGGCCCGTGGCTGGAACCGGCAGGCGGACATGGAACGCAATCCGCTCTTCTACGACGACACCCTGAACAGCGCCGAATACCGCGAGTGGCTCGACCGCTGGGCCGTGCACTACGTGGTGCTGCCCAAGGGAACCCCGGACTCCACCGGCGCCGTGCAGGAGGCGGAGCTGGTCGACGAGGGGCTGCCCTATCTGAAGCCGATCTGGTCGGACGCCAACTGGCGGCTCTTCGAGGTCGACAGCCCGGTACCGCTGGCAGACCCACCGGCCACCGTGGACCGGGCCGGTGCCGGCGAACTGACCATCCATGTGAAGAAACCCGGCCGGATCCTGATCCGCATCCCGTACTCGCGCTGGCTCGCCCTGGTGGACGAGAAGGGCAAGAGCGTGGAGCGGCCGCAGGAGACCGAGGCGTCCAAGCAGCGCGAGGACGAGAACAGCCCCCGGACGTATCTCAACACCAACGGCTGCCTGATCAAGGTCGAGGAGGACGCGGACGGCGACGAGTGGACGGAACTGCTCGCGCCGCGGCCGGGCGTGTACCGGCTTGCCGCGCCCTACCAGCTGTCACCCGGCACACCGTGCCCGGAGGAACTGCGCTGAACCCGGCCCCGGAGTCACCCGGTCGAGGGTGACATCCCGGGCCGGTGGCTCGATGACCCGGAATCCGCATCGCGGGGCCGACTCCGCGGTCATAGTTGACGTATGAGCCTGACCACGGACGGAGAGCCGCCCGGCCCTGTGCGGTTCCACCTCGCGTGCGACCGCCGGGGCTGCCAGACACGAGCCGTGTTCGACCTGGTCGTCGCCGAGCCGCCCCCGGACATCGAGACCGACCTGTTCGGCCATGTGCTGCACAGCGCGACCGTCGCCTCCCCGTACATCGGGGAGCTCGGATGGATATTCATCCGACAGGAGGGCTACTGGTGCCCGAACTGCGCCTCGCCGGGGCGGCGCCCGCGGTCGAGGGACGTCACGTCGTCCTGAACCCGGGAAGCGCCGACAACGGTTCGGCGGGCACCGAAGCCTTACGGATCTAGCGTCGAGGCATGACGGACATGAAGCACGCACCCGACGTACTCGACGCACTCGAAGCACCGCACGAGCCCGACGCACTGCACGCGTCCGACGCACTGCACGAGCCCGACGCACTGCACGAGCCCGACGCACTGCACGCGTCCGACGCACCACACACGTCCGACGCATCGCACGCGCCCGACGCGTCCGGCCTGGTCACGCAGGATGCCCCCGACACCCTCGACGAAGCCCCGGTGACCGACGACCGCGACCCCGCGCGGATCCTGACGGCCATGGTCGACCACGTCCTGGGCCTCGCCGGGACCTGGACCGGATGGGACGGTCGCCCCATCCCCGCCGACGACCGGATCTACACCCCGCACAAGGCGATCCGTCGTGTCGCCGACCACATGGTCGACCATCTCGCGGAGATGGAGGCCAGACTCGTGGGTGAGGAGACGCAGCCGGACCACTGGCACGCCTCCGCCACCACGACCGAGGCGGACCTCGCCCCGTTCACCGAGGCCGACCTCGACGAGGCGCGCAGCAGGCTCGTCCGCCTGGCCAGGATCTGGGCGAACCGTCTGGACGCCCTGACACCCGACCAGCTCGACCGGTCGCCGGGAAAGGGGTGGACGTTCCGCCAACTCGCCTTCCATCTGGAGGGATCGGCGTACTACGCGGACTCCGTGGGGGACCTGTCGGCGGCCGGTGCACCCGCTTCCCACCCGGATCGGACACGGAAGCCGTGACGCCGGACACGGAAGCCATGACGCCGGACACGGAAGCCATGACACCGCACAACGCGCCCGGCGAAGCCGCGCTGCCCATGGCCACCGCCGCCACCGTGTTTGCCGCGCTGCACCGCTCGTCCGGTCCGCCGTTCCTGATTCCCAACGCCTGGGACCATGCCTCGGCGTCCGCCCTTGCCGGGCAGGGCTTTCCGGCCATCGCCACGACCAGCCTCGCAGTGGCCGCCGCGGCGGGCCTGCCGGACGGTGCGGGAGCGACCAGGGCAGAGACGCTGCTGCTGGCCCGGCGGCTCGGGACGGGGCCTTGTCTGCTCTCCGTGGACGCCGAGTCCGGGTTCGGCGACGACCCCGACGAGGTGGCGCTACTGGCCCGTGAACTGGCGGACGCCGGGGCGGTCGGCATCAATCTGGAGGACGGCCGCAGTGACGGCACCCTCGCTCCGGTGGCGCTCCACGCGGCGAAGATCGCCGCGGTGAGGGCCGCCGTACCGCACCTATTCGTCAACGCCCGTACGGACACGTACTGGTTGGGCGGCCGGGAGAAGGCCGCGACGACGTCCCGACTCCAGGCGTACGAACAGGCGGGCGCGGACGGTGTGTTCGTACCGGGGCTGACCGATCCCTCGGAGATCGCCACCCTGGTGAAGCGGCTCGAAACCCCTCTCAACATTCTCTACACGCCCTCCGGTCCCACCGTCCGCCAACTCGGTGACCTCGGGGTACGCCGGGTGAGCCTCGGCTCGCTGCTGTTCCGGACGGCGCTCGGGGCGGCGCTGGACGCGGCGGCGGACATCCGGGCGGGCAGGCCGGTGGCCGGGGGAGGGCCCACGTATGCGCAGGTGCAGACCCTGACCGGTCCGGTCACTGACGGCTGCGACTACGTCTGCGGCGCACTCGCGACACAGTCCAGATCCCGACCCCGATGATGGGGAACACGATCAACGACATCGTCACGACGGCGATGATCCCCACGAAGAGAAATGTGACCAGCAACTCCCCTATCGAGGGGTCCGGCTCCATACCCTGCCTCCTTGATGTGGTTGCGCGACGTCGCTCCGGCGACGACGCCTGTGCGGATCCTGCCGGTTCCTCAAAGCCACAGCATCACGCGCCTTCCGTCCCCACCAGGGTCAGGGGCTGGGGATCTCCTCGATCCGTTCGCGGTTCAGCAGGAACAGGGGCAGGTGTGGCTGGTTTGGAGCGATGGGGAACCCGTGGTCGAAGGCGAGGCTCGCGATCGCCAGTGGCCCCAGGGCCACTTGGGCGCGCGGTGCCGCCGACTCGCCCCAGTGGGAGCCGTGTTCCGCGAGGGCTTCGGCGAGTGCCTCGGCGAAGATGTCGTGGTCCCGCGCGATGAGACGGTGGAAGAGCGCGATCGGCTGGTAGTCGATCCCGTTCACGAACTCCATCGGCGCGTGACTCACGTCGGGCCCGGACGCCTTCATGGTGGCGACCAGCTTCTCCACGACCGCGTCCATGGAGTCGCGTTCGGAGAAGTAGGTCTGCAGGGTGTCGATCCAGCACAGCACGTACTCGTCGACGGAGTCGTCCTGCCGCAGCGTCTCCAGCGGCACCTGGCACAGTCGGCGGATCCGCTCGCCCTCCCGGCACACGATCGCCAGGTAGAGGGCGTCGAGCCAGGCACGGGCGTCCGCGGGCGGTGCTGCGGGGGTGGCCGGCAGCTGCCGGATCAGGTCCTCGCCCAGTCGGCAGTCCTGCGGCTGCGCACCGGTGAAGAGGGCGGAGCCGAGCTGTACGGCGGTGGCCCAGGCATTCCACGTATCGATGTGCGCTGCCCCGGGATCGGTGGCACAGCGGGCGTGGGCGTGGGCGACGGCGGAGGCGAAGGAGTCTCCCAGGTCGGCGGTCGGGGCCTGGGAGAGACCTGCTGTCGACTCGGCTGTGGCACGGGCGAGTTCGGCGAGGCCGGGGGCGGCTGCCTCGTCGGCGGTACGGGTCGCGAGTCGTCCGGCGCGGTCGAGGCGGACCAGGCCCTTCATCAGGCTGAGCAGTCGTGGCGGCGGCTGGATGGAGAAGGACCGGGTGTCCTCGTCGATGACCGTGAGCGACTTCAGGCCGCCGCGGTACCACCAGTAGACCCGCGGGGACAGCGCGCCCGGCCCGTCCTCGAAGGCCCCCAGCGCGTAGGCGGCGAGGCTGTTGACGGCGTCGACCACCGTGCCGTCGGCGATCGGGTGGTACACCAGGTTGTGGCGGCTCGGCATGACGACAAGGGCACCGGAGTGCGGAAGCGACTCGCCGGTGACCTGCTGGACCGCGGCGGACAGGAACAGGGCTTTGCTGCCGACGAAGTGCGAGTCGCCGTAGAAGGAATGCAGGATCGTTCCTTCGAGGGGGATCTCCTCGTGTGTGACAGGTACGCGCATCAGGTTCCCGTACGCCGCCTGCCCCAGCTCCTCCAGGCCGACGCGCTCCACGTCCGGGTCGGTGAGGATCCGTACGTCGGTGGGCCGGTCGAGGGCGTAGGCGAAGACGAGGCCGTCGGCCACGAGCCGTGCGTAGCGCAGGGAGCCGGCGATCTCGGGTGTGATCGAGTCGGCGGGCAGCAGCCGGGCGTACGTACCGCGCAGCAGCTCGTCGGTGTCGGGCGTGTGGTCCGGGTTCATTGCCCCGACTCTACGAAAGTGGTGTACCGACGGGTGACGCGGCCCCGGCCGCGCCAGTCGGACCAGAGGGTCCAAGTGGACTTCCAGATAAGGCACTTGACGCGAGCGGCGACACTGTTCGGGCCGCCTTGGACGACGTTGCCCGGGGCAGGGGGGAAAGTGCTCGACCGCGAGCGTTTCGGCGTCGGCCCGCCCGGCTGGTACCGGCCTCCACTGGCAGCTGCCCCCGACAGCGTGGTGGACCATTGGCCGACGCCGTACGCTCCCTCTGGTCCATCAAAGACTCCGTGGGGGGACATTCATGCGTACAACCATGCGGCTTACCCTGCTCGGCACCGGCGTCGCGCTGGTCGCCACCGCGATCGGCGCCACCGCCGCCCAGGCGGAAGACGGCGGCAGCGGCGACATCACGATCGACAAGGTCGTCATCAACGGCGGCAAGCCGGTCGTGGTCGGTACCACCAAGGTGGTGTCCGCCAAGGTCTCCGTGACCGCGTCGGACGATTCGGGCATCGCCAAGACCACGTACATCAGCGCCGTCGGTCCGAAGCCGAACTTCGCGCAGGTCTGGGACGACGAAATCACATGCGTCAAGGCGAGCGCCACCACGTCGACCTGCACGGGCACGCTGACGTTCGACCCGCAGGCGTCGACCGGCTTCGTCAACAACAGCGCGGCGGCCACCTGGAAACTCGGCACGCTGGTCTCCGCCAACGACTACGACTACATCCACCGGGACGCGGCCACCACGTTCAAGGTGCAGCGCTACTCGAAGCTGACGGTCGACGCCTCGCCGGAGCCGGTGAAGAAGGGCAAGACCATCACGGTCACCGGCAAGCTCTCCCGGGCCAACTGGGAGGACAACAAGTACCACGGCTACGCGAACCAGTCGGTGAAGCTGCAGTTCCGCAAGAAGGGCAGCAACACCTACACCACGGTGAAGACGATCAAGTCCAACTCGACGGGCAACCTCAGGACGACCGTCACCGCCTCCACCGACGGCTACTTCCGCTACAGCTTCGCGGGCACGGCGACGACTCCGGCGGTCAACGCGACCGGCGACTTCGTCGACGTCCGATAGCCGCGTACCGAGAGCTTCCCTGAGACCTGACGCGGGAGGACACCGGTTCGACCACAGGCCACCGTCGCACCGCGCCTGGTCGAGTCCCGGCGGTGCCCGGCAGGTGCGCCGTCCTCACCGGGACGGCGCCCCTGCCGGTATGACGATGATCTGTGCCGCCGGCAGGATTCGAACCTGCGGCATCCGCTTCAGGAGTTCGATCCGCAGTTGCCCCTGGCAGGGAGGCCATGCACCACAGCGGCAAGACAGGCGTGCTCATGTACGCCTCTGTCCGACGCCGTTGATGCCAGGCGTAGATGTCAGAGTCCGTCTGCGGGCAAGGGGCGCGCCTCGTACCCAAGGTGGTAGAGACCGAGCGGAGATTGTGAAGATCCTGGCATGCAGTTCGATGACCCTGCCGGTTTGAGTCACGCATGCACAGATCGGCTCGGTGAGAAGGCCGGTCGGCAGTTTGCTGCCATGGCTCGCCGAGGCTTTCAGTTGGTCCGCCCAGCGGGAACTGTCCAGGCCACTGGGCAATGCCGACTTGGTGGGCCTGCTCTCCTCGAACCGGAGACCTGCTGGCCCGAACAGAGCGGGGTTCCGTTGTCCCTGCATGCCGTGCTGGACACCGATGCTCTGGCCACCTGGCTGGGCAACGAACTGCCCACACGACCCGGCCTGCTCAACTTCTTCTACCTCGATCCAGACTTGCCGTACGAGGAGTACCGCCAACTGGACATGTCCGCGTCTGCGGCATACCGCGTCATTTCCGTCGATCCGGCACGGGCAGTAGAGACGAGGGCACCCGAACCAGCGAGACGTTACCCGGCTGTACCTGTCCAGGCGGCTGAGGCAGCCATGCTCCCGGACTGCTGGGACGTCGAGGACGAGGACGTGGAGTTCGACAGGGACCAGCACTGGGGCGCGGCATCACTCATTCTCGATGAGATGGGAGATCTCGACGGGAACACCGCCGGGAGTCACTGCGCCTTCGGCTGGCCGGACACCTCGTACACGCTCAAGGTGTCGTCCCGCGACGCCGACGGTCCAGCCGTCCATCTGCTCCAGCTTGCCGAGGACACCGAACTCGGATGGGGTTGGGGGGACGCCGGAACGTTGTACTTCACGATCCCGGTCAAGGCGCTCGCGACCGGCGACTTCAGCCAGGCCGTGGCACAGGTTCTCTGCTGTTGATCCGCACAGCAGGAGATCGGTACCGGAGACCGCATCGCCGTCGTCGTGTCCACTTGGAATAAGTAGATGCCAAAGGCCCCGGACCGTGACCGGTCCGGGGCCTTTGGCCTGGTGCCCCCGGCAGGATTCGAACCTGCGACACCCGCTTTAGGAGAAAACGGAAAGCGATCTTGAGCCCCTGTGAGGCTGAATGAGCCTCAATGAGCCCGCCGGCCCGGGGGGTTGACCAGCAAAAATGTATCTCGGTGAGTCTCGGTGAGATTCCGTGAGGGGGTTTTGTGGACTCCATGTGGACCCTCACCCCGCCACAGCCCGGAGCGTTCGAACAGGGGGTGCTGGCGGAGCCATCAGCGCCAGCACCTGGGCCGCCACGTCCTCCGGCGAGTGCTGGTAGATCCACGTCACCTTGGACCCGCGGTCGTGTCCGAGGATCGTCTGCGCTTCCTTCTCCTGCACGCCCAGATCCTTCAGCCACGTCGCGAACACGTGTCGCAGATCGTGGACTCGGGGCCACCACTCGACCCGCTTCGTCTCCGGATTGATGACCTCCCGGGCCAGGCCAGCGGCCTGAATCGCGGGAATCCATGTCCTCCGGAAGTTGTGCCGGGTCAGCACGCCGCCCTGCGGCCCGCGAAAGACCAGCTCGTCCGAGTGCAGATCTCTCCCATCACCGAAGGGAGAGACCGTGTCCTTCGGCCGCCACCGGGCCACCATCGTCAGCACGGCCGCGATCGCATCCGGCGTGAGCGGCACGGTACGGAACCCGGCCGTCGACTTCGGAGCAGGCTTCCGGAACAGCGTTCCTTTGTCCTCGCTGAGCACTTCCTTGACCTTGAGGTGCTTTGCTTCGAGGTCTACGTTTCCCCACCGCAGACCGGTCGCTTCACCCCACCGCAGACCGGTCTGCTCCAGGAAGACCAGCAGGGGCTGGTAGTACATCGGCGTGTGCTTGCGGATCAGCGCGCACTGTTCCCTCGTCGGGGGCCGGAGATCGTCAGCGTGCTTCTTCGGGGGTGCCTCGATCTCGATCTCGGCTGCCGGGTTGAACGGGATTCGCTTCCCGTCCTTCACCGCGCCGCGAAGCATCGCACTGAGGAGCTCCAACACCTTCTTACGGGTGTGGTGCCCCTTCACCTCGCGAGTGAGCCAGCCCTGGAGTTCCATGTATTCGAGGTCGCACAGCCGCCACTTCCCCCACTTCGGTTCGATGTGGGCGTTCCAGTTGGAGAGCTTGCGGTTTGTGGTTGTGACTGCTCGGGTCGGCTGGGCCGGCCACCAGATTTCCCACCATGCAGTGAGGGTGATCTCGCCGCGTTTCGGGTCGTTGTAGGTGCGTCGCCGGACGCGGGTTCGTACGTCGTCGAGGAAGTCCTCGGCGTCGCCCTTCTTCTGGAAGTTCTTTGCCTTCTGCTTCCCGGCCGGGTCGCGGTAGCGGGCCTGCCACGATCCGGTGCAGTCGCGACGTCGCTTTCGCGGGTCGTGCTCCTCGGGTGGGTAGTGCGTCATGCACTGCTGGCATCCGCAGGTCTTGCTGCGTAGCTGTCGGGGGTTGTTCGTTGCGCTACGAGCCATGGGTCATCACTCTGGTCCTCCGCTGCTGGGGTACTGCGGGAACCGATTGGATCGGCTCTCCGCAGAAGCAGATTGCACCGGATCGGGGCTGTTCCACAGCCAGTTCGCTGAGGACGGCGCGAACCACGATGGTGGCGTGGGAGGGTGGGAGCGCTGCGGGGAGTGTGATGACGCGTCTCACGGGATCCCAGGGGTCACGGGGCTGGAGCCGGTGAGTGAATACAACGCGGACACACATGAGTCCCCCGTATACGCAGGCGAGTTGGGTTACCTGTACCGATGGGGGAGGGCATCGCTGTGTGGAGAACCGTACCCCCAGGAAGTGGAATATGCGACTTCCGGGGTGCGGTTTGGTCACTTGCCGTGCACGGAGAGTAACAGATTCCGTTTAGTCAGACTCAGGATGCCGACATTCGGTTGCGCTCCACGAGGGCCCGGATCTGAACTTCTGTCATCTCTTGCTGATCTTCGGTGAGTTCGTCGATCAGGGCGAGGATCCGCTCGCGGGCCTCGGGGTTGAGCGGTCCGGGGGATTTGCGGCCGGCGGCGGCGAAGATCTCGGCCTCGGTGAACTTCGGGAACTCGCGGTGCAGTGCCCGGAGCTTCTCCCGGTTGGGCCCGCGGCCAGTGCCGCGCTTTCTGTGGACCCAGGAGTTCACGGTGGCAGCTGCAACGCCGATCCGGCGCGCGATCTCCGAGTCGCTGACACTGTAGGTGTCTTTGAGGCGGGCGATCAGCTGCGCCAGGTCTTCGGGCTCCTGTTGCTGCTTATGGCTTTCCACAGAGTCAAGATTGCCTGTTGATCTTCTACTTTTGCAAGTGAAAGTAGAGGCACGCCGGGTTGCTTCGACGGCGCGTGGCCTCCCCGTCGCGCGCCGTGGACCTTGGCATATGCAGACAGTAGGACACGCATTCGAATAGGCGCCACCCCTGTAGGCGAACTCATCGAAACTCACCGCTACTCACTTGACCCGACCGATACTGACACAGTAGAAATGTGTCAACGGCGGCACTTTGGCCGCATCGTCACCACCTGGCGCGAGGCACACATGACCAACCTGATCCGCAAGGGCGAAGGCCGGCCACTCCGCGAAGCGATGAAGCGGAAGGGACTCTCCGCCGAACAGCTTGCCGCGGCCACCAAGGCGGTGGATGCGACCGGGCGAGGGATCAGTGCGGCAACGGTCTGGAAAGTCACCGGGAGTGGGGGTACTGCTACCGCCGGGTGCCGGCTCCGTACCGCGTGGCTCATGGCCACCGCCCTCGATGAACCGCTCCAGGAGCACTTCGACATGCCCGCAGTTTCAACCGACACAGTTGAAAGGTCTACCCCTGATGTCCACCCTCGCTGACCGCACAGCAACGCTTCGCACCGTCGGTCTGACACCTCTACTCACCACCGCCCAGCTCCAGGCCCGCTACGGGGTCTCCAACTGGACGGTCAACGAGTGGGTGAAGAACGGCTGCCCCGTCGAGCCCACCCGGTTCCGTGGCCGGCGGTTCGACCTGGACAAGGTCGCCGCCTGGATGGCGGACGAGCAGCAGCTCGCTGCGTCGGCCTGATCTACGAAGCGGGGCCGCACCGGACGGCCAGGTCCGGACGACCCCTCGGCTCACCTCAACCACACAGAAAGAAGAGGTCACCGTGAACACCAATCCTACTGACGCGATCAGCGCCCGACTCGCTGCGATCAGCGACAACCGTGCCGCCGTCGAATCGCTCCTGAACTACGAGGATTTGCCGGCCCCGACGGTCATCTCCCGCCCGGACGCCGTGTACGTGTCGGTTGCCGACGCTGACGACCTGCTGCCGTGGCTGTCTCTGCTGGGCGGTGTGGTGCGTAAGGCGCCCTCGTTCGACGGGCTGGAGTTGTGGTCGCTGACCACGTTCACGCCTCCTGGGAGCAGCGGTGTGCGCGTGCCGGTGCGTGTGTCGGTGTCGGTGCCGACCGGCGAGACGCTGATGAACGAGATCGTTTCGGCGGTGGCGGCATGAGCGCGACGCCTGACGACCGTGCGCCCATCACTGGGCCGATCCCGATCAGTGTCGAGGTCACCCCGACTGCTGTCGTTCTCGACATGGCTGCGCTGACGCGGCTGGTCGTCGGGGACGTCCTCGACGCCCTCCTCGACCCGGATGACACCGGGCTCTGGGACCGACTCGCCGACCTCGCCGACACCGAGCGCACTCCGGAGGAGGGGCGTCTCCCGTCCGAGGAGCTCGTTGCCGATCTCGTCGAGCGTGCTTCGTCTCGGGTTCCGTTGTACGGGCACCGTGGACGGGAGTTGGCTGATCGGCTGCTGAGGGTGTCCGGGCTGCGCCCGGTTCCGTCGCAGCGTGAGGCGGGTGCGGCATGAACGCCCCGACCAACCACACGCCGCTGTATGACTCGGACCGCTATTTCTACTGGGTGCCGCCGCTTGATTCTGCGGTGGATCTGGCTCGCGAGGCACTCGCTGACGTGACCGACGCGAACATTCACGACGCCCAGTCCGTGATCCGCGCCGCAGTGATTCTTGAGATTCGCCTGCGCGGCCTGGTCGCTGCCCTCGACAAGGAGGGCGGCCGATGAGCGCCCCGATGATGCCGGACCGGGTCCGGACCGACGCCCTTCAGCCCGGTGATCGGGTGTGGCACCCCTACGACATGGTGCGCTTCACGGTCGGCGGCGCCCCCGAGGAGCTCGACCAGCCTCTGACGTTCCACAACCGGGCGACGGACGAGACCGAGTGCGGGATGCGCGTCACGGGAACAGACGACCGGGGAGACGCCATCCACGTGGACACGGCCCCGTCGTACCTGTGGCACCGGGACGTGGAGCAGCCGACCGCCCCGGCGGAGGAGCCGTCTGGCGACACCTCGCTGACACCGGAGCGTGAGCGGGAGATCCGCACGCTCGATCTGCTGGAGCTGATGTCCGACCGTGTAGCGCCGGTGATCAGTGGTCACCTCGCGGCGCTGCTGGCCGAGGTGGACCGGCTGCGCTCCGAGCGTGACGCCTGGCACGACTGGGCGGACTCCCTGGCCTACAAGGTCGCGCCGGTGGAGGTGCTCGGCAGGCACGGGGAGGAGGGTCGGTTCCCGTGGTCTGACGCGCTTGACCTCATCACTCCGGCCGCCGAGGTGGACCGGCTGCGGGCCCGGATCGCCGAGCTGGAGTCCCAGCCCGCCCCGGCCGCCGTGCTGCGGGGAGTGGCGGACGAGTGGTCCGCGCAGTGCCCGGAGCACTCCGAGGCCGACGAGGTGTGGATGAGCTGCCCCGGGGAGTGGGTGTACGAACTGCACCTCGCGGCCGACGCTTTCGAGGCCGGGGTCCGCGCGGAACCTGCCCCGGTGAGCCCGTGGGAGCGGGCGGTGGCCGGGCTGAATGCCCTGGTGGACGCGGGCGTGATCTTTCACGTCGAGCCGGACGGCCACATCAGCGCCCCGTTCAGCGACGAGCACATCGAGTGGGACCTGAAGGCCCGCCGCTGGGTGCTCACCCACGACAACGAGGACGGTGCGCTGTGAAAAGGACCGCTCAGATCAACGGCCGCCTCACCATCTCCCCGCCCGTCAGCCCGTACTGGACCGCTGACGACTACGCGCACGAGACCGAAGCGCTCCGCACGCAGGTCTGGCCCGCCGTGCGGAAGCTTCTCGCCGAGGAGTTCCCCGGGTTCAGTGCCGCATTCACGTCCGCCGATGTCGTGCTCTGCACGCACTGCTGCTCCGAGTTCGAGTGCTTGACGGCTGACGAGGCGACCGACGCCTCGACCAATCAGGACGAGCACAGCGCCGAGGGCGAGCCCGCGTGCTGTGCCAAGGCCGTCGACGAGTTCCGCGTCGAGCGCGGTCTCCCGCCGGTCCAGTGGGGCGGTGCCGCATGAACGCCGCCGACCACCTGCGTGAGGCCATCGACTTCGGGTGCACCCGCGACGACCACGACCACGTCGCGATGCACCGCGCCGAGGTGCTGGCCGAGGCCGCCGACGCCATCGTCGCCGAGAACGACCGCGTGTTCTGGGCCACCACTCCCGGCAAGCACTGGGCCGCTGACCTGCTGCGCCGCATGGCCGATGAGAGTTCGTCCGCCGCGCAGTTGGCCCGGTTCGAGGACGCCCGGCACACCCTCCAGCGAGCCCGCCAGGTCGGCGAGAAGGGTGGTGCGTGATGGCTGCCGCTGATCGTCTCGCCCTGCTGCGCCGCGCGGTCCGGGACCACCAGGGCGAGTGGACCACCCGCCGCGTACGGGAGCTGTACCGGTCCCGCGCGTACGACGCCCCGTTCCGGCGGACCGCACGGCAGGACCTCGCCGTCCTCGCACGACAGGGGCTGCTCGTCCTCGACGACACCGACCCCGGCCGCCGGGTGTTCCGCCTCAACCACGCCCACGGAGGCGCCCGATGAAGTGCGAAGAGCAGCTGTACAACGACGGCGAGACGTACTCCTCCCGTGACTGCCAGCTCCAGCTGGGACACGCGGGACACCACGAGTACTTCGGGCAGAAGTACCCCCGCCCCGTGCCGGCCGAGCCGGACGCCGACGTCGCCGACCTGATCGAGCGGGCCGCCCGCAAGCATGGTGCGTGGGACCTGGACGAGATGCAGTGGCCGATCGTTGTCGAGGTCACGAGCGTCTACGTCATCAAGGCGCCAGGGGCGACCGAGGACGAGGCTCTGAAGTGCTGGGCCGACGGCGGGGACTACCCCAACCTCGATGGTGAGCAGGCGATCGACGGCAGCCTCGAAATCCGCCGCCTCGACCGGTGGCAGCGGAGCGACGTGATCGGCTGCTCCCCGGTCGGGCCGGAGATCCAGTGCCCCGGATGCGGCGAGTTGGCGATGCGGCGCGAGTGGTTCCACGACCCGTTCCGACGGTGCCACGGTCCGATCGAGTGGCGCGAGAACACCAATGCGAGGGCGCTCCAGTGGCGTTACCGCCGCGAGTTCAAGGCCACCCCTGCGAGCGCGGCATGAGCGACCGCCCGTCCACGTTCGCCGGGACCTGGACCCGCGACACCCGGCCTACCACGGGCCGCAGCATGCGCGAACTCCAGGACCGGGCCGGCTACGACCAGGCCCCCGCCGCCGGAGCGTCCTGCCTCCTCATCCTCGCCCTCCCCCTTCTCGGGCTGGTCCTCGTGGCCGCCCTGACCACCACCGGAGTGATCGCATGACCGGACCCGAGCACTACCGCGAGGCCGAGCGTCTCGCCGCCCGCGCCCACCACTTCACCTACGGCGACGGCGCCGACCCGGTCGTCGGAGCCGCGCTCGCTGCCGAGGCGCAGGTGCACGCAACGCTCGCCCTCGTGGCCGCTCAGACTGCCCCGGCCGCGCCGCAGCTGGAGACCGAGCCCGCGGTCGAGTACGTCTACCGGGCCGCGTGGGGCATGACCCCGCTCGGCACGTACACCAACCAGGACGCCGCCCGGATCCACTGCGAGACCGATGCCCTCAACAACTCCCCGGAGTTCGACGGCAAGGTCTTCGACTGGCTCGGTGACGAGTCCGAGCCGAACGACCCGTACGAGCTCGTCATCGGGCCCGAGGACGACGAGCAGCCGACGGACTACACCGTCACCCGCATCGAAGTCGCCGCCGAGTACGACCCGGAGGCGGACGCCTGATGACAACCGTCGCGCAGGCCGGGGCCGAAGCCCCGGCCGCCGGCCGCCCGACCATCCTCGGATGGTTCGAGCCCGGCTCCACCGACTGGCACGCCGCCCGCGCGGCCGGTATCGGCGGCTCCGAGATCGCCGCCGTGATGGGCATCAGCCCGTACGAGTCCCGTTTCTCTCTTTGGCACCGGAAGCAGGGGCTCATCGCCCCGGTCGAAGAGTCGGAGGAGATGTACTGGGGGAAGGTCCACGAGCCCGCCATCTGCGACCGGTTCGCCCTCAACCACCCCGACTGGGCTGTGTGTGAGTCGGCAACGTACGCCGCGCCGGGGTACCCGTGGCAGATCGCCAACCCGGACAGGGTCCTCCACCCCAGGAACAAGCCCGAGGAGTGGGTCCCTCCGGCCGTGCTGGAGGCGAAGACCGCCCGCGACGACCACGGGTGGGGCAAGCCCGGAACCGACGAGATCCCCGTTCACTACCGGGCCCAGTGCCTCTGGTACATGGACGTCCTGGGTGCCCGCCGGTGCGACGTCGCCGTCCTGATCGCTGGGTCGGAGTACCGCGAGTACGTCGTCGACTACGACCAGGCCGAGACCGACCTGATGCGGGACGCCGGGGCCGAGTTCATGCGGACCCTGCGGAAGAACGAGCGTCCCGACATCGACGGCCACGCCGCCACCTTCCAGACCATCAAGGCCCTGCCGGAGGGCCAGGACGACATCGACATCGAGGTGTCGACCGCCCACCGGGACCGGTACTTCGCCGCCCTCGCCGCCGCCAAGGACGCCGACGAGGAGAAGCGGGCCGCGGCGGGCCTCCTCCTCGACGAGATCGGCACCGGCCGGCGCGCGGTGTGCGAGCAGCGCACGGTCGCCACCCGCACCGTCCGCGACGGCCGCACCCACTCACTTCAACCCGCCCGAAACCGGAGCACCACATGACCACGACCACCGTGTCTACCGCCGTCGCCGTACAGGAGTCCGGCCCCGGCGCCCTCGTCGCGCAGTGCCGCGGCGACATCGAACTCGTCATGCCGTCCCACATGCAGAAGCGCGTCGGCGCCTGGATCCGCACCACGCAGGGTCTCCTGCGCCGCGACCCGAAGCTCCTCCAGGCCGCACAGAACGACGTCGGACAGTTCATGTCCGTCCTCCTCGACGCCGCCCGCCTCGGTCTGGAGCCGGGCACCGAGCAGTACTACCTCGTCCCCCGCTGGAACAAGGCCAAGCGGTGCACCGAGGTCACCGGAGTCCGCGGCTATCAGGGCGAGATCGAGCTGATGTACCGGGCCGGTGCCGTGTCCTCAGTGATCGTCGAAGTGGTCTACAGCAACGACCGGTTCGAGTACCGGCCGGGCCGCGACGACCGCCCGCTGCACGAGATCGACTGGGACGCCGAGGACCGCGGGCAGCTCCGCCTTGCCTACGCCTACGCCGTGATGAAGGACGGCGCCACATCGAAGGTCGTCGTCCTCAACAAGGGCCACATCGCGAAGGCCCGCGCCAAGTCGGACAGCGCGGACAAGAGCTGGTCGCCTTGGAACACGGATGAGGAAGCCATGTGGCTGAAGACGGCCGCACACCGGCTGACGAAGTGGGTGCCCACCTCGGCCGAGTACATCCGCGAGCAACTCCGCGCGCACGCCGACGTCGCCGCCGAGCAGCAGCCGGCCACGCCCGTGGCCCAGCTTCCGCAGCCGCTCGACACCGGTGACGACGAGCCGATCGACGCCGAGTTCGTCGACGACGAGGCAGGTGCGTGATGTTCGTTCTCCGCAGCACGCACCGTGCCCTGCTCGCCCAGTACGAGCGGGTGTTGGAGCAGCGGGACACCGCCCGCCGTGACGCCCGCACCAGCCTCACCGCGATCCGTACGACAGCCGGTCAGTACGACGATGCCGAGGAGGCCCTGAACCGGGTGCGGATCGCCCGCCTCCAGGACGCCGTGACGTATCGGAACCGCATCGCCAGCCTGGTCCGCGCCGTACGCCGGTACCGGGCCGAGAACGCCCGCCTGATCCGGCAGGTCGCCCGGCTCCAGGCCGCGTACGACAACGCCACCAGCCTCGACAACCCGGCCCTGGAGCACGGCGCGACGTGGCAGACCCGCCGCGCGGACAAGCCGGTGGTGAAGCCGTGAAGCTCCGCAACCTGCTCCGCACGCACGGCCGTCACCGTGCCGTACCCGTCTCGCCGTCCGTCACGCGCGTCGCGTCGTGCCCGTGCCGTGGCTGGGACCGGCTCACCACCCACACCGTCGACGGCGGGGTGATGACCTGCCAGCAGTGCGGCCGACGCACCGCTGAGGTCGGCACGGCCGAGCTGGAGCCCGGCACCCGGTGGCTGCGGTGCGACACCACCATCTGCGGCCACACGACCACCCGCCACACCCCGACTCCCGTCCCTGCCTGTTGCGATCAGGCAGGGCCGGGCCCCACCCCGCGCACCTGGAACTGCACGTGGTGCGGCAACACGAAGGGGGACCAGTGAAGAGCCTCGACTGGATGGACGCCGCGCTCTGCGCCCAGGTCGACCCCGACCTCTGGTACCCCGAAGGGTCCGGCCAGCACGCACGGACTGCCCTGCGGGTCTGCGCTCAGTGTCCCGTCCGCACCGAGTGCGGGGAGTACGCGCAGGACGTAGAAGACTCCGCCGACGGTCGCAGGTACGGGGCCTGGGCTGGGATGTCCGCCCGCCAACGGCAGCGCCAGACCGCGGCGACCGACGCACGCGACCAGCAGATCCTCCGCTTCACCGGACAGGACCTCACCGCGGCCGAGATCGGCGAGCGGCTCGGATGCGCCGACCGCACCGTCTTCCGCGTCCGCAAAGCCCACCGGCGTCAGCAGGAGGCGGCGTGATGGAGATCCGTAGCGATGTTGCCGACATGCTCCGAGCCGGGCACTCCGACCGTGAGATCGCCCGACGCCTCCACGTCGACGACAAGGCCGTCGCCGCCGCGCGCAAGGTGCTCGGCCTTCCCCGGCACAAGACCGGCATCAAGGCGGCCAGCAGCCCACAGGACCTGTTCCGCCAACGGACCCGCCCCGTCGACGGGGGCCACTTGGAATGGACCGGCTACCGCACCAACGACGGAACGCCGTTCTTCCGCTGGGACCGCTGCGGCTTCACCGCTGGCCGGGTTGCGTTCGTCATGCAGCACGGCCGCGCCCCGGTCGGCCATGTCCGGCCCGGCTGCAGCTACCCCGGATGCGTCGCCCCTGGCCACATGGAGGACCAGCCCATGCGCGACCAGCTGAAGAAGCAGCTGGCCGGGATCTTCGGATGTGCGGCATGAGCTACGCACCCGACACCCTGCCTCGGGCGGCGAACTGGGCCGACTACGGCGCCTGCCGTGGCCACGGCGACATCTTCCTGCCGCCCTACACCGAGCGCGACGCCGCCCCGGGCCTGGCCCGACAGATCTGCGCCGGATGCCCGGTCCGGTCGGAATGCCTCACCGCGGCCATGACCGAGGAAGGTAACGCCGACCATCACCGTCGGGCCGGAGTCCGCGGTGGCCTCACCCCGGCCGAGCGGGTCGTACTCGCCCGCCGCATCCGGGACACCCCGCCCGAGGAAGCGACGCGGATCATCGCCGCGGTGCAGGCACGGCAGGAACGCACCCCGGCCACCGTCTGGGCCGACCGCACCGCGCCGCTGACCGACGGCCACACCGCCTGGACTGGGTCCAGCCCCGTCACGATCCACGGCACGTCGTACACGCCCATGCAGCTCGCGTGGCAGATCACGTACGGCGAGCGACCCGAGGGCCACCTGACTGCGAATTGCGGCCACAAGGGATGCGTCACCCCGGACCACCTCGTCGACCGCGGCGGCACGTACAAGACCGCCACCGCCTCCCAGAACGGACAGCGCTGATGACGCACGAGATTCCCACGGTTCCGCAGGACGACCCATCGGACACGATCATGGCGGCGCTCGCGCACGGCATGACCGGACAGCCAGAGAAGGCCGCCCCCTTGTTCGAACCGTTCCTCGCCGGCGGCCCGACCACTGCGGTCGGCCTCTGCGCCGCTCTTGCTGAGGTGTCTGCGGGGCACGCCCGCCCGAACCTGCCGAAGGGCGGCACCTTCGGGCTTCTCGTCCTCGACGCTCGGACCGGCCAGCGCGGTGACATCGCCGAGGTCCCGGCCGGGCTGCGGTTCGCCGCCCAGTTCAGCACCGCCTGGGCCAACGGTGAGCGGGATACCGCCTACGCCCTGTTCAACGCGCTGATCGAGCCCGGTGATGAGCAGGCCGCCGAAGCCTTTGCCGACGGCGTCAGGGCCTTGTTCGACATGGCCGTCGTGTCGCTCAACGAGATGACCGGCCGCACCGCCTGACTCTCCCCGGCCCGGGGCCGCCGTGCCCCGGGCCCACCACCCGCACCACCACGACCGTACGAGAGAAGCCAGATGGCCACGCTGAAGATCGACTCCCGAACGTTCTCCCACCCCAAGGTCACCATGGCGGGGAACGCTGCGGTGGGTCTGTGGGTACGACTGGCCAGTTGGGCCGTCCGCTACCACCCCGGCGACTGGCGCGTGCCGCAGGACGTCGTCCGCTCGTACAGCACACCGGCGCAGGTTCGGCGACTTGTCGCCGCTGGCCTGGCCCAACCGGTCTCCACGGGCTACGAGCTGGACGCCGAACTGCTCGGATGGTGCCGCAGCGAACCGCGCGCCATCATCCCGGCCGAGCAGCGGCGCCGCATCTACGAGCGGGACGGCAACGCCTGCCTGCGCTGCGGCACGAGCGTGGATCTCACGCTCGATCACATCTACCCGTGGTCCCTCGGCGGCGCGGACACGGACGAGAACCTTCGGACTTTGTGCCGCCCCTGCAACAGCAGCAAGGGGGCGAAGGTCTGATGCCGTGGGTCCGACTCGATGACCGCTTCCCGACGCACCGCAAGGTCGCGCTGCTGTCCGACCGGGCGTTCCGGCTGTACGTCTCCGCGCTCTGCTGGGCCTCGGAGAACCTCACCGAAGGGCGCATCCTCGACCGCGAGTTGACACTGGTGGCCCGCATCCGCGGCCCGAAGACCGTCGCGGCTGAGTTGGAGAGCGCCGGCCTGTGGGACCGGACCGAGGACGGGTGGGAGATCCACGACTACCTCGAATACAACCCGGACCGGGCCCGGGTGAAGGCAGACCGGGCTGCCAACGCGTCTCGGCAGAAGGCGTTCCGGGACCGGAAGAAGGCCGAACGCGAAGCCGCCCGTAACGGGGAACATAACGCGTCGCGTAACGGCGTTACGGATGAGCGCGAAGAAGCGCCCGGCGACACGAACGAAGCACGACGGCGACACGACGGCGACACGAACACGTCACGAAGCGACCCGACAAACAACACGTCATCGCAGGTCAACGAGGTTCGTAACGCCGTTAGTAACGCTGCCCCGTCCCCGTCCCCTACCCAGGTACTTCCTTCGGAAGTACCTCCTCCCCCTACCCCCTCGTACGACACCCCCGGCGCGGAGGTCGCAACCGTCTCCGGAAGAGGGGAAGTTCAGCCGCTCATCGACGCCATGGGCGCTCGGCAGATGCGCGTCTCCTGGTCCTTCAGCGCAGCCGAGTGGCTCGAACTCCGCGACGCCATCCGCCGCGTCGGCGTACCCGCCCTCGTCGATCACGCCGCCCGCTCCTGGACCGCCGCGAAGAACACCCCTTACAGCGCCCGGTACTTCCTCGCCGGCTGGACCGGCCTCCAGGACGCCCCGCAGTACACCGGCCCCCGCTCCCTCACCGCCGGGCCCCCGAGCAAGACCACCGAATACCTCGAAGACATGGCGGCCATCGCCGAAGAACTCCGCCAGAGAAAGATGGGAGGCGCCTGATGGAACCCGAGCAGATCCCCCAGCTCATCGCCGAAATCGCCCTCGCCGACCCCCGCGTCCGGCGCGAGGACCCGAAGGAACGCCGCGCTCAGATCCTCATGTGGGCCGGGATCCTCGCCGACGTCCCCTACGACTACGCCGTCACCGCCGCCCACCGGCACTACGCCAAGTCGACGTGGCCGATCCTTCCCGCCGACATCGCCACCCAGTGGGCCGCGACCGTCCGCGACCGCATGAACCGCGACGTCGACCCCGCCCCGCCCGTCGACCCTGACAACGAAACCGCGTACCGGCGCGCCCTCGCCGCCCGTCGGCGCGCCGTCGCCACCGGGCAGCAGCCGCCCATCGAGCACAAGGCACTCATCTCCGGCCCGGCCGCCGAAGAAGTGGAGCGCCGCATGGCCGCGCTCGGCAGCTACATGCCGCCGTCCGTCCGCGAAGCCCTCGCCGAAGACCGCCCCACCGAAACCGGCCGAACCCCACACCTCGGCCTGGCAGTCCCGTGCCCGCACTGCCGGGCTGCAGCTGGACACCGCTGCACCATTCCGTCCACCGGCCGCCGCATGCCTCACGCCCACCCTTCCCGCATCGACGCCGCCATGGAGGCCGTCGCATGACGCACCGGTGCCCGCCGAACTGCCACCGCTGCCCCGACCTCGACGACGACGTCATGCCCCGCTGCATGGGCACCGCCGCCAACCAAGGCACCGCCGCCACTGCACGGCTCCTCACCTGGTGCACCTGCTCGGCGAACCGGGCCCTGCCCACCGAGGACAGCACCAACGCCCGCATAGCCGCACTCGAAGCCCGCATCGCCGAACTGGAGGCCCGCGCGTGATCCCGATCCCGCCGGCCGCTGTCGTCGTGATGCTTGCCGGGGCCGACGACTACCGCACCACCACCCCGCCCGAGCAACAGACCCTCGCCGGGATGCTCGACCGGATCGAGGAGTTCCTCCTCAGCTTCGACTACACCATCCGGCCCGACCCCAACGAGACCACGTGACCCCGTCGTGCCGGGTGTGCGGGCGCCCACTTCGCTCCCAGGCATCCAGGGCCCGAGGAGTCGGCCCCACCTGCCACAGGCGCACACGCGGGCACACAGCACCTCGGACGGCCGTCACGCACACCGAGCCCGAGATCAATCCCGAGCAGATCGAACTGCCCTTCCCACCCATGCAGCACGAACTCACCTGGAGTACCTGATGGCCGAACCGCAGCCCGTCGAAGGCCGCTGCACCCGCTGCAAGCAGCCCCGCGCGCTCTTCCCGTACAAGCCGCTCCACAACTGCGTCCGCGACATCGGGCCGGTCGACCTTGCCGAGGCCGCCATGCACATCGCGTGGATCGAGGACAACGGCGACCGCTGGTGCACCGCGCTTGTCGAACGCCGCGCTCAGCTGCACCTGCTCTGCGTGCGCTGTCACGACCGCGAGGCCGCCGACGAGCAGCACTTCATCGACACCGTTCTCGACTGACCACCCCGTGACGCGCAGCTGGACGGCCCCGCCGGTAACGGGGCCGTCCGCCACCAGCACACCACATTCCGCACGACGAACCCACCTGGAGGACCTGATGCCGACCCGTATCCAGCGCCGCCGTACCAAGGGCTGGCGGCTGCCCGACAGCGCTGTGATCGTCAGCCGCCCCAGCCGCTTCGGTAACCCGTTCACGATCCAGCAGGCCACCGACGCCGAGATGGGTAACCCGCGCAGCGCCGCCGCCTCGGCGTACAGCGAGTGGCTGCGCGTCGGTACCGCAGGCGGCTGGTTCGAGGAGACCTACCGGATTGGCAAGCAGACCTTCGATCGGCGTCGCGTCCTTGCCGAACTCCACCTGCTCCGCGGCAAGGACCTCGCGTGCACGTGCCCGCTCCCCGCCGACGGGCAGCCCGACCACTGCCACGCCGCGGTGCTCCTCGAACTCGCCAACGCACCCACCCCGTGACGCACAGCTGGACGGCCCCGCTGATACCGGGGCCGTCCGGGACCAGCACACCACGCCCCGCCACCCACACACAGGAGGACCCCATGACCGCCACACCCGCCACCGCCGCTGACTTCGTGACCGTGGACTGCTTCGACGTCCAGCTCGACAACGGCGAGAGCCTCAAAGCCCTCGCCGTCGGCGACTACCTCGACCTGACCGAGCCTGCCGCGGGCATGCAGCCCGGCACTTGGCAGGTCGTTGCCTACCACGGCGAGTTCCAGGACCAGGCCGCCATGCGCCCGGTGTCGACCGCCGAAATGCTGGAGCTGCGCCGGGCCGAGGCCGAGAAGCACGCCGCGATCTTCGGGGGCAACCGATGACCGACACCACACCCACCCTCGCCAGCGAACTCCGTGCCGCCGCCGAGATGCTGCGCGACAAGGCCACCGCCGCGATCCACGAGGGCCGCACCACCTGGTCAACCGGCAACACCCTCGGCAGCCGCAGCCCCGTCGTCCTCGACGACCCCGAGCTGCCGTCCGTACTCATCGAGACCTACGCCGCCCGGCTGGAGCGTGTGAACTCGTACCTGGCACTCCTCGGCCCGGCCACCGGCCTCACCCTCGCCGACTGGCTGGATGCGGCGGCCGACGGCCTCACCATGGGCCGCATCCACGGCACGAACCTCGTCATCTGCGAGTCCTGCTGCGAGGAAATGCCGCGCCATCACATCCGGCCCGCCCTCGCGGCGGCCCGGCAGATCCTCGGCACCACCGAGACCGCGCCGCACGCCTGCGACAACTGCGACGGCATCGACCCGACCAGCTGCCTCACGAACCCCAACCGGACCGCGCCGTCCGTGGCCGAGTTCGAACTGCGGGGCACCGCCGAGATCCGGGCTGCCGCGTTGCGCGAGGCCGCCGACGAGATCGCGGGCATCGACTTCCACCCGAACGCCCGCGCCCGCTCCCTCGACATCGCTGCGGGACTTGCGCGCCGCCTCCGACACATGGCCGACGAGGCGCAGCCGGAGACCGAGGCGCACCAGCACGTATGGGCAACCGTCCCCGCCAGCGGCGCTTATGGACGGCTGATCGGCCACACGTGGACGTACTGCGGCATCTGCGGCCAGCCGTCCGCCACCAACCAGCCGGACGACGACGCCACCGAGGAGCCGACCCGATGAGCGACCGCCCGAAGATCACCGCCCTGTACGCCGAGCACGCCAGCCCCGAGAGCATCCGCATCGAGATCAAGAAGGCCCGCGCCGCCCGTGACCGGTGGCAACGACATGTCGATGGCCTCGCCCGCCTGCTCGACACCCGCCTCGGCCAGATCGACGCAGGAACCTGGCCGCTCGCCGCCGAGGAGTCGACCCGATGACCCATCCCACCCGCGGCCGCGAAGTGTCCGCTGCCCTCACCGAAGCCCGCACTGTCCTTTCCCGAGCCGAGTCCGCGCTGTCCCACCTCGACGGCCCCACGGAATGGCTGTACGAGCTCGACGGATGCACCCCACTCGACGATGCCAACGGTGACTGGATCCGCGCGTACGACCCCGACCACGACGAGCTTGTCCGTTCTCTCACCGCCGTGATCGCGCTGCTGGAACCGTGGCAGCGCACAGGCCGGCCCGAAGGCACCGAGAAGCAGCGACAAGCCGCCATGCGCGGTATTCCGTGCGCCTGCGGGCGGCTCTGGGCTGGACGCATTCCTGCTGGACACATCAAGGAGATGAACCGATGACCGACCGCATTCCGTTGGATCGCCTGACCAGTGATCAACTCGACGCCCTGTATGACCAGATGGAACGCACCACAGCCCACGTAGCGGAGCTGGAGCAGGCGCTGACCGACGCCGACGGCGAGTACGACGACCTCGCCGCGCACAACGATCGGACATGCGAAGCCGTCGCCGGACGTGACTGGGCCGAGGCCGCCATCGAACGCGTGCGGGCCATCCACCGCCCCGTCGACTACCGGCACACCCGGATCTGCGTCGAGTGCTCCGACTACGGCGGCAGCAGCTGCGACAAGGGCATGCGCGAGTGGCCCTGCGCCACTACCGAAGCCCTCGACCAGCCGCAGCAGCCCACCTGCGGCTGCGGAGAGTCCACCGCCCCGCGCGTCGTTCACCGCCCCGACGGCCCGTGCCACATGGACGAGCAGCCCACCACGGAACTCCAGGCCCGGCTTCAGGCCGCCATCGAACGCGTGCTGTCGCCGAAGGGCATCCGGGCCGCCGCCGAGGCAATCAGCGATCAGGCCCTCACCCACCTCGGTCGCGACCTCGGCACCATCCACGTCGAGCGAATCGCCGAAGCCGGGCTCCGCGCCGCCCTCGACGAGCAGCAGCCCACCGCCTGACCCACCTCGACTGGAGAACCAATGCCCCCGCTCGCCATCAACATGCTGCACAGCGCCCTGCTGGGCGGCCTCGCAGCAGCCGCCATCAACGCGATCTGGATCGTGGCAACCGGGCACGCTGCCTCACCCGCAACGACCCTCATCGTCGGTGAGGCCGTCTGGATCGCAGCCTCTGCCACCCGTGCGATCCGCGCCCGCAAGCAGCGGCAGGCCCTTGAAGCGGCGTACCAGATGCCCTCCTTCGGCGAGGGATTCCAGCCGCCCCACCGGCCGTCGGCCAACCCCGAGAAGCCCTGACTTCCTCCCCGGGGAACCCGCCCGGCCGCCCCGTGCCACGCAGGGGCGGCCACGGCGAACCTCAACCGCCGCGAACTGGAGAAACCCGTGCACGACCCCAGCATCTGCGCCGAGTACTCGACCCACATCACCGAGAAACAGCCGGTCGGGCCGTGCGTGCTCCGGCCCGGCCACCTCGGCCGCATCCACCAGGACATGCGCGGCGTGCAATGGGCCACCCGACCAGACAGCACCCCGAGCCGTTCGGCTACCTGCCCGAACGGTCCTACCGGAGAGCATCAGTACAACGAGGGCAAAGGCAGTGCCGAGAGCAGGACCTGTGATCACTGCGGAGCAGGCGGATGCTGCGTCCCCGGCGCGCCAGTGGAGTACTGCGGCGTCCTCTCTTCGTCGATCTTCGGCGAGGCGCCCGCCGAGTGTGTGCTGCGCCCCGGTCACTCCGCCCGCCATTCCGACAACCGCGGCGGTCGCTGGTGGCACACCCCGGACGAGGCCGTCACAGGCTCCGACTCCGTTGATGAGCTGCGGGCCCGGCTGCATGCCGCGATCCGGGCGATCAGCCGCGGCGAGCAGGAGATCGTCGAACTGCGCCGCGACAACACGCAGCTGCTCGGCGAGCAGGCCGCGTGCATTGCCGCAGAGCAGCAGCGTGACCGCGTGGCCGCGACTTTGCGGAAGGTCCGGGCCGAACTCCATACCCGGGACGAGGCGCTGGCCAAGCAGCGCAGCGCCTGCCAGCGAGCCCTCCGGAACGTGTGCGCTGTCCAACGCATGCGGGACCTCGCGAACCGCTGGTACGGGCAGGGAGCCCCTGCCACCAGCTACGCCAGGGAACTGCTGGCCACCCTCGACAACGCCGCCTGAACACAACGAAGGAGAACCGACATGCGAATCTTCTACGACACCGAGTTCCTCGACGACGGCCACACCATCGACCTGATCTCCATCGGCATGGTCGCCGAGGACGGCCGCGAGCTCTACGCCGTGTCCTCCGAGTTCGACCAGACCGCCGTGCGCCGCCACGGCTGGCTCATGGCCAACGTCTGGCCGTCCCTCCCCGTCACCAAGAACCCCGCCGGGCAGCGCGGCATGGACCGCCTGGACGTCACCCACCCCGACGTCCGCCCGCGCGCCCAGATCGCCCGCCTGGTCCACCAGTTCATCACCGATACCCCGGCCCCTGACCTGTGGGCGTACTACGCGGCCTACGACCACGTCGCCCTCGCTCAGCTCTTCGGCCCGATGAGCGATCTGCCGCCCGGCGTCCCCATGCAGACGGACGATCTGGTCACCGAGGCCAAGCGGCTCGGGCTCACTCCGGCGGATCTCCCGCCCCAGCCGGGCGGGCTGCACAACGCCCTTGCTGACGCTCGTCACAACCTCGTCCGGGCCCAGTTCCTCGACGAGGTTGCCCGGACCTAAGCACGGCGGTGGGGCGCCCCTGCTGTCTGGCCGGACCGGCGCGCCCCACTCGGCGAGGCCGCCGTCGAACGCATGCGGTCCTGGCTGTAACGCGGTGGAGACGATGACGATATTGCCCGGAACGCTTCAAGCGTCCCGGGCAATATGCGTGAGCGGCAGCGGCCAGGCTACCGAGAAAGTCGCAGGTCCCAGCCGTCTCCGGTGTGGTTCAGGGTGGGGGTGTAGGTGGCGGGGGCGGGGCGGTCGGCCTCTTCCCACTGCTGGAGCCATTCGCGCAGGACGGTCAGGGACGGGGAGTCGGGGGCGTCGGCGAGGATCGTGCCGTCCTGCTGGATGACGGCGGCCGTCGTGGTGGTGGTGTGGCCGATCGACCACAGGTCCGGGCTCAGCCCGGCCACGGTGAGTCGGTGGTCGCCGCGGCTGGCGGCGAAGGTCCGCCAGGACGGCAGGTCGATTTCCGCACCCGCGTACGGCTCGGTGTGGGCGTCCTTCAGCAGCCGGCCCAGTGTGGTGCGGGCACCGGTGTGCAGGTGGTCGTCCTCGCCACGCCATGCGATGGAGATCCAGGAAGGGGAGGGGACGCGGTTCTCCCAGTCCACCCACCGGCCGGGCAGGTCGAGGTCGGTCTTGGGCGAGCTGGTGGCCTCGATGTACCCGCCGGTGAACACCTCCTCGGCCACCGGCTTGCCGCGGGTGACGCGGATCTTGGCGACGACGGTCATGTTGGGCACGGCCGCGATCGGGAGCGGGGCGACGATGAGGCCGCCGTCGACAACCTGGTCCACCCACGCCGTGGGCAGCAGCGGCGGGGTGCACCAGGCCACCATCCGGTCGTACGGGGCCCGCTCGGGGAAGCCGCCGGTGCCGTCGGCGACGTGGCAGCGGACATGGTCCACGCCGCGCTGGTGGTGGATGAGGGCCGCCCAGCGGGTCAGGTAGGTGTCGATGTCGAGGCTGGTGACCCTGCCCGTGGGGCCGACGAGCTCGGCGAGCAGGGCGCCGGAGTAGCCGGAGCCGGTGCCGAACTCCACGACGTTCATGCCCGTCTCGACGCCCAGCGTGGACAGTTCGCGGTGGATGACGGCCGGGTTCGAGCGGTGCGGGGTGGCGCCGCGGCCTTCGTGGTGGGTGTAGTGGCGCTCGGGGACGGTCTTGGCGGCCAGGGCGACGGCGGACATCAGCTCACTCCTTCGAGGGGTGCGGGTACACGTATTCGGTCAACTGCTCGGGGCGGGTGAAGGACACGGCGCCCGGCGGGGCGGTCAGATGGTCAGTGCGGTGTGGTGGTGCCAGCCTCCGCCGGTGTATTCGCCGACCGGGCCGTGTCCGGGCAGTTCGGCCCAGGCGTGGTACTCGACCGGCGGCGGGGCGAACCGCGCGCCGAGGCACCAGTTCAGGCGCCGCCCCAGGAGCGCGGCAGCCAGCACTGCGCCGAGGGATGTCTCCATGCAGGCGGCGCGGCCGGGCCACAGGTGGCCGGTGTGCCGTACGGCCGCAACCAGCGCCTCGGCCCGCTCCCGCGCCTGCGGTCGGCAGCCCGCCCTCCGTGCCCAGCGGACCATACGGACGGTGTACCGGAAGGGCAGCCGCAGCAGCACCAGGGCCAGCGCGAGACCGGCAGCGGCGGCCACGCGCTCGGGGAAGGTCCCGGTGCGGACGGTGGAGTACGCCTCCATGCTCGTCACCGCCACCACCCCCACCGGCGGCGACGGGCGGCCGACCCTGTGGTGGCGAGGCCTTGCGCGGTCAATGCGTCCACGACTGTACGGACGTCGGCGTCAGCCTGCCTGGTCTCGATGCCGTAGCGCTCCGCGTACTGCCCGGCGGCCTCTTCCCTCGTGTTACCCGCGAGCAGGAGCATCACGGCGGCGGATGCGGTCGAGGTCAGGTGCGTCCAGCGTCCGGTGCGCTCGTCCAAGATCGCGCCGCCCTCGTAGGTGAGCACCGGGTGGGCGCTATCAACCAGCTGCCACACGGGTGTTCACCTCCCACCAGGTAGGGGCGGTTGTGTCGACTTGGCGGAGCCAGACCTCGGCGGCGACCGCGAGGTGCAGAGCCCCCTGGGCAGTGGGCTGTCCGACAGCGGCCCGCGTGAGCATCCGCGCCACCGGCTGCTCGGTGGCCAGCCCGGCGGCTGCCAGCCGTGAGGACGGGCCGAGGAGATCGAGCAGGACGGGGGCGTTCTCCCGCAGACCCGCGTACGCGAGGGCGTTGAAGCCGCCCTTCGTCGTACGGGCGAGCACGAAGTCCGGCAGCACCCCGGCCCCGGTGAACGCCGTGGTCAGCAGCGGTTTGTAGCGGCCCGGGTCACCGCGCTGATCGGCGGGAACGGCCAGGCAGGCCCGGATGACCTCGTTATCGAGATACGGAGCGACCAGGTCGACGCCGTACTCGGCGGCCGCGATCTGACGCCAGCCGGTGGTGTCGGCACCGAGACGGGCCAGGTCCTGCCGGTCCGACCACGCGGCGAGGCGCGCGGGTGCGTCGTCCAGCTGGTCGGCGGCGGTGTCGAGGGCTGTGGCGAGCTGGTGGCGGACGTCGGGGCTCATCCAGTCGGCGGTGGCCAGCAGCGGCGTCCACGGCACCGGGCGGGATGCCTGCGGCACCCATTCCCGTACGGGGCCGCGCAGTTCGGCGGCCGTCTGCCGCCACGCTCCGGCCAGACCGGTCCGGGAGGCGGGGCGGGCCCGCCCGAGGACCGACCAGACGGAAGTGTGCCGCAGTCGGGCATGGCCGAGCGCGTGGAACCAGGCCCGGCGGTGCTGCCGCTCGCGCAGCAGATCGGCGAGGTAGGAGGACGGGGCGGACAGCACCGCGTCCCCGGCCGAACCGGTCAAGTGCAAGCCGGGCGATGCGTGGTGGGCGGCCACGGTGCCCAGTACGGCCCGTTTGATCGAGGCGGTGACGGCGTACGCGTTGGGCGCGTCGGTCACCGGCAGCCTGCTCAGGTCGTCCAGGCCGTCGTAGTAGACAGTGTGCGCGGTGCCCGCGACCGCGTGGTGGGTCAGGGTCGGTACCGCCGCGGCGGTGCGGGTCGCGTATGGGAGGTCGTCGTCGCGCAGGCGTTCGTCGGCGAACGTCACCGCGGTGACCGGGCCGCGCTGTGCGGCGAGGCAGGCCAGCGTGGTGGAGTCGAGTCCGGCCAGGTCGGCGCTGACCGGGCGGCCGTCGAGGCGGGTGGCGACGGCTTCGCCGAGCGCGGCCCGTACCGTCGCCGCGGCGACAGGCAGATCCACGCTCCCGTATTCGGCCGGCTCGAACCGCACCGTACGGGCGCCGGCCGGGTCGGCCAGCAGCAGGTGCCCGCCAG
The DNA here is from genome assembly GCF_044740965.1 of Streptomyces sp. NPDC088252. Lineage (NCBI taxonomy): Bacteria > Bacillati > Actinomycetota > Actinomycetes > Kitasatosporales > Streptomycetaceae > Streptomyces > Streptomyces sp. NPDC088252. The sequence continues at coordinate 333,434 of NZ_JBIURS010000004.1, read as the reverse complement.
GCACCCGGTTGACGCACCGCAGGAGGCTGCGCTGCCCCAGGACGTCCGGCTGGGCCAGCGCGAGATGGGCGGCGAGCGCGGTCGGGTCGACCGGTGCCCCGTCGAGGGCGGCCAGGGCCAGCGCGGACGTCGCCCACCACAGCGTGCCGCCGTGGCTTCGCCAGTACACCGGGTGCTGCCCGGCCAGATCGCCGATCACTGCGAGCGTCGCCCCGTTGCGGGCGATGACCAGGTGGGAGCCGGGCCACCGGGTCAGCTCCCGCCACCGCCCGGCCCGCACCGACGGAAACCGTGCGGCGAGCTGGTCGTCGTCGGCCCCGCAGTCCCCGATCACGGCCAGCGACACGGGACCCTGGCTCACCGACCGCACCCCTCCCGTGGGCCAGCCCGCCGTCCATGCCGCCTCGACCCCGGGCACCGGGTGCCCGCCCCGGGGCCGTCTGGCTTCTTCCGTTGTTCCGTACCGTCCCGCGCTCCATCGCATCGCCGCCGTCTCCTTCACCGTCGTCGTGCCTGGTCAGGAACCGAAAAGAGGCGCCGGGCCCGCCCGTCCGTGCCCTTGCACAGGTATGGCGGGCCCGGCGCCTCTGGGCCGGGCCGGACGGAGCGGCGTGCACCCCGTCCGGCCCGGCGGACCCGAGGGTCAGGCGTTCTTGTACTGGGTGTCGTCCGCGGTGTCGAAGTTCTGGGTGCCCAGCGTCACCTCGACGACGTCGCCGGCGTCCAGCACGACCGGCGCCTGGTAGGCCGGGGTCTGCGTGGTGTGCTCCATGTCGGAACCTCCTTTGTGTCCCGTCCCTGGCGTCCGGGAGCGGACGCGCAGTGAACGGCGGTGCCCGTCCCGGCAGTTCAGCGGTCCGGGAATCCGGTCAGCTGTGCTGTCGGGCATGACCAACAGTCAACCGGCGGTGACCCTTCGTCGGTACGGTTGGGAAGGACGGATGGGTATACGAGGTATACGGGGGCGGTCATGGCTAAGCGCTTATCGAACGTCAGGCTGCGGGACGCCGTCGCGGAATCGGGGTGGACGTACGCCGCGCTCGCCGCCGCCGTCCGCCAGGTCGCCGCCGAGATGGGTGAAACTCTGCGGACGAACAAGTCGGCAGTGGACCACTGGATCGCAGGGGCGATGCCCTCCGGGCAGACCGGCCGCTACCTGACGATCGCCCTATCCCGCCGCCTGGGACGCACGCTGACCCCGGCGGATCTGGGCTTGTCTGTTCCGGCCGGCTGGGAGAATGAGAGCATCGGACTGTCCATCGGAGACGACCCGCTGGACGCCCTCATGCCGATCTGGAGGGGCGACTTGGACCGTCGAGGCTTCCTGTCCGGCGCCGCGTACTCGGTGGCGGCGGCCGTGCTCCCACTGGAGCACGTCGCCGATATCGCCTCCCGCGCGGCCAAGGCCCGCACCGGCGCCCGGGTCGGGCACGCGGACGTTGCCGCGGTGCGCGACATGGTCGCGATGTTCGCGGTGATGGACGAACGGCACGGCGGCCAGCACGGCCGATCCGCGCTGGTGCAGTACCTGATGTCGGACGTCGCGACCCTGTGCCGTGGCCGGTTCAGCTCCGAGGACGACCACCGTCACATGCTGTCCGCCGCTGCCGTCGGTGTTCACCAGGCCGGTTGGCGGGCTTATGACGGCGGGGAACAAGGGCTCGCGCAGAGGTACTACCTCCAGTCGTACGCCCTGGCCCATGAGTCGGGGATCACCGGGCACGACGCGTTCGTCATGAGGACCATGTCCCAGCAGGGCATGAAGCTGCACCGCCCGGAACACTGCTTGGCCCTGGCCGCATCCGCCGTCGATACGGTCCATGGGCGGGTCGATACCCAGACCGAGGCACTGTTCGCCGTCACCCACGCGCACGCCCTCGCCAAAGCAGGCCAGCGGCAGGAAGCTGTGCGTGAGGTCGAGCGAGCCCGCACCGCACTGGGGTCTGCGAAGGGTGACGACGTGCCGTTCTGGGCGCTGTCGTGGGGGCCGCCTGCCGCCACCGTTCACAGCCGGACGGCGAAAGTCTTCGAGACGCTCGGCGACCGACGCCGCGCTGCGGCGATGTACGGGGCGGCGGCGGCGAGCCGGCCGCCGGGCACCTACGCGCGGATCGTCGCCCTGGACCTGGTCGCGCAGGCCGAGCTGCAGGCCGCCGAGGGCAGCATCGAGCAAGCGTGCGCCACCTGGGGCCGGGCAATCGACCACATGGACGGCGTGCAGTCGGGGCGGACCCGCAAGGCCGTAGGCAACATGCGCCGCGACCTGTCCCGCTTCCGTACCCGCGGGCTGCGATGTGCCGCCAAGCTCGACGAACGCGCCCGTGACTTCCTAAGCAACCGCCGCTGACCCCATAAGCGCCTACGGGCTGACGGTCGGTGACGTACGCAGAGCTGTCGCCGATCGATACCCCCGTAGACTTGCCGCCGGTTCAGCCGGACGCGGCGGACAGGATCACGTCCACGAGCCTGTCCGCAGCGTCCGGCCGTCCGTGTGCCCGCGCCTGCTCCGCCATCGCATCCCGTCGCATGGGGTCCGTGAGGAGCGGGCCCACCGCGTCGCGCAGGCTCGCCGCGGTGACCTCGCCGATCAGAGCCACGGCAGCGCCGGCCTCCTCCAAGTGACGGGCGTTGTGCGCCTGCTCGTTCCCGGCTGAGGAGGCGAGCGGGATGAACACAGCCGGTTTACCCAGGGCGGTGAGTTCGGCAAGCGTGCCCGCGCCGCTCCGGGAGACCACGACATCGGCCAGGGCCAGGACGTCGGGGAGCTCCGGGCCAACGAATCCGGCAAGGTAGTACCGACCCGCCAACTCCGAAGGCAGGCCCATCGCGTGCTGCCGCAGGCCCTCGACGTTGGTCGGCCCGCACTGGTGGACGACGTTCGCGCGCTCCAGCAGCCACGGCAGCGCGTCCGCGACGATGTCGTTGATCTGCTGCGAGCCCTGCGCACCGCCGGTGACGTACACGGTCGGCAGACGCCGGTCAAAGCCGTGCAGATCAAGCGCCTCAACTGCCTTGTCCGCGTAACCGGTCAGCACCTCGGGGCGGATCGGATTGCCGGTGACGACCCCCGCGGCGCGCACCGATTCCGGCAGGAGCGGCAGCGACGACTCCGACGACACAGCGATCCTCGTCGCCGAGCTCGCGAGCTTCCGGTTGGCCAGACCCAGACGCACGGTCTGCTCGTGGAGTACCAGGGGGCGGCGGCACATGCGAGCGGCCAGTCCAGCAGGGACGGCCACGTAACCGCCGGTGGCGAGCACGACGTCCGGCCGGAAGTCCGCGACGATCTTCCGAGCCTGTGCCACGCCGAGCGGCACCCGGGCCATGTCCTTGACGTTGGCCGGCGACACCAGCTTGAGCGGGTTACTGGAGCGGCGGATCTTGCCGGTAGCGACCGTGGTAAATGCGATGCCCGCGGCTGGTGCGACGCGGGCCTCCAGGCCGTCCGCCGTGCCGATCCACAGCACGTCGAGCGTCCTGCCCTCGGCCGCCAGTCGGTCCTGCAGTGCGCGAATCGCGGTCAGGGCGGGATAGGTGTGGCCCCCGGTACCTCCTCCCGTGACGATCAGACGGAAGGGACGAGAAAGAGGGGAAGCACTGTTCACCCGGCGCACCCTACTGGCTGCTCTCACCCATGACGGCCACTTCAGACCGTTCCACGCAGCCCGTCACGCGGTCCACACGTCCGGGCCTCCACCGCGCCACTCGATCAGCCGGGACCGCTCAACCTCCTCCTCGTCCAGCCCCTCCAGCCCGGCCCGGCGTAAGAACTCCACCAAGTCGCCCAGGTCGTACGCGAGACCGAGGATCTCCCCGTCCACGCGCACCCGGCGCCCACCGGTCGGACTCGGCAGGGACACGATCACAGGGCGGACAGCCATACCCCCACCCTCCGCCGCGCCCTGTCCAGACGCACCCGGACACCGTCCGTTCAGGGGTGTTCAGCGACCCACCGCTGAACACCCCTGAACAACCGAGGCGGCAAACGACCCCCTGCCGTCACAGCGGCAGAGGGCTCAACGGCCCCACCAGGTGGGGCCGAGCCATGTCACGACGTGCCCGGATGCTCCCTGAACCACGCGACCATCTGCTGCAAAGGCTGCGACACCGCGAACGAATTCCCCTTCGCGCCCAGATTGTCCCGTCCGTAATGGTCGGCCCGCTTCTCCGCCAAGTCCACGAACGCGATCGGCTCCTCGTACTTCGCCGGGTCCTTCGCCTTCATCGCCGCCCGCACGTCCACCGCGGCCTTCAGCTTCGCTGTCACCAGGTCCTGGCACTCCGGCGCCGTCTCACACCCTGGCGCCGCCGCAGCCGAGCACGCGTCCAGCGCTTCTTGAACACTCATCACCGACGGCTTCGCCGACACGCTCGCCTTGCCGTCGCCCCCAGGGCGGCCGCCATCATCCGAGCTGCACCCGGCTGCCCCAAAGGCCAGCACCACGACAACAGCCCACCCCGACCCACGCGTACGTCTCATGCCGCGCAGAATGCCACCCAGACCGGGCAGTGGACCGTGTCGGCATGCCGCAATTTCCGCCTTCTCTGCACTAAAGGACGTCAGCCAGTAGGTGGCGGACCAGGCGGTGGCAGTCAGGCAGATGTCACCTCACGCGAGGCGGCGTGCGACCACCGATGTTCCCGAGGCCCACATCCGGCAGACTGCACACCATGAACGAACTCGACGGCAGTGGCGGGATCCTCAGCTTCCTGAACGCCTGGTACGGCTCGCCCGATCGTCCTGTCGATACGGAGATACCGGGCGCCGAGAGGCTGCCGCCGGCGTTGCGCGAGTGGTACGCGGTCACCTCGCGATACGCCCGGCCGATCCTGTTCAACCACAAGGTCTTCCCAGCAGACCAAGTGTGTGAGTACGAAGGTCTGCTCGTGTTCTGCATGGACGACTTCGAGTATCAGGAGTTCGGCGTCGCACCCGGTGACGGGGACCTTGTGGTGCACAACCGGGTGGTCAGCGGCGATGACCCGTGGGAGCCGCACGACGAAGGCCTGACACTGTCGCAGTTCCTGCCCGCGCTGCTTCTGCACGAGACTGTCGCGGCTGCCCGCCACACCGCCGCGGCCAGGGGACTGACACCTGATCAGTTCGAATTTCTGCTGGCACCTCTGCGCAGGCTCCCCGGCCCGGAGTTGTTCACCGCGCAGTACGCGGGCGAGGGACTGCTAGCCATCGCCTGGCCGAGCCGGGATCCCGAGGGCAGCTGGGCCATTGAGCTCGCCGCCCGAACCGACGGGCTGCTCACATACGCCGAATCCGTTCCTGGGGTGAAGTTCGGGCCAGGCGAGTGGTGTCCCGACAGCGGTGACCTCACTGCTTGACCGTGGTCATCAGATCCGACCCAATACGTAAGGCGCTGGACCTTCATGCCGCCGAATGGCTGCGCGCACGTTGTCCAACTGCATCTGGAGGTAGACCTCCAGGACACGTAGGCGCGGCAGGTCGGGCGGCAAATCGGTCATACGAGTCTACGTGGGGAGTAGCCGCGAGGCCGAAGCCCCCGCGCCCGTATCGTCGACTCCCGACCCCGAGGCAGGAGAGGGAGAACCGGCGTACACGTGACTGTCTGCCAACTGGCCGCAGGCGCTGTCATCATGATCGGGCACCAGCCCTGATCAGATGGAGTAGCAACCCGTGCACCTGCGCCGCCTCGGCCACCTCGCCGCAGCCCTTATTGCCGCCGCCGTACTCACCGCTTGCTCCATCGACAACACCGTGGAGGCCGACGCGAAGGCCCCCGCGTCCACGAGTACAGCCAGCCCCGGACGATCCGGCTCACCAGGTGGTAGCGCCGACAACGCCGGCCTGTCCCTGGCGGACGCGATCGCAACGCTCCCGGAGGCCGAGGAAAAGCGGGCCGGGTACAAGCGGACCAGCTTCCGCCACTGGATCGACGAGGACGGGGACGGATGCACGACCCGCCAAGAGGTGCTCCTGGCCGAGGCAGTGACCCCACCCGAGCAGGGCCCGCGGTGCGCACTCACTGGGGGTGAGTGGCTCAGCTACTACGACGAAGTAAAGGTCACCGACCCACGGAACTTGGACATTGACCACGTCGTACCGCTCGCCGAGGCGTGGGACTCTGGGGCGTACGACTGGACGCCGGAGCGTCGGCAGGCATACGCGAACGATCTCGGCGCCGAGCGCAGTCTCGTAGCAGTCACCGCTGCGAAGAACCGGGCAAAGGGCGACAAGGACCCGGCCGACTGGATGCCTCCGGCCGAGTCCGCGACGTGCACCTACCTCGCCGACTGGGTCGGCACCAAACTGCGGTGGGGCCTGTCTGCCGACAGCACCGAGCTCGCCGCACTGAAGAAGCTCTCCGCAGGCTGTAAGGACACCACCGTGAAGTACGAGAAGGCGGCCTAGACCCGAGACGTGTCCGGACGTGTCCGCCCACTCTGTCCGCAGACTGCGGGCGGACACGTCCCAGTGTCCGGTCAGCGCCGGTCGCGCCCTGACCTAGCCTCGATCTTCGCGATCTCCACGCGCGCCTTCGCGATCACTGCGGTGAGCGCGACGACACACACGCTTGCGATCGCGATGACCAGCCCGGCAGTTCCGCTCATGGTTCGGTCCTTCCACTCCTCGGTGGCCCGGCCCAGAACCAGCGGCGATGCTCAGGCTACGGCGCTGGCCAGTATCTGCTGATGTCATGCACCTCTCCGTCGGCCCGTACCTTCTGTCACGAATCGGTGACATGCCGCACGCACAGTCGGCGAGGCCGACAGGATCACAGGACCAATACCGGGATATCTATCTGGAGCAGTAAATGATCAAACGGATCGTGGGGGCACTGCTGCCCCTCGTCAGCTTCGGGCTGCTGTCATTCGCCCCGTTCTTATACCTTCTGATCACACGCAAGACCGGCCGCGACCGGATGCTGTTCGCCGTATTCACCGCTGCGAGCGTCATCGAGATCGTCCTCATCGCCGTTGTCGGGCGGGACACCACGGAAGGCACCGCCGACTTCCTTGTCGGCGTCTACATCGTCGTCCTGGCCATCGTCGCCGCGATCATCGCGCTCGTCGAACTGCGCCCCGGCAAGGAAACCGCGGCCATGCCCGGCCGCGCCTACCTGTGACCTACCCACACCACCCGATATCGCGTACCTCAATGCCATCGAGGTACGCGACGACGGTCACCCAACAGCTGCCCCCGAACACATCAGCCAACTCCTCACCCCCAGGTGCCGGCCACAGCTCAGGACACCGCAGGACATCGGCGATCAATGCCCGCACCTCGTCCCGCCCGTCGGCGGTGGGCAGTTCGGCCATGACCTCGGCGGCCAGCCACTCCAGCTCGACGTGCATCTACGCCTCCTCAAGTCGGCAGGCCAGAACCGTACGCGCGACGATGACCAGCCGCCCGACCTGTGGATAACGCCGTCAGTCGGTGAAAGAGCCATCCATGCGCCGCTGATGACCGCCCAGCAGGTGCTTGCACTGCGGGCAGTGCCGCATCGTGCCCCGCTTCACCGCCCACGAGATCCCGATCGTGCACAGGTGCATGAAACCCACGGCACAGCTCTGGACCATCCGGGCCAGTCCCGGCTTCGTACACGTCCCGCAGTCCCGACACCCGCTACTCATTGCGCCCCCTCGTCGTCCGATCTGGAAAGTCGAAACCTACCCGCATATCAAGAGCCTGCGGCCACTTCCCGGACAACCTGCCGCATTCCTCAACGGGCGCCCCATCACGGGCGCTACGGTCCGGCCGTGCGATACACCTACCGCTGCGAGGCCTGCCGGCTCACCTGGGACGCCCACGATGACGTCTACCTGGCCAGGGCCGACCAGAAGCAGCACAAGTACCAGGCCCACCAGGGCGCCACGCCAGACGGTCAGATCATCGAAACCCCTGGCCCCCTCGACCAACTGGGATCGGCAGCTTGGGCCGGCCTCGAAGGAACAGCCCGGCTGATCATCCGTGGGCTCCGCTCCAAGGGGTTTCAAGAGGCGCAGCAGACCGAGTGGTTCCGGCAGGCCGCAATGCTTCTCGGCGGCGGAGTCCTAATCCTGATGGTCATCAACTGGATCACCCGCTGACCTCGACCGGACCGTGCATGTCAGTACCCTGGACGCGGACAGCGAAGAGCCCCCGACCAGCCACAAGCTGAGCGAGGGCTCTACCGAATCGGTCGGAGCGCTGCTACCGCCCGGCCGGTTGCGAGGGAACGCTGGCGGCATCAGCAGCCGGCGGCTGCGGCGGCCCGGCCACCATTGCCTGCACGAGCGCCATCAGGATCTCCGCACGCTGCTCGTCACTCAGCTTCCCGTCAGCGATCAGCCGCTCCGCAGCAAGGAATCGGGACAGCTCCAGTGGCTGATCAAAGTAGGACCGCAGGTGGCTGGCAGCTGCTTCCTGCGAGCGGACGAACGTCCGGCTCACGTAGCCCGCCAGCGCGGCCGAGACTGCCCCAAGGCCTCCAGCGACGATGCTGCCCGCCGTGGTGCTCGCCTTCAGCGCCACGATGACGAACGCGACGAGCAGCACGAAGCCCATCACCATTGCCACCTGCGCGTTCCGGAACGACTGCTTCGCCTGACCGGTAGCGATCTTGTGATAGAGCTCCAGCCGAGCGTGCGTAGCCGCCCACAACTCCGCCAACGCAAGATGCTGCGATCCTGCAGCGCCCGCCGACGAGGTAGACCCTGCCCCATCCGCAGCGTCCGCTTCCTCCCCATCTCGCGGCTGCGGAGGATGCACGTGCACACCCCCGTGCACCTCACCGCGGATTGTTACCCCTTGAGCATGCGCTGCCTCATTACGAAGCACACGCTCAAGGTCTCGCTCGGCCGCAGTCAGACGCTGGCGACTTTCACCGATGCTCTCGCTATCACGTCGTACCCGTTTTCCAATCAAAAGACCTGCAATGGCGAGAACGGCAATCGCGGACGCAACACCAACGGCAAGGAGAATTTTCTGCTCATTGGTTACGTCCCATTGATTAAACGAGCTCCACGCAGCGCTCACACTCACCACAAGGGTGAGTAGAACCACCAAACGTTCAGCCCTCAGCTGGCTGGTGCGCCAGAGGCGCTTCCTACGGGTCGAGCTGCTGGTTGGCATAGCCGATCAGCATGCCAACCAGCCTCGCTTCAGTCCAACCAGCAGCACAGAAGAAGAACGGATGCCGCCCCACACCCGAAATCGGGTGCGGGGCGGGACGCCTTGACCGAGTCGTGGCGTCATCCAGCGCCACCGGCGGACACGCGAACGCCCATGCACAAGCTGTAGTCCGGGCCAGCCGACGGGGTACGGCTGACCGGGACGGTTGGCCCCGCCCGCGACTGGCCGGCGGATGCAGCCGCGGACGGGAGATCAGGATTGGCTGCTCGCCTCCGGCTCGGCAGGCCACCGTGTTCCGGGGCGGTCCCATGACGGCCGGTGGTACGGGTCGTAGTGGTCGCCCTGGTGCCCTGGCTCCCGCGTGCACCGGGCACTCGTCTGCGGGTCCACGTCCCAGCAGTAGCAGGGGATGATGTCTGACGCCTCGTCCCTCATCGACGGGCCTCCCGCCAGGCACGGCCGAGCTGGACCACCGTGAGGCAGTGCTTCCCAGCTCGGCAGGCCGCGCAGGTGTAGGTGTGGCCGATGAACGTCTTGTAAGCGGCGTCCGGCGAAGGGTTCTTCAGGGTGGTCACTGGCGGCCTTTCCAGCAGGTGGGGCAGCAGCGGGGAAACCAGCGGGCTGAGGTGCCGTGCGCATCGACCGGGCGCGGCCCGAGGTCGTGAGCCGCGGCATTCGACAGGGGCGCGGCACACCAGACGCAATTCGCACCACGCTGCTGCGCGTCGGACAACGACGCCACGGGCGGAAGGTCGAACACCTCGATGGTCATGCGGGTAGGCCCCCCGGTCGTCGGATGGTGCTCAGACCGTAGGGGCGAGCGGAGCAAACAAGGGACAGGAATCCTGCCCCCGCCCACCTGTTCGAACTACGCCGCCAGCAAACCGAGTTGGTCAGCCAGCGCCGCAGCACGCTGCCGCCGGGACGGCACTCTCGATTCCGTCTCCTCGAGCACGATCCGCCGCGCATAGCCGTTGTACTTGATCGTCTCGGGGGCGACCTTGTGCGCCTTCTCCAGGGTGGCGAGCGCGGTCTCCGCCTGGCCGTCGAGCTGGTAGGCGCGGGCCTCCTCGATGCGGTGCCGGGCCAGCCGTGGGCGGGACGGGATCGCGGCCGTATCCGCTGCAATGGCCTGCCGCACGGATTCGCCGCCGGCCCGCAACTCCACCGCTACCGTCACTGCGTGGGCGCCCATGATGGCCTGCGAGAAGCTCGTGACCGGGTGGTAGTAGCCGGGGCCGAGCCTGCCAGCGGTGGCCTTCGCCTTGTCCCACCACCCCCACGCCGCCCCGGACTCCCCGCGGCGAGCAGCCGTGTATCCGGCCTCGAACTGGAGGGCCCCGGTGATTGCGCGAACGCGGTCGTCAGCTTCGGGCAGGAACTGCTCCAGGTAGGCGAGGGCCTCCATCGTCATGGCGTCCGCAGCGTCGAAATGGTCCGGGCCGGTGTCGCGGTGAGCCTGGGCGGCTAGCCATGCGGCTACGCCGATCGCGTGCGGGTCCTCGGACTCCTGCGCGGCGACCATGCCGCGCTCAGCCACGCGCCAGAGCAGGGCACTGTCGGGCTGGTACGCCACGAAGAACTGGCTGAGGCTGTACACCTCGGACAAGACGGCCTGCGCCGCACGTCGATCCACCGCCGAATCCGACTGCCGCACCGCCAGCTGCGCGTCCCGGATCAAGCCGGGCAGCAACTCGCCGATGACCTCACGGTGATTCGCCGCCTGGTGCCGGGCCGCCCACGCCTTCGCAAGCCGAGCCGCCAGGTGCGCCGCCGAGGGCGCCTCCCGATCTCCGCTCACCGTCAAGGCGTTGACTGCATCCCGGACCGCAGGCAGCCGCGAGTGACCCGGCCCGATGAACAGATCCACCGGGGCGGACTGGTCGCCGGTCAGGTCGGAGAGGTCCCGGACCCGCAGCAGCTCAGCGATACGCAGCACCAACGGCAGCTTCGGCATACCGATCTCCCCCCGCTCAACCTGCTTCACCCACGAGGGGGACTTGTCCAACAGGCCGGCCACCACTGGGCGGCTCATACCGCGCTTTGTCCGAAGAATCTGCATGCGCTGACCGAACGCCATGGGGTCGGCGTACGGGTCCGGGGTAGCATCGTCTGGCATGGCCTTGCCCCTCTCTGAACAGCTCGTCACTGTCAGGGTATGGGGCAGGGCCCTTCTTTGTGGGCTGCGTCACGTGTTCACGGACGAGCGAGAGCTCCTTGCGCCGGTCGAAGCCGGGCAGCGGCCCGCACCGCGGCGGGAGCTAGTCACCCTGGAGCGGGCAATGCGGCCGTGGCAGGATGCCCCGGTCGGCCGGGATCTCGCAGAGGCGCTGGCCCCGGTGACCGAAAGGGGATGACGTGGCAGGCGTACCGAAGCCGTTGACGGACGAGGAGATCGAGGCGCGGCTGGCAGGGTTGCCGGAGTGGACTCGTGACGGAGACGAGATCACACGCCGGGTGGACATTCGGTACCACGCAGGCGTCGCGTTGATCGTGCACATCGCCGACCGGGAACGCCGCATCGGCCACCACGCAGACATCGACCTCAGGATCGACCACCTGCGCATCGCCGTTACGACGCACGACGCTGACTACAAGCTGACCGACGCTGACTTCGATCTGGCAGCGCGGATCGACGCCATCGCTGTGGCACACCAGTCCACACCGCTCGACTGACTCCCGGCGCCGGGGGCAGTCATGACCGGCCAGGGTGCTGAAGGTCATGACAGTGCCGAGGGTCATGACAGTCGGGTGTGCGGAGCCGGGCAAGCAGAGCGACGGCTCACCATGCCAGCGGCCGGCGGGCGAACAACACAGCCCCGCCCCAAGCGGCGAGAGATCCCAATGCCCGACATCGGTGAACAGCAGGCCGACCGCGGGCGATGGGATCGGGATCACGCAGCAATCCGGCGGCGGTCGGGGCCGGTCATGGCGATGACGTGAGTGTCTTCGGAGAGGCGGGACACGATGCGCTCACCGAGCGCAGCAGTGAGGTCGCGGCCGTCGACGGACTTGGCTGGGAGGTTGCTGGTGTAGAGGGTCGGCCGGCAGGCGTTGTACCGCTCATTGATGAGCCGGTAAGTGACCTCCTCAGTCCACTCAGTGGCCTTCGCGGAGCCCAGGTCATCAAGGAGGAGCAGCGGGACGCGGCAGAGCCGGGCCAACTCTCCTTCGGTGCCGCGGGCGGAGCCGTTGGGCCGGAGCAGGCCGTACATGTCTGCGGCGGTCGTTGCGACGATCTCGTACGTACGCGGCCCGGCGGCGGCGATGCGCCGGAGCGCCCCGTACGCCTGGTACGTCTTCCCGGTACCGGTCGTGCCGGTGAGAAGCAGCGACCCGGCGGTCTCAGGGTCGGCGGCGACCTGGTCGGCCCACTGCTGGACGTCCGGGAGCGTGGCGTCACTGCGGCGGTAGCGGGGCGGCGTCGCCGTCTCCCACCGCCTCAGCGCCCACTCAGCACGGCGACGACGGTGGTACTCGGGATGGCCAGGCTCGTCGACGCTCGGGCCGTCGTCCACGGGGCCGCCCTGGAGGTCGGGGTGGCGCTCCTGGACACCAGCCATGATCCGGGCGAGAGCATCGGGAGTCTTGCTGCCGAGGGTGGCGGGTTCGGGCATGGTCAGAATCCGTTCTCGTACACGGACGGGTCGACGGGGTTGGTGTAGGGCTGCCAGCCACCGGCCACGGCACGCAGCGGCGGGCGCTGCTGGCGTTCGGACGCCCACTTCGCGCTGCGACGGATCCACTTCTGCCACTCGGCTGGCCAGTTGGCCCGGCGGCTGGCCTCGGCGCGGTGGTGGTCGACGAACTGCGCGGTCTCGTAATCGACGTCGAGTCCGGAGCCGAAGGTGTCGATGGCCCAGCGGCGCATCGCATCGGTGAGTACGAACCCGTCTTCGTCGATGGGGGCGGTCGGCGTGGGCTCGCGGCGGCCCGCGCTCCCCCCACCTACATCAGCCCCAGAGGTTGTTGGTGGTTGTACTGACGGTTGATTGGTGGTTAGGGCGGCGTTGAGTGCGTGACGGCCGGACGCAGAGTGCGTGACGTCACGCATTTCAAGTGCGTGACGGCCGGACGGAGAATGCGTGACATCCCTTTCTGTCACGGACGCAAAATCCGTGACCGTCACGGACGCAGAGTGCGTGACGCGCTTCGATCGGGACCGGCGCTTACGCTCGGCCGCAGCCTGCCGCTCCGCCTCTTCGGCCCGTTCCAGGTCGGCCCAGTCGGTGGCCGGGCGCTTCAGGTGCAGGGCCAACGTCCAGATGGTCCGGCCGTTCGTCTCGCCGGTCTTCTGGATGAGTCCGCCGGTCTCCAGCCGTCGCAGCGCGCGCTGCACCGTGCGGCGGTCGTACCCCGTGCGGTACTGAAGACGGAACACCGAGGGGTGCGCGCCGCCGCCATCCTTGTGGGCATGCTCAGCGAGCGCCTGAAGGACGTGGCGCGACGTGGTGTCAGGCTTGCCCTTGTCGGTAAGCAGCATGGGAGCGTCGTCCATGGCCCACGTGACTGCCTCGGTACTCAACAGGCTCTTCTCTCGATCGTGGTGATGCGTGGATCGCGGCCTCTCGCGGAGCCCGATCGGGGGACGGAACATCGCGCTTGCGGGTCGCAGTTGGGTGCGCAAGCCCGGTGTCTCCCAGGTGGTGGCCCGGGGCACGGCGGCCCCGGGCCAGGGAGGGGAAACGGCAGAGCGAACAGGGTCCGAAACCGGGATGGCGGGCCAGTGCTACGCCCTACCGCCGGTCGACGCAGCAGACCTTCTCAGCGACAGCGGTGGCCGACCGCGGGCAGCGAAGAACGCCAGCCCGGCTTCGAACAAGGTGAGGCCCCACTACGCCCGACCACCCCTCGGAGGGGCTTCCCTCAGACGTTCACTGCGGGACGGTTACCGCAGACCCGACGGATCAGCAGACCTCATCGGCATACAAGGCCACGGCCGACCGCAGCGCACGCAGCGTCGTCGCCCGATTCGGAGACTTATCGAGCGCCACCTCCATCGCCGACAAGGCCAGCGAGAACGCAGCATGCGACAACTGCTCCTCCTCCGACTCGTCCAACGGCGTCCTGGCCGGGATCAGGACATCCGCCAGACTCCGCCGGTCGGCGATCAGCCTGACCAGGCCGGCAGTCCTCTCGCGGATCAGCTCGTCCAGCCCTGCCAACGGATCAGTGCGTGAGTGGAAGGTGACCCGCACCTCACTGCTCTGGGGGTCGCTGGCGAGCGGGGGCATAACAGCCGTACGATTCATGACGAAGCCTTTCTCTCTAAACCGGGTTGGTTTCTTGATCAGCGGGCTGCAATCCCGCTGGTTCTTCGCGGCCGGGGTGGTGAGACACCCCGGCCGTACTGCTACGCGGCAGGGTTCCTGTCGGCGCGCTGCGCCTGGGAAGGGAAGCGCGAGTACATGCTGTCGACCCACTCAAGCGGCGGGTGATTTACTCCGTTCGGATACTTGCCGGACGCCAGCTTGTACGCCCTCTCAGCAAGGATCGCGACAGCTCCCGCGTACTTGCTGTCAAACCCCGCCTCCATCGCCTTGCGGCCCACCCTGTCCTTCAAGATGGTCGCGGTGGCGGCGATCACGAAAATGGACGTGCCCCTCGCCCGGGTCTCCCGGCTACGGCGGTCCGCGTACTCGGGCGTGCTGACCTGGTTGTGGCGCGGACGCTCGGCCTTGATGGCCTTCGCCTCCTTCTTGTACGCGGCTGCGCGCGTCTTATGCCACACCACGGTTCGCTGAGCTACCTGCGGCCACCAGGGCTTCTCGTGGTGGTCCTTGCAGCGCCTCGCGGGGTCGTAGCTCGACCCGATGTAGAGCAGCTCGCCGTCCTCGTCGTACAGGCGGTAAACGGCCGCGCGACGCGAATCGGGGGTGTTCGGTACGCTCACTGAGCGCCTTTCTCTCAGGTTTGGTGCACTTCGGCCGGGCGGCTCCACACCGCTCGGCCGTACTTACTTGGTGGACTCGCTGGGCTTCTTCTTCGGCGCGCGCGGTACGAGGCCGGACTTGCTGTCTCCAGCCAGAATCTGCTGAGCGCGAGTGACGGACACGCCGAAGTGCTGAGCGATCTTCTTCTGCGTCCACCCCTCCTTGCGCGGGGACTGCTCGTAGAGCGCCTTCATGGCTTCCTGGCGCTTCTTGGCGAGCGCCGGCGCCCCTTCGTTCCAGACCTTCAGGAGCTCCTTCGTCGCCTCGCCGACGGTCACAGGGTCCGCGAGTTCCAGGATGCTCTTGATCTGAGCGTCGAGCGTTGCGGCCAACTCCTTTACCTCCCTTACGAGTTCTTCGTGTCCTTCGGGCATGCCCGCTCTCCTCTCGCGAGTCCGCGGGCGGCCTCTCAATGACTCAACCGTAACAGGTACCTTGTATCAAGACCAGGTACCTGTTACGGTCTTTCTCGTGAGGCCGCCACGGCGACTTCGTACCAAATGGAAACGGCCCTGGTCGGGCTTCCACACACCGACCGGGGCCAGCCAGAAACCTGCTTCCGACAGGAGATCTGACCGTGTTCAAGGCTATCCGCCGCGCCCGTCGCGCGACACGCCGCACCGCCCGCGCCGTCCTCCGGGACCGCGCCCGCGCCAACCGACCCCATTCGCTCGCCTCGCACGTTCTGAACGGCGGCGAGTCCGCCGAGACGGCGAAGAGCATCGCCAACGGTCTCCGCACCGCCGCGAAGCGCCTCGGCCTCGTCGGAAAGGCCGGCCGAACCCGCCGGACCGTCGACGGGCGCGGCCGACTGCGCAAGGTGGTCCGCTACACCGCCGACCAGTTCCGGACCGCGCTCAACGCGTACCGCCCGCGCAAGGCCACGTACATCGCCGCCCGCGCCCGCCTCCTGGAGGTCGCCGCGTGATCACCTCCGACCAGCGCCAGACCCAGCACGCCCTGACCGCACTCGCCCACACCACCTACGGGCGCCGCCGCCTCATCGCCACCTGCGCCGAGGAGTACCTCGCCCAGATCGACCGGCTCCGCCTCCCCGTGGGCTACAGCTCGCCGATCACCGACGACCGCGGCAACCGGGCCGACGCCTACCGGATGCGCCGCGGTGACCAGTTTGCGCGGATGCTCGGTATCGCCTGCCACCCCAGCGACGAGCACTTGCCCGCCACCGCTCGCGCCGTCCTCGACATCGTCGACGCACCGGTCCGGCAGCTCACTGCCGCAGCCACCGCGACCGGGCAGCCGCACCTCGTCGCCGCCCTGCACATTGCGGGGGTGGCCGCGTGACGACGACACCGCAGCAGCTGACCGAGAAGCAGCTCGTCGCGGCCGGCAGTATCCGCCGCACCCGCGACGGTGCCCGCACCATCACCACGACCGCTACCCCTGCCGGTGTCTCCGGCCGGATCACCCCGGCGGGACGTGCTTCGGTGAACGCCTCCCGGACTCACCTGATGCCCGTCGGCGCGCAGCTCACCGCTGTGGCCAAGTTCGTGGCCGGTCACCGGCCCACACACGTGATGACGGAGGCTGGCCGAATGACGGCCGCGCTCGCTATCGCGCGAACCGCCCCCGCATCCCGGCCTCTTCTTGCAGAACTGCCGTTCCCTCACCGCGAGGAGACCCGCGCCAAGTACGCGCTCCGCACCCTCAAGCACGCCTGGGCTATGGACGCAACCATCCGCCAGCACCTGAACGCCATGGCGGAGGCGCTGACCCTCAGCTGTAACCAGATGACCGAAGCCGCCCGCATCCGGCTCGCCGGAGAGATCACCGGGCACCGGCAGAACGAGGTCGACGCGGTCCTCGCCGCCGCCCCGACCGTTCCCCCGTACGGCACCTGCCGCGCGTACGCCCAGCTCCTGCTGGACACCGCCAACGGCAGCCCGCTCGGCCCCGGCCTGACGGAGGCGTGCTGATGGACGGCAAGACCGCCACCGAGGCCGAGCGCGTCGCCGAACTCCAGCGCCAGGCCGCCGCCGACTACACGGCCGCGCAGGAGCGGGAGGCCGAAGCCCGTAACGCGCTGGCGTTCGCCCGCATGCACGGCAACGAAGCCGCCAGCAGCTGACCCGCCCACCAGACCGGCCGGGCCGCGAACCTCCCCCCGCGGCCCGGCCACCCAAACCCTTCAGGAGCACCCCATGCAGAACACCCATGTCTTCACCGAGCCCTGGCCCAAGGGCGTCATCGCCCGCTACCTCACCGTCGGCGGCGCCACCGTCGACCTGAGCACCCTGCGGTTCACGACTCGATACACGTGGAAGGGCCGCCCTTACGTCAGCGATGAGGCCCGCGAAGTTGAGGGCTTCACCTGGGCCTGCGGGGGTTGCGACGCCACGAGCTCGACCAGCGGACGCAACCACATCCGTTTCGACTACGGCCGCTACCTGCCCAACGAGCGCCACGAGGCCAGCGAGGACGCCAACAAGCACGCCGAGGAGTGCCGCGCCCTCCCGCGCCCCTCCTGACCACCACCCGTCTCCGGGCCCGCACCCCGCAGGCCCGGCCATCCCGGAGACCGTCATGCGCTTCGTCTATGCCCTCGGCATCATCTGGCCCCTCGTTCTCGTCGCCTACCTCATCGGCCGGGGCCTGTGATGCGACACCACTTCCAAACGCCCCTGGCTCGCTGGGGCTTCACCACCCTGACCATCCTCGGCGCCGCCACCGGCCAGTACACGGCCGCACTCATTACCGGCGCCCTCGCCACCTACGCCTGGAACACCCACCGATGAAGGGCCCGCCCATGCTTTCCCAAGTGCAGAACGTGGCCGAACAGGTGCCCGTGCAGGCATGGGCCGCCCTGCTCTCCCTCGCCACCCTCACCTTCGGCTACCGCATCGCCCCCACCCTTCGAAGTCGCACCAGCCGGCGGAAGCCCCGCGACACCAAGAAGCGCCGCAGCACCATCGGCTTCCTCGGCATGGGCCTCGTCGTCGTCGCTGGCCTCGCCCTGTCCACCAACACCTCCGCCCGCTTCGCGGAGAAGCGCCTCCACCTGGAGTCGCCGTGGCACATGACCGTCGGCCTCGTCCTCGAAGCGATCGTCATAGGCCTGTCGGTGTACGCCTGGGCGTTCAACGACAAGGGCGCGACTCGGGCCGCGTACTTCCTCGTCTTCGTCCAGGCGGTCGGCGCCGTCGAGGTCGTGAGGCAGGAGCACGAGGACCTCGGTACCGCGCTCGTCCGGATCGTCGGCCCGGTGATGCTCGCATACGGCCTCCACAAGCTGCTCGGTCTGGAGGCGAAGCTCGGCCACATCGAGATCCAGCCCGACGGGCTGCTCGCCCGCGCCTGGCGCGACCGCCTCAAGCGGCTCGAATCCAGGCTCGGGATCGGGTCGCGCGGCGCGGACGCCGAGTCCATCAGCCGCCGCAACGCCCAGGACAAGCTCGTCGCCCTCGTCACCCTTGGTAAGCCCCGGAGCATGCGGCAGCGCGCCTACGAAAAGGCCCTGATGCGGGCGGGTGACGCCTCCTTCCACGGCCTGAACGACACCCTCGACGAGTACGGAGTCGAGCTCCGCATCACGACCCGTATCGACCGCATGCGGGCCTTCAAGAACCTCCCCGACCGGGCCGAGGAGTACGCCCTCCGCTCCCTGCGCCCCTCCACCGCGCCCCAGGGCGCACCGGAGACAGCACCCGACGGCGCCAGCACTCTGACCAGCGAGGGCGCACCAGGGCGCACCCCGGCCCACGGTGCAGGCACGCCCAGCGCGAACCCCGGCACGGCGCAGGCGAACCAGGGGCCCGCTGGGGGCAACCCGGACCGCCGCACCCTTGCCTTCGATCTCTACTTCGACCTCCGCGGCACCGGGCCAGCCCCCTCGCAGAACGCCTTCGAGAAAGCCTGGCGCGACGCCGGATACGGCCTGAAGACCGACGACATCCGCGCCCTCTACAAGGACGTCCACACCAAGGTCACCGGTAACAACCCGTAGCAACCGGCCCCTACATGCGATCCGGAATAGACAACAACCCGCGCCCGAAGGACACACCCATGACCACCCTGCTCGTCTTGGCTGCGATCGCCACGTGGCTGTACACCCGCTACAAGCGGCGCCCCAGGACCGGCCCCGGCGCATCGGCCGCCGCCCGTGCCCGCCAGCTCCGCACCCCCGCCGTACGGATCGCCGACGCGTTCAACATCCCCACCCAGCAGGGCGCTCTGGCCGATCGGTCCGAGGCCGGCGCCGAGGGGGAGCGGCGCACCGCGGCCCGGATCAATCCGCTGCGCCGCGAAGGGTGGACGATCCTCCACGACCTCGCCCTCCCGACCGGGAAAGCGAACGTCGATCACCTCGCCATCAGCCCCACAGGCGTCGTGATCATGCCGGACACCAAGCGGTGGTCCGCACGATTCCGGATCCGCACCAGCGGCGGCCGGCTCTTCCACGGAGACCTCGACGTCACCAACCGGCTCAACGGGGTCCGTCACGAGACACGCACCATCGCGAAGGCCCTCGGCGTCCCCGTGATCCCGCTCATCGTCATGGACGGCGCCCCCATCGAGGGCGGCGAGCTGACCTTCGACGGCATCCGGATCGTCCCCGCCGAGCGCGCACCCGAGACCCTGCGCCAGCTCGGCCGTGACCGCACCGGCCACGACGCACAAGCCCTCGCAGCCCGCGCCACCCACCTCTTCCCCCCGCACACGAGGAAGCACCAGTGACCACGACCTACTACGCACCCCGGCCCCGGCCGGCCGACCCGCGGGCCACCTGTGCCCCCGACCGCCTGGCGCACGACGGCGACGTCCGGCAGACACTCGGCACCGACCTGCCCAACGGGTACTCCTGGGCGCGCCGCGCCGCCCTCACCGTCCTCCACGGCGGCGACCCGACCATGCCCGGCCCCGACGAGATTCAGGCCCGCGCCCGGATGATCGACGCGATCGCCCGGTGGGGAGTCCGCGCATGAGTGCCAGCCGCGGTACCGAGGCGCCCGAGGTCGTTACTCCGACACGGATCATCCCGGCCGGTGAACCACTTCCCACCAGGGACGACAAGCCTGCACCGCCCCCGCCCCGTTCTCAGCCAACTGCCGCTCCACCACCGCCCCCACCCCCACCGCCTCGGCCCCCCGCTTCGCCACCGGCCAGCCCGTCCGCGGGGGACTGGTGGCGCCGGGCCGCCACCCCGCCAGCGCCGCCCGCCACGCCCCCGCCGATGGACATCCACATCCACATCGACCCCTCAGCGTGGCTGCCCGTCGAGCCGGAGCCCGAGCCCGGCCCGCCCTGGTGGATCCGATGGCGGCCCGGCTACCAGGCCGCATGCATTGCCGCCGGACTGCCCATCACCGGCACATGGTCCGATGTCCTGGCAACGCTCCGAGACGAAGCCAGCCTGACATCAGCCTGGGTCATCGCAGCGATCCCGCTCGGCATCGCCGCTATGGCGGACAACGTCTACCGGATCGCCGCCGCTGGCGCGCACCCGGAGCTCTGGCTGCCCAAGATCCGGGCCGCCTGCGCCCGGATCCTCCTGTGGGCACTGACCCTGGCCACCGGCCTCGCCCTCCCCATCACCACCGTCATCTACTGGATCACCGGAGTGCAGAAATGATCCCCAACGTCACCCTGGCCGCAGGCGTCGGCGACATGACCGCCTACACCCTCACCAGCGCCGGACTCGCCCTGGGCGTCGCCCTCCTAGCCGTCGAGCACATCACCTGGTGGCGTGGCGGCGGGGGAGGGAAGGGGGCCGCTGCGGCTGAGGGCGGCGGCAAAGCGAAAGATCCGATGGAGCTGATCCCGACATGGTTCGGGATCGCGTTCGGCACCTTGATGGTCGCCTGCCCGGCCGGCCTCCTCGGCTACGCCTCCGGGTTCCTGCGCTGGGGCGGCAACGGCATCGGCGGCCTGGTCATGTCGTGGATGACCGGCACCGACGCGCAGACGGTCAGCAACTCGGCCGCCCCGCGCCTGGACTATGGAGGCGCCCTCGTCGTCACCGCACTCGTCATCACGCTGTGGCTGCTCCGCAAGAAGTTCCCCAAGGTCACGAAGGGCAAGTTCAAGAAAGGCATCTTCATCGGGGTGCTCCTGGCCATCGGCACCGGCATCTTCGCGATGATCGGAAACCTGGTCGTGCCCAGCGCAAACGACCTCGGTCACTGGGCGCTCGACTCGATCCTCCACGGCAACGTCGGGGTGCTGGTATGAGCCGCGACCAGACCACCACCCAGTGGCTGCGCGCCGCCACGAACCGCATCGCCACCGGCTCCGCACGCATCTGCCTCGTCTACTCCCGCCGCACCACCATGAAATGGGTAGGGAAGGGGCGCGCCGCGTTCACCGCCATCAAGGAGTGGCTGGGGGAATCCGACGGCATCGCGCGGCTGGCCAAAGTCGCCATGCTGGTAGTGGGGGCCCTGATCCTGCGGAAGGTGTTCCTCGGCCTGGTCACCGGGCTTGCCCACCTGGCCCATTCGCAGTCCGTTCGGTGGCTGCTGTGGCCCGCAACCGTGGCTTGGCTCATCGCCGCCTACCGGGTCGGGCACCCCGACTGGGAGCCCCCGGCCGACCCCGAGCCCGAGCCGGATCGGGCAGAGGAATCGGCCGCAGCGCGGCCCGAGCCCGACTCGGTGCAGAAGCTGGCTGAGGAGCAGCCCGAGCCCACGGAAGCCGCAGCACCGCCCGTCGAGGAGCCGCCGCTGCCGTCCCACCAGGACCTCCACGAGGCCCTCTCCAGGGTCGGTACACCGCACGCCCACATTGCCGTCCTCGCTGAGGACTTGGGGACCACTGCGGAGCGTGTCCGCGCGGCCCTCGATCAGCTCTCCATTCCGGTGGAGGCGGTGAGGATGCGTGGCCGGGGCTCCTCCACTGGCGTTCGCGCCGACCGCTTCCCCACCCCGGTTGCCCCTTCTGTCGGTGTTGTTGGTGCAGGTCAGAGCACCAACAACGACAACAACAACACCGTAAACCTGGTCCACCGAGAGGGGCTCGTCATCGCCTACACCGACGACGAGACCAACCCCGTCCGCACCCACGTGCACGTCAAGACCGACGCCTGACGGTTGCCTGATCCGTCCGTCTCGTACGGGCGGTGAGGGGAGCTGGGGCAGGCCCGGCGGTCACGAGAAAGGCACCCTGCATGAACCTCACCCGCTACCGCGTCGAGGACGCTGACGGCACGTTCCTCGACGAGTTCACGACCAACTCAGAGGACTTCGCCCGCGAGCGCATCGACCGGATCCGGAAGTACCACCCGGACCCGGCCGTCACCGAAACCCCCGACAACGACTGACCGCCTGAGACATACGAGGAGAACCATGTTCGGCAGGAACAAGGACAAGGCAGAGACCGCCCAGCTTCCCTACCCGGCAGCCACATCCCCGACCAGACCCCGCCCCCGGTCGGCGCGAGCGTCCCCGACCAGCGGCCCAAGTGGCTCCAGAAAGCCGAGGACAAGAAGAAGCACTGAATGCGGGTCAACACCTGGCAGCCGTAGGCCCCGGTGTCGGTCCCGGCCCGTACCGTGGACGGCATCCCATACGCGCTGCTGGCTGCTGCGCTGCTGGACCGAGGCCCTGCCCTAGTGACTTGAGGGCAGGGCCTCCCTGTGTCCCGCCCCACCATTCCGATACCAAGTTCCGGGCATGCCAATTGAAAACCGTACAAATGGGTATGTCGGGGTCAAGCCTGCCCCCGTAGGCCGTGTACCAACTCGCTCGCACCCGCGCACGCGACCGCACGAAAGCAGACCCATGCCAACCTGGACCGTCCACCACGGCGACGCCCTCACCCTCCTCCCCACCCTCAACACCCTCGTCGACGCCGTCATCTGCGACCCCCCATACAACAGCGGCGGCCGCACAAACGCCGAACGCAAAAGCCAGGGCGCCCGCGACAAGTACGTGAACGGGAACGTCATGCACTCTCTGCCCGACTTCGACGGCGACACGAGAGACCAGCGCGGATACACCCACTGGCTCGGCCTGATACTCGCTGGCTCTTACGGACTCACCCGCCCCGGCGGCAGCCTCCTCACCTTCACCGACTGGGCTCAGCTCCCCGCTACCACTGACGCCCTCCAAGCCGCCGGGTGGACCTGGCGCGGCATCATCCCCTGGCGCAAACCCATCAGCCGCCCCGTGAAAAACGGGTTCCGCCGAGAGTGCGAATACGTCCTCTGGGGAACCCGCGGGGAACCGCTCCGGCACGCACCGACGATCTACCTTCCAGGCATGCTCGAAGGGTCACAGCCACGCGGCAAGCAAAGGCACCACATCACGCAAAAACCCGTCACGGTCATGCAGCAACTCGTCCGCATCGCACCCGCAGGCGGCACCGTGCTCGACCCATTCACAGGCTCCGGGACCACCGGAGTCGCCGCGCTTACAGAGGGCCGGCACTTCATCGGTATCGAGCAGTCCGCACAATACGCCGAGGTAGCACGCCAGCGCCTGGCCGGAGCCATAGGCTGCGTAAAGACCTCCGGCAGGGACACGAAGGCTGTCCGGGCTGACCGGCGACTGTGCCCGCACAGCCCGGACACCCTCCAGTCGCATAAGACGGAATCTCAATGGCACATACCCCGGGCCGTATCCTCGTGTCGACGTACGAGAACGGAAGGGGCGCCATGCGAGACACGACAGACCAGCCTCGTGACGGCAACGGCAAGTACGAGTACGTCAACACAGCCGTTCAACGCGACGCCGCCGCGTCCCTCCTCAAGGCGGAGGGGAAGACCTACCAGGAGATCGCGGACACCCTCGGCTACTACGACCGCGGCCACGCCTGGCGAGGCGTACAACGCGCCAGGACAGCCATCCTCCGCGAGCCCGCCGAACACCTCATGCAGGTCGAGGCCGAACGCCTGGACGAGCAGTACGTAGCAGCACTCAGCATCCTGGAACGTGAGCACGTCATGGTGTCCCACGGCAAGGTCGTCTGCGACGACATGGGGCAGCCCATCCTCGACGACGGACCGAAGCTCGCAGCGCTACGAGAGATGCGGCAGATCCGTGAGAGCTACCGCCGCCTTCACGGCCTCGACTCCCCGGCCAAGGTTGATGTCGGCGGAGAGCTCAAGTACGAAGTCGTCGGGATTGCCCCGGAAGACCTTGCGTGACCACCATCCGCTACGAGCCGCGGGGCGCGGCCCAGGACTTGTTCCGGGCACGGCAGTCAGAAGTCGTCGTTGCCGGCCCGGCCGGCACCGGGAAGTCCCTAGCGTGCCTGTTCCGAATCCACCTTGCTGCGCTGAGCACCCCGGGGATTCGGTGCCTGATCGTCCGTAAGACCGCGGTGTCGCTCGGTTCGACGACCCTGGTGACGTACGAGAAGAAGGTCGCGGTCGACGCGCTGGCCCGAGGCATCGTCCGCTGGTTCGGCGGGTCCCCGCGCGAGGCCCCTTCCTACCGGTACGCCAACGGCTCCGTGATCGTCGTCGGGGGCATGGACAAACCGGAGAAGGTGATGTCCGCAGAGTACGACCTGGTGTTCGCGGACGAAGCTACCGAGCTCACCCTGACGGACTGGGAGTCAATCGGTACACGTCTCCGTAACGGTGTGCTGCCGTGGCAGCAGCAGCTCGCTGCGTGCAACCCATCGCACCCTAAGCACTGGATCAAGCAGCGGGCCGACCAAGGAACGCTGCGCATGCTCGTCTCCCGGCACCGCGACAATCCCGCCTACACCCACGCCGATGGCACCCCCACTTCTCAGGGCGAGGGCTACTTCGCGAAGCTTGACGCCCTCACTGGAGTCCGCCGTCTCCGGCTCCGCGACGGCATCTGGGCCGCAGCTGAAGGGCTGGTCTACGACGGCTGGGACGATGCTGTCCACCTCGTTGACCCATTCCCTATCCCTGCCGAATGGTCGCGTTGGTGGACCATCGACTTCGGGTACTCCAACCCTTTCGTGCTCCAGTGCTGGGCCGAGGACCCCGACGGCCGTCTCTACCTCTACCGGGAGATGTACCGAACTCAACGCCTCGTAGAGGACCACGCTCTCGACATTCTCCGCCTCGTACGCCGCTGCGCCGCCTGCTGCGGCTCTACCCGAAGCAAGCACGACTGCCAGACCTGCGAGGCCTGCACGGTGGAATGGATGGAGCCGAAGCCGCAGGCAGTCATCTGCGACCACGACGCCGAAGACCGGGCCACCCTCGAACGCCACCTGCACCTCCCGACCACAGCCGCCCGCAAGACCGTGTCACCAGGCATTCAGGCCGTGCAGTCCCGGCTGAAAGCGGCAGACGACGGGAAGCCCCGCCTGTTCCTGATCAAGGACGCGCTTGTCGAGCGTGATCCTCGGCTCGACGAATCGAAACGACCGGCCTGCACCGAGGAAGAAGTCCCCGGCTACGTATGGGCAGTGAAGCCCGGCGGCGAAACGAAGGAAGAACCCGTGAAGTCAGACGACCACGGGCTCGATGCCTTGCGCTACATGGTTGCCCAGTTCGACCTCGTCGGCCGTTCCATGGTGAGCGCACCTGCTGGCCAACGCACCGCGCGACCGTCCGCGGCTGCCGCACGCTACGGGCGCCGCATCGGGTGAGGCCAGCTGCGGTCCGGCCAGTACCAGCGCCAGCGCGCGGAGCTCTCCGGGCCCCCGACTGCTGCGAGTGCCCGGAGATTATTCACGCGCCTCGTAGATCAGGCAGCCCAGCTCCCGTTGGACAGGGCAGTCGAACGGAAGGTGAAGTAGAAGCGGGTGCCCGTCTGCACGT
Organism: Streptomyces sp. NPDC088252; assembly: GCF_044740965.1. Taxonomy (NCBI): domain Bacteria; kingdom Bacillati; phylum Actinomycetota; class Actinomycetes; order Kitasatosporales; family Streptomycetaceae; genus Streptomyces; species Streptomyces sp. NPDC088252. The sequence continues at coordinate 307,708 of NZ_JBIURS010000004.1, read as the reverse complement.
TGGTCGCGATCACGTTCCACTGGCCCCCGGTGGCGAGCGTGTATTCCGCCTGGCAGGACACCTGTCCTGAGCTCGGCACCCAGCACACGGCGACGTAACGGTTGGTGTTGGGCTTGATGTTGATGTCGGAGCAGTTACTCGTGGTCGTGAGAGTGGCGGATCCGGCCGGGTAGTACGCGATCCCGTCAGGCTTTGAGTAGGACTTGGCACTGCCGTAGCAGGACATCACTGCTGACTCGCTTGACTCGTTGGCCTGCGCAGCTGGCGCGAGGGCCATGGTGCTGCCGACGAACGCGGCCGATAACAGGACAGCGGCGACGCGCTTGCGAATGCTCACAGACAGTTCCCCTCTGTCGGATCGGGACATGGTGGTCCCCCTGGCGGCTCACAGTCCGTAGGCCCCAGCAGTGGGGCCCATCCGAACTGACCCCAGAAGCTATGACACATCACACTTGACGGGTAAGCGCTTTATTAGCCAAGCGGGATGGGTTTGATGGGAATTCTGAGGTTGCTGGTAATGCAGAGATCCAGCGTCATACCGTAAATATTCCCGCCTCGGAGAACCTTGGCCGCAAAATTTTCTGTCACGGGGTTAGGATCGGGCACTGCACCGGACAAGCTGCGGCGGAGGCAACCCCCGTGATCACGATCGTCGAACTCGTCATCCTGGCCTTCGCGGCCTACAGGGCAACGCAGCTAGCCGTCCACGACAGCATCCTCGACCCCGCCCGAGACCGCGTCTTCGCCTGGCACGAGAAGCGGCCGGAGGCCAAGCTCCGCGAGTTCGTGATCAACCTCATCTCCTGCACCTACTGCATGGGCTGGTGGATCAGCGGCGCCATCCTCGCCACCTACCTCATCGTCACCAGCCAGTTCGGCGGCACACCGCTCCTGGTCCACGGCATCGAGTGGTTCGCCGTCGCAGGCGGACAAGCACTCCTCAACCGCCACGACGACAACCGGCAGGTCACCGCATGACCCGCGAACTCGTCGGCGCAGCCACCCGATACACCACCCGCACCGCGAAAACGACCGCGCAGAACCCGTCCCGTGCGCAGCAGGCCACGGCCTGGAGCTTCTACAAGTCGACGCCCGAGGTCCGATTCTTCGCGAACTGGATCGGCAACGCCATGAGTGGGGCGAGGCTCTATGCGGGCCGCCGCCGCCCCGACGGCAACATCGAGCGCGCCCCCGAAAACCACCCCGCCGCCCAACTCGTCGCGACGATCGCGGGTGGCCCCGACGGGCAAACACAGCTCCTGCGGAACTTCGGCCGGCACCTCGCCGTCGCTGGAGAGGGCTGGGCCGTCATCCAGCCCCGCAAGGACGGTGAGGAGTGGCATGTCCTTTCCGTCATGGAGGTCACGCAGAAGTCCGGGGCCCTGCAAGCGGAGATCGACGGCCAGGCGGTCAAGATCCCCGCAGGCAACGCCGATACCCCTGCCGCGTCCATGGACCCGATTGCCATCCGGGTATGGGATCCCAGCCCGGTCCGGCACCTCGAAGCAGACTCCCCGGTCCTGGGCAGCCTCGAACAGCTCGATGAACTCAAGCTGTTGAGTGCCGCAGTCCGTGCGATCGCTCGCTCCCGGCTCACCGGCCGCGGCGTCCTCCTCGTCCCGCAAGGCACGCGCTTCCCGTCCACGCCTGGCACGTCGGACGCCGAGGACGACCTGATCGACGTCTTCATGACGGTCGCCGAGACCGCATACCGCGACCCGGAATCCGCCGCCGCGACGGTTCCGATCGTGCTGGAAGTTCCGCCCGAACTCCTCGCCCAGATCCAACGCCTCACGTTCGAGTCGGACTTCGACGAACTTGCGATCAAGCTCCGCCAAGAGGTCCTGACACGGTTCGCGAACGGGTGCGACATCCCCGCCGAAATCCTCCTCGGCATGGCGGACGTCAACCACTGGGGCACCTGGTCACTCACCAGCGAGGCGATCCGCCTCGGGATCGAACCGCGCCTGGCCACGGTCGCCCACGCCCTGACCACACAGTGGCTGCGCCCCCTCCTGGAAGGCGACCACGTCGAAGACGCCGACCAGTGGATGGTGTGCGCCGACTCCTCCCCGCTCCGTGTCCGTACGAACCGCGCACAGACCGCCCTGGAGGTCTACGACCGCGGCGGCATCTCCGACGTCGCGCTGCGCCGCGAAACCGGCTTCGACGAAGCAGACGCCCCCACCACCGCCCCACGGAGGCCCGACATGCCCACCACTCCCGTGCCCGCGCCCCGCCTGCCTGCCGACGAGACCACCACGGAACCCGACACCCTGCCCGCCTCCGCGCAGCCCGCCAGCTCCGCGCTCATCGCCGCAGCGGACGGCCTGATCTGGTCAGCCCTCTCCGCAGCCGGACGCAAGTTGGAGCGCACCCCGGCCTGCCCCCGCTCGCAGCGCGCGCAGGCCCGCGAGATCGAACCCGCCGCACTCCACACGCTGGTCGCGGTCGACGCCGTGCAAATCGATCAGTGGAAGCTCCTCGATGGGGCATGGTCGCGCGTGCCGGAGATGGCCACCCGGTACGGCCGCGACCCGGAGTGCCTGGCCGCGGTCCTCGACGAGTACGCCCGCGAACTCATTGCCGCCGGTGTCCCCCACGCCTTCGAGCAGACCGCTGGCGTGCTGCACGCCCCATGCCTGGCTGTCGCGGCATGACCCGCCCAGACCAGGCCCGCCACGCCCCGGCCGTCCAACCACCGCCTGCCGTCCACGTGCCGCTCGCCCCCGGCGATGTCCACGCCGACTGGTGCACGGTGTGCAAGGCCTACACCGTCCTCACCGGCACGACGCTGCTCCTCACCTCTGGCGGCGTCTCCACCGTCGGGACCTGGCAATGGTGCGAGGTCTGCGACGATCCCACCGACCAGCAGGAGCTCGCCCGTGGATGAGGCACTCCAGGACGCCCTGGACGCAGCAGAGGCCGACGTCGCCGCCGAGGTGGCCGACGTCCTCGCTGAGGTGGCCGACGAGTTCGCCGCCGAGCTGGCCGACGCCACGGAGATCGTCGCCGCCCGTTTCTCCGTAGCTGGCATTGCCCGCATGTGGGGGCAGCGCGTGCCGCTCCTCGTCCGCTGCCTCCTCGGCGTCGCCGAGACCGCCGCAGAGAACACCGCCGCGGCGGTTGACGCCGAGATGCCCGACGACTGGGACGACCTCCCAGCCCGGTATGACGACGACACCCTCCCCACGGGCATCGAGCAGTACGTCGAGAGCACGGAGCACCTGCTCCGCGCCGTCGGCGACCGCCTGGCCGACGTCGCCGTACGAGAACTCGCCGTCGGCGTGGACGCGGGCGAGGACATCGAGCAACTGCGCGCCAGGCTCCGCGACGCCTTCGACCGCGAGGGGGCGCAGCTCGGCACGATGCGCGAGGAACGCATCGCCCGTACCGAGTCAGCCCGCGCCTGGAACGCGGTGACGCTCGCCGCCGCCCAGGAACTCACCGGCCCGGACCGCCCCCTGGTCAAGCAATGGCTGACCCGCCGGGACACCCGGGTCCGGGACTCACACGACAAGGCCGACGGCCAGCTGCAGCTGCTCGACGACCCGTTCACCGTCGCCGGTATCGAAATGGCCGGCCCCGGCGACCCGGCCGCCCCGCCCGCGCTAACCGTGAACTGCCGCTGTGTCGTGGCCATTGCCCGCGCAGACCGCACCGCCGCCTACCGGCTTACGAATCCACGGAAGGAACCGAGCGTGCCCGACCTAGTGACGGCTGCGGCCGACGGCAGCCACCGAACGGGCGCCATGGTCGCTCTGATGCCCACCCCCGAGGACGCGGAGCGCCTGGCCGTCGAGGGCGGGGAGCCCGTCGAGGAGTTGCACCTCACCCTGTACTTCCTCGGCAAAGGCGCCGACTGGACCGTGGACCAGCGCAACGAGCTGATCGCCAACGTCCAGAACCGCGCGGCAGACCTCCAGCCCGTCACCGCCCGCGCGTTCGGCGCAAACCACTGGAACGCCGGCACGGACTCCCCGTCCTGGGTGTGGGCAGTCGGCGACGACCGCGACCGCCCCGACGACGCCCCGGACCTCAGCGCCGCGCACCGGGCGGCGACGGACGCCCTCGAAGACCGCCACGGCCCGGACATCCCCGTCCAGCATTCCCCCTGGTCGCCCCATATCTGTGCCGCGTACAGCGACGACCCGGCCCTCCTGCCCCAGTTGGAGGAGCGGTTGGGCCCGGTCACCTTCGATCGCATCCGCCTGGCATTCGCCGACGACTACACGGATATCCCCCTCGGCCCCCAGGAGGAGCCCATGGAACCCGAAGAGACCACCGCCGACGGCATGCCGACCCGGGCCTGGTCCACCCCCGATGACACCGCGATCGCGTTCGAGAACGAGGAGACCGGCGACGGCCGGATCTTCGCGGCCGGTTCCCTGTACTGGGAGAAGGCCAGCCTTCCCCTCCAGTACGCGGACGAGATGCTCATGGGGCACGAGGGCGCCGAACTCGCCGGAGCGATCGAGACCGTGGACAGGGACGGCGACCGCATCACCGCATCCGGCGTCCTCTACGCCAGTCGCCCCGCTGGAGCGGACGCCGTGATGCTCCTCGATGAGGGCGCACCCCTCGGCATCAGCGTCGACCTGGACGACGTCGACGTGGAGTTCGTCAGCCGGGCCACCGAGGACCACGAGGGCCTGGCCCTGGCCGCGTCCCTGTCCTCGGCCAGTCTGCTGCGCCTCCCCGACGGCGCATGGATGATCACCACCAGCACCGCAGCGGAGTGGACCGCGTCCGGGGCCGCGCTCTCCCGCACCCAGCACGCCGTCCAGCTCATCACCGGCCCCGGCGGCGTGGTGTCCGCCGACGCCGTACGCGCCGCGTTCACCGGCACCGGGGTCCTCACGGCAGCGGCCGGAGACGCCGACGACCCGGAAGGCGGCACCGTCGTCCACACCGAGAAGACCGGTGACCTCCTGCTGCGCGTCACCCGGGCCCGGCTGCGCGGGGCCACCCTCGTCGCCATGCCCGCTTACAACCGGGCCCGCATCGTGCTGGACCCGGTCGAGGAACAGGCCAGCGCACATCCCACCACCGAGTTCGGCCAGCTCCTCGCCGCCGCGCCCGGCGACGTGCACTGGAAGGTTGTGGCCTACGTATCGGCCTCCCCGGTCGCGGTCGGCGCCCGACAGGTGGCCCTGGCTCTGGACATCACCATGGAGGCGGCACGAGGCCACCTCACGCGTGCCGTCGAGGCCGGGCGCCTCGTACGTCTGAGCCGCGGCCTGTACGTCGGCGCCTCGACCATCCCCGAAGGGACTGAGGTCACGGCTGCCGCCGTTCCAACGGACGGCGAGGACCCGACCCTTCAGGACCTGGTCGCGTCCGCCTGGACCGCGATGCAGGACACCGACCCCATGCCCGCCGCCTGGTTCGCCGAGCCCACCCCGCAGGAGCTGCCCCCCGGCTCCGGCGGCGTCCACTACTCCGGCGGCAGGGTGTACGGGTGGGTCGCCCAGGCCGGTGAGCCCCACGCCGGGATGCCCGGCCGCAACCTCACCATCGACAGCCTCGGGGACATCGACACCACCCACTTCCTGCGCGCGAAGTTCAAGCTGGACGACGGCAGCCTCATCCGCGCCGGAGCCATGACGATGAACGTCGGCCACCACAGAGACGGGGCCGAATGCGAGACGGCGTCCTGCCAGTTCGACGACACCCGCACCGTCGCCGGGATCGTCACCGTCGGCATGAACGAGCGGGGCATGTGGTTCTCCGGCGCGGCGGGGCCCTGGCTCAGCGAGTGGGACCGGAACACCTTCGCGGCATGCCAACCCTCGTATCACATGAAGCAGGCCCCCGGTGGGAAGTGGCAGCTGCGCGCGGTGCTGTCCGTCCCCGTCCCCGGGCACTCCAGCCCACTCCTCGCCTCGGTCGCGGAGCGCTCCAACCTCGCGCTCGCCGCCTCCGCCGCCAACAGCCCGGACACCCTGTCCGGACAGGGGACGGACACGGCGGACTCCCCGTCCGGAGTCCTGCCCGGACAGCGCGTCTCTGCTGCCACTGACCTGCCAGGACGCCGCCCGGACACCCTGTCCGGACACGGCCCGGACACCTCGGGGGACGTCGTGGAAGCCGTGGCCGCGCTGCTCACCAGCCCGGACTTCCTCGACCGATTCACCGGCGCCCTGGAGACCAGGGAAGCCGAGCGCACCGCAGCCCGGGAAGAGGTAGAACGGCTCACCGCTGCCGTCGCCCCTGCCCGCCAAGAAATCGCCGCCAGCATGGCCGGCACCGTGATGAGGGGAGAGGCCTGATGGCTTGCTCATGCCAGAAGAACCGCCAGCAGTACGAGGTCGTCGCGGCCGGAGGGAAGGTGGTATTCACCACGGGTTCGAAGCCGACCGCCGACTCCGTGTCCAAGCGCTACCCGGGCAGCGAGGTCCGGGAGAAGGCCAAGGCCGGGGCAACAACTGCCGCGAAGTGAAGACCCCCCGGGGCTGCACGCCACGGTGTGCAGCCCCGGAGTGCCTACAGGTGCTATGCCTTGCTGTCCTTCCCCCGCGGGCCGGGCAGGGGCGGCATGCCGGGCGGCTCCAGGAGGTCCAGGAGCTGCTCCACGAGCCACTCCCGTGGCTTGTCCGCAAGAGCGTCACGTAGACGCTCCCTGCGCCGGCCGCTCATCTCCTCTGCTACCTCCCGCTCCACCTGCCGCTGAATGTGTCGAATCGTCGTATCGCCCATGCTGGGACCGTAGAGGCAACGGCAGCAGCACTCGACCAGTTCGCGCCAATCCGGCGACCGCACGAGGCGCCGGACCTTGACACCAACCCGCTGACCACAACGGCGGGCTAAGATTCTCAGCACTGACGACCGCTGGTTCTGGGCCGGGTCTCCTGATCGCTTCAAGGAGATCCGTCCATGGACCCGTTCGAGCTTCCCGACGACATCACCACCCTCACCGACGATGAGCTGTCCGCTCTCCTGGAGGGGGCCGTCGAGGCCTTCGACACCAAGAGCACCAGCAGCGTCGTCACCCCGAAGGATCTGGACCAGATCCGGGCCCTCGCGGCCGGCGTCGAGAACATCCGTACCGAGCAGGCCACCCGCCACCAGGCAGCCACCCAGGCCGCGGCCGAGATCGACGCCCTGGCGGCACAGGTACGCGGAGCCGACCCGGAGCCGGAGCCCGCCGCCGAGACCACCGAGCCCGCCGAGGCGACCGAGCCCGTGGCCGTCGAACCGGAGCCGGAGCTGGAGCCCCAGACCGCGACTGCCTCACTCGTGAGCCGTCCCGCCCTCAACCTGTCCGGTGTCCGCCGCCGCCAGCCCAACGTCCTCCCGCCGCCGCCTGCCCCGACGACCGTCATCACGGCGGCCGTTGACGTCCCCGGCTACACCCCGGGCGCGGCCCTCGACTTCGACGACATCACCAAGGGCATCACGTCCCGGGCGACCGCCCTCAAAACCGCCGGTGGTGGTGTCGGTCAGGTCATCTCCTACCGGCACCCGTACGAACAGAACCTCATCGTCACGGACTCCTCGTCGGCGCCGGAGGGGACCACGGTCACGCTCGCCGCGTCGAACCAGCGGCGCCTCCCGCAGCAGGAACTCATCGCTTCCGGTGGGTGGTGCGCCCCTTCGGAGACGATCTACGAGCTGACGGACACGGCGTGCCCGGACATGCTGTGGGACGCCCCGGAGATCCAGTTGTCGCGCGGTGGGTTGCGCTACTACAAGCCGCTGTCCCTGGACGTCGCGGCGCTCACGTGGGTGCACACCGAGGCCGACGACATCGCGGGTGCCGAAAAGCCCTGCTACAAGATCCCGTGCCCGGACCCGACCGAGGTCCGGTGCCGTGCGATCGGCGTCTGCCTGGAGTCCGGGATCCTGACGCAGCGCCATTTCCCGGAGCTCGTGTCCTGGTACCTGCGTAACGCCATGGTCGCGCACGAGATCCGGATCCGGCAGGAGCTGTTCCAGGACGCGCTGAACACCGCAACACGGGTGACGATGCCGGTGTCGTTCGGTGCGCTGTCGGCCGTGTACGCCGCTGTGGCGCTCCAGGCCGCCGACGTCATCGAGCGCCACAGCCTGTGTGAGTCCACTGCCCTTGAGGTGGTGTTCCCCTGGTGGAGCCGGAACCTGTTCCTTTCGGACCTGGCCCGCCGTAACGGCGTCAACCCGAACGAGGTGACCGAGGCCCAGATCCAGGGCCTGTTCGCCCCGCTCGGTGTCCGTGTGCAGTGGGCGCGCGGCCTGGCCCCGGCCGTCCCGACCGACATCGGCGCAGCCAACCCGGCCACCGGATGGCCCGACGCGGTCAAGTTCCTCATGTACCCGGCCGGTTCGCTCCAGATCGGCCGCGGCGAAGAGGTAAACCTCGGCGCCATCCACGACTCGACGAAGTTCCGCACCAACGACTACACGGCCCTCTTCACGGAGGAGTGCAGCACGCTCGTCGACCGGTCCGTCGACACCCGCCTCGTGACCGTTCCGGTCTGCCCGGACGGGTCCACCGGCGCCCAGCTCGAAATGGTCTGCGCCGCAGGCAGCTGACCCCCCAAACGTGGCTGGTCCCAGGGTCGAGGGCATCCCCGGGGCCAGCCACCCCCTTCATCACGTACACGGAGGTGGGCGATGCCGCCCGCAGGTCTGAGCAAGGCCGTCCAGGCCATCCCGGGCGAGCCGCTTCCCCATGGCATCCTCGGCGGCTGCGCCACTGTGCAGGACGTGCAAGACCCCCACGAACTCATGGGCGTTGAGTGGCTGGCTCTCGGCTGCTGCCCGGTACTCGACTGGCAGGACCCCTGCCTCACGGATGAGTCCCCCGGCGACGAGAGCCCCGGAGCACCGCAGGAGAAGGAGTTCTGCCGCCCCCAGACGGAGCACGCCGAACCGTTCACCGTTTACGCCGGTTCCGAATGCTCCGCACTCGGCTGGGCGTACACGGAAGCACGGGCCCAGGCAGAGGCATCCCTTGAGCTGGGAGAGCAAGCCGCGATCGAAGCCGGATTCATGCGGCTGAAGCTCACACGGGACGCCGTCGACCTGACCCCGCCCGAAGGGCCATTGTCGATCGCCCAGGGCGTCGCCGTCCTGGAGGGCTGCCTCGCCGAGTCGTACGGCGGCATCGGCACCCTCCACGTCCCCGCCGGCGCGGCTGCGCTCCTGGGGTGCTGCAACCTCGTACGGGAAGACCCGGCAACCGGGAACCTACGCACGCTCGCCGGGAACTGCGTAGTCATCGGGGCGGGTTACTCGGCGATGAACGCCGGCCCGGGTGGAATTCCTGCGGAACCGGGTACGGCGTGGCTGTACATCACCGGCCCGCTCCTCATCCGCCGCGGCCCGGTCGACGTGATCCCGGACCGGCCCGGACCGTCCGTGAATATCCGCAACAACGACCGTCAGGTCCTCGCTGAGAAGACGGTCGTCGTCGCCACTACTTGTACCGTCTGCGCGGTTCAGATCCGAGTCTGCGAATGAACGACATGATCCGAATCCGGCCCGCCCACGGGCGCCGCACCGACTTCGCGCGGTGGGCAGTCGCCCAGCGGCCCAAGGTCGACACCGTTTCCGTGTACGAGTTCGGCGTACCTGCCCGCCTGTTCGTCGAGATGCCGGAGGACATCCTGACCGGCGCCCTGGTCGACGGCCACCGGTACGTATCCCCGGACGAGGACGCGGCCGAGGGCAGGCCAGCACCTGGCGCCGAGCTGCTGGGCGTCGCCGCGCCCGACCTGGCGACCGTTGCGGCCTTCGAGGCCCAGCAGCTGGGCGAGCAGGAGGCCGTAGTGGGCGGGGCTCTCCCGGAGGTCCCCGCGTCCGCGTACGGCCCCGACAGCGTCCCGCTCGCCCCCGCCGAAACCGAGGACCCCACCACCTTTACCGACCCCGCAGGCAGCGGCGCAGGGGACGACAACGGGCAGGACGGCCCACTGCCCTGCCCTGACTGTTCCCGCACCTTCACCACCGCGCGCGGCCGGGACAGCCACCGCCGCCAGATCCACCCGGAGGCCTGAGCCGTGGCCGTTGAGCCGATTCCCTGCGCCGCGCCCGAGCCCGAGCCGCCGACCCCGCCCTGCTGCTCCCCGGGGATCGCCTCCACCGGCCTGTGCCTCGCCGACGGCACACCCATCTCCGTGCTGGCCGTTTCGGCGTGCGGGGACTGCGGTGCCGACGCCGCCGCCCCGGAGGTCTCCGGGTGGCTGAACCTGCTCACCGGCGTGTTCACCGAGGGCGCGCCCCCGCCGGGGACAGAGGCATGTCTCGGCCAGCCCCAGCAGTTCGAGGTAGGCCAGTGGTGCGACCTGGACGCGGACGGCGAGGTCATCGCCCCCGTCCTGGTGGAGTACGAGTACGGCGACACCGGACAGTTGACCGGCGTCCGCACCCTCACCCCGGGCGGCGACCCGTACACCGTGGTCGGGACGCTGGGCCTCTGCCCCGGGGCCGTCGATGACATTGAGTACCTGGTCCTGTGCGACACCCTGCCGGACGGCACCACCGTGGAGTTCCTGCGCGGTTTGACCCCCAACGGGGACGGGACGAGCACCGCGTACGACGTCACCCTCGACGGCACCACCGCGTACACGCCGGTCGGCAAGGTCGGCCGATGCGTCAAGACGTGCCGGGACTGCACCACGCAGGTCCTGTGTGACACCGACGTCATGCCCCCGGCCACCATCGCCGGGACGGCCGCGTCCGGGACGCTGTCCAACGGCGTCGCCTGGACGGCGACGGGCCCCTCGGCGTTCCCGCCGAACCAGCAGGGCGACGGCGCGGCATGGTGGGGCCTGGCACTCTTCCCCAACCCGTCCCTGCCGGTCACCAAGTTTGCGTTCGACCAGCCCATCACGGCTGAGTTCAGCGTCCTGATGGTCCACTCGACCGGCACCGGGGCCAAGGAGAACACGGCCCAACTCCCGGCCGGGGCACAGCCCCTCAGCCTGCCGCCCGGCTACACCTACGACCGGGCCACCAGCATCCTGAGCGTGGACGCCACCCTCACGGACTGCGCCCCTCTCACCGCCCCTGCCCGTGCGAACAGCGCCCGCTTCCGCGTCACCGGAGTGTCATCCTTCGCGCTCCAGTACCTGGGCACGAAGAACGTCCTCACCGCTTGCGCGCGGATCGGTAACTGGCTGTTCGGCGCCGTAGACGTCTCCCTGGGCGGGCAGTTCCTCCGCACGGTGTGCCGGGACTGCTCCGGCACCACCACCACCGTCACGGACACCCTCTTGGACGGCCTCACCCCGTACACCCCGGCCGGCACGGTCGGCGTGTGCCAACCGCCCGAGGCCGAGCCGTGCGCATCCACGGTGTCGACGCTGCGCCTGTGCGACCTCAACCCAGACGTGGAGCCGACCGAAGACGGGAAGCGCTGCGCCGTGCCGTTCCTCCGGCACCTCGTACACGACTGCGCGGGTGCGCTCATTGAGAGCCGCGACACGGAGATGGACGGCACGACGCCGTACACGCCGGTCAAGGTCGTCGATTGCGGAAGCGGCGGCGTCCCCGCCCTGTCCGAGCTCCTGTGGCCGCAGACCGGCATTGCCGAGGACCCCGCCGGGGTGGCGCGGCAGGACTTCATTTACACCGTCACCAATCCGGAGACCAGCGAGGTCGCCCGGGTCAAACTGCACGCGAGCAGCGCCGCGCCCGGTGGGTGCGGCACGTACGACCCGGCGAACCCCGTCTTCAACAACCCGACGACGTACACGCTCACCCTGGACGAGGCAGCCCAGGAGATGAGTACATTCCGTCTCGATCTTCTGGATTTCGACACGTTCGAGGGCGTCACAGGGCTCAACCCGATCCCGTCCCGCGTCGAGGGCGACGTCACCTGGAACGGGTCGACGATCAGGTCGAACCAGAACAACATCACCGCCTACGTCTACTTCGACAACCCGCCCGCACAGATCAGCTACCGGTACGGCAACACCGGCGGCGGACGGGCGTGCACCTCTGTCCGCTTCCAGGGCATGACGCTTGTGCCGGACGGCTGCTGTGGCTGTGGCAGCAGCGGCAACACAGAGCCGTGCCGCGACACCTCCAGCACGCTCCTGTGTGACACCGCAGCCACCGACCTGATCACAGTGTTCGACCCTGCGAACCGGCCCAGTTCGGACGGCTGGGAAGTGGTCTCGTTCACCGGGGCCAACCCGGGCGCGGGACCAGAAACAGCCATGCCGTACCCGGCCCCGTACGGCACACCCATGGGGTATCCGTCGCTCGGCGCACGCGCCGACCAGAACGCGGGCTCCAGCGGCGCCCAGTGGCCCGGCTACGACGCCGCCCCGGTGCACTGGGTCCTCCGCAAGACCTTCCAGGCCCCGGAGAACGGCGTAGCGGTCGCCCAGTCCGTGGGTTTCCGGGGCGACGGTGGCGCCCGCGTCCGGATCAACGGCGTCGACGCCGGCATGTACGGGCAGTGGAACCAGCCCGCCACCTCCGGCACCGCACAGATCCCGGTCACCGCAGGACCGAACACGGTCGAGATCGAGGTACGCGACACCAACGGCATCAACAACGTCGTCGGCCGCCTCGACATCGCGCTCCCGCACACCACCCAGTTCATGCGCCGTCAGACCGTCGACTGCGAGACCGGCGACGTCATCGCCACACACGACACCACACTCGACGGTGACCCGTACACCGTTACCGGCGAGGTCGGGCAGTGCGAGACCCTGTCCGAGTGCTGCGAGCAGGCCCCGCCGGAGCAGCGGGTGGACGTCGAAACTGAACTCCTGTGTATCCGCGACGAGGCAAGCGGCAACGTCCTCGGTCAGGTCGTGGTCGAGCGGGTCTACGACAACCAGACCGGCGACCGCCTGGAGCAGCGCCTCACCGATCCGACCACGGGCGACCCGGTGGAGCTGCCGACCGGGGCTGTCCTGGCGCGCTGCCCGTCCCCGGACCGCATCACCCGGCAGATCTGCGTTGTGAGGTCCGGGACGACGGAGTTCCTGACCAACGCCGGTAACGCGACGTCGGGGCAGGATGTTGCCTGGCAGTGGGCGCCGAACCTCTCCGGTACCTGGTACCCGATGTACGAGGTCGCCCCCAACGCTCTGTGGACGGTCACCGACCCCGCGCCGAATCCGGCGCATTGGGTGTCCCCGCACGCGAACAAGGGCGTCTGCTCCCCGAACCCGGCCGCGGCCCCGCACGTGAGCGCGACCTGGTACACCCGCGCCTCGTGGAACCTGCCGACGGACGTCGACCCGGAGACGATCCGGATCGCCGCGACGGTCCTCAACGCGGACAACGACGTCGTGCAGTGGCGGCTCAACGATGGTGAGTGGCAGCCCGTGGCTGGCGGCCAGTTCGGCCCACCGGCCTGGAGCTTCCCGCCAACCGCCGTTCCTGGTGGCCGGGCTGGGCAGAACGAGGTCATCGTCCAGATCCTGGAGACACAGCCACCGTCCTCGGTGCCGTGCCCGAACAACAACCAGGCCGGGATGATCCTCCACGTCGCGGCGACGTACGACCACGAGCCGCGCGTCTGGACGCAGGTCGTCGAGGACGGCCGGGTCTACTACCTCGACGAGACCGGCACCCGGCAGGAGAAGATCCCCGACGGCGACCGCATCGTCGCGTGCGGTGGAGGAGGCGGCGGGGAGTGCTGCCCGCAGCCCGAGTGCCGGAATGCCTCCACGCTCCTGCTGTGCGACGTTCCGGCAGACGGCGAGCCCGACCCCACGGTCACGGACACCGCGCCCGGCCCGTACTACCCGTATCCGACCGGCCTGGCCATGGCGGGTGCACAAACGCTATGGGATGGCAGCGCCCTCACCATCCCGCCGGGCACCGGACCGCAGCCCGGAACGACCGGCACCGTGCGCACCCTGGCCGCGAAGGTCCAGGCCCCGCGCCCGGCGTGCGACACCGGGACAGCTCACGTGACTGTGTCGGTCGACGCCGCACAGCTCGGCCCGGACACCGGATGCGCCATCACCGGCGCCGTGCGCCTCTTCAACGGCACGAAGCCGGTCGCTACCGTCCTCCCGCCCAATGACGCCAAGGTCGGCTGGTCAGGCACGCTCACTGTGGAGGCGGACGTCCCGGCCGCCGACCTGGCCGCCGGGAACCTCGTCTTCTTCGTGGCGCTCGACACCTACGACGACTCGCCGCAGGCATGCCCCGGCAGCCCGCGTAAATCGTCGTGGAAGCTCTCCGGGCTCACTGCGGCCGTCGTCTACGAACAGACCGACTGCGCCACACAGATCCTCCGTACCGTCACGGTGGACTGCGAGACGGGCGCCGTCCTCACCGTCACGGACACCACCCTGGGCGGCGACCCGTACACGGTCACCGGAGAGGTCGGCGAGTGCACGACCGGCGGCGGCGACTGCTGCCCGGCGGAGGAGTGCCGCGACACGAGCACGGTCCTGCTGTGCGACTCGACGGGAGGCCCCCCAGCGCTGGACCCGGCCGCAGTCTCTGTGCGGGCAGCCGCGCCCCCGGTCGCGGCCATGACGGCGAAGTACCCCAATCACCGGTGGCAAGACGCTGATGCGACGGCCGTCCAAGCCGTCGTTGACGGCAAGGCGGCGTCCTGGGGAAACACGGCCGGGCTTGATAACTGGACCCGGCCGGACTGGTTCGTGTGGGGCGGCTTCGGATTCTCCCTGGCCGGTAGCCCGCAGTGCGGCACCTGGGACGATGCGGGTGACGTAGTGCTGACCATGCGAGTCAAGGTCATCAATAAGGGGCCGCACCCGGGAGTTGACGCGGATGGCGTTTTCGCCGTTTTCAACGGCACGACCTGGATCGGCGCCAAGAGCGTACAAAATTCCCTTCCCGTAGGCGCTTCGAGCACGCTGACGCTCGATCCGGTTACGGTTGCGGTAGCCGACCTGCCGAACGTGGTGGCCGTGCTGGCCCTGGAACTCAAGCAGGGCAACTCAGAGAAGACATGGACCGTCCAGGAGTTCACCTACTCCCTTGCCCCGGTCCCTGACAGCGGCACAGCCGTGCCCGGGTGCGAACAAACGCAGTTCCTGCGGACCCTGGTGACGGACTGCACTGGTGAGATCGTCAGCACGTCGGACACCACCCTGGACGGCAAGCCGTACGAGGTGGGCGGCGAAGTCGGCCAGTGCACCCCGGCCAGCGGCGGCGGGACCACGCAGCCGGAGCCCTGCCAGGCCACCAGCGTCCTCGAATCGTGCCGGTGCGACGACACCGACGGTGACGGCGTCGCGGACACCGACTACGTCGAGCTCCTGGCCGTCGACTGCGAAGGCGCTCTCACCTCGATCGGTACGTACACGCCGGACCTGTCCGCCCCCTACACCCCGGTCGCACCCATGCCGTGCGAGACGGAAGGCGCACCCACGGCCACGGGTGTACAGGCGCGCCGCGTCGAACTCGCCGCGGGCGAGGCGTGGAACGCCGCGGCCTGGCCGACGCTCCAGTCCGTCACGGCGGTCGCCCGAGGCACCGGCACGATCACCACCGCCGACGGCACCTCCAGCCTCGTGGCAGGGGAAAGCGTCACCTGGTCCGTGGCCCGGGATGATGACGCACTGCTCACCGGCCCACTCACGATCACCGCCGACACCGGCACGGTCGCCGTGTCCTTCACGACAGGGGCGACCCTCTGATGGGCGGGTGCTGCTGCCAGGCAGGCAGTACGCGGGTGTACCGGACCGACCCCACCGTCGACCCGGCCCCGTGCAACGCCCTCGCCCTCACGGCGGCCGGGCTCCTCGCACCGCGCACAGAGGTGGCCGGCATCGCGCCAGGCGGAGCAGTCGGGACGGAGCGGTCGGTCGACATCGACGTGACCGCCCCGGCTGACGGGACGTGCCCGCAGGCGTGGCAGGTCGGTGCTCGTCTCACTCCGGTGACCGGACAGGCATCCGGCACCACGGGCCTTCAGGAGTCCCCCTACGACACGTGGGTGCCGGTTCCCGGGGCGCAGCTGACGCTGCCGGAGCCAGGCGTCTACGAACTGGTCGCCGACGTGCAGGGCGGCGTGATCATGGTGGGCAGTGTCTCCAACTCGATCATCCAAGCCCGGCTCTTCGACGTCACCACCAGTGCAGCGGTTCCGCTCAGTACGCGGAGCATCTTCCTCTTCGCTGCCACGCCTGCCGACGGTGTCACACACACCCTCCACGGCAACGCCTCAGCAGCGGCGCTCTACCGGGTGGCGGCGCCCGCAACGATTCGAGTCGAGGCGCTGAAACACGTCGACAGCGGAACCACGACTTCTGAGGCCGTCTGGGCCTTGAACTTCCGATTCAAGAAGGTTTCCGACTGATGGCTGGTACCGACGGCGGCCTGCTGGCGCCACCCGCCGACCCCCTGGAGATCGGTTGCGGCCTCCAGGGCGAGGGCACCACAGCGTCGCCACTGGCTGCGTTCCCGATCGCAGGAGCGCAGCCGTGGGCGGATGACTGGGACTGTGACGCGGCGGCAAACTCCACGCTGAAGTGCGACCCGGGCACGGGCGCACTGTGGACGCCGCCCGAGCACACATCGGCCGCGGTCACGATCCAGCAGAATCACCCGCTCGGCACTCCCACACTCGGTCCCACCGCAGGGTTCATCCTCGTCGACTCGACCGCCTGGTCTGAGGGCGTCTATCAGGCCGACTCCCTGACCACCTGCCGCGGCATTTCCTTCAGTACGGAGTTCACCGGGCACCTCGAAGCGACGTGGACGGCCAGCAGCGTCTTCGATGTCGGCTACGCGGTGCAGGTCAACGGCGGCGCCCTGGCCGTACGGGTCATGCACAGCAGGCTTCAGGCCGGTGGTGTGGCCGGGCATGAGCGGTGGACCTTCGCGACGGCACAGGCGACCGTCCTCGCCCCGCACACCGGCTACACGGTCCGCGTCTACCCGGCGATCAACGTCACGGCCGGGAGCGTGACGCTGAACCAGTGGATCACCGACACCCACATGATCGCCATCACCCGTTGAGGAGTCCGACCATGCGCTACTACCTTTCCGACAACGGCGGTTGGCTGACCGTCAGCGGCGACGATGTGTTCGGCTCCGTGCCCGACGGCTACCGCGAGGTCACCGAGGCGGAGTTCAACGCGGCGGCCGGGACGATCACCGTGGCCCTGCCCCAGGAGCAGCCCGGCCGGGACGAGCCCGGCGCCGGGAAGGCTCCGGTCGAGGTGCCTGCCATCGGCGACCAGCCCGCTGCCTGATCTGCGCCGTGCCGTCGGCCATTCCCGGCGGCACCGCGCGCTGTACCCGCAGGTGGACGCCTGCCGGATCCCCGACGTCCTTCCCTGCCCCGGGAGCCAGCCGGAGGCCGTAGTCCGGCTCGGGGGCGCCTGACCCCCGCGCGGCTATGCTGGTGACGATGCCGCTGGTTCTGGGCCGGGCCAACCAACTCTGTTGGAGGCCAGCCCCGTGCCAGCACCTCTCATCTCAAACGCAGCCACGGTCCGCGTCACCCGCGTCGACGGGTGTGGCCGTCCTGTCTGCGGTGACGATTCCTCGTTCGTCACCGAGTGCTTCGCGAGCGTCCAGATGGCCGCGAACATTGAGGAGGGCGACGACATCACGTTCAAGGCCGCCAACGGCCGTCAGTGCGGGTTCAAGAAGGGTTGCCCGACCCTCAACGGCTACGACATCACGTTCACGTTCTTCGCGGCGTCACCGGAGCTGATCGAGATCATGACCGGCAGCCCCGTGTACTTCGACTACGACGGCAAGCCGATCGGGTTCGACTCCTGCTCGATCCCCTGCAAGTCCGGCTTCGCCATGGAGGTGTGGACGGACGTCCTCGGCGAAGACGTATGTGAAGAAGAGGCCGCGGATGGGGCCTGGCTGTACTTCCTGCTGCCCTGGGTGAGCAACGGGATCATCGGAGATCTGGAGCTTGCAAACGAGGCCGTGAACCTGGAACTGACCGGTTCGACCCGGGCGGGCGGGAAGTGGGGTGTCGGCCCGTACGACGTCCAGGCCCAGGACGCCGCCGGAGCCCCCGGCCCGATGCTCACCCCGCTCGAATCCTCCTGCCACCGCAGGACGTTCATCACGTCCATCGCTCCGCCGGAGCCGTCTACCA
This sequence comes from Streptomyces sp. NPDC088252, assembly GCF_044740965.1. Taxonomy (NCBI): domain Bacteria; kingdom Bacillati; phylum Actinomycetota; class Actinomycetes; order Kitasatosporales; family Streptomycetaceae; genus Streptomyces; species Streptomyces sp. NPDC088252. Next base: position 289,710 of record NZ_JBIURS010000004.1, on the reverse strand, counting down.
CGTACATCCCCTTGGCGGGCGACTACTGCAAGGCGTCCTGATGGCGGTGCACGACATCGTCGTGCCGGTGCGGGAGGGCGCCGCCAACACCCAGCTGCGGTATGCGCTGCGGTCGTGGGCGGCGAACCTCCCGCACCGGAGGGTATGGCTCATCGGGTACCGGCCCGCGTGGGTCGCCGACGTCGAGCACCTGCCCACTCGGCAGTCGGGCACGAAGTACCAGAACACCACGGTCGCCATGCGTGCGGCATGCGAGCACCCGGACGTCACGGACAGGTTCTTGCTGTGCAATGACGACTTCTTCGTCATGCAGGCGCAGGAGTCCATGCCGGTGCTGCACCGCGGACCCGTGCGCGAGGTGGAGAGGTACTACGAGACCCGCAACAGCGGGAAGTATTTGCGTGGGATGCAGGAGACCCGGGCGCTCCTCGAAAGCCTGGGGCACTCGGATCCGCTGTCGTACGAGCTGCACGTACCACTGCTCGTCGACAAGGCCGGCATGCTCGACGCCCTCGACGCGGGGCAGCGGCTCGATGTCGTGCACAAGCGGACCCTGTACGGGAACCTGGCCGGGCTCGGCGGTGACCGGATCGACGACGTCAAGGTGCTGACCCGGTCGCCCAGGTTCCCGGCCGAATCGCCGTACCTGTCGACGATGCCGGACAGCTTCGCTCACGGCCGGGTCGGCTGGTTCATCCGCGGCCAGTTCCACGAGCCATGCCGGTACGAGGCCCGGGGGCGGCACCGATGACCATCGGAACGGTTTGTGATCCATGGCCCGTTGACCTGTGCTGCGACGTCCCCGAGGACATGCCCGAGGACCAGGTGCAGCGCTGGGCACTGGTCGCCTCCCAACTCCTGTGGGCGCTCTCCGGACGCAGATGGGGGCCGTCCTGCCCCGTCACCGTCCGGCCCTGCCGCAAAGCGTGCCTCGACTCCTACTCGGCCTCGTTCCCTACCGGTGTGCAGAGCAGCGGGGGGTGGATTCCGTACCTCGGCGCGGATGGGCAGTGGCGCAACGCGAGCATCTGCGGCTGTACCTCGGACTGCTCGTGCGGTGAGCTCTGCGAGATCCGCCTCGACGGCCCGGTGTACGACATCGTGTCGGTCCAGGACGGCGAGGACGTCCTGGTGCCGGAGGCGTACCGGGTCGACTCCCCGAACGTGCTGGTCCGTACGGACGGCGAGTGCTGGCCGACGTGCCAGGACATGGCCGCCCCCTGCGGCACCCCCGGCACCCTCTGCGTCACGTACAGGACCGGCCTCCCCCTGGACGCTGCGGCGATCGCAGCGGTGTCAGAACTGACCTGCCACCTCATGAAGGGCTGCACCGGAGGCGGCGGTTCGTGCGGGTGCAAGGCCAACCCGAACATCACCCGCATGACCAGGCAGGGCGTCCAGTGGGAGAAAGCCGACCCGACGCTCATCTACTCCGAAGGCCGAACCGGCCTCCCGCTCGCTGACGCCTGGCTGTTCGCGGTAAACCCCTATCGTCAGGCAAGCGCATCCAGGGTCTACAGTCCCGATTTCCGACGCCCGAGGGTGCAGCAATGGCCCTGAGTCCTCTCGCGCTCCATGACCTCACTGAAGCTGTCCTCGGCTGCGTGTGCGCCGCCCTGGAAGCGACAGCCGAAGAGGTCGACGATCAGCCCGGGTGCCCAGATTGCCGGGCCTGCGTCGTACCCGGACAGGCCGCATGGGACTCCTGCGCCGACCCGTGCACCGGGGACGCCGGCGGGCAACTCTCGGTGAACGTGGCCCGCATCTACCCGAGCACTGTGTTTCCCGCCGAGGACCGCGAGGTTCGCGGCGTCCGGCACTGTGCCCCGCCAGCCACCACGGCCGTGGAACTGGTCATCACCCTGCTGCGGTGCGCCCCAGGACCGGACGTCAACGGCTGCCCCCCGGCGTGTGAGGAACTGGCGGCGGCGGCCCGGGTCCTGCACGTGGACGCGGTCACCGTGTACAACGCGCTGCTGTGCTGCCTGCCTGGCACGTCGGCCAGGCGCAGAGGCCGGAAGTTCGTCCTCGGCGCACAGCGCACCATCGGGCCCGAGGGCGGGTGCGTCGGTATCGAGCAGCGGGTCACGGTCGCCCTGCCTGGGTGCGCGCCGTGCCCGGGAGAGGAGGCGTCGTGAGTGTGGAAGTCCGGATCGATCAGGGCCGGATCGCCCGCATGCTGCGGATGCGGGGCGGCCGGGCCGAACGGAAGCTCCGGGAACGGACAGAGCGGGTCGCGACGATCGCCGAACGCGAGGCGCCGGGCTCCATGGGCCGCTACATCTCCTGGAAGGTGGTACCCGGTCCGGGCGGCCTGCAGGGCGTCATCGTGTGCGACCATCCGGCCGTCCGTTACGTTCTTGACGGGACCCGGCCGCACGTCATCCGCCCGCGCCGGGCGCAGGCCCTGCGGTTCACTGTCGGCGGCCGGGTCGTGTATGCCGCGTACGCCCGGCATCCTGGCACCCGCCCGAACAACTTCCTCGCGCGTGCCCTGCGCGAGGGACGCTGACCTCGTCCCTGCCTGGTCGGCCGCTCGTGACTGCTGCTGTGCGGCTCCCCACCAGGTTTCAGCTTGCCGCGATTCCTGTTGCTCGTTGACGAAAGGCTGGCAAATTGGCGGGGCCTCCACGCTGCTGGCTACGGGCCGAGCGGGAAACGAGACGACGGCCTCGCGTCCGCCTCGGGGGAGCGGGGCCGTTTCCTGTCTGCGGCTACCCTCGTGGTACGCCGCTGGTTTTGGGCCGGGCGTTGGCACGAAGCTGTAGGAGCCCTCATGGCCAAGGCATCTTTCGCCCTGAACGCCGAGCCCCACGTTGCCGAGATCGGCGATGATCTGGTCTTGGAATTCCGCCCGGAGATCATGGGCGACGAGTTCCTGGACGCGTACGAGAAGGTCCGCGAGGCGGCGGAGGCCACGGATGGCCAGGACACGAGCACGGCAGCCGTACGTGAGGCCAACCACGCGGTTCGGGCCTTCCTTGCGCGGATGATGCTCCCCGAGTCGGCCGAGCGGTTCGCGGAGGTGCAGTTGCCGACGCGGATCATTGGCGAGCTGCTGGAGTGGACGATGACGATCTACGGGGGAGGCCGCCCTTCTGGGTCGTCGAGCGGCTCTGCCACAGCATCGCCGCCGCGTGGGACTCGTGGGACGGGCAGCTCGCGCTCCAAGGCGTCGACCTCCACGCGTGGACGCTGAGGCGGATGCTGAACGCCGCTGAGACGGCGATCGAGCAGACGGCGGAGGACGATGCCGAGCGGCAGCGGATCCGGGCGAAGCTGTACGCGCCGCCGCCCGGTGCCTGCCGTGAAGTGCGGCGCCCGGCCCCAGGGGCGGGTATGTCGCGGGCGCAAGCGCAGTCGCTCGCGGCGCAGCTGGCGGCGGAGGATGCCAGGCTCTCCGGGGGGCGCAGCGGATAGTCTGGACGCGCGGCCGTCCTCCCCGCAGGGGGCGGCCGGCATAGCCGCTGGTTCTGGGCCGGGCAGCCATCACACGTGTGAGGTTGCCCGATGGGTGAGGACGAGGACTACGGATCCGCCCGGATCCGGATCGTCCTGGACGATTCCGGCGCGGTCGCTGATGCACGCGACCTCGGTATCCGCATTCAGCGAGCCCTGGACCGGGCGACCCGCGGCCTGGGTGCTGAGATCCGTCGCAATATCCAGCATGGTTTGGATGCGGCAGCCGTCACCGTCCGCGTGGAGCCGGACCTGGACCGTTTCCATGCCCGGATCCGGGATGAACTTCACTCCACGGCGAGCCTGTCCATTCCGGTCACGCCGGACCTGACCGGATTCATGGAGCGCGTCCGCGCCATGCTCGCCGGTGAGGAGGTGCCGGTCCGGGTCGTCCCGGACTTCGGCGACTTCGACGCCCGGGTGAGGGCGCACCGGGCGCCGGACGTCACGGTCCACGTCAACACCGACGTCGACAGCGACCGGTTCGCGCGGGCGCTCAGTGGGCTGGGGGGTGTTGCGGGTCGGGTCGGTGGCGCTCTGACTGGTCTGTTGAAGCTCGGCGCGATCGGTATCGCGGCGGCCAGTGCCGCGCAGTCGGTCGGCGGGCTGGTGGCCGCCCTGGCCCCGGCAGCGGGGATCGTCGCCGCGTTCCCTGCTGCGATCGCCGGTGGTGTTGTCGCGATCAACACGCTGAAATTGGCGTTGCTCGGCGTGGGCGATGCCCTGGGGGCAGCGTTCAGCGGGGACGCCGAGAAGTTCCAGGAGGCCCTGGACGCGCTCGCCCCGGCGGCACAGAAAGCTGTCCTGGCGGTCAAGGAGCTGGCCCCGGACCTGAAGGCGGTTCAGCAGGCCGTCCAGCAGTCGTTCTTCAAGCAGTTCGCCGGCGACGTCTCCGGGGCGGTCACCAACCTGCTGCCCCTGCGGACGGGGCTGCAGGGAGTCGCGGCCGAGTTCGGCAAGGCTGCCAGCGAGGGTCTGAAGTTCGCCGCGTCGGGGCAGGCACTCGCCCCGCTTCAGGCGATCATCAAGGGCACTCAGAGCGCCGCCTCTGGGCTCCAGGTCGCAATCGCCCCGATCGCGAAGGGGTTTCTGGACATCGCCGCGGCGGTCCTGACCGCGTTCGGTCCCGGGCTCGGCGCTTCGATCGGCCAGGCCGGTGCACAGCTCGGGACCTGGCTGTCGACTCTCGCGGCATCCGGCAAGGCCGTTGAGGCGGTAAGCGGCGCCGTCGCAGTTTTCAAGCAGCTCGGGGCGATCGCCGCGAACGTCGGCTCGATCATCAGCGGCATGTTCCGTGCGGCCGACGGGGCCGGGGGCGGGCTGCTCAACAACCTCCAGACGATCACGGGGTCCTTCCGCGAGTTCGTCAACAGTGCCAAGGGCCAGGAGGCCATCGGGAACGTCTTCGGGACGGTCGCGTCGATCGCTGCTCAGCTCGGGCCGATCCTCTCGGCCCTGGTCACGCAGATCGGGGCCATTGCACCCGCCCTTGCGCCGGTGTTCGTCGCGCTGGGCCCGGCCCTGGTGGGGCTCATCAACGCACTGGGGCCCGCGCTCGCCGCCATCGGGCCGAGTCTGGCCGGTGTGGGCACGGCCCTCGCCGACACGTTCGCGACGCTGGGCCCGGCACTGGGGCCGGTCGGAGCGGCGGTCGGTTCGATCATCACCGCACTCACCCCGCTCCTGCCGTTGGTCGGGCAGATCGCGGCGGTGCTCCTCGGCGCGCTCGCCCCCGCGTTCCAGCAGCTCGCTACCGCGCTGGGGCCACTCATCTCACAGCTGGCCGGTGCACTGGCCCCGGTGATCACGCAGTTGGGCAGTCTGCTGAGCGCCGTTCTGGGGGCGGCGTTGCAGGCGGTCATTCCGCTCCTGGGGCCGCTGGTCGGGCTGGTGTCCAGTCTCCTGGCCGCCGTGTCCCCGCTGATCCCCGTACTGACCCAGGTCGCTGCCGCGCTGGGGGCCGCGCTCGGGTCTGCGGCGCAGGCGCTCGCCCCGCTGCTGGCGTCCGTGGGGCAGGCTGCGACGACGCTGGTTGCTGCGCTCGCCCCGCTGGTCGGGCAAATCCTCACCGCGCTCCTGCCGATCCTCCCGCCGATCATCGACGCGTTCAACGCGTTGGTCGCGGCGCTGGTGCCGCTGCTCCCGCCGATCGCTGAGCTTGTCGCGGCGCTGGTGCCGATCGTGTCCCTGCTCGTCAGCCTTGCCGCGCCCATTCTGAAGATCGCCGCCTCTTTCGCGTCGTGGCTGATCATCAAGACGGTGGTGCCGGTCCTCACGCTCGTGGTGACCGCGCTGACCGGCCTCGCGTCCGCGCTGACGTCGGTGATCACGTTCATCACGAACCTGCCGAGTCTGATCATGTCCGGGCTGTCGGCTCTCGGCGCTATGGTCGCGACCGCCTTCAATGGCATCGTCACGTTCTTCACCGGGCTGCCGGGGCTGATCCTTTCGGCGCTTCAGGCGTTGCCGGGCCTGCTGAGCAGCTTCTTCCAATCGGCGCTGACCGGCCTCGGGACCGTGATCGGCACCGCGATCGGTGTGGTCATTCTGCTGTTCCAGCGGGCGCCGGGAATGATCTTGAATGCTCTGTCGTCGCTCGGGTCGACGCTCGCCGGGGTGTTCACCTCGGCGTGGAACTCCGCGAAGTCTGCGGTGTCGGCAGGTATCTCGGCCGTCATCTCGTTCCTCGCGCAGTTGCCGGGCCGGGCGGCGTCGGCCATCTCGTCGATGCCGGGCCGGATCGCGTCCGTGATGCGCTCGGCCGGCTCCTCGGCCCTCGGCGCGGCGCGGTCTTTCGGCACGCAGCTGGTGTCGTTCTTCACCGGGCTGCCGGGCAGGATCAGGGGTGCACTGTCAGGGGCGGCGTCGGCACTGGTGGGGGCTGGCCGTCAGCTTGTGCAGGGCCTCATCAACGGTGTGAAGGCCATGGCCGGTCAGGTGGCGTCGGCCGCGAAATCCGTTGTGAGTTCGGCGATCAAGGCAGCGAAAGACGTCCTGAAGATCCACTCGCCGTCTCGGGTTTTCGTCGAGATCGGTAAGAACACCGGGAAGGGCTTCATCGTCGGCCTGACCGGGACGGCGTCGCAGATCAAGCAGACCACCGACAAGATTGCCCGCGAGATCACGCAGGCGTTCAAGGGCCAGAACACGCGGGTCGACGACCGGCTCGTGACCATGGTCAAGGACGGCAACGCGAAGCTGCAGAAGCTGGCGACGCAACGCGACAAGCTGGCCCAGCGGATCGCCGACGCCCAGAAGTTCGCCACCGATACGAAGAACGCCGCACTGTCGGCGTTCTCGTTGCAGAACCTCACCCAGGGCGCCGAGAACCTGACCGGCGCCTCCATCATCAATGGGCTGAAAGACGCTGTGGCGCAGGTCAAGGCGTTCTCGTCGCAGATTGACACGCTGCGGAAGAAGGGCCTGCGCAAGGACCTGCTGGAGCAGGTCATCCAGATGGGCCCGCAGGCCGGTGCGGAGATCGCCCGCACGCTGTCCCGGCAGTCCGCTGCCTCGCTGAAGGAGATCAACCAGCTTCAGGGCCAGCTGGTGGGGGCGTCCGACCAGCTCGGCAAGCTTGCCGCGAATGCCCTGTACGACGCCGGGAAGGAAGCCGGGCGCGGCCTCCTCGCGGGCCTCAAGGGGCAGAAGAAGGACATCGAGCAGTTGATGCTCGACATCGCGAAGGGCATGCAGCGCTCGATCCGTACCGCGCTGCGCATCAAGTCACCGTCCCGTGTGTTCGCTGAGATCGGTGATCAGACCGGGGCCGGGCTCCAGGTCGGTCTGACCAACCGTATCTCCGTGCTGGAGAAGGCCGCGCGGGCAGCGGCCAGGGCCGTCGTCGACACCGTCAGCGGCCAGTTCGCGGTGCTGCCCGGCCGTATCGGCTCCTCGCTGAGCGGCATCAGCGACGTCAGGACCCCGGTCATTGCCCCGCTCACGAGGTCCCAGCGTCTCCGGCAGCAGGCCGAACAAGGCGGCCTCATGGCCTCCGTGGTCGCGCCCCGGAACGCGGCCCCGCAGCCGGCCCCCGTGCAGGCGGCCGGTGCTTCCATCACGAACCACTGGACGATCCACGAGGCGGGCGATGCCCACATGACAGCCAGGCGCGTACTCACCCGCATGACGCTCGCCGCCGGGGTGGTGTGATGTTCACCGACTACATGAACCTCGGCGGCGTTGAGATCTTCAACTCCGCCCGCCTGGAGGCATACCTGTCGAGTGTCGGGTCTCCGCTCGACAGCGTCGGGAACTGCGGGTGCCCGACCTTCACGGCCGAGCACGTCGGCGATGAGCCGTACAGCACCCCGTGGGACGACGAGGCGCCATGGTGGGACGAGGACGTCCCCGAGTCTGCCGACTTCGCCGGCATGCTCGTCCTGTCCGTCGAAGGGATGGACGACCATCCGGTCAAACGGTCGGTGACAGCCTCGGTGACCGGCGGGGCCGCCCTGGGCGCGCCGCGCGTGCAGCCGCGCACCATCACCGTCACCGCGGTACTCCTCGGCGTGACGTGCTGCGGCGTCGCCTACGGGCTGCGGTGGCTGGCACAGGCCTTGTCCGGGTGCGGGGGCGGGTGCGGCGGAGACTGCCTGACCGTGTACAACTGCTGCCCGCCCGAGAACGAGGACCCGGACAGTTTCGCGGCACGGCACCGGCGGACACTGCGCCGCGTCGCGCTGGTCGACGGGCCGCGCGTCATCGACCGCAACGGTGACGGCTGCACCGGCAGCGGCGCGTGCCAGAGCGGCGCGGACATCCTCACCGTGGAGTTCGTTCTGACTGCGGGCACGCCGTGGTTGTGGGCGGATCCGGTGCCGGTCATCACCGCCCCGCTGCGGGGCGACGACGGCGAGTGCATCACCTGGTGCATTCACGGAGGCCCGTCCGTACCACTGCCGCCGGTATGCATCGAGCCCGGGGACGCCAGTTGCGCCCCCGGCACCGTGGCGGTGGAGCTCGTCGACACGGCGGCGTGCGAGGTGGTGTGGCCGGCGAACGAGCCGGTACGCGACCCGTGTGCCGCGACGTGCCGTCTGGCCGCGTGCCCGGACCCGCAGGCGCTGTGTGATGACCCGACGTGCCGCACCCCGACACCACCACGGCTCCCCCCGCCGGAGACGTGCTTCCGCCACGCCCTGGCCGTGAACACGGAGACGTACGAACTGGACCTGTCGACGTGGCCGCGGTGGTTCGGGGCGGTCCCGGTCATCGAGGTCAGTGCCGGGAGCAGCGACCTGCGCCGTGCCACCGTCACGATCTACGAACGCACCCTGGAACACGAGGGCCTGTCCTGCGAGGAGGTTGTGGACCTGGAGCGCTGCAACCCGCACAGCACGTACGAGATCGGGTTCGTGGCGGCCGGTGGGACGATGACGCTGGACGGACAGGTCGGTAGAGCGACCGTGGAATGCCTGGGCCGGTGCGAGGGGACGACGGACGCGTACGGGCGCGACGGCGGCCCGCTCGCCTTCCCTCTGCTGACCTGTGACCGGTACTGCGTGGAGATCGCGGTGGATGCGATCTTCACCCCGGCCGCCGATGCGACGGTGACGGTGTCCCTGAGTGGCCGGGAGTACTGACCGTACACTCGCCGTGCTGCTGCTGGTTTTGGGCCGGGCACCACCCACACTGGGGAGGCTGCTGTGCCTGCTGGCTGCTCATCTCACACGGCGCAGATCATCGACCGCGACGGGGCCGTGGTCGCCGTGGCTGACGTGCTGCTGGACGTCGAGTGGTCCCGCGTCCTGGACGATGTCTCTACCGCCCGGGTGCTCGTGGCCCCGGATGCGGACTGCTGCGCGGCCCTGTCCCGTGTCCGGTCGTGGCGGCACAAGCTCGCGATCTACCGGGACACTCAACCGGTGTGGGAGGGGCCGATCACCGCACCGGAGTGGACGGCTGACGGGGTGCAGGTCAGCGCGGTCGACATCCTCGGGTGGGTCGACCGCCGTACCCCGCACAACGACCAGACTTTCGTGGACCGCGAGCTGGCCGAGATCGCCGAGTGGCTGATCGATGACGCGTTCCAGCCGGACGACCCCGGGCACAGTGTGCAGATCATCGGCCCGTCCCGCATCCGCGGTGACAGGGCCTATCAGGCCGATGTCGGGCAGAGCGGCGACCACTTGCGGGACCTGGCCGCCACCGGCATCGACTTCACCGTGCTCGGGCAGCAGATCCTGATCCTCCCCGAAGACCACTACGCCCGCGTCGGGTCGCTGACGGACGACGATTTCGCGTCCGAGCTCGTCGTCGCGGAGGACGGCCTGGCGCTCGCCACCCGGTGGGTGATCCACGGCAAGGACGGAGTGCGGGGCGAGGCCGGCGGTGTCCACCCTTACTACGGGCTGATCGAGCGCGTTGCGGAGGAGTCGTCGATCCTCGACGACGCGTCGGCAGAAGCCGCAGCCAGGAGCCGCCTGGCCGCGTCGTCCCCGGCCCCGGTGTTCCTCGACTCCCAGGAAGCCGTCCTGGCGCCGGACAGCAGCGTGGATGTGCCCGCCCTCGTCCCGGGGTGGTGCGTGGACGTCACGACGACCCAGACGTGCCGGGACATCGCGCAGAGCCTGAAGATCGCCATGGTCAAGGTGCACGAAGACGCCGACGGGGAGCGCGTCTCTCTCCAGCTCACCCCGGCAGGGGTGTGAGCCTCGTGGCATTGCGTGGCTCCGCCGCCAGGCGCTCGCCCGACAGTCCTCTCGCCGGTGTCCTCCGGGACCTGGACCGGCGCACGAGGTCGATGGAGCACCAGCCCAATACGGCCCCGGTGCCCGGCCCGCCGGGCCCGCCCGGTGAGCGAGGACCGGAAGGACCGCCAGGCCCGGCCCCGGCCGCCACGGTCGTCGTCACCGACCATGACGGCCGCGCCACCTGGGCACTCGAACCGCCCCTGGCCGAACCGCCCGTCATCAGTGCCATCGCCGTCGCCCCGGTCGGGGGCGAGGACGGGCCGCTGACCGTCACCGCCGAGGAGATCACCGGCACCGCGGTGACGGTGCGGGTCTGGCGCACCCGGCCGGTCCTCGGGCTCGGCCTGCCCCCCGCCGTTCCAGCCGCCGGGGTGGACGTACACCTCACGGCAACACCAATGCCGCTTTAGGGCTTACGGGACAGCTCTTGGGGCAGCGCCTAGTACCACATGTAGAGGTGCCACTTCATGACCCCGTCGGTGCCAGGAAACCGTTCGCAGGTTGCCCACCAGCTGGGGTGCTTGCCTATCCAGTAGCTGGCGGCGTCGTAGCAAGCCTGAGCGGTCATGTGGCTGCTGTAGAAGTGCTTTACCGCGTCCGCGCGCTGGACCTCCACGGGGCTCTTGGTGTTGGCGGCAGAAGCGGAGGGTGCGGAAGCCGCCTGGGCCGGCGCTGCTACGCCACCCAGCGTGATTGCGGTTCCAAGGGCGAGCCCAGCGAGGATATTACGGGTGCGCATGATGTTGCCTTTCGTCGACGTCAACGAGCGGATGTGTGCCTGCTGTTCGTGTTCTTGTCGAACGGAACCAACAGTGCTCGGCCAGCCTTGGGCAAACCTTGGGGCATCCTTGAAACTGCAGATCGCAGTGGCTCTTGGAGGCCAGCGTGGCTTACTCCGGCGGCGAGGGCCTGCCTTAGGCTCGGTGCAGTCGCTGGTTTTGGGCCGGGCTCGTTACTGCAACCCCTTGGGAGGGGATCGTGGCCAGCGTCTGCGCGTGCGGCGAGTACTTCAACGTCGACGAGACCGGTGAGCTGTGCTTGAACCCGGGCACGATGGGACTCCGCAAGGTGGTCCAGTTCGGCACGCCCGGCACGTTCAAGTTCCTGAAGGCGGATTACCCGTGGCTGGCCCGGATCAGGGTCAAGGTCCAGGCCGGCGGGGGCGGGTCGGCCGGGGCCGAGGCGGCGGCGAAGCAGCTGATCGCCCGGCCCGGCGGGAGCGGCGGCGGGTACTCGGAGTCTGTCATCGAGGTGGGGGCTCTGGCCGATGTCGAGTCCGTCGTGGTCGGTGCGGGCGGTGCCGGTGGTCTCGGCAACAACCCCGGCACGGCTGGCGGGGCGTCCTCGTTCGGTGGCGTGGTGACTGCGGTCGGCGGGAATCCCGGCGGTGACGGCATGGTGTCCGACGTCACGAACACCACGTCGAACGGCACGTCGGCGCCGCCGGCCGGGACTGGGCAGATCACTAGCGGTGGCGGTGCCGGTGAAGGAGCGTTGCGCATGGCGATGCGCGGCATGTCCGGCCGTGGCGGGGACTCCTGGATGGGATTCGGCGGGTACGGGCGGACGACGTCCGGGCCCGGCGGCACGTCCCGTGGGCGTGGCGGCGGCGCAGGCGGCGCGTTCAGCTCGGACGGCACGAAGTACGACGGCGGGGTCGGCGGGAACGGCATCGTGATCGTCGAGCTCTACGGGTAGCAGGGTGTCGCGGTTACGCTTGTGGTGCCGCTGGTTGTGGGCCGGGCCATCTCTGACGTTGGAGTGGTCCAGTGGCCCGATGCGGGTGTGGCACAGACCGGTGCTCGTGCGTGATCGTCGCGGGCGACGGCATTCAAGTCGATGGCGCAGGCAGCCCGTCAAATCCCGTCGTGATCACCGCGAAACCGGCCCCGCTCGTCGTCGCTGACAGCAGCTGCATCACCCTGAGCGGCCAGGGCACCACCACGGCCCCGCTCGTCGCGTCGCCGCGCCTGGATTCGAATCCGGCGAACCTGCTGAAGTGCGGCCCGAATGGGCTCGTCGTTTCAGGAGGCACGGGCGGCACGGTGGCCACGGCGTGCGGGCTGACCGGTGACGGGTCGACCGGTGCGCCGCTCACGGCGGCTGTCGGCAAGTGGCCGTTTACGTGTGATCTGGATGTCGAGGGCGGGCGCGTCTACTGCGACAGCACCGGAAAGCTCCGCTCGGAGCCCCGGGGGAAGTTCGCCTTCCTCACCGATAACGCCAGCCAGGCCTTCCTGGCGACACCGGTTCCAACGGGCAGCAATGTTCCGGCCATCACCCCGTCGCTGAAGATCACGAATCCGGACGCGTGCCGTGAAGCACACGTCATCGTGAATGTCGACGTGGATGTCGACTTCACTTTCCCCGCAAATTCGGGCGGCGGCTGCGGGATTGGCCCGGACAACATGACGTATTTCGCGAATCGGGGCAGCAGCACCGCAACGGCTGTGCACACGCAGGTCGCCAAGACGTGGCATCGCGTCATCCCCGCAGGCGGGACGCTCACCGAGCCGTTGCTGATCACTGTGTCCCGCGGGTCTGGCGGCGCGACGTACACCCGCATCCAGTGGGGCATCAACGCTTTCGTTTTCGTCCTCTGAAAGGAAGAGGATCACGGTGGAACACACCTACTACTACCGGCACGACAACGGCTCTTACTCCGTGCGGACCGTGAATTACGAGGGCGCCGAGCCCCCGGAGGGTGCCGTCGAAGTCACCGAGGCCGAGTACAACGAGGGCGTCGCAGCGATCGAGGCGGCGAACGCGGCCAAGGTCGCCGAGGAGGAAGCGGCGGCGCAGGAACAGGCCCGCCAGGACTACGAAGCGCTGATCGCGGCCGGCATCCCGCCGGCGACCGCTGCCCGCATGTCCGGGTACAACCCGCCCCACCCGACCGTGGGCAGCGCGCAGAAGAAGGGACGCTGACGTGCTTACCTCCGACGACCTGACACACCGGTTCACCTATCACCCGCCCGCGACGCCCGAGCGCGCCGCAGCCCACGCCACGATGCGTGGAGCATGCGCGGGGCTCGCCGCGACGATCGCGGACGTGTGCCCCGCCGGGCGGGAACAGGCCCTCGCGATCACCAAACTCGAAGAAGCCATGTTCTGGGCCAACGCAGCGATCGCCCGGACGACGGAGGACGGCTGATGGCGGCCCCGCTGGCCGCCGAGCGGCTGCTCCAGGCGCTGCGGGCTGAAGGCGTCCATGTGGTGGAGGTTGGGAACTGGCGCACCCACAACCGGAACTCGAAGGGGCCGTGGGGTCCGCTCAACGGCAGCATCGTGCATCACACCGTGACCAAGGGCACCGGGTCCACGGTCCGGATCGTCCGAGACGGCTACGCGGACCTGCCAGGCCCGCTGTGCCACGGGATGATCGCGAAGGACGGCCGTGTGCACCTGGTCGGCTGGGGCCGCACCAACCACGCCGGGGGCGGGGATCCGCGCGTCCTGGACCAGGTGATCGCCGAGTCATACAGCACCCGCCCGGCACCGCCCACGAAGGGCAACGCGAACGGAACCGACGGCAACGCCAGGTTCTACGGGTGGGAGTGCGAGAACCTCGGCGACGGCAAGGACCCCTGGCCCAAGGCGCAGTACGACGCGATCGTCCGTGTCCAGGCGGCCCTGTGCCGGGCCCACGGGTGGTCGGCGAAGTCCGTGATCGGCCACCGGGAGTGGAGCGCGGACAAGATCGATCCGCGCGGTATCGACATGCCCCGGCTCCGTGCTGACGTGGCCGAGCGACTCAAGCACCCCGCCAGTTGGAGCCCCAGCGGTTCCGCCCCACCCAAGCAGGAGGACTCCATGGCCGTGAGCGACGCAGACGTGAAGAAGATCGCGGACGCGGTAGTCGAGCGGCTGCTGAGCGCAGACCGTTTCGACGCGCCGAAGGACGCTGCGGACTACAGCGACGACCCGAAGAGTCCTCAGCACTACTGGACGGGCCGATCGGTGTTCGCTGACCTCGTGACGCGGGTCCGTCGGATCGACAAGACCCTGAACGCGGCAAAGAAGGACGGCTGATGGCTGCCTCCGTGTTCACTGCCGCGTTCTGGCTCGCTACCTCGGAGAGGGCTGTACGGACGGCCGCGCAGGCTCTGATCGCGACGCTCGGTCTCGATGCCGCTGGAGTCCTTGATGTCGACTGGGGGCAGGGGCTTTCGCTCGCGGGGAGCGCGGCGCTCCTGGCGGTGCTCACTGCGGTGGCGGCGGGCGGGCCGGAGGGGCCGGGGCTGACCGAGACGGTCAGGAGCCCCGAGTGAGCGAGGGCACTACCGGAGTCGTGGCCGTGGACGTGGCAGTCATCTGGTCGCTGGCGGCTGCCGCTGTGGCGGCAGCCCTTGGCCTGCTGTGGCGCATGACGCGCGGTGTCCGCCGCATCGTCACCCGGGTCGACGAGTTTGTCGACGACTGGAACGGCGTACCTGGCCGGCCTGGCGTTCCGGGCCGCCCTGGTGTGATGGCACGGCTGGATGGGATCGAGGAGCGTCTCGGCTCGGTCGAGCACGAGCTGCACCCCAACAGCGGCAGCTCGCTGCGGGATGCGGTAGACCGTGTGGACGCACGCACCCAACAACTCGCCGCCGATACAGAACCGTAGGCGGCGCCTCTGCCACACTGGCGCTGGCCCCGTCGCATTCCCCCGGTCGACGGGGCCGCCATATGGCACGCGAGAAGGACCGTGCCCCGTTCCGGCTATGGCTCGGACAGGGGGAAGTTTCGTCACGCTGCTTCGTACCGATGCGCCCGCCCGCCGCGCCATTCGATCCAGTGCGGGTCGTCGAGGAGGTCCCAGGCTTCTTCGAGTCCGGCCCGCCTCAGGAACTCGACGAGGTCGCTGTCGTTGCGGGCGAGCCCGACGACCTTTCCCTTGACGGCGACTCTCCGCCCGCCAGTGCGGGACAGACCGTGCACGACTATCGGGGTGCTCACCTCTCCAGGGTGCGTTGGGCTGTCGTTCACAGCACCCCGAGCTCGGTGTCCGGCCGGCAGTGTGCGCAGGCCCGGACGCCGTCCGCGAGGAGGGCGAGGGCCTGGGTCCGGTCGATGGCTCGGTGCCGCTTGCCGATGGCGTGGCACCACCCGGCGTGGACCTCGGTAGGGGGTCGACCTTCGCCGATGCCCAGCTCGACGACCCAGTCGGGTGTCGGAGGTCGTCGCTCCTCGCCCTGCCGTTGCTCGGCCTCTCGCTGCTCTTCGTCGGCGATCCACCGGTCGGTCTGGGCGAGCTGCCGCTCCTGCACTCTCCTGAGGAATCGCAGCATGACCAGGCGCGACGGAGTATCGGACATAAGTTCGATTCTAAGTCTTTCCTGGACCTCCGCGAACTACGCCCGCCCCTGCCACACTGGCCATGGCCCGCCGTGTCACCCCCGTCGCGGCGGGCCGCCCCGGTTGTCGTACCGGCCCAGTACCGTGGGCTCATCCCAATTCGCGCCTTTGGCTGGGCGCAGCTACGAGACCGCCCCTCACCCGGAACAGCGCCTGGGTGCGGGGCGGACGTGCGTCAGATACCTTCCGGCTCCGGATGCAGCACGGCTTTCTTCACGGCCATCTCCAGCTCGACCCGGGACACGTCGGCCGTCTCGGCGTGCTCGGTCACGGCGAGCTGGAACGCGGCAGCCGCCTCACGCCAGGCAGCCCACCCCTGCGCGGTGTAGGGCTCGGCGAGGGCCTTGTGCTGCTCTTCGGCGGCGGACCGCCCAAGCGTGATCAGTTGTTCAGGGATGTTGATTGCCACTGCCGGATCGTATGTCTCGCCGTGGGCTGTCCCGCCTGGTGGGCCCGCGGTGTGATGTGCGTCTCCGAGATGTGCCTCACCTGGGGACATGGCCGCTGCTTTGGTATCTGGACCTTCAAGCCGTTTCCCGTCGTCGGCGATAGGCCGGGAGGCAGGCTGTTGGCCACGGTTGGGTTGCGCGCAACCTGGACGGATGTCTGGTGATCAGCAATCTGCCGCAATCGTCCGGTGCTGGCTCACGATCTCGCGCATCCTGGTCTCTCCACCGAGGCAGACGGAGGGCGACATGACGCTCAGGTTCATCGGCACCACCAGCGACGACGGTGATTGCCCCACTCTCTACGAGGTCGAGGAGACGGGCGACATCGTGGTCCAGGGCGACAAACTCACCGACCCCGAGCACCTGGAGCAGCTCCGCGACGTGAAGCCATCGGAAACGTTCGTAGTGGTCCCTCGGGAGCTGCTGACCCGCTTCGCCCCCAAGGAGTGACGTGCCGGACCTGATTCCGTTCAAGGAAGCCACGCACTTCTTCGAGGACTTCGAACACACTGCCTGGCGCCTGGAAACCCGGCAGGGCTATGCATCTGACAGGAATGGGCCGAACTGGGGCCGCTGGCGGAATGGTGAGGATGTCAGCCAGGACCCGCCGGACGCCTGGCGCCGGAACGTGGCAGCGAAGACAGCGGCCGGGGCGCGGTTCGAGCGGGTGCGCCTGGTCGACGACCCGCCTACTCAGGGGCAGCGATTCCTCCTTGCGCGAGCCCCCAGGAACGTGGCGGCCGGTGAGGACATCCGCAATCTGTACCGAACGGATGCCGTTCGGATCGGCCTGCCGGACTTCGATTTCTGGCTGTTCGACTCCCGCACCGTGATGCGATTTGTTTTCGATGAGGACGACACCACCCTCGGTGTGGTCCTCACAGACGACCCGGTCGACGTCGTGGCAGCGTGCCAGGCCCGGGATGCCGCTTGGCATCATGCAATCCGTACCGCCGACTTCGCCAGGGCGGTACGTTCCAGCGTGTGAGCACCGACTTTCAATCCGCCCGGGTCGCCCTCGGCGCACGGCTCCGCGAGCTGCGTGCCGAGGCCGGCCTCGACGGCAAGGGCGTGGCTGAAGTGCTCGGCTGGCAGCGCTCGAAGGTGTCGCGGCTGGAGACTGGGAAGCAGACCCCTTCGGTCGCTGATCTCGTGGCGTGGTCGCAAGCGGTGGGCCGCCCCGAAATGTCCGAGGAGTTGAAGGGCCGCCTGTCCGGTCTGGAGACGCAGTACCGTTCGTGGCGTCGGCAGTTGGCTGGCGGGCATCGGGCTCGGCAGGAGCTGGCCGTTGCGGAGACTGCGGCGACCCAGATGGTTCGCGGGGTGGAAGTCTCCCGCATTCCTGGTCTGTTCCAGACGGCGGACTACGCCCGGCACACCTTCCAGGCGAATGCCGAGTTCCGGCAGACCCCTCGGGACGTCGAGGAAGCCGTACGGGCCCGCATCCGTCGCCAGGACGCCCTGTACGAGCGGGGACGCCTGTTCCGGTTCATCGTCTGGGAGGGGGCCCTCCACGTCCTCACGTGCCCGCGCGAGGTCATGGCCGCACAACTTGAGCGCCTTGCCGGGCTGATTGGACTCGACACCGTCGAGATCGGTGTCATCCCGTTCGGTGCGCAGCTGCGACGGGCGCCGACCCACGGGTTCTGGATCTACGACCAGCGGCTCGTCATCGTCGAGACGATCAATGCGGAGATGTGGCTCGATGACGAGGAGAACATCGCTCTGTATGAGCGGGCATGGGACTGGCTCGCCGAGGCTGCGGTTCACGGACCGCAGGCACGCCGACTGATCGCCCGAGCGAGGGCCTCGCTGGACCTCACGTAAGCAACCGGATTCAATCCGCCGGCCCACGCGCGCAATCCGGCGCAATCGACGGGCCAACTCGTTGCCAGCATCCCTACGGTGCTGGTCATGGCCCCACGGACACGCAATCCGGGCTCGGAATGGCTGGCCTCCTGCGCCCCGGATCCGGTATTGGTGCATCGCAAGTGGGCGGCTGATGAACTCGCGTTCATCCCGTCCGGTCGGCTCTGGCTTGCTGTCGAGGCCGACATCATGCCGACCGTCGCCGCGATGCAGCGCATCGGCCCGGACCTGCTCGGCCCGGTCCTCGTCTATCCCAGCGCCGACCGCGCCTGGTGGCTCGTGCCGCCGGGCGCCGAGGAAGTCCTGGACGACCTGTCCAGGCTGACGGTGCATCCGGAGCGCTGGCAGCTCCGGTGCCCGCCGGCCGAGCGGTACATAGACGGCTACGGGTGGCTGGAGAAACCGGACGGCTCGGGAATGCTGACGAGCCCGACCGTCCTGGGGGCTGCTTTCGGCCCTGGTGGAGGGCTCCGGCTGCCGGCCGGGGCGTTCGGTTGAGTACGCCTCTGGCGGAGTTGTTGCCGCCGGTGGAGGCCCTGAGCCCGCATCAGCAGCGCGGTGCCCATTGTGTGTTCTGCGGAGCTGCCCTGCGCGCCGGGTTCGTCCGCGACCTGGGGGTGCGCATACGCGAGGTGCACGGGAACCGCGTCCGATGGTTCCCCCGGTCCTGTCTCACCTGCCCGAAGAAAGGAAAGCCGTGACCACCCTGACCACTGGAGTCGAACGGCGTCTCGCTGTGGAGCACTGGCTGTTATCGACGGTGCCGGACCGCAACCGGGTGCGCGCGGAGTGGGAGGGCCGCCCCTTTGCGCTGCTGCCGTGCGGGGCGCTGTTCGCGGCCGTACGTATCCCGTCCTCCGTCGTCCGGGCCGCGGCCGGGAGTGACGACCAGGAGGACGTGGACCGGTTCCTCGCGGAGGCACTGATGGACGGCCCTGTGATCTGTGACCGGTACGCGGCCCGGTACTACGCCCTCGTTCCGGCCAGTGCGGCGCGGCGGTGGGACGTCCCGGACACCGTGTGTCTGGGGAAGGGGTCGGAGCTGGGCGTTCCCCGCCCTGGCGTGACCGCCGGGGACGGGGCGCGAGTGTATTGGTCGGTGCCGATGGATTCGGCCGGTGTGCTGTGCCCTCCTGCCGCCGTCTCTCAGGCCGTGATGGTGGGCCGCTACCGGTCGGCAGCTTATGGATGAGCCTGTGGGTGCAGAGGAGACGTACCGCGTTCTTGTGGGTCACACCCTGGCGTGTGGGGCCTGTCGTGCGAATGCGCCATGCGAGAGGCGAAGGGCGCTGAGACGTACGTGGAAAGCGCTCCGCGGCCCGGCCTCGGTCTTTTCGGGGAGGGTGCGATGACCCTGCGGCGGCCGTCGGTCGTTCCGTACATCGCGTCATGGTCGCCGGAGCAGGTGCCGAGCCCGGTGGTGATCAGTCCGCGCGGCGGCATCGCGTACCGCGACGAAGACACCTGCGACCGGGACGGCAAAGGCCGCCTCTGGCTGCGGACGCTGATCAAGCCCCGGTGCGGTCGCCCCGAGCTCGGCCGGGTGCATCCCCTGCGGCAGCGACGTGCAATGAACCGTCTCCTGTGTCAGGTCTGCGGTGGACCGTCCGACCGGGACGAGCGGGGCACGCTGTGGCTGCTGGAAGACTGCCGCGAGGACTGGCACGGCTGGCCGAACGGATTGTTGACCGTGCACCCGCCGGTGTGTGTGCCGTGCGCCCGTATCGCTGTCGGCGCCTGCCCCAACCTCAGGGCCGGTTCCGTGGCCGTACGGGTCGGGTCCAGCGAGGTGGCCGGGGTGTACGGAGTCAACTACCAGCCGGGGAAGAAGAAGGCCCGTGTGGTCGAGGACGGAGACCCTGCCTCGCGGTGGGTGCTTGCTAGTCAGCTGGCCCTCAGCCTCTCGGACTGCACACTGATCGACCTGGACGAGATCACCGATGCGCCGACGAACCTCTCATGCCTCCCGCCCGTGGCTACGCCGATGGCCGCGGGCGGGTTCCCCGCCGCGGCCTCATGCGGGCCGCGGCAGGTCCGGCCCTGATCGGGGTCGTAGGCGGATGGCCATCACTGCAGCGGTCGTGCTCGTGCTCGTCTACGTGGTGATCACGTTCGCTGCCATGCACCGCCCGATCTGACAGGGCGGAGATATGAGACTCCCGCCCGTACCCGAGGCCGGCGGTGGCCGGGGTGCGGGCGGGCCCTACTCGCGGGCGAGGTCGGCGAGCGGGACACCGATCGCGTCGGCGATGCGGATCAGGGTGTCGATGAGCGCAGCGCGGTGCCCCTGTTCGATCTCGCTGTAGGTCGCGATCCGGATGTCGGCCCGCAGCGCGACTGCTTCTTGTGTGAGGTTCGCGTGGAGTCGGGCGGCGCGCATGTTGTCGCCGATGGCCCTGCGCCTGGCGTGGACGCGGTCGGGGGGCATCGGCTGGTGGTGCACCTACCCACGCTCGCCGGGGTCTTGATCGTTTGTCTTTACGGTCGACCGTAAAACGGTTGATCATGAATATGCAGGGGCATACCCCTGCTGGAAGCTGCCACCTTCGGGTGGTTCGTTGGCGGCCATTGGCATACGCGCCTCTGTCAAAGTTCGGCCGTCTGGCGTCATGACTGAGTCACGACGCCCCGCCCCGCACTCATTTTGGTGCGGGGCGGTCTACGTTGGGCAGTAAGAGACCCCCACCGATATACGCGGTGGGGGTCTCGTCTGTGGGCCCGGCCTCCCCGCCGGGGGAGCCACAGCTCGCGGGAGGCGCGCCTCAGGCGCGCATGGGGAGTCACGCCTGCCCCTCCCGTGTGTCGCACTCTACGACGCCAGCGTTCAGGTCTAGTCCCTTTTGGCGATGAAAGCACTGCAAGATCACGTGGGAATGTGGACTCCATGTGGACTCCGGGTAGAGGAGAGGCCCCCCGTTCGAACGAACGAGGGGCCCCGCATGCTCTCTGACCTGCTATCCGGTCAGTGCCCCCGGCAGGATTCGAACCTGCGACACCCGCTTTAGGAGAGCGGTGCTCTATCCCCTGAGCTACGAAGGCGGGGATCTGTCGGAAACGTGTGCAAAACCCGACCCGGGTGGGCGATGGGCTTCAGGTCGGTTTGCCGACAGGTTTGCGGTGGTCCGGCCCGTGAAGGGTGGGCCACCGCCGACAGTGTAGCGGGTGGGGTGAGGTCGGTACCTCGGGTTTGTGCCGTGCGCGCCTGTGGGGTGTGAGCTGGGGTGCTGCCAGTGGGTGAGGTGGGGCGGGCCGGGGTCGGGGGTCCGCGGTTTCAGGCGCCGAGGGGCGCGCCCGTTCACGGCGGGCAGGATGGGGGTCGCATGGCGCCTCGTGAGCCGTATCGACTGAATCCTGAGGTCTGCCACGTCCGGCCGTCGGGCAGGGCGGCGAGTGCCTCGTAGCCGTCCAGTGCTTCCAGCCAGTCCCGCGCGTCCTCGCCCATGGCGAACGCGGCGGTGGCGTAGGCGTCGGTCATGCTCAGCCGGGGGCCGACGACGGTGAGGGAGGCGAACGCGGTGGCGGGTGTGCCGCTGTGCGGGTCGAGGATGTGGACGCCGCGTTCGGCGGTGCCCGAGGTGGCGACGGCCAGGTCGTGGTCGGCGGTGATGACGGTGAGCAGTTCGCCGGGCCGCAGGGGGTGGGCGATGCCGATGCGCCAGGGGGCGCCGGGGGTTGCCCGGCCGCGGAGTTGGAGGTCGCCTCCACCGTTGACGCAGGTGTGGTGCGCGCCGGCTTCGTGGAGCAGCCGGGAGGCGGCTTCGGTGGCCCAGCCCTTGACGAGGCCCGAGGGGTCGAGAACACCGGCCGGGACGATGCTGAACCAGCCGTCCGTGACGTGGGCGGCCTGCGCGCAGAGGGACAGCACCTCGTGGACCTCGGGCGGGCAGTCGCCGAGGCGGATCTCACCGCGGTCGAGTCGGCTGATGTGGCTGTCGGGCCGGTAGGTGGAGAACACGGCATCGACCCGGTGGAGTTGGCGCACGGCCTCGGCGAGGGCGCGGTGGAGGGCAGTGGTGGGCTCGTTCCGGATGTCGAAGGAGAAGACCGTGCCCATCACGTGCTCGACGTGGCGCAGACCGTATGCGGTGTCAGCCATGGGCCTGGTCCAGGGCGCTCTGCAGGGACTGTATGTAGCCCTGGCTGGTGTAGCTGGCGCCGGTGACGGCATCGATGTGCGCGCTCTGGGCGCCGATCGCCTCCTGGGTGAGGCGTGGCAGGGCGTAGGAGGCGATCTGCTGGTCGCGGCCGTTCTGGTCCGGCGCCCGGAGCACCTTGACGGCGGTGATCCTTCCCCGGGCGAGGGTGGCGGCGACCTGCACGGTTCCGTACGGGGTGTCGATGGGATCCCCGGTGAACGTGCCCGTCCCCGTGGACGCGCCCGATGCCGTGCCCGCAGAGGTGGGCGGGGACGAGGAGACCGTGGGGGATCGGGGGGTCACTCCTGCGAGGGCGGGGCGCTGGTGGGGTTTGAGGGCGAGCAGCGCGATGACGAGGGCGCTGATCCCGGTGGTTGCCAGGACGGCTCGGCGCATGACGGTTCTCCTCAGAACGCGAACGACTCGTGGTGGATGCGCCGTGCCGGGACACCGGCGTCGCGCAGGGCCTGGATCGCGGCCCGTGTCATGCCGGGCGGACCGCAGAGGTAGACGTCGTGCGCGGCGAGATCGGGCACCAGAGCACTCAGGCCCTGGGCGGTGAGAGGTGACGAGTACTCGGCCGGTTCGTCGACGACGTAGTGCACGACGGCCCGTCGGCGGGCGGCTATCGCGTCGATCTCACCGCGCAGGGCGAGGTCTTCGGGGCGGCGGGCGCGGTGGACGAGGGTGACCTGCCCCGGCAGCGTCTCGAAGAGCGTGCGCAGGGGGGTGATGCCGACGCCGCCGGCCAGGAGCAGGGCCTTGGGAGCGGTGCGGCGGTTCGCCGTGAGGCCGCCGTAGGGTCCCTCGGCCCACACCCGGGTGCCGGGCGCGAGGTGGGCGAGCGCGGCGCTGTGGCCACCCGCGGTCTTCACCGTGATGCGCAGATGGCGCGGGTGCGCGGGGGCCGAGAGGGAGTAGGGATTCGCGGTCCACCACAGCCCGCGGGCCAGGAAGCGCCAGCGCAGGAACTGCCCCGGCTCACCCCCCAGCTCATCCAGGTGCTCGCCGGTGAGGTGGACGGAGACCACGCCCGGCGCCTCGGGGTGGACGGCCGCGACGCGCAGGCGGTGACGCAGCCCGCGCCGGACGGGGACGGCGAACCGGTACCAGGCGACCAGCGCGGCAACACCGGGATACAGCGTGTACCAGGCCACCTGGGCGAGGCGGTTGCCGACGAAGTCCGCGCCGTTGGAGAGCTGGTGGCCGAACGCGAGGAAGACCGCCAGGTAGGTGGCGAAGTGCAGGTAGTGCCAGGTCTCGTAACTCATCCTCCGGCGGGCCGCGCGGGCCGAGAGGACTCCGGTGGCCACGAGCAGCAGGAAGCCCGCCGTGCCCTTGAGGAGGTCGGGGTAGTGCAGGACGAGCATGGAGGTCTGGCCGAGCACGTCCGTGTGGGAGGTCAGTGAGTAGCCCCAGATGATCAACAGGGTGTGGGCGAGGGCCAGCGAGACGGTGCAGCGACCGCCCAGGGCGTGCCAGCGCGCGAGGCGGTCCGTGCCGATGGTGTGGTCCAGGAGTGGCACGCGGGCCATCAGGGCCAGCAGCACCGCGCAGGCGTAACCGGCCAGCAGCCCCGTGATGCGCCCGGCGCCGGTGAGCCAGCCCGCCGGGCCGACCACCGAGGTCGTGTCGATCCACCACAGGGCGAGCACTCCCGCGGCACCGGCCCAGATCGCCGACGGTGCCAGGAAGCGCACGGCGCTGCGGCGCGGGCGCCGGTGGCGCATCTTGCGGCTCGCGTATGTGGTGGTGAACGTGGTGGTCATGGGGGCTCCTCCGGACAGGACTCGTTCCGGCGACGGACGGCCAGCCTCCCGGTTCAACTTCTGTGTATCTTCTGAAAGCGACCCGCCGGCGACTCTCAGAGCCGATTCAGAGGGAACTCAGAGACACGGCCCGACCTGCCGTGGCCCGCGCCGGGGGATGCTGAAGGAACCATGGATGAGCCGCGTACGACATCGCCTCTGCACCGCCTTGACGGAGAACCGGTAAGGGTTCTCGTCGTCGACGACGAACCCGACGTCACCGATGTCCTGGCCGGGGTCATGGCCGGGGAGGGCTGGCAGGTCCGCACCGCTGCCGACGGCGTGACCGCGCTCGCGACCGCCCGTGACTTCCGGCCCGACGCGGTGGTCCTGGACTGGATGCTGCCGGACCTCGACGGTCTGCAGGTCCTGCGCGCGCTGAGACACGACGCACCCGGCGTGTGCGTGCTGTTCCTGACCGCCCGGGACGCGGTCGAGGACCGCGTCGTCGGCATTAGCGCCGGCGGCGACGACTACGTCACCAAGCCCTACAGCCTGGAGGAAGTCCTGGCCCGGCTGCGCGGGCTGCTCCGGCGGGCCGGTCTGACGGCGGAATCCGCCGGCACGAACTGGCTCACCGTCGGTGATCTCGCCATGGACGAGGAAGCCAGGGAGGTCAGACGCGGCGGGGTCACCGTCGAGCTGTCCCGGACCGAGTTCGAACTTCTGCGGTTCCTCATGCGAAACCCGCGCCGGGTGCTGTCCAAGGACCAGATCCTCGACCGGGTCTGGGCCTACGACTTCGGTGGGCGGGCCCACATCGTCGAGCTCTACATCAGCTACCTGCGCAAGAAGATCGACGCCGGACGCACCCCGTTGATCCACACGGTGCGTGGTGTCGGCTACGTGCTCAAGCCGGAATCCCGATGAGACGCCCGCTGCCCCGCACCCTGCGCGGCCAGCTCACCGCCGGACTCGTCGCACTGCTCGCCCTCGCCTGCCTCGCCGTCGGAATCACCACCGCCCTCGCACTGCGGGGCTTCCTGATGGGGCGCCTGGACGAGCAGCTGTCCGCCTCCGGCGGCCGGTTCGCCGCCAGCCTGGAGCACGAGGCCACGCCCGACGCCGACAACCGCCCCGACACCCGGGGCCAGGCGGAGTCGACCTTCGGTGCGCGCCTCCTGAACGGCACCGTCACCCAGGCAGCCGTCGTGCACGACGCCACCGACCGCCCCCTCCCCCTCACCTCCGCGGACCGTCACTCCCTGGCGGGGATCCCCGCCGACGCACACGGACACAGCGTCCGCCTCGCAGCTCTGGGCGCCTACCGCGTCACGGCTGTCCGGGGCGACGACCAGGACACCCTGATCACCGGCCTGCCCCTGCACCCGGTGGAAGAGACCGTTCACCGCCTCGAAGCGGTCGAGGCCGTGCTGTTCGGCGCCGCCCTCGTGGTCACCGGCGTCGCCGGGGCCTTGTGGGTGCGGATCTCCCTGCGCCCCCTCCAGCGGGTCACCGCCCGCGCCGCGGAGGTGGCCGGGCTGCCCCTCGCCAGTGGGGAGGTCGCCATGCCCGGACCGCTTCCCGACACCGACCCCCGTACCGAGGTCGGTCAGGTCGGCAGCGCCCTCAACCACATGCTCGGTCATGTCGAGGGCGCACTCACCCAGCGCCAGGCCAGCGAGGAGCGGCTCCGGCACTTCGCCGCCGACGCCAGTCACGAACTGCGCACCCCCGTCGCCAACATCCGGGGCCACGCCGAGCTCGCCCTGCGCCACCACGGCCCCGTTCCCGGCGAGGTACGCCACGCCCTGGAGCGCATCGACGGGGAGTCGCAGCGCATGACACGCCTCGTCGACGACCTGCTTCTCCTCGCCCGCCTGGACGCCGGACGCCCCCTCGAACACGAGCCGGTCGATCTGACCCTGCTGATCCTGAACGCGACACAGGACGCACGTGCCGCGAGCCCCGGCCACCGCTGGCTCCTCGACCTCCCCGGAGAACCGGTCACCGTCACCGGCGACGCCCACCGGCTCCAGCAGGCCATAGGGAACCTCCTGGCCAATGCCCGTACCCACACCCCGCCCGGCACGGAAGTGACCGTCGCCCTCACCGCCGATCGGACCGGCGTCGCTGTGTGCGTGAGCGACAACGGACCAGGGATTCCCTCCGAGCTCCAGCCCGAGGTCTTCGGACGCTTCGTCCGCGCCGACCACGCCCGCTCCCGCAGCACGGGAAGCACCGGTCTCGGCCTCGCCATCGTCCACGCCGTCATCACCGCCCACGGCGGAGCCGTCACCGTCACCAGCGGCCCCGGACACACGGCCTTCCGCCTGACACTTCCCGCCTGACCCCGCCGGGCCCGGTCACAGTGTCTGTGCGGCCACGGACGCCGCGCAGGTCGCCCGCACGCAGACTGCGTGACCGCCTTCGGCAGCTCCGAGGCCACCCGACAGGCTCCGAGAGCCGCTGCGGGCGCGGGTCGGACGGTTCCCTTGACGACGGGTGGGCGCGGGCATACCGTCGCGAAGGTACTGAGCAAGCGCTTAGAGAGGTCGTTCGTGCCGCACATCGACCCGATTCCCGCCGCATCGGCCCCGCAGGCCCGCCCCCCGGCCGCCGCTGCCGATGAAGCCGCCGCCGCGGACGCCGCGGCCCGTGTCGAAGCCGCGCTCACCGCTCCGGGAGCCCCGTTCGCCGTGGTGCGGGCAGAGGACGGGGCGCACGCCGGAGCCCTCGTGTACGCGGACGGGCCACGCACACTCCGTGAGTTCGTGGAGACCACCTGGGCCTACGGGGACCGGCCGTTCCTGATCTCGACGGAGCGCGGTTACTCGTACGCCGAGTTCTTCGCCGCCGCGTCCGCGCTGGCGTGTCGGCTGACCGGGACGTACGGGCTGCGCCGGGGAGACCGGGCCGTCGTCGCGATGCGCAACCACCCGGAGTGGCAGATCGCCTTCTGGGCCGCGCAACTGGCCGGGCTGGTGGCCGTCCCGCTCAACGCCTGGTGGACCGAGGACGAGTTCACGTACGCGCTGGACGACTGTGAGCCGCGGATGCTCCTGGTGGACGGCGAGCGGCTGCCGAGGGTCGCCGGCTGGGCGGCGAAGAACGGGGCGCGCGTGGTCGTCTTCCACGCGGAGGGGGCGGTCCCGGACGGCGTCGAGCGGTACGAGGACCTGCCCGCGCCCGATCCGCTCGCCGCGCCCCCCGAGGTCGAGATCCGGCCGGAGGACGACGCGACGATCATCTACACCTCCGGCACCACCGGCCGGCCCAAGGGCGCGGTCGCCACCCATCTCGCCCAGGTGGGTGCCGTACTCAACCCCCGCTACCACGCCGCCGCCTCCGCGCTCGGGCGCGGGATCGTCCCGGGGCAGGGGCCCGCCCCGGTGACGCTGCTGACGTTCCCGTTCTTCCACGTCGCCGCGTTCACCGGCTTCTACGCGGCGATGGCGGCGGGCGGCACGATCGTGCTGATGCGGAAGTGGGATGCCGAGGAGGCGCTGCGGCTGATCCGCGCACACGGCGTCACGCACTACGCCGGAGTCCCGACGACCGCGCTCCAGCTCCTCGCGGCGGCCGAGCGGGCGGGCGACGGTCTGGAGAGTCTGCAGATGCTGAACACCGGTGGGGCCGCCGCCCCGCCCGATCTGGTCGCGCGGCTGACCGCCCGCCACGGCGACCGGATCGAGCCCCGCAACGGCTACGGTCTGACCGAGACCAGCGGAGGGGTCCTGGCGAACTTCGGCGCCGAGTACCGGCTCCACCCGGGCAGTGTCGGCCGTCCGACCCCCGCCACCGAGGTGCGGATCACGGGCCCCACGGGCGAGGTGCTGCCCGACGGCGAGGTCGGTGAGCTGTGGCTGCGCGGCCAGTCCCTGGTCCGCGGCTACTGGCGGGACGAGGCGGCGACCGCTCGGGCGTTCACCGACGGCTGGTTCCGGACCGGTGATCTCGCGCTGGTGCGCGCGGGGCGGGTCGATGTCGTCGACCGGATCAAGGACATGGTGATCCGCGGCGGGGAGAACGTGTACTGCGTCGAGGTCGAGGCGGTGCTCCACGACCACCCGGACGTCGAGGACGCGGCGGTGCTGGGGGTCGCGCATCCGGTCCTGGGGGAGGAGGTCGCGGCCGTCGTCCGGCTGCGGGCCGGTGCCACCGTCACTCCCGAGGACCTCAGGGCGCACGTCGGCCGGAGCCTGGCCGCGTTCAAGGTTCCGGCCCATGTGCTGGTACGCAGGGAACCGCTGCCCCGCAATCCGACCGGGAAGATCCTCAAGCGGGAGCTGCGCGGGCCCGTCGAGGCGGAGGTGCGGCGGGCCGACGGGGAAGAACCGGCCACGGATCCGGATGGAGAGGGCGGCCGGACGTGACCGTGGCCGAGCGGGGCGGTCGGGCCGAGGACTCGGGCGGTCAGGGGCGAGTGATCCGGACGCGGTAGTTCCCCTTGTCGTCCTTGTCGACCACGGATATGCGTATGCCGCTCGCCCGGTCGGTGAAGGTCTGGCCGGGCTGGTAGGGGGCGTCGGAGAGTTCAGGGTGCACATTGGGCAGCTGGGTGCAGCCGCCGCTGCCCTTGGTGCTGTCCGCGACGGACACCGGCCCCTGACCGGTGTCGACGTCCGAGTGCACCTTGTAGATCAGCACCCCCGGCCGGCAGACCGCCTGGTCGTTGCCCGCCCGGGTGCGTACCTCCACGGCGTAGCCGGACTCGCTGCTCAGCGGTACAAAGGCCAGCTTGATGCCGCCCCGGGTGGCCAGCGGTTCGAGGACGTGGTCGCTGGTGCCGGACCGGGCGGCGCAGCTGACCTGCTTGTTGTCCAGCCAGCCGAGCTTCCACTTGTGCCAGCCGAGCAGGTCGTTGTTGGCCCCCCAGTCCTCCGACATGATGTCCCAGTGCCCGACTGCGCCGCCGCCCTCCACGGTGTAGAGGTCGGGGAGGCCGAAGACATGGCCGTTCTCGTGCGGCAGGACACGGTAACCGTTCTGCTTGAACGAGCCCGAGCCGTCGTCCTGGCGGCTGTAGATGAACGAGGTGTTGGCGAGCGGGACGCCGTCCGCGTGCGGGGCCTCGTCGTTGCCGGAGAAGGTCACGGACAGGACGGTGTCCAGGGCGGGAGGCCCGGCGTTCGGTGTGACCAGGATGTTGACCAGGTCGTACGTGCTGAAATCGACCTTCGACTTCGCGGCGGCGACGATGTCCTGGACGAGTTGGCGGTACCCCGGCTCGTACGATGATCCGCGTTCTATCCCGTATTCGGAGAACGGGAGCGGCATCCGCAGCCAGGTCTTCACGGGCGCGTCGGGGATGTAGGTGAGCCGCCCGTACGAAGCGGTCCGGAACCAGTTGATGGTCTGCGGGAAGAATTCGCCGAACCGGTCCATCGCCGGTTCGGCGCCCGGTGCGTCGGGGAAGTCGATCATCAGGTTGAGTGCGTGGATCCTGCCCGTGGAGCGGGCGTAGTTCGCCGCCGTCGGTATGCCCTCCGACATCTGCACGCCCATGGTCGTCGCTATTCGGCACGCGGCTGTGCCCGCCGCCCGGGGGCTCGCCACCGGTCCGGCCGATGCCCGGCCGGACATCGGAAGCGCGCTGCTGGCCGAGGCCAGTGCCGCGATGACCAGGGTCGTGGCCGAGGCGAGCGCGATCGGGCTGCGGTGCTTGCGTATCCGGTGGCGGGTCTTCTGCATACAGGCGCCTCGGGGTCCGCGGCAGCCGGCCGGCCCTGACTGCGCTCTGCCGATCAGCCTGTGACGGGTGATGCGGCACCGCTCGCCGGGTGCGCCGAACGGTTGGTTTTCCCGTTTCGAGGTGTGCCTCAGGTCACATCGTGGTGGGGAAATAACCGGGGACCGTTTCCCCGTTTGAACTCGTGTCCCCGTGAAACGGGGAGGCATTCCCCGGTTGCGGGGAGGGGGTGCTGCAAGGATGGAAACAACACAGGAGCAAGAGCAGGACCAGGACCGAAGCAGGATCGAGACCGAGGCCGAAGCAGGGCCGAGGCCGAAGAGACCAGAACCGAAGACCGGCACCGCGAAGACCGTGGCGCCGGGAACCCCAGGATTCGGAAGGCAGGGACAGTCGTCGTGGACACCGCCACTCGCACCGCCGCCGGAACGGCGCAGCCCCGGACGCACCGTCCGCGGGCGGACGCGCTGCGCAACCGGGAGCGGATCGTGACGGCCGCGCGCGAGATGTTCGTCGAGTTCGGGCCGGACGTGCCGCTCGACGAGGTCGCCCGCCGCGCCGGCGTCGGCAACGCCACGCTCTACCGGAACTTCCCCGACCGGGCCGCGCTGACGCACGAGGTCGTGCTCGCGGTCACCTCCCGCACCACCGACCGCGCGGAGGAGGCGGCGGCCGAGGAGGCCGATCCCTTTGCCGCGCTCTGCCGCTTCGTGCACGCGGCGGCCGACGAACGGATCGGGGCCCTGTGCCCGATGCTGTCCGGCGGCTTCGACAAGGACCACCCCGAACTGCTCGCCGAGCGTCGGCGCCTCGAAGAGGCCGTCGAAGGGCTCGTGGCGCGCGCCATGTCCGCCGGGCGCCTGCGCACCGACATCGCGGTCGGTGACGTACTGGTCGCCCTCTCCCAGCTCACCCGGCCGCTGCCCGGCATCGGCTGCCCGGACATCGACCGGTTCACCCACCGTCATCTACAGCTGTTCCTGGACGGACTGGAGGCTCCGGCCCGGTCCCGGCTGCCCGGAACGGCGGCGACCTTGGAGGATCTGCGGCGCCGGCCATGAGGCCCGCGCCGGGCTCCTGAACCGGGTGCCCGGCGGCGCGACCGCCGCACTGTGACCACGCCTTCCCCTTTCACCGCACCTCGACCACGTCTTCCATTCACCGCTCGACCCGCAACGACCTGTCATGCCCGAGCGGTCGCACCCGACCCGTCACGCCGTCCGCCCCGTCGGGGCTGATCCGTCACGCCCCACCGACGGCGCCCGACCCGTCCCGCCCGGCCTTCTCCGGCGGCCGTTCTCGCCGGCCGTCCCTTACCGACTGCCCGTTCGCCGACCTCTCGGTTCACGATTTCGCGCGCCCACGCGCGTCCTTAGGTGGATAGCTCCATGTCAAAAACAGCTGATATCCGACTCCCGGACCCCAGTCGCTGGAAAGCGCTGGCGTTCATCGCCCTCGCGCAGCTGATGGTCGTGCTCGATGCCACGATCGTGAACATCGCGCTGCCGCACGCCCAGACGGCCCTGGGCATATCCGATGCCAACAAACAGTGGGTCATCACGGCCTACGCGCTCGCCTTCGGCGGACTCCTGCTCTTCGGAGGCCGGATCGCCGACCTCTGGGGCCGCAAGCGGACGTTCGTCGTCGGTCTGATCGGCTTCGCACTGGCCTCCGCGCTCGGTGGCGCGGCCCAGAACCAGGGCATGCTCTTCGGCTCCCGGGCCCTCCAGGGCGTCTTCGGCGCGCTGCTCGCCCCGGCGGCGCTGTCGCTGCTCGCCGTGATGTTCACCGATGCCAAGGAGCGTGCCAAGGCGTTCGGCATCTACGGTGCGATCGCCGGTGGCGGTGGCGCCGTCGGCCTGATCCTCGGCGGTTTCCTGACCCAGGCGCTGAACTGGCGCTGGACGTTCTTCGTCAACATTCCGTTCGCGGTCGTCGCGGCCGCGGGCGCGTACTTCGTGATCCGCGAGCCGGCCGGCAGCCGCAACCGCTCGCCGCTCGACATCCCGGGCGTCGTCCTGTCCGCACTGGGTCTGGTCTCGCTGGTGTACGGCTTCACCCGTGCCGAGTCCGCCGGCTGGTCGGACGCGCTGACCATCGGCATGTTCGTCGCGGCCGGTGTGCTGCTCCTGGCGTTCGTCCTGACCGAGTCCCGGGTCAAGTCGCCGCTGCTGCCGCTGCGCGTGGTGCTGGACCGCAACCGCGGCGGCGTCTACCTCTCGCTGGGTCTGGCCGTCATCGCGATGTTCGGTCTGTTCCTCTTCCTGACGTACTACCTGCAGGTCGTGAAGGGGTACTCGCCGATCAGGACGGGCTTCGCCTTTCTCCCGATGATCGCGGGCATGATCACCGGTTCGACGCAGATCGGTGCCCGGCTGATGACCCGCGTCCCGGCGCGCAAGCTCATGGGCCCCGGCTTCCTGGCCGCCGCCGTCGGCATGCTGCTGCTGACGCGGCTGGAGGTCGGCTCCTCGTACACCACGGTCATCCTGCCCGCGCAGCTCCTGCTGGGGCTCGGCATGGGCACGGCGTTCATGCCGGCCATGTCGCTGGCCACGCACGGTGTCGAGCCGAGGGACTCGGGCGTCGCGTCCGCGATGGTCAACACCTCGCAGCAGGTCGGCGGCGCGATCGGTACGGCGCTGCTGAACACCATCGCGGCATCGGCGGCGACGGCGTACGCCACTTCGCACGCCGCGCTCGGCGCCCGCGACCCCGAACTGCTGAAGCTCCAGTCGATGGTGCACGGCTTCACCGGTGCCATCTGGTGGGCCGTCGGCATCCTGGTGGTGGCCTCCGCGATCGCGGTGACCTTCATCAACGCGGGGCGCCCCACGGCGACCACGGCGAGCGCGGGCTCCGGTTCGGGGGACGTCGACGGTGTCGAGGACGAGTTCAAGGTCCCGGTCGTCGCCCACTGACGTCGCCCTGCGGCGTGAAGTGAGGTGAACGCGGCTCTGCCCCGGTTCCGTCGAGCGGAACCGGGGCAGAGCCGTGTGGTGAGTGGCTCAGCGCAGCCAGGGCAGATCCGCGTCCGTGCCCTCCGGCTGCAGCCCGGTGGCGACGACCTGCATGATCTCGCCGAGCGAGCGCATCTGCTCGGGTGTGAGCCGGTCGAACATCGCCTGGCGCACGGCGCTGACATGGCCCGGCGCGGACCGGCGGAGCATCTCGTAGCCGTCGTCGGTGAGGACCGCGTTCTGGCCGCGCTTGTCGGACGGGCAGTCCTCGCGGCGCACCCAGCCGCTCTTCTCCAGCCGTGCGACGGCGTGCGAGAGCCGGGATCGGGTGATCTTGGCGTCCTTGGCCAGCTCGGTCATCCTCTTCCGGCGGCGGGGCGCCTGGGAGAGCTGGACGAGCAGTCCGTAATAGATGTGCGGCATCCCCGCGTCACGCTGCAACTGGCGGTCGAGGTGGTCCTCCATGAGCGTGGTGGCGTGGAGATACGCACGCCAGACACGCTGCTCTTCGTCGGAGAGCCAGCGGGGCTCGCCGGGGGATGCCGTGGTCATGTACTCCACTGTACGACCTTTTCTTGAAAGTTTAACTAGATAGAGCTAAGGTCTCGGAAGGTAGGAGCTTGAAGATTAAAGAATCCTTCCTTCGCAAAGAGACCAGTAGAAGACTTACCTCGATCAGCAGCGGATGGGGAGTGCCATGACTGTCACCGCGGAGCGCATGCCCGCCCTCTACCTCTCCCACGGCGCACCGCCGCTGGCCGACGACCCGGTCTGGCCCGGGGAACTGGCCGCCTGGTCCGCCGGCCTGCCCCGCCCCCGCGCGATCCTGATGGTCTCCGCGCACTGGGAGGAGGCCCCGCTCGCCCTCGGTGCGACGGAGACCGTCCCGCTCGTCTACGACTTCTGGGGTTTCCCCGAGCACTACTACCGCGTGCGGTACGCCGCCCCGGGCGCCCCGGAACTGGCGGAGAACGTGCGCAAGCTGCTGCGTGGCGCCGGTATGCCGGTCCAGGACATCCCGGACCGCGGGCTCGACCACGGGGCATACGTCCCGCTGGTGGAGATGTTCCCGGACGCCGACATCCCCGTACTTCAGATCTCCATGCCGACGCTGGACCCGCAGAAGCTGATGGACATCGGGCGCAGGCTCGCGCCGCTGCGCGACGAGGGCGTCCTGATCGTCGGCAGCGGCTTCTTCACCCACAACCTGGCCGCCCTGCGGCACGCGGGCGGCGGCGTCCCCGGCTGGTCGGCGGAGTTCGACGACTGGGGGCAGCGGGCGCTTCAGGCGCAGGACATCGACGCCCTGCTGGACTTCGAGCACAAGTCCCCGGCCGGGCGGCTGGCCCACCCGCGCACCGAGCACTTCGCGCCGCTCTTCGTGACACTCGGTGCGTCGGAGAGGGAGCTGGGCCTGGGCCGCAGCGTCATCGACGGGTTCTGGATGGGGCTGGCGAAACGGTCGGTGCAGTTCGGCTGAGAATGCCGAAGGCCGGGGGCCGAGGGGACGGGGGCGCCGAGGCCGGTGAGAGGCCTCGGAGGATCCGTCACAGGGTCGGCGGGTTCAGTTCGATCGAGCGGAGCGCGGCGGCCAGGGCCGTGGAGTCGCCGACGTCCAGCGCGGTGTCGGTGAACTTGATGGTGTGGTCGTCCCCGTGCGCCGCCGCCCGAGCGAAGAGCTCCTCGGCGGAAGCGGTCGTGGGCGCGTACGGGGCGGGCTCGGCCGGACCGTACGCGGCGGTGACGGCGGCGCTCGCCGCCCAGGCGGCCCCCAGGCTCGGCGCCCACAGTGCGCGGGGGAGTGCGGGGAGAGTGCGCAGCACGGCGTTGGGCGCGGTCGCGGCATGCACCAGCATGACCGGCTCGCCGTGCCCGTGGGTGGCATATCGATGCGTCGCGGCCCGCACCAGCTCCTCCAACCGGGTCCGGGCCTCGTCCGGGTCGTCGGTGAAGCGCTGCGGCCAGACCGGGAACGCGGTGAGCCGCGCCAGCCGGTCCCGGATGCCGCCGCTCTGTTCCGGCACCGGCGGCACGGCGTCCAGCGCGGCCCCGGCGCTCGGTGCGGGGGTCAGCGGAGTCAGCGCGGGCAGCGGCTGGTGGCGGGCGGCCCAGTAGCCGAGGCCATGGGCGAGCTCGGTCATCCGGGGGGCGCTCGCCTCGCCCGCGAGCAGGGTGCGTACGGAGTGGCCGACCCGGATCACGGGGTGGGTGGCGCCCGCCGCGATGCCGGGCAGCAGCCGCGGCCACCACTCGGCCAGGACGTCCCGCCAGGGGCGCTCGGCCGTCTCCCGCTCGAAGTACAGCGTCCAGTCCGCGATCCGGCGCGGGTCTCCCAGGGCCTCGCGCCAGTTCTCCGCGGTGACCCGGGACGCGGCGTCCGGCATGTCCTCCAGCTTGTCGCTGTAGTGGTCGAGCCAGCGGTGGACGAGCGGTGCCTGACCGTGCCGGACCAGTGCCTCGACGGCCATCGGACCGTGATTGCTCAGCCAGCCGTTCCGTTCCGGGCCCGCGGTGTGGAGGCGTTCCAGCGCCTCGTCGAGCGTGCCCGTGGTGTCCTCGGAGGTCCCGACGGCCGCCGCGTCGCCCCCGACGGCCGCCGCGTCGCCCCGGCTGCCCGCTGTGCCGCCCGCTGTGTCGTCCGTGCTCGTCGTCTCGTCCATACGGGAGGACGCTAGGCGTGGCGCCCGTGGCGCGTATCGGGCTGTGGTCCCGGTCCGGGACCGTGCGCGACCTAGGACCCGGGCCCCATCTGCTTCTCGTACCAGGCCACGTCCCAGTAGGTTCCGAACTTCCGGCCCACCTCGGCGTACGTACCGACATGGCGGAAACCGAAACGCTCGTGCAGCCGGGCCGAGGCGTCGTTGGGCTGGGTGATGCCCGCGTACGCGCGGTGCAGGTCCTCGCCGGCGAGCGCCTCGAACAGGGATGAGTAGAGGAGCGTACCGATGCCTCGGCCGGTGGCCCACGGGGCGCAGTACACGCTCACCTCGACCGAGGTCGCGTACGCCGCCTTGGGACGGAAGGCGCTGCTGGTGGCGTACCCCAGGATCGAGACGGGGCCGACAATGCGGACATCCTTAGCAACCAGAAGACGGTGGGGGCCGTCTTCCGGGTGGGAACGAAGCCACGGCAGCCGCTGTTCGGGTGTAAAGGGGGCCGTATCGAATGTGAGCGCGGTCTCACGAACGTAATGGTTGTAGATGTCCGTGAGTGCCACCAAATCGCCTTCGGTGCCTGGCCTGACCTGCACTTCTGTCTGGATGTTCGGCATGCGCAATCCCTTCGCGGCGGCACAGGGTACTGCATGATCACGAAAATGAATGCCAGGCATGGGAATTCTGTCCGGATTCCAGTCGTTGTTTCCATCGGATGCAGGGCACCCGAGAGGGTG
The DNA here is from genome assembly GCF_044740965.1 of Streptomyces sp. NPDC088252. NCBI lineage: Bacteria > Bacillati > Actinomycetota > Actinomycetes > Kitasatosporales > Streptomycetaceae > Streptomyces > Streptomyces sp. NPDC088252. The sequence goes on along the minus strand of NZ_JBIURS010000004.1, from coordinate 253,971 downwards.
TCGCGACCTACTCAGCAAGGGAGCACGCATGGCAACCCGTGCCGTCGCCCGTCGTTCGTCCGCCACCGGCGGGACCAGCCGGGCAAGCAGTGTTCGCGCCTCGGGCGGAGAGATCGCCGATCGCGACCTGGTCGGCATGTACCTGGACGAGATCGCGCGTACGCCGCTGCTCGATGCCGCAAAGGAGGTCGAGCTGTCGCAAACCGTCGAGGCGGGTGTGTACGCGCGTCAGATTCTCGACGGTGTGGTGGAGAGCGAAGCCGGTGGAGCATCACGCGCGGAGCTGGAGGCGCTGGTCGCCGAGGGCGAGCGCGCCAAGGACATATTCATCCGTTCCAACCTCCGGCTCGTCGTTGCCGTCGCCCGCCGCTACCCGCGGGCCGGGCTGCCCCTGCTCGACCTGATCCAGGAGGGCAACGCGGGCCTGGTGCGCGCGGTCGAGAAGTTCGACTACGCCAAGGGCTTCAAGTTCTCCACGTACGCGACGTGGTGGATCCGCCAGGCCATCACCCGTTCCATAGCCGACCAGTCCCGTACGATCCGGCTCCCCGTCCACCTGGTGGAGGAGCTCGGCCGGATCCGCCGGGTGCAGCGCGAGTTCAACCGTGAGCACGGGCGCGAGCCGGAGCACACGGAGATAGCCGCAGAGCTGGACTCCACGCCGGAGCGTGTGGGCGATGTCCTGGACTGGGCCCGCGACCCGGTCAGTCTCAACATGTCCGTGGACGACGAGGGCGAGACACAGTTCGGTGATCTGCTGGAGGACACCTCCGCGGTGTCGCCCGAGCAGTCGGTGATGACGCTGCTGCGCAGCGAGGAACTGGAGGACCTGATCGGCAAGCTCGACAACCGCACCGCGTCGATCATCCGTATGCGCTACGGCATCGAGGACGGCCGCGAGCGGACCCTCACCGAGGTGGGCAAGCAGCACGGGCTGACCCGTGAGCGGATCCGCCAGATCGAGAAGCACGCGCTGCTCGAACTGAAGCGAATGGCGCACGACACGGGTTTTGACGCTGCGGCGTGAGCCCGAGTCCAGTAACCTCCGAAATAGGTCGCTTCGTGTGACCCCCTGAGCTGAGTCCCGGCGCCCACCCCCCCTGGCGCCGGGGCTCATCCTTTTGTGCCCAGGGCGCCTCTGGTGCTGGTGGCTGCGCCCTTGGTGCCCGCGGCCCCGGTGCCTGTGGACCGGTCGGCCGGCGTCTTCGCGGCCCCGGCGCTTCGGCGCGTGGCCGGTGGGTCCGCGCGTCGGTGCGCCGCTGCCGCGCGGGTCAACCGGGCGCCCAGATCACTCAGGTACTCCACCAGCTGCGGCGGCTCGTGCGCGGTGAACTCGCAGTCCACCAGCGCGAGCCGGACCGCCACCCATTCCAGTGAGTCAGACAGCACCGCCCGCAGCCGGCAGCTGTTCTCGCCGGTCCGCTCCAGTGGGCCGATCGGGGCCGGGAGGCGCGCGGACACGAAGTCCGCCGGGGCCGCGAAACTCACGTCGACGGCCAGCTCGGGCTGTCGCCGGGCGATGGAGTCGGCGAGGAACTCTGCCGCGTCCCCCGTGGGCAGCTCGCGCGGGGTGAACCGGGCCCCGGTCGCGAACGGCTCGCTGACCCGGTCGACCCGGAACGTGCGCCAGTCCTCGCGCCCCAGGTCGTATGCGACGAGATACCAGCGCCACCCGGTGCTCACCAGCCGATAGGGCTCGGCCTGCCGCTTCGTCTCGGCACCGTCCCCCGCGCGGTAGGCGAACCGCAGCCGCTCCCGCCCGGTGACCGCCGCGGCCATCACCGTGAGCGTGTGCGGGTCGATGGTCGAGCCGTCGCCACGGGTCAGCGGCATCGTCGCGTTCTGCAGGGTCGAGACCCGGTGCCGCAACCGCGAGGGCAGCACCTGCTCCAGCTTCGCCAGAGCCCGTACGGACGCCTCGTCGACCCCCTCGATGGCATGCCCGGCACCGGCCCGCAGGCCCACCGCGATGGCCACCGCCTCCTCGTCGTCGAGGAGCAGCGGCGGCATGGCCGTGCCCGCGACCAGGCGGTAGCCGCCGACCGATCCGCGCGAGGCCTCGACCGGATAGCCGAGCTCGCGGAGCCGGTCGATGTCGCGGCGGATCGTGCGCGGGCTGACGTCGAGCCGCTCGGCGAGCTCGCTGCCCGGCCATTCGCGGGGCGTCTGGAGGAGCGAAAGCAGGTTCAGCAGCCGTGCCGGAGTGTCGGTCATGGGCTCACCTTCGTGCCGGAGTGTCGGTCATCTCACCAGGATGCCCAGCCCATTGGGTCATGACCTGTCCTAATGACTGCTTAGTTTCTTCCCATGACTTCTTCCACATCTCTGCCGTCCACGGCATCCGGGCCCACGGTGTCCTCGGACCCGTCGGACCGGCGACGCTGGTTCGCGCTCGCCATCGTGATGACCGCGGCCTTCATGGACCTGGTCGACGTCACGATCGTCAACATCGCCGTCCCGAGCATCCAGCAGGACACCGGCGCCTCGTTCAGCTCGATCCAGTGGATCACCGCCGGATACGCCCTGGCCTTCGCGGCCGGGCTGATCACCGGCGGCCGGCTGGGCGACATCTACGGCCGCAAGCGACTGTTCCTCATCGGTATCGGCGGCTTCACGCTGGCCTCCGCGCTCTGCGGCTTCGCCGCGAACCCGGAGATGCTGGTCGCCTCCCGCATCCTCCAGGGCGGCACCGCCGCGCTCATGGTTCCGCAGGTGCTGTCGATCGTGCACGCCACCTTCCCGGCACACGAGCGCGGCAAGGTCTTCGGCCTCTTCGGGGCGATCGTCGGCCTCGGCGCCGTCCTGGGACCGCTGCTGGGCGCGCTGCTCACCGAGTGGAACATCGCCGGTCTCGAATGGCGGCCCATCTTCCTGATCAACCTGCCGGTCGGCATAGCGGGTCTGATCCTGGGACGGAAGTTCATCACCGAGTCCAAGGCCCCGAAGGCGCTCCGGCTCGATCTGATCGGTGTCGCCCTGGTGACGCTGGGACTGCTGATGCTGATCTACCCGCTCACCCGTGGCCGCGAGCTGGGCTGGCCGCTGTGGGGCCACGTGTCGATGGTCTGCAGCCTCCTGGTGTTCCTCGTCCTGGTGGTGTTCGAGCGGGGCAAGGCGCGCAAGGACGGTTCACCGCTGGTCGAGCTGTCGCTGTTCCGGGTCAAGAGCTTCGCGGCGGGCATCGCCGTGCAGCTGACCTTCGGTCTCGGCCTCGGCATCTTCTTCCTGGTCTGGACGCTCTACATGCAGATGGGGCTCGGCTGGAGCGCGCTGAAGGCCGGCACGACGGGTATCCCGTTCTCGATCGCCGTCTCGTTCGCCGCCGGGATCTCCGTACAGAAGCTGGTGCCCCGCTTCGGCCGCAAGGTCCTCCAGTCGGGTGCGCTGCTGATGATCGCCGGCCTGCTGCTCTACATCTGGGAGTCGGACCGGTACGGCATGGGCATCGCGTCCTGGCAGATGGCGCTGCCGCTGGTGGTCATGGGTATCGGCATGGGCCTGATCGTGGCTCCGCTGACGGACATGGTGCTGTCCGAGGTGCCGAAGGAGCACTCCGGTTCGGCCTCCGGGCTGATCAACACCGTGCAGCAGATGGGCAACGCGCTCGGGCTCGGACTGGTCTCGGTCGTCTTCTTCGGCTCCATCGGGGACCGGCTGGCGCCCCAGCAGGTGGGCCCGGCGTTCGCGGAGGCGTTCCAGCACTCGCTGTGGTACGTGGCCGGGGTGCTCGCGGTGATCTTCCTGGTGATGTTCGCGCTGCCGGCCCGGCCGCGGCGGCAGGCGGAGGGCGGTGACGGGGCCGTGGGCGATGAGAGCGTCTCCGTGAAGTCTGTGAGCGGGGTCGGGGCCGGAGCCGGGGCCGAGCTCGGCAAGGAGCCTGCGCTGACCCCGTGAGGCCATGACGCCGTGATCGTGCCGGCGTCCTGAAGGCGAGAGGTGCCCGTACTCCCCGGGGGAGTACGGGCACCTCTCATGTGTGCCGGTGTGTGCCGGGCTCCGGTCAGCAGATGTGTGTACGGCTCTCCATGGCGCCGCGCGCGGAGTCCTCGTCGCCGTACACCTCGCACATGTGGCGGCCGTCCGGCGTGGCCGTGTGCTCGACCTCCCACAGGCTCGTCTCGCTGCCGTCGAGGAGCAGGAAGGCGTGCTCGTACAGGGTGAAACCGGCGTCCCGCCCGTCCACCCGGCACTGCCGTCCGAAGACCTGGGTGATGTGGTGGGCGAAGGCGGCGCGCAACAGGCGGGCGGTCTCCTCGCCGGGGCCGTCGCTGTTCTCCGCGCGGCGCAGGACTCGGCGGGCGTGGTCGGCGGAGTTGTCCGGGGCGTACGTCCGGGGCAGCGGGACCGGGGGCGCCGCCATCAGGACGGTGAGCACCTCCAGATCGGCCTGCGGTCCGTCGTCCCCGAACATCGGGGCCTCACCGAAGCCGCCGGCCAGCCGGGCGGCGGCGACATGGACATCGGCCTCGTCGTCGTACAGCTCGTGGTGGCGGAGGTCGGGCGCCGTCCGGGACCGCGGGACCGTCGTGCCCCGCGGACCGCCGTGCACCAGCTCCCACAGGGTGAGAGGGGTGCCGTCGGACAGCAGATAGGTGTGCCGGTAGGTCTCTCGGTGGAGCACGGAACTGTGGTGCGAGGAGTGCAGGGAACTGCTGTGGGCGAGTGCGGTACCGAGTCTTTCGACCGTGCTGTCGGGCAGGTCGAAAGAGTTGAGTGCCCGTCGCAGGAGTCGCTCGAGGTGCTGCTCGGTTGTCTCGTACGGATCGCTCAAGGTGCTGTCTCCAGGCCGTCGCCGCGTGTTACTTGGTGCGTGCTTAACGTAGTCCCTGGCTCCGACATCGTGACCGGGGTTCAGAAAAACGTATGTCGCACGCAGATGGTTCCTGTCGGTTCGTCCGAACTTCCTTACTCGGGAGGCGAGTCGGATGCCGGGCGTTCGCGCGGTGCGGGCTGAGCCGGGGGCCGCTGGCTGTCGTAGAGATCGCTGTACGAGGGACAGCTGCCCCCGCCGGGGCGGCTGTCGACGCTCTGAGCTGCCCGGACGGCCTTCACGATGGCGCGGGTCAGGACGTCCGCGCCGGCCGCCAGCAGGTCGTTGAGCGCGATCGGGTTCCGCGGATCCAGCTGCCGGGCGCCGGTGGCCAGTGCGAAGACGGTGTCCCCGTCGGTCAGCAGATGTACGGGGCGGACGGCGCGCGCCAGCCCGTCGTGCGCCGTGCCCGCGAGCTTCTGCGCCTGGGCCCGGGTGAGATCCGCGTCCGTGGCGACGACCGCGAGCGTGGTGTTGAGCGGAGGCCGGACCTCCGTCGCCCGTGCCTCGGCCAGGCGTCGCTGTGCCGCACGGTGGACCTCGGGCGCGGGGTGCACCGGCGGTTCGGCGGCGCCGTACTCCCCGTACAGCACTCCCGTACGCGGATCGACCACCGAACCTGCCGCGTTCACCACGACGAGCGCGCCCACCGTGATCCCGGACTCCAGCCGCACGCTCGCCGTGCCCACCCCGCCCTTCAGCTGCCCGGCGACCGCACCCGTACCGGCGCCGACGGCCCCCTCGGCGACCGGGGCCTCTGACTCCGTGCCCGCCGCGTCCTCCACCGCCGCGCGACCGGTCGACGCGTCGGGGCGGGCCCGCCAGTCACCGCCCCGCCCCAGGTCGAAGATGCACGCGGCCGGAACCACCGGCACCACCTGCGCCGGATCGGGCCCGACCCGCACCCCGCGCCCCTGCTCCTCCAGCCAGGCCATCACGCCCGACGCCGCGTCCAGTCCGTACGCGCTGCCGCCCGTCAGGACGACGGCGTCGACGCGCTGCACCAGATTGCGCGGATCGAGCGCGTCCGTCTCCCGGGTGCCGGGGCCGCCGCCGCGTACGTCCACGGCCGCGATCGCACCGCCCTCGGGCGCCAGGACCACCGTGGTGCCGCTCAACGCGCCCGCGCCCGCCACCTGTGCGTGGCCGACACGCAGCCCGGCGACATCGGTCAGCGCGTCGAGCGGCCCGGCGGCGACGGACGACGGGAAGGGGGCCGTCGGTTCCTGCGGTTCTTCCGTCACGCGTGCTCCTCACTGGAATCTGGATTCAGCACTACTGGAAACTGGATTCACCACTCGCGCCGTGCGGCGCTCGCGACTCGCCGCCCGGCATCTTCGCCCTCACTCGCGCCACCGCCGTCGTCGGCCGTGCCGCTCGGGCCACTCATGCCAGCCGTGACTGTCGCTCACGGCCCGCTCACCGCCCCTGCCTTGCCCGCACCCTCACTCCGCCGCGTCCGGCCGCCGGGACAGGGCCACGCCCACGGCCACGGTCGCCGCCGCCACCAGGCCGGCCGCGAACACCGCCCAATCCCCGGCGAACGTACAGGCCAGGATCGCCAGCGCGGCCACGGGGAGGGGCAACTGCTCCGCGAGATCGCGCTTGAAGTGGCGGGCGTGCAGCGCCCACACAGTCAGCAGGAAGAGCGCGGAGGGCACGGTCACCGCGGCGGCCGCCACCGCGTTCGAGACATGGGCGTTGCCCACGGCCTGTTCCACGGCGACCTCGATGCCCGAGCCGATCGCCGCCGCCGAGCCGAAGATCAGGAAGTGTCCGTATCCCCAGATGAACGCTTCCCTGCTGCCGCGGAGGTAGTCGTGGATCGGCACGGCGAAATAGATCCACCATGCCGAGAAGACGATGAGCAGCCCACCCGCGGCGATCGGCAGCAACTCGCGGAACGCGTCGTGCTCGTCCACCGCCTGCTGGACCGCGACGGTGGCCGCCGCGATCGTCTCGCCCAGCACGATGATCGTGAACAGGCCGTAGCGCTCGCCGATGTGGCGCGGATGCCAGCTCGTCGCGCGATCGCGCTCGGCCAGAGCCGGAACGGACATCTCCGCGAGCACCAGCACGACGAAGACGGCCGCACGCGCCCCGCCCGAGTTGTCGGTCAGCAACAGCATGCCGACCCAGCCCAGCTGCACCACGGTGATCCCGACGGCGTACCGCAGCGCGACGCGCCGCTCGGAACCCTGGGTGCAGTACGCGGCGCGCAGCCACTGGCTGGTCAGCGCGAGCCGCATCACGACATAGCCGGCCACACCGACCGTCCAGTCGCCCGCGTCGAAGGCGCGCGGCACGCCGGCGGCGAAGGTGAGCACCCCGGTGATCTGGACAAGGGTGACCACGCGGTACAGCGGGTCGTCGGTGTCGTAAGCCGAGGCGAACCAGGTGAAGTTGACCCAGGCCCACCAGATCGCGAAGAAGACGGCCGCGTAGCTGACGATTCCGGTGACGGCGTGTCCCTCGGCGACGGCGTGCAGCAGCCGTCCGCCCGCCTGCGCCACGGCGACGACGAAGCAGAGGTCGAAGAAGAGCTCCAGCGGGGTCGACGCACGATGCTTCTCGGCGCGGCTGCGGGCAGTCATTCTGGGCATGGGCATCAGCACACCAGTTGGGTCGGCGGCGCTCGGGTGACATGTCCCGGACGCCGGTCAGTGGATTCTCGCGCAGGTGTTCATGAGCGGGACGGCGACCCGAGGTCCTCGGGGAAACCGCAGGCCGGTGCGGCTGTGCCCGGCCCGGCGACAGGCTACGGGCCGGGCGGGCGAACAGGCTCACCCCGCTGAGCCGCAAAATAGGATCAATCACCCCATGCGGCCCTACGGTGACGGAGCGACCGAGCCACCAGAAGCCTCCGCCGCAGCCGCGCAGCCCGCCCCCGGCGCGCGCATCCCCGGAGCGCCCGGCACCCAGCCCGCCGGGACCGGATCCGGGCCCGGTCGCACCGAGCAGGGCAGACCCTCGACCTCCGGCTCCCGGTCCGTGACCGCTCGCGCGACTGCCGCCGGCGTCCTCGTCTCCGCCCTGCTGATCCTCGTGATCGTGTTCGGCAGCCGGCTTCTGGAGAACTTCGACTCCGCCCTCCTCCCGTACGCGGTCGCCACCGTCTTCCTCGCCTTCGGCGTCGCCTACCGCTACACCGTCTGGATCTCCGCGCCCGGCGCCCGGCGCGGCTCGACTTCACAGCCGCCGAGATCAAGCGCATCCAGCCAGGGCATCGCGCGGATCCCCCGAGGACGGTCGGCCGGTGACGGTCATCGGCGGACCGACGAGGGCAGCTCCGTCGCCTCCCTTCCCACGGTCTGCAGCCGATGCAGCAACCCGGGTCGATGAAGATCGTTCTGCTTTGCCGACCAGATAGGTCTTTTCGGAGAAGAGGCTGGAAGAGGACCGGGCAGAGGACCGGGCGGTTGCCGTCCGGCTGGACGACGGCACCCTCGTCGGCTACTCCGCGATCTGCACCCATCTCGCCTGTGCCGTGCTCTGGCGCAAGGACCGCGGCTCGGCAGGCGAGCTGTACTGCCCCTGCCACGAGGGCGTCTTCGACGCCCGCACCGGCGAGGTCACCGCCGGGCCGCCACCCCGCGCACTGCCCAAGGTGGTGCTCACCGAGCAGGCCGAGGGCAGCATCTGGGCGGTCGGTACGACCCGCTCGGGCGAGAGCATCGAACACGCCCTGTGCCGCCGGCTCGACATCGACCGCCCGGACCTCGCGTCCCGCATCGGGTGCCCCGCGGTCAAGGGCGGAGGCGCGGAGGGCCCCGCGGCCGACGCGCCCGCTGCGACCACGGCACCGGGGTCGGCCACGGCTCCGGGGTCGGCCACGGCCCCGGGACGTCTTCCATGACGCCGGGACCGGCCGAGGCGCCGGGATCGCCCGACGCCCACCAGCACCGGAGCCAGGAGCCCCCGGACCGCCCGGAGTACCACCCGGGCAGCGCCCGCCCCGAGCTCAATCGCCCCCTTCCAGAGCGGTATCCGCAGATCCGCGCCACCAGCGGCTACGGCGACCCGCGGATCAGGCACACCGGTCCCGGCCCGGGTGCGGGAGCCGACCAGGAACCGGAGCGCTCCTCGAAACTGACGGCCCGGCTGGCGCTGGCCATGACCGTCGTCATCGGACAGCTCCGGGGCCTGACCGCCGTGATCGACGCGTGGATGGAGGGGAACACCGGCACGGCCCGGTGGGGTGCGGGCTTGCTCTGCCTGTCGTTCCTCGTGGTCCTCGGACTGTGGCAGCTCGACCCGAAGGACCGCTGACCGCCGCCGTACTCTGGATGTATGAGCACCGCCCCCGCCCCCGGCCCGCGCGATTCGAAGCCCACCCAGCCGGTACAGCCGAAACCGAAACCGGCGCTGATCTTCGACGATCCGCTGGACCAGCAGTCCGCGGACGATACGGACCGAGGGTGGGGCGAGCGGGCCCCGGCCGGTGGCAGCGCCGCCGATCTGGCGCGCTTCCTCGACGAGAAGCCGCCCCACCACATTTGAGCCCTCGCTCCGTGGTGGTCCGACGACGCCGCTGCCGGTTCTCCTGCCACGCGTCCCACTACTGGTCGTGACCGCCACTGGCCGTCTTGGCCGGGGTCCTCGTCGGCCTTGGTGCCGAAGGCGCCGACGAGTGGGTTGATCACCCCCTTGACCACCGCGTTCACGATCTGTGTGAACGCGGCACCGATGACGACGGCGACCGCCGGATCGATCACGTTGCCGCGGGGCAGAAGGGCTTTGAACCCTTCCAGCAGTCCGACTGTTTGATTGCTCATCAGCGCGCGTCAGCACAGAGTCACCGCCAGCCTGGTCGAGATACCCGCACCGGCCAGCGACGCGGCCACGGTCCGGGGGACCGACAGCACAATGAGCGCTCCGTCTTCCGCAGGACCTTCGGCCGCGGGCTGTGGGACATCGGCCACCCGCGCGCCCTTCGCCAGCACCCGGACATCGGTGCCGGTCGGCTCGGCAGCGATCACATCGACCCGGTCTCCCGGTCGCAACAGCCGCACTGTCGCGGCATCCGCGATCCGGACCGGCGCGGACACCAGTGGAGCCGACCGCCGCTCCGGCTCCGGAGCCGTCCCCGCCGTACCGCCCTCCCTCATCCGTGCCCCCTGCGCGGTGTCCCCGCCCGCGCCACCGCCGCCCAACCCCGTCGCCGTGAGTGCGGCAGCCGTCAGGGCCAGCCCGGCGGCCAGGACGCGGCGCTGTCGCCACAGCGCACGCCGCAGTCGATGCGCACCGCCTCCGCGTACCCGCAACGGCTCGAACACGGGCACACCACACGGCGGGGGAGCCGACGCCGGTGGTCCTGGAGCCGTCGGCCGTACAGCCCCCGCACTCGCAACCGGACGTTCAGGGCGCGCGGACGCGCGCGACGGGGGCGATGGGAACGGCGCGAGCGGTGAGAACGGCTGAGAGGACTGAGGGGACGGGAACGCCTGAGACGGCAGGGACGGCGGAAACGACTGAGACGGCAGGGACGGCGGGAACGACGGAGATGCCGGAGATGCCGGAGACGCCGGAGACGACTGGGGCGACGGAGACGACTGGGGCGACGGAGACAACGGGGGCGACGGAGACAACGGGGGTGATTGAGACGACGGAGACATGGCCAACACCACCTGCCGTGAGGAGATTCGGGCGAACACCCCTCACGATCCACCGTCCGCGAGTTTCCCGCCGAAGCCTGTGGATGTCCCCGGCGTTGTGGACAACGCCCTCACCCACTCACGCCACAACAGTCACCCGCTACCCGCTACCCGCAACCGCCTCCCACGGCCGTCCCCGCCACCCCGTTAAGGAAGCTCGATCCCCGTGTTCAGTCCGTCCAGCGCGTGGGAGCACGGGCAATCGCGGTCGGCCACCGCCGGCAGCGCGGCCACCACGTCGAAGAGCACCGCGCGCAGCCGGTCCACATTGGCCGCGAACACCTTCAGCACTTCTCCGTGGGAGACGCCCTCTCCGGCCTCCGCCCCGGCGTCCAGGTCCGTCACCAACGTCATCGTCGTGTAGCAGAGGCCCAGTTCGCGGGCGAGGATCGCCTCCGGATGCCCGGTCATCCCGACCACCGACCAGCCCATCGCCGCATGCCAGCGCGATTCCGCCCGGGTCGAGAAGCGCGGGCCCTCGACGACCACCAGCGTTCCACCGTCCACCGGCTCCCAGTGCTTCGCGCGTGCCGCCGCCAGCGCGGCCCGGCGCCCCTCGGGGCAGTAGGGATCGGCGAAGCCCAGATGCAGGACGTTCGGCTCCGCTCCGTCGGACCGGGTCTCCCCGTCGTAGTACGTCTGCGTCCTGGCCTTGGTGCGGTCCACCATCTGGTCGGGCACGAGCAGCGTGCCGGGCCCGTATTCCGGACGCAGGCCGCCCACCGCGCACGGGCCGAGCACCTGACGCACACCGACGGAGCGCAGTGCCCACATGTTGGCCCGGTAGTTGATGCGGTGCGGCGGCAGATGGTGGCCGCGCCCGTGGCGGGGCAGGAAGGCGACGCGTCGGCCGCCCACCTCGCCGAGGAAGAGGGAGTCGCTCGGCGGTCCGTACGGGGTGTCCACACGCACCTCCGTGACGTCCTCCAGGAAGGAGTACAGGCCCGAGCCGCCGATGACACCGATCTCTGCGTTCACCATGCGATCACACTAGCGGCGCAGGGAAACGCCAGGGACCCCGCCGAATGGATCGACGGGGTCCCCGGGGAACGTTGCGGTGCGGCTCAGGCTGCCGACGTGCCACTCGTCGAGGACGACGAGGACGACGAGGAGGACGAAGAAGACGCGGAGACCGAGGAGGAAGCGGGCGACTTCGAGTCGGACCCGGTCGACGACGACGATGAATCGGAACCGGATGCCTTCGCCGAGGACGACGCCGGCGTGCTGCTCGACGAGGAGCCACGGCTGTCGTTCCGGTAGAAACCGGAGCCCTTGAAGACGATGCCGACCGCCGAGAACACCTTCTTCAGGCGTCCTTCGCAGCTCGGGCACACGGTCAGGGCATCATCGGTGAACTTCTGCACCGCCTCGAGGCCCTCGCCGCATTCGGTGCACTGGTACTGATAGGTCGGCACTTGCTCCTCCTGGCACTCTCACTCAATGAGTGCTAACGACGCTCCATACTGACGTATTCCGCGGGATCAGTCCACCGTGACCGGCTCCCGGTGACCGACACCACGTGCCACGGTCCGCGGTGAGGCGGCGGGCACGAGCCTCGAACGCAGTGCCAGCAGCGTGGCCAGCGCCAGTACGGTCCCCACCAGCGGCACCACGAAACCGGTGCTCGCGCCATGGGCGTCGGCGAGTCGGCCGGCGATCGTCACCGCGCCCGCCTGGCCCAGGGCGACCGAGCCCGTAAGCCAGGTGAACGCCTCGGTCCGGGCGGACTCCGGCACCAGCCCCTCGACCAGCGTGTAGCCGCTGATCAGGGCCGGGGCGATGGAGAGCCCGACCAGCAGTCCGAGCCCGGCCAGCAGAGGCATGGAGTGCACCGCCCACAGCCCGGACGCGGTCAGGGTCAGCGCTGTGTACCCGACGATCAGCCGCCGTCGCGGCCCGCTCTTCCAGGCGATGGCGCCGCAGGCGATCCCGGCCAGCATGTTGCCGGCCGCGAAGACCCCGTACAGCAGGCCGTTCGCACCGGGCCGGCCGACCTCCTCGGCGAAGGCGGTCAGCGATACCTGCATGCCGCCGAAGACCGCGCCGATCCCCAGGAAGGTCACCGCGAGCACCCGGACACCCGGTACGGACAGCGCGGACGCATGCCGCCGGGAGGTGCCGGACGCGGCGTTGCGCACCGCGGGCTGGGTGCGGCGCTGCGCGGCGAAGAGCAGGCCGCCGACCAGGGTGAGGCCGGCCTCCGCGATCAGGCCGGCCGCCGGGTGCACCCCGGTGCACAGCGCGGTGGCGAGCACCGGGCCGATGACGAAGGTGAACTCGTCCGTCACCGACTCGAAGGCGGCCGCGGTCGGCATCAGCGGGGAGGCCTCACGGCCCGGTGCCGCGCCCAGTACGGCCGCCCAGCGGGCCCGGACCATCGGCCCGATCTGCGGAACGGACGCACCGGTCGGCACGGCCGCCACGAACAGGGCCCACAGGGGCGCGTCCGCCAGCGCCAGCGCCGTCAGCACCGACACGGACACCGCGTGCACCAGGACACCGGGCAGCAGTACGGCGCGCTGGCCGAAACGGTCGGCGAGCTTTCCGGTCTGCGGTGCGAACAAGGCCATGGAGACACCGGTCACGGCGGCGACGGAGCCCGCGCTGCCGTACGAGCCGGTGGTGTGCTGGACCAGGAGCACGATGCCGATCGTCAGCATCGCGAAGGGCTGCCGTGCGGCGAAGCCCGGCAGGAGAAACGTCCACGCACCAGGGGTGCGCAGCAACTGCCCGTATCCGGGGCGGTCGGAGACCGTGGACGCCACGGTCCATGCCTTTCTGCCGCCTGGTGGCCGAGCTCCCGCCCTGCCGGCACGGGTGGTGCGGGCTCGTACGGGTGCTGCCGAGAGCTGTCCTCTTCGCGCGGGACTGCGGTAGATGCCGGGCGCTCAGCAGAGGCGGAGGACGCCACGACCGCCATACGGTCGCGCCAGCTCTGCGTCAGGCAGAGTTGGTCGTTCAGGTTGGTCGATCGGTTGGCCGATCAGGCCGTTCGACCCCTATCAGGGGCCGAACAGATGGCCTTCATGATACAGGCAGATACCCCTTACGGGCCTCTGATTGTGCGCAGGGGCCCCGTCCCGGCCTCGGACAGAAACGCGCCTTAGACAGAAACGTGCCTCGGACAGAAACGTACAGCCTCTTCCGTCCCAGCCGTCCCAGCCGTCCCGGCCACTCCAGCGCCCCCGGCAGCCCCGACGGGCCCAGCGGCTTCGGTGGCCGGGGGCCACCGGGACCGATGGGGCCGTGGGGCCGCCTCGACGGCCTCGACGACGTCAGTGACGGGCTTTCGACCCGTCCGCCTTCCCCATTTTCTTCACGGACTTCAGCGCGTGCGCGACGTCGTGGGCCACATCGGCCCCGGCCAGGCTCTCGCCGCCGCTGCCGGTGGTGCCCAGCCAGCCCGCGAGCTTGCCGCCCTCGCCGACCGCGCGCAGCCGTTCCTCCGCCGAGTCGCGCACCGGGTCGGTGGTGACCACGAGCAGTTCGTCACCGCGCCGGAGCACGGTCGACGGCGCCGGCACGAAGCTCTTCCCGTCCCGTACGACCAGGGTGACCGCGGCCCCGGCGGGCAGCCGCAGCTCCCCGACCTCCACGCCGTGCATCTTCGACCTGCCGGGGATCGCCACCGACAGCAGATGGCCGCGCAGCCGTTCCAGCGGGGCCGACTCGATGCCCAGGTCGGTGGCCTCGGCCGGATCATCGGCGATCTTCAGGGCCTTCGCCATCCAGGGCAGGGTCGGGCCCTGGATGAGGGTGTAGACGACGACGAGCACGAAGACGATGTTGAAGATCCGGGTGGAGCCCTCGACCCCGGACACCATCGGGATGGTCGCCAGGATGATGGGTACGGCGCCGCGCAGCCCCGCCCAGGACATGAACGCCTTCTCCTGCCAGGGCAGCCGGAACGGCGCCAGCGAGATGAAGACCTCCAGCGGACGTGCCACCACGGTCAGCACCAGTCCGACGATGACCGCGGGCCAGAAGTCGTCGTACAGATCGTGCGGCGTGACGAGGAGACCGAGCAGCACGAACATGCCGATCTGGGCCAGCCAGCCGAGCCCGTCGGCGAAGCCACGGGTGGCGGGCCAGTGCGGCAGCTTGGCATTGCCGAGGATCATCGCGGCCAGGTAGACGGCGAGGAAGCCGCTGCCGTGGACGAGGGCGCCCGCCGCGTACGCGGACACCGCGATCGCCATCACCGCGATCGGGTACAGGCCGGACGCGGGCAGCGCCACGTGACGCAGCCCGAACGAGCCGAGCCAGCCGACGGCGAGACCCATGGCCGCGCCGATCGCGAGTTCCAGGGCTATCTCGCCGACCAGTATGTACCAGCTGTCCACCGGTCCCTTGGTCGAGAAAGCCACCACCAGGATCACCACGGGGGCGTCGTTGAAGCCGGACTCGGCCTCCAGCACACCGGTGACCCGGGCGGGCAGTGGCACCTTGCGCAGCACGGAGAAGACCGCGGCGGCGTCCGTCGACGAGACGACCGCGCCGATGATCAGCGACTGGCGCCAGTCCAGGCCGACCAGGTAGTGCGCCCCGGCCGCGGTGACACCGACGCTCACCGCGACGCCGGCGATCGAGAGCACCGCGGCAGCCGGCAGCGCGGGTTTGATCTCTTTCCACTTCGTGCCCAGGCCACCCTCGGCGAGGATCACGACCAGTGCGGCATAGCCGATCACCTGGGTCAGTTCGGCATTGTTGAACTTGACGTCGAAGAGGCCGTCCTGCCCCATGACGATCCCGATGCCGAGATACAGGAGCAGGCTGGGGAGCCCGCTGCGGGACGAGATGCGCACTGCCGCCACCGCGACGAGCAGGACGAGTGAGCAGACGAGCAGGAGTTCGTTGAGCACGTGGACAGTCAGTGGCCGTTCCTTCCCTGCGTACGCCTGCCGATTCGAGCCTCGGCATCGGCCGTTGGCGGCCGGTACTTCGTTACCTTACCTAATCTTTAACGTTTTCTTGACGCGTTCGATCGTTCGTACGACCACTTCGGAATGCGAACCATGTCGATGCCGCGTCAGAGCCGCGTCGGCGCTGCGCCTATGGTTGCTCCTGCACTCCCAGGACCACCTGCCCCTCGAAGGACAGCGATGCCCGCCAACACAACCGCCTCTTCCGGCACCACCGGTTCCACCGGTGGGAAGACCGGCAGGAAGAAGGGGCGACGTGCCCGCCTGATCGTGATCGTCCTGGTGCTGGCGCTTGTCGCGGGTATCGGTTACGGCGCGTTCTGGTCCGTATCAACCGTGCGGGCCTCGTACCCGCAGACGACCGGGTCGATCAAGATCGACGGCCTCGACGGCAACGTCGACGTCAAACGCGACAGCTACGGGATCCCGCAGCTGTACGCGGACACCGACGCCGACCTCTTCCGCGCCCAGGGCTTCGTGCAGGCGCAGGACCGCTTCTGGGAGATGGACGTCCGCCGTCACATGACGGCCGGCCGGCTCTCCGAGATGTTCGGCTCCGGGCAGGTCGACACGGACTCCTTCCTGCGCACGCTCGGCTGGCGCAAGGTCGCTCAGGAGGAGTACGACAACGTCCTGTCCGCGGACACCAAGAAGAACCTCCAGGCGTACGCGGACGGCGTGAACGCCTACCTCAAGGGGCGCGACGGCAAGGACATCTCCGTCGAGTACGCCGCCCTCGGCCTCACCAACGACTACAAGCCGGACGAGTGGACCCCGGTCGACTCGGTCGCCTGGCTCAAGGCCATGGCCTGGGACCTGCGCGGCAACATGCAGGACGAGATCGACCGCTCGCTGAT
Organism: Streptomyces sp. NPDC088252; assembly: GCF_044740965.1. Classification (NCBI taxonomy): domain Bacteria; kingdom Bacillati; phylum Actinomycetota; class Actinomycetes; order Kitasatosporales; family Streptomycetaceae; genus Streptomyces; species Streptomyces sp. NPDC088252. The sequence continues at coordinate 237,728 of NZ_JBIURS010000004.1, read as the reverse complement.
GACCAGCAGGCTCGACGCGAAGAAGATCGAGGACCTCTACCCGCCCTACCCGTACAAGAAGCACAAGCCGATCGTCGAGGGGGGCGCGATCTCCTCGGTCACCGGGAAGTTCGACCCGGCCGCGACGCCGTCGCCGTCCGGCCTCGGCTCGGACACCGTGCAGGGCGCCACCGAGGGCGTGAACACCCAGCTCGCCTCGCTCTCCGACACCCTCGACCAGATCCCGGCGCTGCTCGGCCCGAACGGCAACGGCATCGGCTCCAACTCCTGGGTGGTCTCGGGCAAGTACACGACGACCGGCAAGCCGCTGCTCGCCAACGACCCGCACCTGGCGCCCCAGCTGCCCTCGCTCTGGTACCAGATGGGGCTGCACTGCCGCGAGATCTCGGCGAAGTGCCAGTACGACACCGCGGGCTACACCTTCTCGGGGATGCCCGGTGTGATCATCGGTCACAACCAGGACATCGCGTGGGGCTTCACCAACCTCGGCGCGGACGTCACCGACCTCTTCCTGGAGAAGGTCTCCGGCGACGGCTACCTGTACGACGGCAAGATCAAGCCGTTCACCACCCGCGAGGAGACCATCAAGGTCGCGGGGGGCAGGAGCCGGACGATCACCGTCCGCGAGACCGACAACGGTCCGCTGGTCTCCGACCGCAGCAGCGAACTGGAGACGGTCGGGCAGAAGGCCCCCGTCGGCAACTCGGCTCCGGACCGGGCCGACGGGTACGCGGTCGCGCTGAAGTGGACCGCGCTGGAACCCGGCAAGTCCATGGACGCCGTCTTCGAACTCAACCGGGCCAAAGACTTCAAGAGCTTCCAGGCGGCGGCCGAGCACTTCGAGGTTCCCTCGCAGAACCTGATCTACGCCGACACCAAGAACAACATCGGCTACCAGGCCCCCGGCAAGATCCCGGTCCGCCTCCAGGGCGACGGCACGATGCCCAGCCCCGGCTGGTCCTCGGAGTACGGCTGGAAGAAGGATCCGATCCCGTTCGACGAGCTGCCCTACGAGTACAACCCGGAGCGCGGCTACATCGTCACCGCCAACCAGCCCGTCATCGACGAGAAGTATCCCCACCTGCTCACCAAGGACTGGGGTTACGGCACCCGCAGCCAGCGGATCAACGACCTCATCCAGTCGAAGATCAAGGGCGGCGGGAAGATCTCGACCGAAGACATGCAGAAGATGCAGATGGACAACACCAGCGAGATCGCCGCGCTGCTGGTGCCCGAGCTGATGAAGATCAACATCTCGGACAAGAGCGTCCGTGAGGCACAGAAGCTCCTGGAGGGCTGGGACTACACCCAGGAGTCCGACTCGGCCGCGGCCGCGTACTTCAACGCGGTCTGGCGCAACATCCTCAAGCTGGCCTTCGGCAACAAGCTGCCCAAGGAGATGCGGGTCAAGGGCGAGTGCCTCAACGTGCCCCGCGCCGACAGCTCGGGCCCGGTCGACGAGCAGGGCAAGCTGGTGCGCGAGTGCGGCCGGCGCGACGCGGACACGGCTCAGCCGGACGGCGGCGACCGCTGGTACCAGGTGGTCGCCAACCTGATGGACGACCCGAACAGCGACTGGTGGAAGTCGCCGAGGAGCGGTCGGGACACGGCGACCGAGAACCGCGACCAGCTCTTCGCCCGCGCCATGACGGATGCCCGCTGGGAGCTGACCGCGAAGCTCGGCAAGGACATCACCACCTGGAGCTGGGGCCGGCTGCATCAGCTGACCCTGAAGAACCAGACCCTCGGCACCGAGGGCCCCGGTCTGCTCCAGCGTGTCCTCAACCGCGGCCCGTGGAACATCGGCGGCGGCGAGGCCGCGGTGAACGCCACCGGCTGGAACGCGGCCGGCGGCTACGACGTCGTCTGGGTTCCGTCGATGCGGATGGTGGTCAACGTGGGGGACTGGGACAAGTCCCGCTGGATCAACCTCACCGGCGCCTCGGGGCACGCGTTCGCGGCGCACTACACCGATCAGACCGACAAGTGGGTCAAGGGCGAACTGCTCGACTGGTCCTTCGGGACGAATGCCGTCACGAAGTCGACGACCGACACCCTGACCCTCAAGCCGTAGGGCCCGTCCGGCGGGTCATGGCCGGAGTCACCACCGCGTCGACGGGGTGGTCGTGCGGTTCCTCAGGGACCCGCGCGACCACCTCGTTGTCGTAGAGCAGGACGATCAGCGCGGGATGCGCCCCCGCCGCGGCGAGCCGGGCCAGCACCCGGTCGTAGCTGCCGCCGCCACGGCCGAGCCGCATTCCGCGCGCGTCCACCGCGAGGCCCGGCAGCAGGACCACGTCGGCCTCCAGAACCGCGTCCGGGCCGAGCCGTTCCCCATCAGGCTCCAGCAGCCCGCGGCCGGCCGGGGCCAGACGAGCGGCTCCTTCGTACGGTGCCCAGTCCAGGTCGTTGTCCGGGAGGAGCACCGGCAGCAGCACCCGCACGCCCCGCGCGCGGAGCACGTCCAGCAGGGCGCGCGTGCCCGGCTCGCTGCCCACCGAGACGTATGCGGCGACGGTGCGGGCCCCGGACAACTCCGGAAGCCCCAATGCGACCCGGGACAGAACCACCCCGGCGTTTTCCACGTCTTCCCCGCTGAGAAGGCGCCGTGCGGCCAGCAGTTCACGCCTGAGAAGCGCTTTTTGGGACATGTCGGTGTTCAACGGTCACCCATGAATCTCTCGTATGTGCATATAGGTGTACAAAATTAACCGGAACCTCACCTTCCACCCATACGCACCGGATATCGTTCCTCGCATGACTCAGTCGCACACCAGGATCAGCAAGGCTGTCATCCCGGCCGCAGGGCTCGGTACCCGCTTCCTGCCGGCCACCAAAGCCACTCCGAAGGAGATGCTGCCTGTCGTCGACAAGCCGGCGATCCAGTACGTCGTCGAGGAAGCGGTGGCCGCCGGTCTCTCCGACGTACTGATGATCACCGGTCGCAACAAGCGCCCCCTCGAAGACCACTTCGACCGCAATTACGAGCTGGAGTCCGCGCTCACCCGCAAGGGAGATGCCGAACGGCTCCAGCGGGTCCAGGAATCGAGCGACCTGGCCACCATGCACTACGTCCGGCAGGGCGATCCGCGGGGCCTCGGCCACGCCGTGCTGTGTGCCGCACCGCATGTCGGCGACCAGCCGTTCGCGGTCCTCCTCGGCGACGACCTGATCGACCCGCGCGACCCGCTGCTGGCCCGCATGGTCGAGATCCAGGAGCGCGAGGGCGGCAGCGTCGTCGCGCTGATGGAGGTCGATCCCGAGCAGATCCACATGTACGGCTGCGCGGCCTTCGAGCCCACCGCCGAGGGTGATGTCGTGCGCGTCACCGGCCTGGTCGAGAAGCCCGACAGGGCCGAGGCGCCCAGCAACCTCGCCGTCATCGGCCGCTATGTCCTGGACCCCGCCGTCTTCGACATACTGCGCAAGACCGAGCCCGGCCGCGGCGGCGAGATCCAGCTCACCGACGCCCTGCAGCTCCTCGCCGAGGACGAGAAGATCGGCGGCCCCGTGCACGGCGTCGTCTTCAAGGGGCGCCGATATGACACCGGTGACCGGAGCGACTACCTCCGTGCCATTGTCAGACTCGCGTGCGAACGTGAAGACCTGGGCCCGGACTTCAGGGTCTGGCTCCGCAGTTATGTCACCGAGGAGATGTAGCACCTTGAGCAGCAGCACGATCTGGTCGGTGGACGAGCACCTGGAAGACATTCTCGGCGCGGTGCGACCGCTCGAACCCATCGAGCTGCAACTGCACGACGCCCAGGGCTGCGTCCTCGTCGAGGACGTGGTCGTGGAGATCGCCCTGCCGCCCTTCGACAACAGCTCGATGGACGGGTACGCGGTCCGTGTCGCCGATGTCCAGGGCGCCGACGAGGAGTTCCCCGCCGTGCTCACCGTCATCGGTGACGTCGCGGCGGGCAGTGACGGGCTGCCCGGCGACCGGAGCGTCCAACCGGGCGAGGCCGCCCGCATCATGACCGGCGCCCCGCTGCCGACCGGTGCCGAGGCCGTGATCCCGGTCGAGTGGACCGACGGCGGTACGGGCGGCGGCCCCGCCGACACCATGCGTGCCCACCGAGACGCCCCCGAGGGCGCGGGCGGCGAGGTCCGCGTCCACCGCCCCGTCGAGGCCGGTGCCCATGTCAGGGCGCGCGGCAGCGACGTCAAGCCGGGCGATCTGGCCCTGAGTGCCGGATCGGTGATCGGACCTCCGCAGATCGGGCTGCTCGCCGCGATCGGCCGCTCCACGGTGAAGGTGCGGCCCCGGCCGCGCGTCGTCGTCATCTCCACCGGCAGCGAACTGGTGCAGCCGGGCGAGGAGCTTGCCGACGGCCAGATCTACGACTCGAACAGCTTCGCCCTGACGGCCGCCGCCCGGGACGCCGGAGCGATCGCCTACCGCGTCGGTGCCGTCACGGACGACGCGGATACGCTCCGCGCCACGATCGAGGACCAGTTGATCCGCGCCGACATCGTCGTCACCACCGGTGGGGTCAGCGTCGGGGCGTACGACGTCGTCAAGGAAGCCCTGTCGTCGGTGGGCGACGAGGACGAGCCCGGCAGCGGCATCGATTTCCGCAAGCTCGCCATGCAGCCGGGCAAGCCGCAGGGCTTCGGCTCGATCGGCCCCGAACACACACCACTGCTGGCGCTGCCGGGCAATCCCGTCTCCAGTTACGTCTCGTTCGAGCTGTTCGTACGGCCCGCGATCCGCGCCCTGATGGGGCTGCAGGACGTGAACCGCCCCACCGCCAGGGCCGCGCTGAACACCGACGAGGCACTGTCCTCACCGGCCGGCCGACGGCAGTTCCTGCGGGGCACGTACGACGCGGAGGCCGGCACCGTCACCCCTGTCGGCGGTTCCGGATCGCATCTGATCGCGGCTCTCGCCCAGGCCGACGCGCTGATCGTGCTGCCCGAGGACGTCACCTCCGCCGAGCCCGGCACGGACACCGAGGTGATCCTGCTCCGCTGATCCCCGGGCGGTGGCGGTACGGTATCTGCCGCTGTGCCTTCCCGGGGACACCCCCGGGGCCCCGGGCCCGCACCGGGGTGCGGGCCGAGCGGGCAACCGGCGCCCTACCGCGAGGCGGAGTGAGTTGAGTACGCAGAACAGGCTGACGCACATCGACGAGGCGGGCGCGGCCCGCATGGTCGACGTCTCGGAGAAGGACGTCACGGCGCGGGTGGCCCGAGCCGGCGGCAGGGTCCTCGTCTCGCCCCGCGTCGTCGAGCTGCTCCGCGGCGAGGGGGTCCCGAAGGGCGACGCCCTCGCCACCGCGCGTATCGCCGGGATCATGGCGGCCAAGCGCACCCCCGACCTGATCCCGCTCTGCCACCCGCTCGCCGTCTCCGGCGTCAAGGTCGACCTGAGCGTCGCCGACGACGCGGTGGAGATCCTGGCCACGGTGAAGACCACGGACCGCACCGGCGTAGAGATGGAGGCCCTGACGGCGGTCTCGGTCGCTGCGCTCACCGTGATCGACATGATCAAGGCGGTCGACAAGTCCGCGGTCATCACGGACGTACGGGTCGAGGCGAAGTCGGGCGGCAAGTCCGGCGACTACCGGCGCACCGCACCGGACGGAGCGGACGCGTGACGGCGCCCGGAACCGGGCAGTCCGGTGAGGGGCGACCGGCCGGGCCTCCGCTCGGTGGCGCGCTGACCGCCCCGTACGCCGCCCTCGTCGTCACCGCGTCGAACCGGGCCTTTGCCGGGGTCTACGCGGACAAGGGCGGCCCCCTGATCTCCGAGGCGCTCACGCAGCTCGGCTTCACCGTCGACGGGCCGCGGGTCGTGCCCGACGGCGACCCGGTCGAACAGGCGCTGCGCGAGGGGGTTGCCGCCGGGTACGACGTCATCGTCACCACCGGCGGCACGGGCATCTCGCCCACCGACCGCACCCCCGACGTCACCCGCCGCGTCCTCGACCACGAGATCCCCGGCATCCCCGAGGCGATCCGTGCCGAGGGCCGCGACAAGGTGCCCACCGCCGCGCTCTCCCGAGGCCTCGCGGGCGTCGCCGGCGGCACGCTCATCGTGAACCTGCCGGGCTCCACCGGCGGGGTGCGCGACGGCCTCGCCGTCCTCGCACGTCTTCTGGTGCACGCCGTCGACCAGCTGCGCGGCGGCGATCACCCCCGACCCGGGAGCCCGAGCTGAACGTCCCGACCTGGCCGGTGGTCCTCAACGACGGCGAGGTCACTCTCCGTCCGGTGAAACTGCGCGACCAGCGCATGTGGCGCGAGGTCAACCGGCGCAACCGTGAATGGCTGCGCCCCTGGGAGGCGACCGTGCCGCCGCCCGCCCCGGGCGGTCCGGTGGCCCAGCGCCCCACCTACCGTCAGATGGTCCGTCATCTGCGCTCCGAGGCCCATGCGGGCCGGATGCTGCCCTTCGCCATCGAGTACGAGGGCCGGCTGGTCGGCCAGCTGACGGTCGCCGGGATCACCTGGGGCTCGATGTGCTCGGGCCACATCGGCTACTGGGTCGACCAGGAGGTGGCGGGCCGCGGGGTGATGCCGACCGCAGTCGCCCTCGCCGTCGACCACTGCTTCGCCAGGGTCGGACTGCACCGCATCGAGGTATGCATTCGGCCGGAGAACAGGCCCAGCAGACGGGTCGTCGAGAAACTGGGATTTCGTGAGGAGGGCCTGCGCCCGCGCTATCTCCACATCGACGGCGCCTGGCGGGACCATCTCATCTACGCGCTCACCGCGGAGGAAGTGCCCGACGGGCTGCTCCGGCGCTGGCACCAGGCACGACCCGGAACCCCACGGGAAATGAAATAAGTGTTCGATATTGGTCGGCATATGGCCGCAAACGAACGCGCAAACACGCACGGGCGATCTGAACAATCACAAAAAAAGTCCTTGAAATCAGCCGGATCGTGCGACACACCGGGCCAATTGGCGGATGCCCCCGTGCAAACCCCTCTACGGTGTGAGACGTGAGCAGCAGCGGCCTGATCTACGCAGTCATCGTCGGGGCCTGGGCCGCCTACTTGGTGCCGATGTGGCTCCGCAGGCAGGACGAGCTCAATGAAGCCCGCCCGACGGAACGCTTCAGCACCGCCATCCGGCTGCTGTCCGGACGGGCGGCCATGGAGCGCCGGTACGCCAAGGAGTTGCGGGGACGCATCGCCGAGGAGGCGGAGCCCGACGCCGACCCGGACGCCGTCACGGATCGACTGGATTCCGTGGACGTCCGGGCCTTCGCCGCGCCTCCGGCGCACACCGAAGCCCGGATGCACGACCCGGCGCACCCGCCCGAGCACTCGGACCGGGAACGCTCCGGGCCCGGTCCTTCGCGGCGCGCGCGCCCGCGCGACGGTGCGGCGGACGCCGAGCGCGTCCGGCGCGCCCAGCGCCTCCAGGTTCTCGCGCGCCGGCGGCGCACCACTGTCGTCCTCTTCCTCGCCTTCACCCTCGGCGCGGTCGTCGCGGCGGTGGGCGGCCTCGGCTTCCTCTGGGCGCCCGCGGTGCCGGCGGTGCTGCTGAGCACGTACATCGTGCATCTGCGCTCCCAGGAGCGACGCCGGTTCGCCTTCACCATGGACCGGCGGCGGGCCGAGGTGGCGGCGCAGCATCTGCGTGAGAACCGTCCCCGCAGGCACCAGCCGGCCGCGGCGGCCCCCGCCGAGGCCGACGAGGAGCCCGAAGCACGCCACCCCGAGCCCGAGCCCGCCCCCGCGGTCTCCCCGCAGGAGGCCGGCCGCCGCGCCCTGGTCGAGCAGACGGACCACGCGGAATGGGTCGACCAGCAGCGCGAACGCGGCCGGGTCCAGGGCGACAGCTGGGAGCCGGTCCCGGTCCCGCTGCCGACGTACGTCACCGCCCCGGTCGCCCCGCGTGTCACGGGCGGCGTCGAGGTGGGCAACCCGGAGACCTGGAGCGCGGCCCGCTCCAGCGCCGCCGAGCCCACCCAGACGGGCACTTCGCACCCCGTGGCGCCCCCCGTCGATCCGGCGCCGCGCCAGCGGACCAACCAGTCCCGGCGCACCCGCGACCGCGGCCGGACCCCGCTCTTCGACCAGTACGAGGACGGGGAACGTCCCCGTGCCGCCAACGAGTGAGTGCCTTCGGGCCCCGCTGCGACACCGACTCGGCTGACCAGCAAGGACCGGATTTCCGAGCACCCCTGTGAGGGTGCTAGAGTTTCACTCGTTGCAAGGGCCTGTGGCGCAGTCTGGTAGCGCACCTCGTTCGCATCGAGGGGGTCTGGGGTTCAAATCCCCACAGGTCCACCGCACACACGAGATCCCGTCCGATCGAAAGATCGGGCGGGATCTCGTCGTTCCGGGACTTCCTTCCGCACGGGTCCGTGTGGGGAAGGGGCCTCACGGGCCGTCAGCGGTGGCGGGCGGCCCACAGCCAGGTGACGTCGATCACGGCGATCGCGCCCCAGATCCCGCAGACGGCGGCAACGCCGGGCGGCGCGAGTGCTGTTGCGAGGGTGCCGAGTCCGACCGTGCCCAGCACCACCCGGGCGCCGCACCCCGCGGTCAGGGACGCACGCAGCGGACCGGGTTCGGCCAGGCGGTCGGACAGGTAGGCGTCGAAGGCCTCCGCGACCTGGTCGTCGATCTCGTCCCGCAGCCGGGCGTCCAGGGAATCGGGCGCGGGGTTCGCCCGGGTCGCTCCCGCTGCGGCCCCGACGGTCGTCCCGGCTCCGGGCGACAGCCTTCGGGTCAGGTCTCTTCGCATCTCGCCCCCGCGGTTCCCGGCGCCCGACGGCGCCTCCCGGACCAACGTAGCGATTGCAGAGATGTTCTGCAAACAATCTCTGCAATGATTGCAGAGAATCTCTGCACTATGCTGGCGGGCATGGTCGAGCGTCCCGAGACGAGAGTGCTCACCGGCCCGGACCTCAAGGCCTTCTACAAGGCGCTGTCCAATCCGGTGCGCCGCGACATCCTGAGCTATCTCGGCGAACACGGCGAAGCGAACTCCACCGGTGTCGCCAAGGCCCTCGGTGAGTCCACCGGTACCACCAGTTATCACCTGCGCAAGCTCGCCGACCTCAAGCTGATCGCGGAGATCGAGGAGCGATCCACCGGGCGGGAGCGCTGGTGGAAGTCGCTCATGACCAACATCTTCACGCCGCCCGGCCTGGAGATGACGGCGGACGAGCGCGAGGCCGCCGTGAAGATCGGCGCGCTCAAGATGACCCATGACCTGAATCTGGTCGTGCGGGCGTACGCCGGGTACGACGCCTCGGCGGGCTGGAACCAGATCTACCGGGCCGGGCTGCGGATGACGAAGGAACAGGTCGCCTCGTTCGCCGAGGAGTACCAGGCGCTGCTGCACAAGTACGCGAGCGCGCCCGGTGAACACCCGCCGGGCTCGCGCCGGATGGCCGTTCGCCTGGTGGTGCTGCCCGACGACGGGCGAGACGCACCGCCCCCGGCCGACGGGGCATGACGGCAGGGGTGCCGCACCGAACCGCTGTGTGTCCAACCGTGGTTGCCCGGTGTCCGGCGCGGGGACGTGTCGGTGGGGCGGACTACGCTGGTGGTGCTCGGCTGCTTCCGTGGGTCCTGCCGGGGGTGTTCCCATGATGGACCGACTGCTCAGCTGCTCGTGATTTCCCGTACGGAGGAGCGTCCTGTGACGGCCGGAACACCCAAGGTCCAGATCGACACCAGCAAACCCCACCCCGCGCGCGTCTACGACTGGCTTCTGGGTGGCAAGGACAACTATCCGGTCGACCAGCGGGTGGGGGAGACGCTGCCCGAGGAGGCACGGGGCAACGCGGCGCGGAACCGGGCCTTCATGCACCGGGCCTCCGCATGGCTGGCGCGGGGCGGGGTCGACCAGTTCCTCGACATCGGCACCGGCATACCCACGGCACCCAATCTGCATCAGGTCGTCCAGGCCATCACCCCGGCCGCCCGGATCGTCTACGCGGACAACGACCCGATCGTCCTGCGCCACGCGGAAGCACTGCTGATCAGCAGCGCGGAGGGGGCCACCGACTACCTCCACGCGGATGTGCGGGAGCCGCAGGCCATCCTCGAACGCGCCCGTGAGCTGCTGGACTTCAGTCGGCCCATCGCGCTGTCCCTCATCGCGCTCATGCACTTCCTGCCCGACGACCAGGACCCGTACGGCATCACCCGCACCCTGGTCGACGCCCTGCCCGAAGGCAGCTTCCTGGTGCTCTCGCACGGCACGGCCGATCAGCATCCGGAGCTGCGGCAGAAGACCGAGACCGCGTACAGGAAGGGGGCGATCCCGCTGCGGATGCGGACCCGGAGCGAGGTCGAGCCCTTCTTCGAGGGCCTGGACCTCGTCGAACCCGGGCTGGTGTACGCCACCCAGTGGTACCGGGAGGAGCCGGCGCCCCTCGTCGAGCGCAGTGGTTTCTACGTGGGTGTCGGGCGGGTGCGCCGAGCCGGGGTGTGACGTCCGGGACCGATGGGTTCGGGGCGGCGCGGTCGACGCCCCTGACGGGTGGTGGAGCGTCGTGCCGCCTTTTCCGTCCGGGGCCGGCGGCCTGGTGGCGACCGTGGACGACTGGTCCTCCTTCGCCCGGATGCTGCTCGCCGGGGGAGGGCCGACGGGTGCCGGGACCCGTCAGCGCAGCGGCTTCGCGAAGCAGATGCTGCTCTCGTAGGTGCGGTAGTGGCCGAACTTCTCGCACGGGGCGTAGCCGCTGGACCGGTACAGCGCGATGGCCTCGGGCTGTCTGTCCCCGGTCTCCAGCACCATGCGGGTCCGGCCGGCCGCCCGTGCGTCGGCCTCCAGCGCGGCCAGGATGCGGCGCGCCAGTCCGTTGCCGCGGCCCTCGGGGATCACGAACATCCGCTTGATCTCGGCGTCGCCGTCGGAGTATCCCTCGGCGTTGCGCTCCTGGGAGCGCCAGCCACCGGTGGCGACCGGGCGCCCCTGCGCGTCGTAGGCGAGGAGGTACAGGCCGTTCGGCGGGTCGAACATCGACGGGGCGAGCGGTGTGACATCGCCCTCGTCGCCGTACCGCTCGGCGTATTCGAGCTGCACCTGGTCGTTGAGTTTGACGGCATCGGCGTGGTCGAAGGGCCGAGGGTGGATAATCATGCGAAATATGGTACAGGTATGCGGTCTATTGGTGCCGGTATCGTGCCGTAATGCTCACTGTGACCTCCGTCAATGTAAACGGGCTCCGCGCCGCCGCCAAGAAGGGCTTCGTCGAGTGGCTGGCCGGGACCGAAGCCGATGTGATCTGCCTGCAGGAGGTGCGGGCCGAGCCGCAGCAACTGCCCGCCGAGGTGCGTGAACCGGAGGGCTGGCACACCGTGCACGCACCGGCCGCCGCCAAGGGCCGGGCGGGCGTCTCCCTGTACACGCGGCGTGCGCCCGAGCGTGTGCAGATCGGGTTCGGTGGCTTCGGGGACGCAGGGAGCGAGGAGTTCGACGCGAGCGGGCGGTACGTCGAGGTCGATCTGCCCGGTGTCACGGTCGCGAGCCTGTATCTGCCGTCCGGCGAGGTCGGCACGGAGAAGCAGGAGGAGAAGGAACGTTTCATGGCCGCGTTCCTCCCGTACCTGCAGGGCCTCAGGAAGCGCGCCGCGGCCGACGGCCGCGAGGTGGTGGTCTGCGGTGACTGGAACATCGCCCACCGGGAGGCCGACCTGAAGAACTGGAAGGCCAACAAGAAGAGCTCCGGCTTCCTCCCCGAGGAGCGGGAGTGGCTGACCCGGGTCTTCGACGAGGCCGAGTACGTCGATGTCGTACGGGCGTTGCGTCCGGAGGAGGAGGGGCCGTACTCGTGGTGGTCCTACCGGGGGCGGGCCTTCGACAACGACACGGGCTGGCGGATCGACTACCAGGTGGCGACGCCGGGGCTGGCCGCCCGTGCGGTGAAGGGCTGGGTCGAGCGGGCCGCGACGCACGGTGAGCGGTGGAGCGACCATGCGCCGGTGACGGTCGTCTACGAGCTGTAGACCACCGTCACCGGCGGAGGCCGAGGGCCGGGGGGAGTCGACGGGGGGTGGGAGGCCCGGGAGCTCGGGTCAGGACGCGCGTTCCCGCGACGGGGGGTCCGGGTCCTCGCGGCGCAGCCGCCGGTCCAGCGCCATGGAGAGCTCGGCGTCCACCACCGCGCGGGCCAGGGGGCGGAGCTGCGGCGGCTCGGTCTCGTCGCCGTGCGCCCGGAGGATGCCGACGAACAGCTCGGCGAGCGCGTCCGCGTGCTCGCGGACCCGGCGGCCGGCCGAGAGCACCGTGGCGAGCGGAATCCCCTCCCGGACCAGTTCCGCCGACACCTCCAGCAGGCGGCGGCTGATGTGGACGATCTCGTCGCCGTCGGTGGCCAGATAGCCCAGGTCGAGCGCGGCGGCCAGATTCTCCGGGGTGACCTCGCCCTCGAAGTAGTCCGCGAGCTGTTCGGGGGTGAGGCGGACCGGGGTCTCCTCGGTCGGCTCGCCCAGGCCCAGTACTTCGGCGACATCGCGACCGCTCTCGAAGGTGCGGGCGAGATCGGCGATGCCGGTGAGCGTGTGGCCGCGTTCCAGCAGGCCCGCGATGGTGCGCAGCCGCGCCAGGTGGTGGTCGTCGTACCAGGCGATGCGCCCCTCGCGGCGAGGCGGCGAGATCAGCCCGCGCTCCCGGTAGAAGCGCACGGTCCGCACGGGGATGCCGGCCTCCTCGGCCAGCTCCTCCATCCGGTATTCACGGTGCTCGCGTCCGTCAGCCACACCCGCACCCTATGTTGTACCGCCGGTAACTTTCCCTTGTCGCCCCCTACCCATCGGTACGGAGCTGCTCTACTCTCCCAACAATGCCAGTGATTGCTGGCAGAGTCGTGTGACGTACCGCGGGAGGGGCAGCATGGCCCAGCACGAGCACGTACGAGTGGCGGTGATCGGATCCGGATTCGGGGGCCTCGGGGCCGCGGTCCGGCTGCGCCGCGAAGGCATATCGGACTTCGTCGTCCTGGAACGGGCCGGCTCCGTCGGCGGCACCTGGCGCGACAACAGCTATCCGGGCTGCGCCTGCGACGTGCCGTCCCACCTCTACTCGTTCTCGTTCGCCCCCAACCCCGAGTGGCCGCGCACCTTCTCCGGGCAGGAGCACATCCGCGCCTACCTGGAGCACGTCGCGGACACCTTCGGGCTGCGTCCGCATCTCAGGCTGGGCCATGAAGTGCTGCTGATGAGCTGGGACCGCGACGCGCTCCACTGGGTCATCGAGACCGGCAACGGGGCCACCTTCACCGCCGATGTGGTCGTCTCCGCGACCGGGCCGCTCTCCGACCCGAAGACGCCCGCCATCCCCGGGCTCGACAGCTTCCCCGGCAAGGTCTTCCACTCGGCCCGCTGGGACCACGACTACGACCTGACCGGCAAGCGCGTCGCGATGATAGGCACCGGCGCCTCCGCCATCCAGATCGTGCCCGCGATCCAGCCGAAGGCAGGCAGGCTGACCCTCTTCCAGCGCACCCCGCCCTGGGTCATGCCGCGCATGGACCGGAGGATCAGTGGCGCCGAGCGCTGGCTGCACCGCACGCTCCCCTTCACCGGCACCGCGCGCCGCGGACTGCTGTGGGGCATCAGGGAGTTGCAGGTCAGCGCCTTCACCAAGCGCCCCAACGAGCTGGGCGTGATCGAGTCGATAGCCAAGTCCAACATGGCGCGGTCCATCAAGGACCCTGCGCTGCGGGCCAAGTTGACCCCTTCCTACCGCATCGGCTGCAAACGCATCCTGCTCTCCAGCACCTACTACCCGGCGCTCGCCCGGCCCAATGTCGATGTGGTCGCCTCCGGCCTGGCCGAGGTGCGCGGCTCCACGGTCGTCGCCGCCGACGGTACGGAGACCGAGGCCGACGCGATCATCTTCGGCACCGGCTTCCATGTGACCGACATGCCCATCGCCGAGCGGGTGGTGGGCGCGGAAGACATCACGCTCGCCGAGTCCTGGAAGGACGGCATGCAGGCGCTGCGCGGCGCGAGCGCGTCCGGCTTCCCCAACTGGATGACGATCATCGGCCCCAACACGGGACTCGGGAACTCCTCGATGATCCTCATGATCGAGTCCCAGCTGAACTACATGGCCGACTACCTGCGCCAGTTGAACGTCCTGGGCGGTCGCGTCGCACTCGACGCGCGCCCCTCGGCGGTCGGGGCCTGGAACCGGCGCGTCCAGCAGCGGATGAAGCGCACGGTGTGGAACGTCGGCGGCTGTGACAGCTGGTACCTGGACGCCAACGGGCGCAACACCACGGTCTGGCCGGGCACCACCGCCGAGTTCCGCAAGGTGACCCGGCAGGTCGACCTCGCGGAGTACGAGGTCGTCCGGACCCCGAAGAAGGCCGCCGCGCCCGCGGAGCCCACCACGGTGAAGGCCGGCGCCGAGGAGGTCGTGCGATGAGCCGGCTGCTGCGGCGGGACGACGCCCCGCCCACCCCCGCGCGCGAACTGACCGCCCTCTCCGCCGACGGCGCGCGCATCCATGTCGAGGTGCACGGGCGGGAAGGCGCCCCCGCGGTGGTCCTGTCGCACGGCTGGACCTGCAGCACCCACTTCTGGGCCGCGCAGATCCGGGACCTGGCGGTGGACCACCGGGTCGTCGTCTACGACCAGCGGGGCCACGGCCGTTCGCCCGCTCCGGGCCGCGACGGGTACAGCACGGACGCCCTCGCCGACGACCTCGAAGCGGTGCTGGCCGCCACGCTCGGGCCGGGTGAGAAGGCCGTGCTCGCCGGGCACTCCATGGGCGGCATGACGATGATGGCCGCCTCGCGGCGGGCCGGACTGCGCGAGCACGCGGCGGCCGTACTGCTGTGCAGCACCGGCAGTTCGCGGCTGACAGCCGAGTCGCGGGTGGTGCCGTTGCGGGCCGGGGCCGTCCGGACCAGGATGACCCGCGCGATCCTCGGGTCGCGGGCCCCGCTCGGACCGGTCACACCGGTCTCCAGGCGGATACTCAAGTACGGCACGATGGGGGCGGGTTCGGCCGCCGACCGGGTCGAGACCTGTGCCCGGATCGTGCACGCGTGCCCGCGGGCGGCCAGGGTCGCCTGGGGGCATGTCCTCGCGGAGCTCGATCTCGACGCGGGAGTGAGGGAGTTGCGGGTGCCCACGGCGGTGATCGCGGGTACGGAGGACCGGCTGACGCCGCCCGTGCACGCCCGTGCCATCGCGGCGGCGCTGCCCGACTGCCTGGGGCTCACCGAACTTGCGGGCATGGGCCACATGACACCGGTGGAGGCGCCGGAGGCGGTCACGGGGAAGCTCCGGGAACTCGTCGCCGCGTACCTCCCGGTGGGTGCGGTCGGTGTGGACGGTGTGGACGGTACGGCCGAGAAGGAGGATGTCGCATGAGCGACAGGCGGAGTCTGGAAGGACAGGTCGTCGTCGTCACGGGCGCGGCGCGTGGTGTGGGCGAACTGCTGGCCCGCAAGCTCTCGGCGCGCGGCGCCAGGCTCGCACTGGTCGGTCTGGAGCCGGACGAGCTGAAGAAGGTCTCCGAGCGGCTGCACTCGGAGAGCGACCACTGGTTCGCGGACGTCACCGACCACGCGGCGATGGCGCGCGTCGCCGGGGAGGTCAAGGAGCGGTTCGGGAAGGTCGACGTCGTCGTCGCCAACGCCGGGGTCGCGGCGGGCGGACCGTTCCTCGACTCGGACCCGGAGGCGTGGCGGCGGGTCATCGAGGTCAATCTGATCGGTGGCGCGGTGACGGGGCGGGCGTTCCTGCCGGTGCTCATGGAGAGCCGTGGGTACTTCCTGCAGATCGCCTCGCTCGCGGCGATGACACCGGCGCCGATGATGACCGCGTACTGCGCGTCCAAGTCGGGCGTGGAGGCGTTCGCGCACAGCCTGCGGGCCGAGGTCGGCTACCGGGGGGTGAAGGTCGGGGTCGGATACCTCTCCTGGACCGACACGGACATGGTGCGGGGCGCCGACCAGGACGACGTGATGCGGGAGCTGCGGCAGCGGCTGCCCTGGCCGTCGAACCGTACGTACCCGCTGGGACCGGCAGTCGACCGGATCGTGGCCGGCATCGAACGGCGTTCCGCGCATGTGTACGCACAGTGGTGGCTGCGCGGGATGCAGTCCGTACGGGGCTACCTCCCGTCGGTGATCGGGGTCGTCGGCCAGCGCGAGATGCAACGGTTCGGGTCGCGGCTGGAGGGTGTGAGCAAGGCGCTCGTCGGTGCCGGAGGGGCCGCTGACCAGCACGCGCGGGCGGTGCGCACGCAGCGTAAGTGATCGAAATGCGATGCATGCCGGGGCATGTAACTCTGGTCGAGGTCCTTACGGACCGTCCCCCACGCACCACTAGGAGTGAACAGCATGGGTATTGCAGACCAGTTCAAGGACAAGGCGCAGGAGCTCGCCGACCAGGCGAAGCGCAAGGCGAACGAGGGCAAGGACGCGGGCCGGGAGCGGATGCAGGACGCGTCCGGCCGGACCTCGAAGACGTCGCAGCAGGGCCGTGACCGCGCCCAGCAGGGCCGCGACCGGGCCCAGCAGACGACGGACGACGCCCGCGAGCGCTTCGACCGCTGACGCGTTTCGCGTCGCTGCGTGTTGTCTGGTGAGGGGCGTGCCCGGGTGACCGGGCGCGCCCTTTGCGCGTGGCGTGGATCAGGGCTTCCGGGGACCGCCGACGGGCGACGGCCGGAGGCCGGCTCCCGGTCCGGTGCGCCAGGTCGCTCGGGTCGGTGTTCGCCGCACGGGACGGCGGCGCACGGTACGACGGCGGTCCGCTCGCCGCTGCCCGCGGGACGGGTCGGGCCTCCGCACTCGGCCGGTACGCCATGGTGGTCGTCCTGCCGTCCTGCCGTCCCACTGTCCCGCCGTCCCGCGTCCCACCGTCCCGCCACAACGTCACCGCGGACGGCGTCTTGGCAGGTCAGCGCGTGGGACGTCCCCTGAGTGCGTCACTTCTCCGGTACTTCTGGCAGCTCTCGCTCCCCGCCCCGCAGTCTTGTTGGCGAACCGGCCGACGCGGCCGGATCCGACTAGGGGGAAGGCAAAGAGAATGCGAACCTTGACGAGGACGTTCGTCGGTGTCACCACCGCCCTTGCGATCGCCGGCGGAGGCGTGGCGGCTGCGGGTACCAGCTTCGCGGCGTCCCAGCAGACCACGAAGCCGGTAGTGAGTTCCGAGGCCGTCGCCCCGCTCGCGGTGGTCAACCTCGGCCTCAACGCGACGCAGGCCAAGAAGCTCCAGCGCCAGCTGAAGGCCAACTGGGGCTACAAGGGCAAGATCGACGGACAGCTCGGCACCGACAGCTGGAAGGCGATGCAGCGCTGGCTCAAGAGCTCCTGGGGCTACACCGGCAAGATCGACGGGCAGGTCGGGAGCGGCACGGTGAAGGCGCTGCAGCGCTTCCTCAAGAAGTACTGGGGCTACAAGGGCAAGATCGATGGAATCGCCGGATCGGCCACCAAGGCCGCGTTCGCGCGGTCCTGCAACTCGCTCTGAGCCGAGCCCGTCGCGGTGGACCCGTCGTACGCACCGGAGGGCAGGCTGCGCCGCCTCCGGTGCGTACGGTCCGCGCGGCGGCGCGGGACGCCCTCGGTCCGTCGTCCTCCGGATGCCGCCGGTCCGAGGGCGACCGCGTCCGGGGTGAGCAGGGGCCGGGGGGCCGCAGCCCCCGCCGAACCGAGCGCCCTGCACCCCGACGCGCATGCCGGCGGTCCGGGTTCAGCCGGTGAAGCATTCGCGGCGTCTGCCCGGTACGTCCAGGCAGATCCTGGTGCTGGTCCGGTTGTCGCCGGAGGCCATCGGGGTCGCCAGATACCGCCCGGCGTCGAGACTTCCTTCGGCCGTGACCGACTGCGTGCGCCCGGCCGGCAACGACAGCTCGACCCGGTCGCCCGGCACCAGTCCGGTGGCCCGGACCCAGACGGCGTGGCAGAGCTCGGCATGGCGGAGTTCCAGGCGCCGTCCGCCGGAGGGGGTGTGAGTGGCCAGGGTGGTGATCATCCCGGCCGCGCCGCAGCCCATGGCGACAGGGCTCTTGCCCTCGCAACTGTCGCCCCTGCACCCGACGTTGCGTACGGGCGGCTCCGTACCGGTGCGCGCCTGCTCGTCCGGGCTCCCGCCGGTGAACGCGAGTACGGCCAGGCAGGCCGCCGCCGCCCCGGCGACGGCCGCGACGGCCGCGGCGACCGCCCGCCACCGCACGCCCGCGCGGGCAGCGGCGGCGGGCGGGACGGGGGAGGGGACAGGTCGGTCCGGCACCTCCGGCTGCCTCGGCGCGGACACGGGCCGTGCCCGGCCGCTCCACTCGGCGTCCGCCAGCTCCCAGAACGCCAGCAGCCTGCCGGGTGGCGTCCCGGTGAGCGCGCACAGCGCCTCGACCGCCGGGCGCGGTGCGGGCTTCTTCCCGTTCAGGTACCGCTCCCAGGACGATTTGCTGTACGGGGTACGGGCCGCCAGCGCGGCCAGGCTCAGCCCCGACCGTTCCCTGATGCCCCGGAGCTCCTCCGCCAGTTGACCGCCCGCGGTGGAGGCCGTCATCCGCGCAGCTCCCTCCAGGTGTCCGGGCCGATGATGCCGTCGACGACCAGGTGGTGCGCCTGCTGGAACTTCTTGGCGGCACCCTTGGTCCGCTCGTCGTACAGTCCGTCGAAGACGCCGGGGCTGAAACCCTTCTCACGCAGCAGGCACTGGGCCTCCACCACGTCGAAACCGGTGCTGTTGATGTCGAGCAGCATCTCGCGGGTGTCGCTGCGCCCCGCCCGCAGCTCACCGTCCTGCCGCCGCACGGCGCACTTGTAGGTCTGGCCGCGCAGATACCCCGCTCCGACGGCCACGGGACCGGTCTTCTCCGCCGGGGCCTCGTCGTCCCACCCCCGTGCCGTCAACACCCCGGCCCCGAAGGCCACGGCGACGGCCAGGGCCACGGCGGCGAGCATCCACCCCAGCGGCACCGTGCGACCCGGTCGCGCCGACGCCGACGCCGACGCCAAGGTCGATGCCGACTCCTGGGCCCGGTCCTGATCCTGGTCCTGGGCCCGGTCCGGAGTCTGCTCGCGCCCCTGTTCCTGTCCCCGCTCCTGGTTCTGAGCGGGCGAGGAGGGCTGCGAGGACCTCGGGGGCGACGACGGTTCGTCCGCCCGCCCGGGTGCGGGCGCCTTGGCGCGGGCCCGTTCGGCGACGTCGTACAGCACGATGAGCCGCGTCGGCTCCGTACCGCAGACCCGGGCCAGCTCCTCGACGGCCGTGCGCGGCACGGGCTTCTTCCCGTTCAGGTACCGCTCCCACGAGGAACGGCTGTAACTGGTACGGCTCGCGAGGGCGGCCAGACTCAGATCGCTGTGATCCTTCAACCTGCGTAACTGGACGAGCAGTTGGCGTTCACTGTTGGATGTCTCTGCGGGCAGCTCTTTCCATCGCGGCATGCGAATTCCCCCGATGCTTTCGGGCAGTTGCCATAAATAGTGCGGCATCGTGGCCGGGCAGGAGAAGGCGTGGCGTGTCGGCCACGGTCCGCATTCTGTGGTTGCGCCTCGGGACGACGCGCCTCAGCAGGTCAGGGCGTGGAACGTCCCACGCCGGCCCGGATCGGCCTCGGCCCCGGCCGTACGAAAATTGGCGCATCGGAGTCGTTGCCGAACGGGGCTCCGGTCTACTGCCGCCGGCCCGCGCGCATGAGGGCGGGGGGCCGGCGCCTGCTGATTGCGGACCATGTTGCCCTCAAGGGTCGAGTTGATCAGAGTCCGTTGGCGACCAACAGCTGAGAGCTGAGGGTGCGGTAGGCCCATTGCTCCCACTTGGCCGCTGGCCACGCGCGGTCGCGGGTGAGGAGCAGGAAGAGCTCCGGGCTGAGGACGGCGTAGATGATGTCCGCCGCCTCGTCGGCGGGGATGTCGGGGCGGGCGCCTGGCTTCTTCGTCAGGGACTTCGCCGCGGTGGAGATCACTGTGTACCGCGGGTCCGCCTGATCCGGCCACAACTCTCGGATCTCCGGGTTGGTCGCTGTCGCGGCGCGGACCATCTCGTCGATGGCCGCGACGCGTTCGAGTGTTCCGCGGGTGCCGGCGACCAATGCGGCCAGTGCGGACTCGGCGGCAGGCGCGGTCATGACCTCTGCGAACCAGGGCCGATCCATCGTCGGCACGGGTTCGTCGTCGCCCGCGATCGCGACGTCGACAAGTTCCTTGAGCAGCGAGGGCTTGTTCCGAAAGACGAAGTAGATCGTCTGCACCGCCACGCCTGCCCGGTCGGCGATCTCCTGCAACTTGGTCGCCCCGTAGCCCTGCTCGACGAAGAGCGCACCGGCCGCCTCGATGATCCGTCGCCGCGTCTCCTGGGCCTTGTCGCCCCGCTTCCCCTTGCCCTCGCGCATGACTGGAGTCTATATCTAGAGTTGAACTCTAGAGGTCGGCTCTAGTCAGGGGAGGAAGTGCCGTGCACACCATCGCCAACCGGCAGCAGGCAGAGGCATGGAACGACTGGGAGGGCATCCACTGGGCCGAGCACCCCGAGCGTTACGACGGGATGATGGGTGCGTTCAACGCACCCGTGTTCGCCGCCGCGGGCATCGAGGCCCGGGACCGGGTCCTCGACGTCGGCTGCGGCACCGGCCGGACGACGCGCCTTGCGGGGCAACGGGCTTACAACGGGAACGTCGTGGGAATCGACCTGTCCGCGCCGATGCTGGAACGCGCCCGCCGTGACGCAGCCGCGGAAGGTCTTGACAACGTCACCTTCGAGCAGGGCGACGCCCAGGTGCATCCGTTCCCCGACCGCGGATTCGATGTCCTCATCAGCCGTGGTGGTGTCATGTTCTTCGCCGACCACGTCGCAGCCTTCACCCATCTCGGACGTGCGCTCGCCCCGGCCGGCCGCCTCGCGTTCCTCGGTCCGCAGCCCGCGGGCCCGGACAGCAGCTACGCCCGTGCGACCGCCGCGCTCTCGCCGTTCCTGCGCGAGGCATCCCCCGCTTCCAGGGGTATGGGGTCGCTCCTCGACCCCGCGCGCATCCGCCAAGTGCTCGCCGCCGGCGGGTTCACCGACATCGAGGTGGCTCCGGTCGAGGCGCCCATGACCTTCGGCGCCCACGCGGGCGAAGCCGCCGACTTCCTCTTCTCCATGGGCCCGACGCGCCACAACCTGCGCGATGTCGACCCGGGAACCATCACCCGTGTCCGTGCCGAAGTGCGTGACGCGCTCGCGGAGTTCGAGACCGCGGGCGGTGTCTGCATCCCCGGTGCGGCCTGGATCGTCACAGCGACTCGTCAGCGTATCCCGTCGAGCAAGTGACGCATTGTTCCAGACGTGATCAGCGGGGCGGCCCTGCCGCCGGGGCGCCGAAGGCGGCTCCGCGCGCCCCGCAGGTGGCCGTCCGCCGCTGCGGGGCCGTTCAGCCGAAGGGAACGGCGTCCGCCGGGGAGGTGTGCCAGTTGGTGACGATCGGGTCCTCGACAGTAATGGTGCCGACCGGGAGGGAAACCGGGTCGGGGTCGTTGTCACCGACGGCGACGATGATGCTGTCCAGTTCCTTGCCACCGTTTCCGTCGGCGCTCTTCGGGTTCACCCCGGCGTAGGCGGTGGTGCTCCCACTCAGCGTGATCTGCCGGCCCACGGACTGCTCCGCAGGACCCGCCTGGGTGCCGTCGGAACCGAACGCCACGGTCGGAAGCGCGGCCGGCAGGACACAGGTGATCCCCGACTTCGCCTTCGCGATGACCAGGATGTATCCGCCCGCCTGGGTCTCGGACCTGGTGCTCCAGGAGATGTCGTTGGCGCCGCAGACCTGTCCGACCGGCTCGCGCTTGCCGTTTCCGGTGTCGGCGCCGGAGCCGGAGCCGGCCCCGTCCTTGGTTCCGTTTCCCTTGCCCGTCGTCGCGTCGGAGCCCTTGTCCGTGCCCTGACCGCTGCCCGCGGTCGACGAGGCGAACGGGGCGGTCGAAGCGGCGGACGAAGAGCCCTGCGCGGCGCCGGTGTCCGTGGCCGTGTCCTGGCACGCCGTCATCAGCATGGCGCCGCCCACGACGGCTGCGGAGACGAGGAAGGCCTTGCGACGGTTGCCGGACATGAAATCCCCCTGGTGATCAGTGGTTGAGGCCGAAGTGGTTCCGGCTTCTCGGTGCTCGCTCGACCACTATGAGGGGGCTGTGGGCCGAAGGGACCCCGGCGTCTTCGTCCCAGGACAACGCTGTCGCAGACCGGTGACATGATCACGAAGTGGAAGACCCGGGCCTGCCGCCGGCCACAGCGGTCAGCGGCAGGCCCGGGTCCTCGAACCCGCTGCAGGGCCGCGGCGTGAGTGAAGTCCGCTTCGCGGCGTCGCCTGGACGCAGGGCCGTCTCGGTCGGCACCCTGCAGGGGCTTGATCCCGAGCAGGTCATCCGTCTCGGATCTGCCCGTTACGAGGCTGTCGGGCCGGTGGTTCGAGCCCATCCCTCTCGAACCCGACCCCGTTCGGGGGCTGTTAACCTGCGGCGATCCATTCTTCCTTTACCGGACTCATACCAGTCCCTCACCAACAAGAGGTTGCGCATGCGCGCAGGCAGATCCGGCTTCGCGGTCATGGTCGCGGGAACGCTCGCCCTGGGGGCATTCACCGCGCCGTCCGCGCAGGCGGCGGACACCGGCGTCAAGGTGTCGAACCTGGTCCTGAACAAGGGCAGGTCCATCATCGTGGGTACGTCCGCAGAGGTCAGACCCACATTTACGTACCACGTGTCGTGGCCGTCCGGCCTCAAGCAGTCCGACGTGAACACCTCCCTGTTCCTGTACCACGACACCACCCCCGCCAAGGCCTCGGTGCGCGGGGCCATCTACATGGGGCTCACCGCCTGTGAGGACGGCTCCGTGGCCGCCGACTGCGAGGGCACGCTGTACATCGACCCGCGATACACCCTCGACTCGAACAACGACGCCACGACCTGGAAGAGCGCCGTCTGGGTACGCATCTGGAACGCGAAGGGAGGGCTCAAGAGCGAGGAGTTGCTGCCTCTCTCGCCCACCGTGCGGGTCAAGCGTGCGGCGAAGGTCACCGTCGACGCCTCGCCCGAGCCCGTCGCCAAGGGCGGCAAGCACACCGTCACCGGCAAGATCACCCGCGCGGACTGGGTGAAGCACAGTTACACCGGCTTCGGTGCCAAGGCGGCCAAGCTCCAGTTCCGCAAGGCCGGTACCAGCACGTACAACACGGTCAAGATCGTGAAGGCGAACTCGACCGGCGTCCTGAAGACCACGGTCACCGCCTCCGTCGACGGCTACTGGCGCTGGACCTTCGGTGAGACGGACACGACCGGCGGCGCAACCGCGGCCGGCGACTACGTCGACGTCAAGTGACGGTCTCCTTCCTCCGGCAGGCCGACGCGGTAGCCCCGGGTCGGCACGCCCGGCTGCTGGAGCGCCGGGTGAGACAGTCCTGACCGTTGACCCGGTCGGCCCGGCCGTCTCACCCGGCACCTGCGGGGCCGCCGTCATGGCCGGGCCGGCCACCGGACATCAGTTCTCGGCCGGGCGCACCAGGTCGCTCGGGTCGGTGTTCGCCCCGCACAGCACCACGGCGATTCGCTCGCCCCCGTGCGGCCGGTAGCCGCGGCTCGGCGCCGTCGGCCCGTTCGCAGGGTCCGGAGCGGTGAGCGCGGCCAGCGCGGTGGCGGCTGCGTGCTCGACGGCGACGCGGCGGTCGTCCCACAACGCCCGGCGGGCGCGGACGATTTCGCCGTCCGGTACCAGGACGGAGCGGACGTCGTCCCGGCGGGCGGCGTGCAGGGCCAAAGCGGTGGCGCGGCGGGCGCCGAGGGCGTCGATGGCGACCGAGTCGACGGGGACGTCGACCGGGCGACCGGCCTCGATGGCGGCGTTCAGCGCCCGGCAGTTCTCCGGCTCGACGGCGACCGTACGGATTCCGTGGTGCTGAGCGGCGGTGGCGACACCGGCGAACAGGCCGCCCCCGCCGACCGAGACCACCACGGTGTCCAGACCGGGGATCCGGGCGTGGATCTCCTCCAGCAGGGTGCCGGCCCCGGCGGCGATCAGCGGGTGGTCGTACGCGTGGGCGGCGAGCGCGCCGGACGAGGCGGCGAACTCCGCACACGCTTCCAGGGCTTCGGCGTACTCCGCGCCGACCACCCGCACGTCCGCCCCGAGGTCGCGGAGCCGGGCCACCTTCACCGCCGGGGCGACGGTCGGCAGGAACACCGTGGCGCGCACGCCCTGCTGCCGGGCGGCCCATGCGCAGGCGAGCCCGGCGTTGCCGCCGGAGGCGATGGTCACGCCCGCGTCCGGCAGGGTGCCGGCTTCGCGGTGGGCCTGGATGAAGTTCTGCGCACCGCGCGCCTTGAAGGAGCCGGTGTGCTGCATGAACTCCAGCGCGAACCAGACCTCGCAGGACTCCTCGGACCGGGCGCCGAGGTGGCCGCCCTGAGCTGTGCGGATCGTTCCCGGGTCGACGGGGGCGACGGCGACCGGGCGGACGTGCCCGGCGATCCGGTCGGTGGCGGCCTTGATGCCGTCGTACGTGAGCTGGTGCACGTCGTTTGCTCCTGCCGAGAGGGGATCGCGGCCGGGTGACGAGCCGGCCGGCGGAACGGTTCGGGCCTCCGGACCCGGA
The DNA here is from genome assembly GCF_044740965.1 of Streptomyces sp. NPDC088252. Classification (NCBI taxonomy): domain Bacteria; kingdom Bacillati; phylum Actinomycetota; class Actinomycetes; order Kitasatosporales; family Streptomycetaceae; genus Streptomyces; species Streptomyces sp. NPDC088252. The sequence continues at coordinate 213,212 of NZ_JBIURS010000004.1, read as the reverse complement.
ACGATGCGAGCTCAGGATGCCTTGACGGCCTCGACGAACGGGGTCCAGGCGGACGCGGCGATGACGAGGGCCGGCCCTTCGGGGCGCTTGGAGTCGCGGACGGGGACGATGTCGGGGTGACCGTCCGCGACTTCGAGGCAGTCGCCGCCGTCGCCGTTGCTGTAGCTGCTCTTACGCCAAGTAGCGGCGCGGAGATCAAGATCGATGCTGGCCATGCCGGTACTCCTCAGCCGCCTTCTCGATCAGGTCGAGGGACGCCTCTGGCGGCAAGGCGGCGGCCCTGAGCCGATCGTATGCCTTGCGGTACTTCACCACGATGGGCGGATCGTCGATGGTCTGACCGTGATAGGGCCCCTCGGTGTAGAGCAACGGTGGTTCGTCGTCGAAGTCCATGAGGAGGAGGGGCAGCTCTGCAAGGGGGCGGGTCGGGCCGTTCCACGGAAGGATCTGTGCAATGACGCGGCTACGCCGTACCAGGCCGGCGATGTGGTCCAACTGCTTGGCCATCTCGACCGGCGGGACGAGGGGTGGTGTACCAGGGCCTCGTGCAGGACCACCCAGTATTCGGGCTTCTTGGGGTTGTCGAAGAGCCGGGACCGGTGCAATCGAGCGTCGATCTTGGCTTGAGTCTCGTCCGGGGTATCCAGCGGGTACGCGGAGTGGATGACGTTGTGGGCGTACGGCCTGGTTTGGAGCAGACCTGGGATGAGAGTGCCAGACCATTGGTCGATGGTCCGGGCTCGTTTCTCCGCCTCCACGCTCCCGGCGAAGTACGCGGCGTGAGCGCCCTGTTTGGCCTTCCTCACGTCCTCGGACCGCCGTTGAAAGAACCCGTCCGTCCCCAGCACCCGGTCCACATGCTGTGCCAGATCCACCGGCATCCGGCGATGGCCGTGCTCGATCTCGCTCAGGTACGTGATGCCGTAGAAACTGCCGTCCACCAGTTTCTCCAGGGTCAGGCCCGCCTCCTCCCGTTTGAAGCGGAGTTCCTTGCCGTAGAACTGAGGGACGCCTGCCGAGCCGTCGATCTCCTTGCGCGTAGCCACTTTTGACCCCCTTTCGCGCTGTGCGTTGTGGAGCGGGAAACCTTTTCAAGGTAGAGCCCCGTGCGGCAGCGTGTGAGCGGTTCGTCACAGTGTGCAATGAAAGGTGGATGGCCCCTCATGGACGAGACACAGGACACCCCCGACTACGACATCGCTCGGCCATCGACGCGCTCCGTGCCGCGCTCACGGCACACGACATCACCCTGCCCTCGCTGGGCGTCGACCCGTTGACGCTCGCCTGGTGGGCGCCCCGGCCGCCGCTGGTCGCGCTCGGCAACTGCAATGCGGACACCGCGCGTCGGCTGGCCGAGGTGCTGCGTACGGCGGCCGGCGGATGAGCCCGCTGCCGATCGCGGCGGACCTGCTCGCGGTGCCGAAGGCCGTACCGGAAGTGCGACACCTCCTGCGGGAGCGGTGCGGGGGCGTGGATTCGCCCGATCTGCTGCTCTGCGTCAGTGAGTTGCTGACCAATGTGATCGTGCATCTCGGCGAGGGAACGCCGGTCACGCTCCGGGTCAGCGGCACATGCACCGGTCGTGTCCGCGTCGAGCTGAGCGATCCGGAACCGTGTGCCTGGCCGGCGATGCGGAGCGCGGCGGGCGGTGACGAGTCGGGGCGGGGGCAGGTGCTTGTGGACGCGTTGTCGCTGCGGTGGGGGGTGGATCAAGGCGCGCACGGCAAGACGGTGTGGTGCGAGCTGGCGGCGCCCACCGGATGGGAGCGGGCGGTGGGCGAGCCGGTTGCCGTCGGTGCCGGGGGAGCGGGGCCGCCCGCGTAGTAGGGGCCGGACCCCCGTCCACGGGCGGGATGTGCCTCGATCAGCGGCGTGCCAGGGCCACGACCTCCCGGTCGAAGCCCACCACCAGCCGGCCGCTCGGTGTCACCGCCACGGCGCGTACTTCCGAGGGGAACAGCAGCTCCGGGCCCATCTGCCGGCCGGCCGTCAGGTCCCAGAACCGGACCGTGCCGTCGTCGCCGCCGGTGACGGCGGCCGGACGTCCCTCCAGCGTGGTGACAGCCACGGCCCTGACCGGTCCGGTGTGCCCGGTGAGCAGGCCGTCGAGCCGGCGCGCGGCGAGGTCCCACATCCGCACCGTGCCGTTGTGGCAGCCGGTGACCGCCACCGGACGGTCCCCGACCACGGCCGCCGCCACGGACAGGCCCCAGTCGCCCCCGGCCAGCGGCTCGCCGACGGGCTGCCCGGCGGCCAGGTCCCAGATCCGCAGCGTCTCGTCCTTGCCGACGGTGACGGCGAGGGGGCGGTCGTCGACCACCGTGGTCGCCATGGCCCACACCCAGTCGGTGTGCCCGGTGAGAGGTTCGCCGAGCGGTCGCAGCGTCGTCAGGTCCCACAGGCGAACGGTCTTGTCCCATCCGCAGGTCACGGCGACGGGCCGCTCCGCCAACGCGGTGACGGCCACCGCCGTGACCGGCCGGGTGTGACCCTGGAGAGCGCCCACCTGGCGACCGGTGGCGGTGTCCCACAGGTGGATCTGTGTGTCGCAGGCCGTGAGGGCGACGGTGCGCCCGTCCAGCTCCGCAGTCGCCAGCGCCTTCATCGGCCGGGTGTGCTCGGTCAGGAGGCGGCCGGTGCTCACGACTGAGCCTGTGTCCAGATCCCATGCCCGTACCGCACCGTCGTCGCCGGTCGTGAAGGCCATCGGACGCCCCTCGGCCACCGCCGTCGCCGCCGCCCTCACCGGTCGGCCGTGGCCCGCGACGGGTGAACCCGGCAGGTCGCCGGGGCCCAGCCGCACCACCTCGACCGTCTTGTCCTCGAAGGCGGCGAGGACGACCGGACGGCCATCCACCTCCGCGGTGGCCACGGCAAGGATCGCGGAATCCGTACCGTGGCCCAGATCGTCCAGTACCTCCCCGGTGGCGGGGTCCCACACCTCCAGGGTGGGGCTGGGGTCGCACTCGTCGAGCCAGCCGGCCGTGACGGCGGCCGTCCGGCCCTCGACCAGTGCGGTGGCGATCACGGTGACGCTCTGCTGCTGTGGCCCCCTGCGGGCCCCCTTCATCGGCTCCCGCGAGGCGAGATCCCACCAGCGCAGTTTCCCGTCGGAGCCCGCGGCGAGGGCGGCCGGACGGCCCTCCACCACGGCGGTAGCCACCGCACGCGCCTCCCGGTCCTCGCCCGTGTCCAGCGGACCGACCGGCCGTCGGGTGGCCAGGTCCCACACCTGTACGGCCCGCTCCTTCTCGTCCCAGCCCGTGGTGACGGCGACGGTCCGGCCCTCCACCACCACGGTGGCGACACCGGTCGCGGCCCTCTGGGATCCGGTGAGGGGTTCCCCCAGCGGCGCGAGCGCGGCAAGGTCCCAGACCCGCACCACGCCGTCCCGGTCGCCGCTCACGGCTACCGGGCGGCCATCCACCATCGCGGTGGCCACGGCGCACACTGCGCCGCTGTGGCCGGTGAGGGGCTCACCGATGCGACGGCCGTCAGCCAGGTCCCACACCTGAACCGTCTTGTCCTGGCCGCCGGTCACGGCAACGGTGCGGCCGTCCACGAGGCAGGTGGCCACAGCGGTGATGCCGGACGTGTGTCCGGTGAGTGGTGCGCCGACCTGCCGACGGGTGACGAGGTCCCAGATCCGTACGGTCCTGTCGGTGCTCCCGGTGACGGCGACGGCCCGGCCTCCCAGTACCGTCGCGGCCACCGCCGCCACCTTGCCGGTGTGGCCGGTCAGCGTGTGCAGCGGCCGGTCGGCCCGGTGCAGTTCGCCGCTGGAACCGGTGGCCCAGTCCACCACCCAACGGACGTCGGGACCTCCCTCGACCGGCACGTCGGAGATCCGTCGGGACAGGTCCCGGTCGCCGAACCGTGCCGCGGCCAGCGCGAGCAGGTCACGTCGTCCGTGCGGGCTCGCGTCACGGCGGGGGTCCTGGTTCGACAGCCGGTACACCGCCGCGGCCAGCCGCGCCGCGGGGCTCACCGCCTGGTCCAGGAGCGCGTGGATATCTTCCCGAGCCCCCCGTACGAGGAACGCCGGGTCCGACAGCCGTGCGTCCACCTCCGCAGCCTCGGTCAGCACGGCGGCGAACCGCTCAGTCCCGTTCAAGGATGAACACTCCGATCTTCATTTGCTCGTCGCCTGAGCGGCCGTACCAACCCAACGCCGCCACTCCTGCTGGGGGTTGAGGGGAAGCGGGCGTGGAGACATCGGCCCGGCGAGCGCCCGTGCCAGGAAGTTTTGCCGCACTCCGGAGGCTCGTACAACAGTTCGTCGTGCACGTTGTTGTGATGCTCCTCACGCAGCGGACCACCGCAGGGCGCTCACCGCAGGGTGAGCGGGGTCTCGGATTCGACGCGGGTCAGCTTCGCCGGGTTGCGGACGTAGTAGAGGCCGGTGATGCGGGCGTTCTCGACCCGCGGTGCCAAAATCCCGTCGATCTCGCCGTCCAGGCGCAGCACGAGTGCGGGGTTGCCGTTGACCACGGTGGGGCCGACGGTGAGTACGCCTGTGGCCTTGCCCGAGCCGCCGATGATGAAGCGGGCCACCTTGTCGGCGCCGATGACCGGCCTCCGCGCGGCCTGTTTGACGCCGCCGCCGTCGCTCATCAGGACCACCTCGGGGGCGAGCACGTCGAGGAGGCCTTGCAGGTCCCCGGTTTCGAGTGCGCGCCGGAACGACTCCAGTGCCGCCCGGGTCTCGTTCGCCGAGACCGCCGCGCGGGGGCGGCGGGCGTCGACGTGACGGCGGGCGCGGTGCGCGATCTGGCGGACGGCCGCGGGGCTCTTGTCGACGGCGGCGGCGATCTCGTCGTAGTCGACGTCGAAGACCTCGCGCAGCACGAAGACGGCGCGCTCCGTGGGCGACAGCGTTTCGAGGACGAGCATCAGGGCCATCGACACGCTCTCGGCGAGCTCGACGTCGTCGGCCACGTCCGGCGCGGTGAGCACCGGCTCGGGAAGCCAGGGGCCGACGTACGTCTCCTTGCGGCGTGACAGCGCGCGCAGGCGGTTGAGCGACTGGCGGGTGGTGATCCGGACCAGGTACGCGCGCTGGTCGCGTACCTGGTCCGGGGCGACCCCGACCCACCGCAGCCAGGTCTCCTGGAGGACGTCCTCCGTGTCGGCCGCCGATCCGAGCATCTCGTAGGCGACGGTGAAGAGCAGGTTGCGGTGGGCGACGAAAGCCTCGGTCGCCGGGTCGGTGGCGTGGTCGTCGCGGTCGTCGTGGTCGTCGTTCACGTCTCGCCTCTCTTCAGCTCTCTGCCACCGGCTCTCGGCTCTCAGGCCGCCCGCCCGACGGCGGCCGGTGCCTTGTCGCGTTCGGGCCGCGGAGCGCTCTTGCGTGCCTCGTTAACCAGCTGGTTGACGGTGGACCTGCAGATGAACTCCTTGAGCTTCGCACCGGGGCGGCCGCCCAGGTAGAACGGGTTCGCGTGGTCGTCCAGGGAGGCGAACTGGAAGATCCCGGTGCGACGGCCCAGGCTGATGCACTGGCCGGCGAACCGCAGGTTGAGGGGCGCGGGCCGCTCGCCCGCGATCCGGCTGAACACCGTGCGGGCGGCGCGCGTGCCCAGCTGGCCCGCGGCCTGGCAGCTCATCCGGAACGGTGCGTCCGCCGGTGCCGCCGCGTCCCCGGCCGCGACGATGCGCGGGTCGTCCACGCTCGTCAACGTCTCGTCCGTGAGCAGGCGGCCCACGGCGTCGGTGCTCAGCCCGCTGCGGGCAGCCAGGTCCGGCACGCCGAATCCGGTGGCCCAGACGGTGACCCGGCTGGGGAGTTCGCGGCCGTCGTCGAGCCGTACGGCATCGCGGGTCACGGCCGCCACCCTCGCGCCGGGGCCTTCGAGCACGGTCACACCGAGTTCGGCGAGGGTCCGGGCGACCGAGCGCCGGCCCCGGGGGTGCAGATACGGGCCGAGAACCTGGCCGCAGACCAGGGTCACGGCGCGACCCTCCTCCGCCAGTTCGGCGGCGGTCTCGATGCCGGTCGGACCGGACCCGACCACGGTCACCGGGGCCGACGCGGGCGCGGCGTCGACGACCGGCCGCAGCCGCCGCGCCTCTTCCAGGGTGGCGATCGGGTGGGCGAACTCCGCCGCGCCGGGCACGTCCGGTTCGGCGCTGCCGCTGCCCACCGCGTAGATCAGGTAGTCGTAGCCGACCGTGCCCCCGGTCGTCAGTGCCACGCTGCGACCGGCCGCGTCGATCGTCGCCACGCTGTCGACCATCAGCCGGATGTTCTCGGCCAGGACTTCCCCGTAGTCGACGACCGCGTCATGGGTGCCGCCGACCAGTTGGTGGAGACGGATGCGTTCGACGAAGTCGGGGCGCGGGTTGATCAGCGTCACGGACACGTTGTCGCGGTGTGCCAGGCGGTTGGCCGCGGTGACGCCCGCGTAACCTCCCCCGATCACGACCACGTCGGTGTTCTTGTCCATGTTCTTGTTCATGGTGTCTCCGTCCGTTGCCCGGTTTCGGCATCAAGACACCGGACGGAGGACCGCTGTGACAGGGCGTGAGGCAGGTCACTCGCGCGGGAACGGAAACGAGAACGAGAACGGGAACAGGGACAGGGGGACAGGGGGTCAACGCGGGGGCAGGGGCGGACGCCGCCGGCCCGGGACGTTGTCGTACGTCGGCGGGGTCGCCGCCGGATGTGCGGCGAGCAGGTCCAGCGCCACCCGTACCCCGTCGTCCAGTACCGCGTACCTTCCCTCGGCCCAGTCGAGCGGGGTGCGCAGCGCCTCCAGGTCCGGTTCGACGCCGTAGTTCTCGATCGACCAGCCGTACGTGTCGAACCAGGCCGCGTTCATCGGCACGGTGATCACCGTGCCGTCGCCCAGCCGGTGCCGCCCGGTCATGCCGACCACGCCGCCCCATGTCCGCTGGCCCACCACCGGGCCGAGCTTCAGCAGCCGGAACACGGCGGTGATCATGTCGCCGTCGGAGGACGTCGCCTCGTCGGCCAGGGCGACCACCGGGCCACGGGGTGCGTTGGAGGCGTAACTGACCGGCTGGGCGTTGCGGGTCAGGTCCCAGCCCAGGATCGTGCGGGTGAGCTTCTCCACCACCAACTCGCTGATGTGACCGCCCGCGTTGCCGCGCACGTCGACGATCAGGGCCGGGCGGGAGACCTCCATGCGCAGGTCCCGGTTGAACTGGGCCCAGCCCGAGCCGCCCATGTCGGGGATGTGCAGGTATCCGCACTTGCCGCCGCTCAGCTCCCGTACGACCTCACGGCGTTTGGCCACCCAGTCCTGGTACCGCAGGGGGCGTTCGTCGACCAGCGGGACGATGGCGACCCGGCGCGAGGGGCCTGCGCCGTCGGCGGGTCGGAAGGTGAGTTCGACCGTGGTGCCGCCCGCCGCGGCGAGCAGCGGGTACGGGCCGGTCACCGGGTCGACCGGGCGGCCGTCGACATGGGTGAGGACCGCGCCCTCCCGGATGCCCGTACCGGCCAGCGGGGAACGGGCCTTGGAGTCGGAGGAGTCGCCGGGCAGGATGCGCCGGATCGTCCAGTCGCCGTCCCGGCACGCCAGGTTCGCGCCGAGCAGCCCGATCGCGCGCTGGTAGTGCGGCGGGCCCTCGTTGCGGCGGGCCGGTGCCACGTACGCGTGCGAGGTGCCCAGTTCGCCCAGGACCTCGCGCATCAGGTCGGCGAACTCGTCGGGGGAGGCGACCCGTTCGACCAGCGGGCGGTACTGGTCGAGCACACCGTCCCAGTCGATGCCGCACATGTCCGGTTCCCAGAAGTACGCGCGGATGATGCGGCCGGCCTCCGCGTAGGCCTGCCGCCACTCCGCCGCGGGGTCGACGTCGTGCAGGATGCGGCGCGCGTCGATGTAGACCGTCGTGTCGCTGTCGGCGATCTCGGTGGCGGGGACGGCGCGCAGCTCGCCCTCGTCCATCACGACCAGCCGGGTCGCGTCGCCGCTGACCGCGAACGAGTCCAGATGTCCGACGAGTTCGGTCTTCCTGGCCTTGGAGATGTTGAAGTGTTCGAGCGTGGGGCGGCCCGACATGTCCGCCGGGTTGGCGAACGTCTCGCCGAGCGCGCCCGAGATCGGCCAGCGCAGCCAGACGAGTCCGCCGCCGCTCACCGGATGCAGGGCCGAGTACTTCGACGCGGAGACCGGGAACGGCGTCACGCGGTTCTCCAGCCCCTCGAACTCCACCGTGACCGTGGACGGCCCCTCGCCCGTGACGGCGTCGACGACGTCGTCGGCAGGGTCGAGACCGCCTGCCGCCGGGCGCCCCTCCGGGGACAGGGCGAACGGGGAGGGGGTCGCCGAGGAGAGCGGCACCAGATAGGGGCGGCAGCCCAGCGGAAAGGAGAGGTCCCCGGTGTGCACGTCGTACACCGGGTCGAAACCCCGCCAGGAGAGGAAGGCGAGGTAGCGGCCGTCACCGGTGAAGACGGGATTCTCGTCCTCGAACCGGCCGTTGGTGACGTCGACGATCACCGGCGATCCCGTCCCCAGGATGCGGGCCAGTTTGATCTGGCGCAGCGACCGGCCGATCCCGGGGTGCGACCAGGTCAGCCAGGCGCCGTCCGGGGAGAACGCCATGTCACGGACGGGGCCGTTGATGGAGCGGATCAGTTCCACGGGCTCGCCCGTGGACGTTTCCTCGTCGGTGTCCAGGAGCAGCAGCCGTCCGTCGTTCGTGGCGATGGCCAGGCGTTCGCCGTCCGGGTCGGCGATCAGTTCCTGGACCCTGCCGACGTGTCCGGAGGCCAGTCGGCGGGGCTCGCGGTCGCCGCTGGCGCGCGGCAGGTACGCGATCTCGATCGCGTCCTCGCCCTCCGCGTCCGTGACGTAGGCGACCTGGCCGCCGCTGCCGAGCATCTCCGGCAGCCGGACCCGGACCCCGGGGGTGTCGGCGATCGTCCGGGCGGGGCCGTCGCGGTGGGTGAGCCAGTACAGGCTGCCGCGTACGCAGACGGCGCTGGCCCGGCCCGTCTCGTCCACGGACAGCGAGTCGACGTTGGTGGCGGCCGGCACCTGGTACGTACGCCGTCCGGCGCGCGGCCCGCCGAGCCGTACCTCCAGCTTGCGCGGCACCGCGTCGGGCGACGCCAGGTCGTCCACCAGCCACACGTCGCCCGCGCACTGGTAGACGACCCGGCGGCCGTCGCTGGAAGCGTGCCGGGCGTAGAAGGCGTCGTGGTCCGTGTGGCGGCGCAGATCGCTGCCGTCGGGCCGGCAGGAGTACAGGTTGCCGACGCCCTCGTGGTCGGAGAGGAACGCGATCCGGCCGCCGACGAACATGGGCGAGTCGAGGTGTCCGCCGATGTCCGGGAGCAGCCGCTTGCCGTGCAGCCACAGCCGGCCCATGGCGCCGCCCCGGTACCGCTTCCAGGAGGCCGGTTCGTGCGGCGGTTTGCCGGTCAGCAGCAGGGTGCGCCGCTCGCCGTCGATGTCGGCGACGGCGATGTCGGAGACGGGCCCCCAGGGCAGCTTGCCGCCGGGGCTGCCGTCGGTGGGGACGGTGTAGGCCCAGGAGATGTGCGCGAACGGCTGGTTGTGCGAGGACACGGCGAGGATCTGCGCGGCGTCCCCGGGGTCGGGGGTCCAGCCGCAGACCCGGGCGTCCGTGGACCCCCAGTAGGTGAGCCGGCGCGCCGGGCCGCCCTCGACCGGCGCGAGATGGATCTCGGGGTCGAGGCTGCGCCAGGTCGTGTAGGCGATCCTGGTCCCGTCGGGCGAGAACCGCGGATGGCTGACCCTGGTCCGGTCGACGGTCACCCGCCAGGCGCGGCCGGGCCGCTGCCCCTCCGGGGCGAGGGGGGCGACCCAGAGGTCGTCCTCGGCCGCGAAGCAGAGCAGATCGTCGTGGAGGTGCGGGAAACGGAGATACGCGACGTCGTCACTCACCCTTCAATGCTTTCCGCGTGTGTGGGCCCCGGCAACTTGTGGTGCGGAACACAAGCGAAACGATTTCGTTTCGCTGGGCGGGCGGGGTATCGTCGATGTGTACGAAACAGTTTCGTTCGATTGACTGATGTACGAGACCGAGAAGCGGGAACGAGAGGTCGGCACATGGCACGCACGCGGCTCACGCCCGAGCGCGAGAGCGAGCTGTACGCCGCCGTGCTCGACCTGCTCCGCGAGGTCGGCTACGACGCCCTGACCATGGACGCCGTCGCCGCCCGTACCCATGCCAGCAAGGCCACCCTCTACCGCCAGTGGGGGAGCAAGCCCGAGCTGGTCGTCAAGGCCCTGCGGCACAACAAGCCGGTGTCCCTCGCGGAGATCGACACCGGATCGCTGCGCGGTGACTTCCACGCCGTGCTGAGTCGCAGCGACGACTGCCAGATGGAGAAGAACTCCGCGCTGATGCGGGGTCTGAGCCATGCCGTCCACGACAATCCCGATCTGCTCCAGGCCCTGCGCGAACTGCTGATCGAGCCGGAGATGACCGGCCTCGACACACTGCTGCGCCGAGCCGTGGACCGGGGTGAACTGCGTCCGGACCATCCGGCGCTGAAATATGTACCGCACATGTTGGTCGGCGCCTTCACCGCCCGGCATCTGGTCGAGGACCGCCCCGTCGACCAGGCGTTCCTCACCGACTACGTCGACTCCGTGATTCTCCCCGCCCTCGGAGTCTGACCCCTCCCGTCCCCTTCGCGCGATCCGTCCCCTTCGCACGGCCCCCTCCCCAAGCCCCACCTGACACGCCGCTCTCGTCGTCGGGCTGGTTCCTCACGCCCTTTTCCACCCACACGACCTGACCGGGAGTACGCCTCCGTGGCCACATTCCTCTACAAACTCGGACGGCTCGCCTTCCGGCGCCGCCGCTATGTCGCCCTGATCTGGGTGGCACTGCTGGCCCTCGCCGGATTCGGCGCGGCCTCCGCGTCCACCGCCACCTCCAGCTCCTTCTCCATCCCTGGCACGGAGGCGCAGAAGGCCTTCGACCTGCTGGAACAGCGCTTCCCCGGCGCCAGCGCCGACGGTGCGACGGCGCGGGTCGTCTTCAAGGCCCCCGACGGCCAGAAGATGACGGACCCGGCGAACAAGGCCGAGGTGAACAAGATCGCCGACGAGCTGAAGTCCGGATCGGACCAGATCGCCTCGGTCACCGATCCGTACACCGGGAACGCCGTCAGCAAGGACGGGTCCACGGCGTACGTCTCCGTGTCCTACAAGGTCAACTCCATGGAGCTGACCGACGGGACGCGCAGCGCTCTGGAGGACGCGGGCCACGCGGCGCAGAAGAGCGGGATGACCGTGGAGATCGGCGGTGACGCGCTCCAGGCGATGCCGGAGACCGGGGTCACCGAGATCATCGGTGTCGCGATCGCCGCGGTGGTGCTGGTCATCACCTTCGGCTCGCTGATCGCCGCCGGACTGCCGCTGCTCACCGCCCTGATCGGGGTCGGCATCGGGGTCTCGACGATCACGGCACTCGCGAACGTGCTCGACCTGGGCTCCACCACCTCCACCCTCGCGATGATGATCGGCCTCGCGGTCGGCATCGACTACGCGCTGTTCATCGTCTCCCGCTACCGTGCCGAACTGGCCGAGGGCCGGGAGCGCGAGGAAGCTGCCGGGCGGGCCGTCGGCACGGCCGGTTCCGCGGTCGTCTTCGCCGGCCTCACCGTCGTCATCGCGCTGGTCGGCCTCGCCGTCGTCAACATCCCGATGCTCTCGAAGATGGGCTTCGCCGCGGCCGGCACGGTCGCGATCGCCGTCCTCATCGCGCTCACCCTGGTCCCGGCCATGATGGGCTTCGCGGGCAAGCGGGTCATGGGACGCAAGGCGCGCAAGGCCGCCGAGGCCGAGAACCGGCCCGAGGCGAAGCCGAACATGGGCACCCGCTGGGCGCGGTTCGTGCTGCGCAGGCCGGTGTGGGTGCTGCTGGTCGGCGTCCTCGGCCTCGGCGCGATCGCCGTGCCGGCCGCGTCCCTGGAGATGGGCCTGCCCGACGACGGCTCCCAGCCCACCAGCACCACCCAGCGGCGCGCCTACGACCTGCTCTCCGACGGGTTCGGCCCCGGGTTCAACGGGCCGCTGATGGTGGTCGTCGACACCGCGCACAGCTCCGACGGCAAGACCGCCGCCAAGCAGGTCTCCGACGAGATCTCCGGCATGCCGGGCGTCGTCGCCGTCACCCCGGCCCAGTTCAACAAGGCCGGCGACACCGCGATGATCACCGTCGTCCCGAAGGACCGGCCGAGCTCCACCGAGACCGAGAACGTGGTCCACGCCATCCGTGACGCGGGCAAGGACATCAAGTCCGGCACCGGTGCCGAGGTCCTGGTCACCGGTTCCACGGCGATGAACATCGACTTCTCGCAGAAGATGAACGACGCGCTGCTGCCGTATCTGGCGCTCGTCGTCGGCCTGGCGTTCCTGCTGCTGATGCTCGTCTTCCGGTCGGTGCTGGTGCCGCTGAAGGCGGCCCTCGGCTTCCTGCTCTCGGTCGTCGCGGCGCTGGGCGCGGTCGTCGCGGTCTTCCAGTGGGGCTGGCTCGGCTCGCTCTTCGGTGTCGAGCAGACCGGCCCGATCATGTCCATGATGCCGATCTTCATGGTCGGTGTGGTGTTCGGTCTGGCGATGGACTACGAGGTCTTCCTCGTGACCCGGATGCGTGAGGCGTACGTCCACGGCGAGAAGCCCGGGCAGGCGATCGTCACCGGCTTCAAGCACGGCGCCCGGGTCGTCACGGCCGCGGCCGTGATCATGATGGCGGTCTTCGCCGGCTTCATCGGCTCCAGCGAGCAGATGATCAAGATGATCGGCTTCTCGCTCGCCATCGCCGTCTTCTTCGACGCGTTCGTGGTCCGGATGGCGATCGTGCCCGCGGTCCTCGCCCTGCTCGGCCGGCGCGCCTGGTGGCTGCCGCGCTGGCTGGACCGGCTCCTGCCGAACGTGGACGTGGAGGGCGAGGGGCTGCGCGAGCAGCTCGGCGAGAAGCCCGACGCCGAGGGCGAGCGTGAGCCGGCCCTCGTCTGAGCCCGTCGGGTGACCTCCGACCGGGCGATCCGAAGTCACCCGACAGGCTCTGAGCCGGGTCCGGCGTCCCGGACGTGCGGTCCGGGACGCCGCGGTCGGAGCGCGGAGCCTTCGGGGTCCGGGGCCGGTCCGTAGAGCCTCCGGGGTCCGCGTCCGAGCGGAGCGCGGCCCCCGGACGCGCCGGTTACCTGTGGGGACGGGGGACCGGGGCGAATGACGGAAGCCCCCGTGCGAGCGGCACGGGGGCTTCTGCCATGCATGTGTGGGTGTGTGAATGTCGGGCGCGTGTCGCGTCCGCTCCGGGTCACGCGGGTGCGTGGGTACCGACGCCCTCGTCGTCGACGTTCTCGTCGTGCGTACGGTGCAGGAACCGGATCAGCGGCGCGTTGTCGAACTGCACCACCTCCACGCCCTCCTTCGAGCGGATCTCCACGACCAGCTGGGTCCGTCCGCACGGCCACACCCGGATCCCGCCGCGTTCGGCGGGGGAGAGCAGGCCGCGCTCCAGCAGATCGCGGCTGAACGACCAGTCGATGCCGCCGGGGAAGGCGACATGGACGGTGCGCGGGTCCTTGTCGGCGTCGTACAGCAGGTCGACCGGCACCGCTGGGAGGTCGGGGGTGTCATTGACGAGCCAGGCTTCGGCCTGCTCATGGATCACAGGGGGCATGGGCCGACTCCTCCTTCTGTCCGCCTTCGCCATCCAATGTCGCATATTTTCCGCAAACGGCGCGGCGGGGCCAGCTGTGACGTACCCGCTCTTGCGAAGCGTTTGCAACAAGGCCCTATCATTGAGCGGTTCACGACACCGCCCGCAGCAACGCGGCATCGCAGGAAGCGGAGCCCCTCCATGCATGTACCCGACGGATTCATCAACGCGCCCGTCTCCGCCGCCGCCGGGGCCGTCGCCGCGGGTGCGGTCGCCGTCAGTCTGCGGGGCGCCCGGCGGGAACTGGACGAGCGCACCGCGCCGCTCGCCGGTCTCGTCGCCGCGTTCATCTTCGCCGTGCAGATGCTGAACTTCCCGGTCGCGGCGGGCACCAGCGGGCATCTGCTGGGCGGGGCGCTCGCCGCCATCCTGGTGGGGCCGTACACCGGGGTGCTCTGCATATCCGTCGTCCTGCTCATGCAGGGCGTCCTGTTCGCCGACGGCGGCCTCACCGCGCTCGGTGTGAACGTGCTCGACATGGGCATCACGACCACCGTCGTCGCCTACGCCCTCTTCCGCGGGCTGGTGGGCGTGCTGCCGCGCACCCGGCGCTCCGTGACGGTCGCGTCCTTCGTCGCCGCCCTGGTCTCCGTACCGGCCGCGGCCGGCGTCTTCACGCTGATCTACTGGATCGGCGGCACCACCGACATCCCGATCGGCAAGGTCTTCACCGCGATGGTCGGGGTCCATGTCCTGATCGGCATCGGCGAGGCCGTGATCACCGCGCTGACCGTCGGTGCCGTCATCGCCGTACGCCCCGACCTGGTCCACGGCGCCCGCGGACTCACCGCCCCGCTCAAGCTCCGGGTCGAGGGCGAACTCGTCGACGCCCCCGCCCGGCAGCCCGTCGCCCCCGTCGCCGCCCGCTCCACCAGGGGCATCTGGGTCACCGGTCTGATCGCCGCCGTCGTCCTGGCGGGCTTCGTCTCCTTCTACGCCTCCGCCAGCCCCGACGGCCTGGAGAAGGTCGCCGCGGACCAGGGCATCGACAAGAAGACCGAGGAGCACGCGGCCAAGGACTCCCCGCTCGCCGACTACGGCGTCAAGGACATCGAGAACACCCGCGTCTCCGGCGGTCTCGCCGGAGTGATCGGCGTCGGTGCCACGATCGTGGTCGGCAGCGGAGTCTTCTACGTGATCCGTCGCCGCCGCGCCACGGACGCGACCGTCGGAACGCCGCGCACCGGGGAAACCGTCTGACATGGGCGCCGGACACGCACACAGGCTCTACCGGCACGGGCACTCGCCGGTCCACGACCTGCCCCCGCACTGCAAGCTCGCCGCCGCCTTCCTCTTCGTCGTGGTCGTCGTCTCGACACCGCGCGAGGCGATGTGGGCGTTCGCGCTGTACGCGGTACTGATCGGCGCCGTCACCGCGCTGGCCCGCATCCCCGCGCTCCTTCTGCTCAAGCGGCTGCTCATCGAAGTGCCGTTCGTGGCATTCGCGCTGCTCATGCCGTTCGTGGTGCCCGGCGAGCAGACCCATGTCCTCGGTCTCCCCGTCAGCGTCCCCGGCCTCTGGGGCGCCTGGAACGTCCTCGCCAAGGGCACCCTCGGCGTCGCCGCCTCCGTACTCCTCGCCTCCACCACCGAACTGCGCTCGTTGCTGCTCGGCCTCCAAAGGCTCAGGCTGCCGTCGCTGCTCGTCCAGATCGCCTCCTTCATGATCCGGTACGGCGATGTGATCACCGACGAGATGCGCCGGATGTCGATCGCCCGCCGCTCCCGCGGCTTCGAGGCGCGCGGGATACGGCAGTGGGGTGTGCTCGCCAAATCGGCCGGCGCGCTCTTCATCAGGTCGTACGAGCGCGGCGAACGCGTCCACCTCGCGATGGTCAGCCGCGGCTACGCGGGTTCCATGCCGGTGATCGACGAGGTGACGGCCTCCCGGACCCAGTGGGCGCACGCCGCGGTACTCCCCGTCCTCGCCCTCGTCATCTGTCTGTTGGGATGGACCGTATGAGCATGCCCACCGCCCCCGCACCGTCCCTGGAAGTCAGCGGACTCGCCTACGCGTACCCCGACGGCCATCAGGCGCTCTTCGGGGTGAATCTGACGGTCGCCCGGGGCGAACGCGTCGCCCTGCTCGGCCCGAACGGAGCCGGCAAGACCACACTCGTCCTCCATCTCAACGGTATCCTCGGCGCCGGCGCCGGCACCGTCCACGTCGCCGGTCTCCCGGTGGACAAGCGCAACCTCGCCGAGATCCGCCGCCGCGTCGGCATCGTCTTCCAGGATCCCGACGACCAGCTCTTCATGCCCACCGTCCGCGAGGACGTCGCCTTCGGGCCCGCCGCCTCCGGACTGCGCGGCGCCGAACTGGAGGAACGCGTCACCGACGCGCTGCGGCAGGTCGGCATGGAGGAGTACGCGGACCGCCCGCCGCACCACCTCTCCTTCGGCCAGCGCCGCCGCGTCGCCGTCGCCACCGTCCTCGCCATGCGGCCGGAGATCCTCGTCCTGGACGAGCCGTCCTCCAACCTGGACCCGGCCTCGCGCCGCGAGCTCGCCGACATCCTGCGCTCCCTGGACGTCACCGTGCTCATGGTCACGCACGATCTGCCGTACGCCCTGGAACTCTGCCCGCGCGCGGTCGTCCTGAGCGAGGGCGCCATCGCCGCCGACGACCGCACCCAGGACCTGCTCTGCGACGAGGAACTGATGCGCACCCACCGTCTGGAGCTGCCCTTCGGGTTCGACCCGCGTTCCGTGACGGTGAACATGGGGTGACCCGCCCCGCGTTCGACCTGCGACGGGATGCACCATGGGGGGATGAGCGGGAGCGCAGGAGCAGGCGTGGACGTACGGGGCACGGTGGCGGCCGGATTCGAACCGGTCAGGGACGCCTTCGTCCGTAACTTCGAGCAGCGCGGCGAACGCGGAGCGGCCGTCGCGGTCTACCGGGACGGCCGCAAGGTCGTCGATCTGTGGGCCGGCACGAGAGACGTCGACGGAGCCGAACCATGGGCCGTCGACACCGTGCAGATCGTCCGCTCGGCGGGCAAGGGCATAGCCGCCGCCGTACCGCTGCTGCTGCACCAGCGCGGCCAGGTCGATCTGGACGCCCCGGTCGGCACGTACTGGCCGGAGTTCAAGGCCGCCGGCAAGGAACGCGTGCTCGTCCGCCACCTCCTCGCCCACCGGGCCGGAATCCCCGCCCTCGACCGCCCGCTCACGCCCGTCGAGGCGGCCGACGGGATCTCCGGTCCGCAGGCCGTCGCGGCCCAGCGCCCCCAGTGGGAACCCGGCACCGACCACGGCTACCACGCCCAGACCTACAGCTGGCTGATCGGTGAACTGGTACGCCGGGTCACCGGCCGCACCGTGGGCCGCTGGATCGCCGAGGAGATCGCCCGCCCGCTCGGCCTGGACTTCTGGTTCGGCCTCCCGGCCGACGAGGCGCACCGGGTGGGCCGCATCGGCCCCGTCGAACCCCCGGCCGCCGCGGGCAACGGCGGCGCCCTGCGGGTACGCCCCAAGCGGTCCGTCGTCGAGGCGTACCGCGACCCGGAATCCCTCACCCGCCGCGCCTTCGGGGCCATCGACCCCCTGCCCGACGAGAACGACCCCGCCTACCGGACGGCCGAACTCCCCGCCTCCAACGGCATCGCCACCGCCCGAGCCCTGGCCCGCTGCTACGCGGCGATGATCGGCCCGGTCGACGGCCACCGCCTGTTCGCCCCCGCCACGCTCACCCTCGCCCGCACCGAGGAATCGGCGGGCCCGGACCGGGTCCTGGTCGTGAACACCCGTTTCGGCCTCGGCTACATGCTGCACGGCCCGGCGGCCCCGTTGCTGGCCCCCGGCTCCTTCGGCCACCCCGGCCGGGGCGGCTCGCTCGGCTTCGCCGATCCCGAATCCGGCACCGCCCTGGGTTACGTGACGAACGGTCTGCAGAAGGGAGTTACCGCCGATCCCCGTGCCCAGGCCCTGGTCAGGGCAGTACGGTCGGCGCTATGACTCCTCCTCACCCTGCGGGTTCACGGTTCGACGGATACGGCGTTCTCATCACCGGAGCGGGCCAGGGCATCGGCGCCGCCACGGCCCGCCGACTGGCCTCGGAGGGCGCGCGCGTCCTGGTCACCGACCTGGACGCCGATCGCGCCGGACGCACCGCCGCGGCGATACGCGAGACGGGCGCGACGGCCGAGTCGCTGCCCTGCGACGTGGGCGACCGGGCCGCGGTCGAGGCCGCGGTGGCCCACGTCGTCGCCGCCTTCGGCTCCCTCGACGTGCTGGTGAACAACGCGTACGCCTGCGCCGCCGACGCACCGCTCTTCGAGGACGAGCCCGACGAGGCGTGGCAGCGCGACCTGGACATCACGCTCACCGGCCCCTACCGCTGCGCCCGCGCCGCCCTGCCGCACCTGGTCGCCTCCGGCCGGGGCTCGATCGTCAACATCGGCTCGGTCAACGGCGAACAGGACTTCGGCAACCACGGCTACAGCGCCGCCAAGGCCGGCCTGGGCAGTCTGACCCGCACTCTCGCGGGCCACGCGGGACCGCGCGGCGTACGCGTCAACATGGTCGCGCCCGGCACGATCCGCACGGACGCCTGGGCGGGGCGTGACGCCGAACTGTCCCGGGTGAGCGGCCTCTACCCGCTCGGCCGGGTCGGCGAGCCGGATGACATCGCGTCCGCCGTCGCCTTCCTCGCCTCGGGCGACGCGGCCTGGATCACGGGGACGACGCTACGGGTGGACGGCGGGCTCACCGCCGTGAACTACGGCTTCCGCCAGGCGGTTTCGGGGGAGTAGCGCGGCCCGCGCCCGTGCCGCCGGGGTCCGCCCGCGCCCGTGCCGCCGGGCTCCGTCCCCTCAGCTCCCCAGCCGGCGCGCGGCACGGGCATGGCACATCGGGGCTCGGGTGCCACGTGTGTGTGAAGGGGTGGGTGACGAGCCCCCGAGCCCGTCGCCCACCTCTTCGAACGAGAGGCCTTAGCTGTTGGCCACGGGGGTGTCGTCGCCCACGCTGCGCCACAGCCGGTCGGAGCTGGGCTGTGCGATGTTCAGGTAGAGGCTGTCCCAGCTGCCGTCGTTGTACCTGTTCAGGCTGAGGGCGAGGTTCTTGTTGACCACGGGCCGGTACATCCACCAGCCCGTGTGCGTGTCGCCCACCTTCTCGCCGATCAGGCTCCACTTCTGGAGCTGTGAGCCGTCACAGGTCCGGACGACGACGGTCGTACCCCGCTGCGGTGTCGCGGCGCCGGGCTGGAGGCACTTGTTCGCGGCCTCGTTCCTGATCGTGGCCGTGTAGGTGTTGGAGGCGTCCGCCTGCCAGGCCGAGAAGTCCAGTTCCCAGCGCTCGGTGCTGTAATTCCACGCCGGGTCGCGCAGGGTGATGCCGGTGGCGCCCTCGGCGGTGCTGTTGTTGAGCAGGGCCAGGCGGCTCCCGTCCATCTTGTTGATCACGTCCCGGCCGGGACTGGGCGCGGCGGAGGCCGGCGTGCCACTGGCCGCGACGACGCCGCATGTCGCCAACACGGCTGCGGCGAGAGCCAGTACAGGATGATTGCGCTTGGACATGGCAGATGTCCCTTTCGGTGCATGGATGTCCGCAATGGCAGGACTTGGTCATCCAAGCAGTCCGGTTTCCCGCTGAAACGATCATGCTGGGGCGATCAGCCCCTTTTCATCCCATCGGGTCCGCCTCGCCCACAACGCCCGGCGCACGTCGGTCGCACGTCGGTCGCACGTCCTGGAGCCGGGTGCGCCGCCCCACTCAACTCGTGTGCAGCATCAGCCCGATACCGACCACCATCAGCCCCGCCGCCGCGATGCGCGGTGTGCCGAACCGTTCCTTGAAGAACAGTGTCCCTATGGCGGCGCCGACGATGATCGAGGACTCCCGGAGCGCCGCGATCGGGGCCAGCGCCGCCCGGGTCTGGGCCCACAGCACCAGGCCGTACGCGGTCACCGACAACGCCGCCCCCAGCAGCCCGCGCGCGGCGAACGGGCGGAGCCGGGTGACGAGTTCGCTCCGGTGGCGGTGGAGCGCATAGGCCGGGATGGCCAGTCCCTCCAGGATCATCAGCCAGGCGATGTAGCCGAGCGGGGTGCCGGAGGCGCGTACCCCGACCCCGTCCACCGTGGTGTATCCGGCGATGGCCAGGCCGGTCGCGACGGCGGCCAGCAACGCCGGCCAGTCCGGCCGCCTGCCGGAGCCGCGGATGCCCCAGAGGGCGAGCCCGACCAGCCCCGCCGAGGCCACCGCGACGCCCGCCGTGGCCCAGCCGTCCGGGTGCTCACCGACGAAGGCGGCGGCGAGAACCGTGACCACCAACGGCGCCGTGCCCCGGGCGATCGGATACATCTGGCCGAAGTCGCCCAGGGTGAACGAGCGCATCAGCAGCATCATGTACGTCACGTGCAGCGCGGCCGTGACGAAGAGATACGGCCAGGCCCCGGCGGCGGGGAAGGGGACGAAGCAGGCCGCAAGGGCGCCGATCAGCACCCCGCCCCCGGAGATCAGGGTGAAGGAGAGGAGCTGATCCTTGATCGCGTGCGCGATCGCGTTCCAACTGGCGTGCGTGACCGCGGCGATCAGGACGGCGAGCGCGACCTGCGGCGTCACTTCGACTGCTCGCGCACATCCACCAGGGTTCCGCCGGCGTGCGCGATCAGCGACTTGGGGTCGAGGGGGAAGACCGTGTGCGGGGTGCCCGCCGCAGCCCACACCACGTCGTGATCCAACAGCCCGCGGTCGGCCAGCACCCGGGTCCGCGTACGGTGCCCGAAGGGCGGCACGCCCCCGATGGCGTACCCGGTCGTCTCCCGGACCAGGTCGGCCCCGGCCCGCTTGACCTTCCCGGCGCCCAGTTCACCGCGTACGAGCTCCACGTCGACGCGCGAGGAACCGTCCATCAGGACCAGCACCGGGACGCCGTCGGCCTCGAAGATCAGGGACTTGACGATCTCGCTGAGCTCGCAGCCGATGGCGGCAGCGGCCTCGGCGGCGGTACGGGTGGCCTCCGGGAACCGACGGATCTCGACCTGAAGCCCGAGCTCCCGCAGGGCCTCGGCGAATCGGGGGTGGGCTTCGGCGGCGGTGGTGTCAGGAGTGCTCATGCCCCGCACGCTAGCGAACGCGACGCGGGGCGCGCGACGGGGTTGCGCACGTGCGGGGGCGGTGAAGGTCCACCTGGCGGAGCGATGTGGTCGGGCGGACGCCACGGGGTGGCTACGCGTCGCACTTCGCCTTGATCAGCTCGGGAACGTAGCTGCGGACGAACGCGTCCCACTCCTTGCGCCGGTCCTTGGTGCTCACTCTGTCCCACGAACGCTCACCGACGGCGAACTCGGTGACGAGGTAGTCCGTTCCGCGGGCCCGGCAGGGGACGGTCATGAGTGTTCCGTCCTCGGCGACTTGAGCGCTGGAGACGTTTTCGATGTCTGCCGCTTCGGGATTCTTGAGTCGGAGCGAACCCTCCCGGGCGAGCTCGGGCACGTCAATTTTTCCGGATTCCCGGTACACGGCGATCCTCAGAGCCAGCTTCTTGTCGACGTTGACGATGCAACTGCCGATCGAGTCCGGCTTCTTGTCGAAGTCCTCGGGGTACTGCTCGACGTCCTTGCCGACGGGGAGGAGCGGTCCGGTGACGGAAGAGGGGACGTTCATGCCGCAGATCTTCTTGGGCGTGGCGTAGGAGTCCGCTTCCGGCGAGCATCCGGTGACCAGCGCCGCGACAGCAAGCGCGCTCAGACTGAGGTTCGTCTTCTTCGTGATCCCTTACCTGTGAGGCTGCGGGCGGTGACACTCCCGTCCTTGGCGGCACCGCCCAGCTGGCCAACTGTCGCGTAAACCGGTTCGCCGTTGGCGATATCGCGGTTCTCCCTTCTCCGGATATTGGCCAACTCCGTGATACGGGCTTCGACGCCGGTGTGTGTCTCGATGTTGTCCCGTGCGCCGGCTGCCCAGGATCTCGCCCCGGGCAGCGGAGGGCGGACCGTTCACCCCTGCGGTCTCACGACCCGGCGCGCAGCACCGCTGCCACCACCGGGCCCGCCGCGTCGCCGCCGTGGCCGCCGGACTGGACGACCGCCGCGGCTGCCAGGTCGTTGCTGAAGCCGGTGAACCAACTGTTGGACGTGGCCTGGCCGTCCACCTCCGCCGAGCCCGTCTTGGCGCCCTTGTCGCCGCCGACCGAGGCCATCGCGGCCTTACCGGTGCCCCAACTCGCGGTCTGGCGCATCATGTTGGTGAGCTGCTGGGACACGGACGGGGACAGTGACCGGGAGGCGGTGGCGATCTGCCGGCCGTCGAGGTCCCGGTCCACGAGGATCGGCTGGCGGAAGGTGCCGTTCTTCGCGGTGGCGGTGATGGACGCCATGTTGAGGGCGTTCATCTGGACGGTGCCCTGGCCGATGTACTGGGCGGCGGCCTCGCCTTCGGTCTCCTCCGGCACGCTGCCGTCGAAGGTGGCCACGCCGGTCTGCCAGTTCAGGCCGATTCCGAAGACGTCGCGGGCCTCCTTGGCGAGTGCCGCGTCGTCGTTCGCCTCGTCGATCAGCTTGATGAAGGCGGTGTTGCAGGAGCGGGCGAAGCTGGTCGTCAGGGTGCCGTCGGGGATGGAGAAGCCGTCCAGGTTCTTGAAGGTGCGGCCGTAGTACATCGCCGTCGGCGGGCACTCGATCTTCTGGTCGGCCGAGGCGAGGCCCTTCTCGATCAGCATGGCCGCCGTCACGATCTTCATCGTCGAACCGGGCGCCTGCTTGCCCTGCATCGCCGCGTTGAATCCGGTGGCCGGATTGTTGGCGACCGCGCGGATCGCGCCCGTGGACGGGCGGAGCGCGACCACCGAGGCCTGGCTGAACTTCTTCACGGCCACCTCGGCCGCCGCCTGGGCGTCGGCGTCCAGGGTGGTCTGCAGCTTGCCCGGCCTGCCCTTGCTGATCGTCAGCAGGGTCTTGTCCGGGCTGCTCTCGTTCGGGCTCTCGATCCAGGTCTCGACACCGGCGCTGCCGCCGGCCTTCTCCCCGTACTTCTCGCGCAGGGCTTCCAGGACGGGTCCCAGGGAGGGGTACTTCTCCTTGGTGAGCACCTTGCCGTTGTGGTCGACCGCCTCGATCGCCGGCGCGGACGCCTCGCCCGTCTTGAGCGACGCGCCCTTCGCCAGATCCGGATGGACCACGGTGGGGGCCCAGTCCACCAGCGGCCTGCCGGTGGTCAGGCCGCGCACCACGGTCAGCTCGGACGAGTACGACCAGGGCTTGGACCTGCCCTCGAAGGAGACGGTCGCCTTCACCGTGTACGGCACCTTCGAGCCGACCGCCGCACCGGGAGTGATCACCGCCTTCGTGACATGGGCGCTCTCGCGGTAGTCCGTCAGTACCGGTTCGGCCTCGGTCGCGTTGTTGGTGAGCTGCGACGCGACGGCCGCGTCGCCGCTCGCCCAGGCCTCGAGGAACTTCTTCGACGTCTCGCCGATCTCCGCCTCGGTGACCGGCCCCGTCCTCACCTTCGCGGAGGCGGTCTCGGCGTCCGTGCCACCGCCCCCGCCGCCCAGCCCGTCCAGGACGTTGTACGCGCCGTACCCCACCCCGCCGACCACGACCGCGAACACTCCGCCGACTATCGCGACCTTCGCTCCACTGCGCATCCTTGCAGTCCCCCTCCCCAGGAGTTCCCCTTGAACGCGTTCAAAGGGATGCTGCTGGGCACCCTACGGGACGGTGGTGACAGCCGAGACGGTTGTTATAGGAACGCGATACGTGGGGCATGAATACACCGGTCGAATCCAGGTGTGCCGCACATATCGGGGCGTGCCGGTCTCAGATCCAGGTGTCCAGCCACATCCGGTCCCGCCAGGAACCGTCGGGGATCGGCGTCCCCGTGTAGATCGGCCAGAAGTAGATGAAGTTCCAGATGATCAGCAGCACCAGCACGCCCGCCGCGACCGCCCCCAGCGCCCGACGCCGCTCCCCGGAGGGATCGGCGGACATCAGGCCGCGTTCCCTCGCCGGCCCGGTATCCGCCCCCGGACCGAGCAAGGCGCCGATCATCATCGTCACCGCCAGACACAGGAACGGCACGAACACGACCGCGTAGAAGAGGAAGATCGTCCGCTCCTGGTAGAGGAACCAGGGCAGCCAGCCCGCCGCCACGCCGCAGGCGATGGCCCCCGCCCGCCAGTCGCGCCGGAAGAACCAGCGCCACAGCACGTACACCAGGGCGAAGCACGCCGCCCACCAGAGCAGCGGCGTCCCGATGGCCAGCACCTCGCGGGAGCACTTGCCGGTCTCCGACGCCGCGCAGCCCGGCTGCTCCTCCCAGAAGTACGAGACGGGCCGGCCGAGCACGATCCAGCTCCAGGGATTGGACTGGTACGTGTGGCCGGACGTCAGATTCACATGGAACTCGTAGACCTGGTACTCGTAGTGCCACAGACTGCGCAGCCAGTCCGGCAGCCACGTCCAGTTGCCGCCCCTGCCCTCGGTCTGCGCCCAGTCGCGGTAGTAGCCCTTGCCGGTGACGATCCAGCCGGTCCAGGAGACGAGGTACGTGAGGATCGCGACCGGGACCGTCGAGATGAACGCCGGCAGCAGATCCCGCTTCAGCACCGCCGTGTACGGACGGACGGCCCCCGCCGTCCGCCGCGCGCCCACGTCCCACAGCACCGTCATCAGACCGAAGCCGACCAGGATGTACAGACCGTTCCACTTGGTGGCGAAGGCCAGCCCCAGCATCAGACCGGCGGTGAGCCGCCAGGGGCGCAGGCCGAGGCGCAGATTCTCCGCGACCCCGGCATCGGGGCGCAGCACCCCCTCCTCGTCGACCGGCAGTGCGGCGGCGAGCCTGCGCCGCGCCCAGTCCCGGTCGATCAGCAGCGCGCCGAACGCCGCCAGCACGAAGAACATCAGCACCAGGTCGAGCAGCGCGGTGCGGCTCATCACGAAATGCAGACCGTCGACGGCGAGCAGCGTGCCGGCCAGGCACCCGAGGAACGTCGAACGGAACAGGCGCCGCCCGATCCGGCACAGCATCAGCACCGACAGCGTGCCGAGCACCGCCACCATGAACCGCCAGCCGAACGGCGTGAAGCCGAAGATCTGCTCACCGAGGCCGATGATCCACTTGCCGACCGGCGGGTGCACCACATAGCCCGGATCCACCGGGACGTGCACCTTCGACGGATCGGCGAGGATCAGCTTGTCGATGTCCTTGGGCCAGTTGCCCTCGTACCCCTGGTTGATCAGCGCCCAGGAGTCCTTGGCGTAGTACGTCTCGTCGAATATCAGGGCGTGCGGGCTGCCCAGGTTCCAGAATCGCAGCACCCCGGCGACCAGTGCCACCAGCAGCGGACCGCCCCAGGCGGACCACCGCACCAGGCGCGCGGCCAGGGGCGGGGAGATCCCCAGTACCGCCCACAGCTGGGCGCCGGGCCGGGCGTACGGCGGAACCAGCCGTTCACGCAGCCCGATCCCGGGCCGGGGCGAATGGCCGAAGCGGCGCAGCCGCTGCTGCCAGGAGGCTGCTTCTTCGCCGTGCGGTTCCCCGGCGTCTTCGCCCTGCCGGGCTTCGGGCGCAGTACTCGTCACCGCGCCATCGTAGGGAACGCATCTGTGCGAGCGCTGTCGCCCGTGCTGGGAGGATGACTCATGTGACTGGAACGACTGGAACGCTGGTACTCGCAGGAACCCCCATCGGCGATGTGGCGGACGCCCCGCCGCGCCTCGCCGCCGAACTGGAGACGGCCGATGTCGTCGCCGCCGAGGACACCCGACGGCTGCGCCGCCTCACCCAGGCGCTCGGCGTCCACACCACGGGGCGGGTCGTCTCCTACTTCGAGGGCAACGAGTCGGCCCGTACGCCCGAACTCGTCGAGGCACTGACCGGCGGTGCCCGGGTGCTGCTGGTCACGGACGCCGGGATGCCGTCCGTCTCCGACCCCGGCTACCGGCTCGTGGCCGCCGCGGTGGAGAAGGGCGTCAAGGTCACCGCGGTCCCCGGCCCGTCCGCGGTGCTGACCGCTCTCGCCCTGTCCGCGCTGCCGGTCGACCGTTTCTGCTTCGAGGGCTTCCTGCCGCGCAAGGCGGGCGAAAGGCTGGGCAGACTGCGCGAGGTCGCCGACGAGCGCCGCACCATGGTCTTCTTCGAGGCCCCGCACCGGCTCGACGACACCCTCGCCGCGATGGCCGAGGTCTTCGGCGCCGAGCGCCGGGCGGCCGTGTGCCGGGAGCTGACCAAGACGTACGAGGAAGTGAAGCGCGGCCCGCTGGGCGAGCTGGCGGCCTGGGCGGCAGAAGGGGTGCGCGGCGAGATCACCGTCGTCGTCGAGGGCGCGGCCGACTCCGGACCCGAAGAACTGGACGCCGCGGAGCTGGTGCGCAGGGTGCGGGTGCGCGAGGAGGCGGGGGAGCGGCGCAAGGAGGCCATCGCCGCCGTGGCCGCCGACGCGGGGCTGCCCAAACGCGAGGTGTTCGACGCGGTCGTCGCGGCAAAGAACGCGGCGCGAAACGGCCCTGCGGAGGGCAAAGGACGAGCCTAGAAGGCAAAGCGCGAGTCGCGCACCGAACCTTTCTGCCACGAGTAGGCCAAAAACGCTCCAACAGTCGACAGGGCCCGATGCGCTCTTGTCGGCAGGGGAGTCCACTGGACCGGGGACGCACTCCCCGGAGTGTTCGTCCGGCGGACAGAAGGAGCGGACATGAGCGAGATCGCAGCGACCACGGTGCACGAGGCGTACGCATTCGCCTGCATGAGGTGCGGACACGGCTGGGAGCAGGCCTTCGAGATAGAGCACCACGTCGACGGTTCCAACAACGGCTTCGTCATATACAAGGCGGACGGGGAACGGGTGCCCTCACCCCTCTCCACGCCGACCTGCGCGAACTGCGGCGGACACGTGGTCCGGATCATGCGGTCCGGTCGGGTCTCGACCGTCCAGAAGCTGCTCCGCGACCCCCAGCCGAAGCGGTCAGCCGGCAAGGGCGTCGACGCCCCGGAGGGCGAGGCCGCGGCCGTGGGCGCCGGGCACCACTGGCACCTGTCCGACCTGCTGCACCCCTTCCACCGCAAGTAGGGCGCCCGGCTTCCACCGCAGGCAGCGGTGCCCGGCTCCCACCGCGGGCGGGGTGTCCGGTGCGGTCCTCGTACGATCGTCCTCATGAGCCGTACCGAAGCCCCGCCGTTGCCGGAACCCCTCCGGGTACCGGTCGCCGATTCGCACACCCACCTCGACATGCAGGACGCGACCGTCGAGGAGGGCCTGGCCAGGGCCGCGGCGGTCAATGTGACCACCGTGATCCAGGTGGGCTGCGACGTGGCCGGTTCGCGGTGGGCCGCCGAGACCGCCGCCGCGCACGCGAGCGTGCACGCGGCGGTCGCCCTGCACCCCAACGAGGCACCGCGCATCGTGCACGGAGACCCCGAGGGCCGGTCGCGGCAGGGGGCGCGGGAAGCGGGCGGAGAGGCGGCGCTGCACGAGGCACTCGCCCAGATCGACGCGCTGGCCGCGCTCGACCACGTGCGCGGTGTCGGTGAGACCGGGCTCGACCACTTCCGTACGGGCCCCGAAGGCATGGCCGCGCAGGAGGAGTCCTTCCGGGCCCATATCGAGATCGCCAAGCGGCACGGCAAGGCGCTGGTCATCCACGACCGCGAGGCGCACGCGGACGTGCTGCGCGTCCTCGCCGACGCCGGCGCCCCCGAGCGGACCGTCTTCCACTGCTACTCCGGCGACGCCGACATGGCCCGGATCTGCGCGGACGCCGGGTACTTCATGTCCTTCGCGGGCAATGTCACCTTCAAGAACGCCCAGCCGCTGCGCGACGCACTGGCCGTCGCGCCGATGGAGCTGGTCCTGGTCGAGACGGACGCACCGTTCCTGACCCCCGCCCCGTACCGGGGACGGCCCAACGCGCCCTATCTCATCCCGGTCACACTGCGCGCCATGGCAGCGGTGAAGGGCGTGGACGAGGACACTCTGGCGTCAGCCGTCTTCGACAACACCGCTCGCGCCTTCGACTACTGACGACATGGGACGATGACGGTGCGTGGTCGCACCGTTTTGAAGAGTGACCGATGCTCCGCTATCGTCCCCGGGCGCCATTCGGCGACCGGCCGATCGGACCCTCGGGAGCGTCATGAGCAGTTCGAAGGGCAGCCACCGCGCGGTGCGTGGCAGAAGGCGTACGGTGTCGCCCGCCGCCCCCGTACCCGTCCCGTTCCATGAACGGCTGACGCTCGCCGTGCGGGTGCTCCACACTCCGACGCTCGTCGGCCCGCGCGTTGTGCCCGCCCGGCCGTCGGCGCCGCGCGCCACCGGCGGCCGGGCAGCCGCGCGCCGGGCGGCCGCGCGTCGGGCCCCCCACCACCGCAAGGCCACCCTCCGGCCCGAGAACCTGCGCCGCCTCGTCCCCCAGGCCCTCGTCCTGGCGTTCCTGGCCGGTGGCACCACGGCGTTCATGGCCTGCGACAAGGGGGTGACGCTCGACATCGACGGCCGGACCCGCACCCTGCACACCTTCGCGAACGACGTCGGTGAACTCCTCGCCGACCAGGATGTCGTGCCCGCCGCCCGCGACGCCGTCACGCCCGCCCCCGGCAGCGCACTCGCCGACGGTGACGAGGTCGTCGTCCGGACGGGCAGATAGTCGTCGTCCGGACGGGGAGGCGGTCGTCGTCCGGACGGGGAGGCGGCGGAGGGCGCACAGGCGGCCCGGCGGGCAGGCCGCGGAACGCCGCGTCGGCCGGGCCCGGCCGCCGTGCGAGAGGCCTTTCGCGAGACGGGGGCGAGCCTCCGGCCGCACCGCGGCCGTAGGCTTACCGGGTGAGCACCACTGAGCCCGACGCCCTCCTGGGCCCCGCAGACATCCGCGAGCTGGCGGCCGAGCTGGGCGTACGCCCGACCAAGCAACGCGGTCAGAACTTCGTCATCGACGCCAATACGGTCCGCCGGATCGTGCGGACGGCGGAGGTCCGCCCCGACGACGTCGTCGTCGAGGTCGGCCCGGGGCTCGGTTCGCTGACCCTGGCGCTGCTGGAGGCGGCGGACCGGGTCGTCGCCGTCGAGATCGACGACGTGCTGGCGGGCGCGCTGCCCGCCACGGTCGCCGCCCGGATGCCGGGGCGCGCCGACCGGTTCGCCCTGGTGCACTCCGACGCGATGCTGGTCCGGGAGCTGCCGGGCCCGGCGCCGACCGCGCTGGTCGCGAACCTTCCGTACAACGTCGCCGTGCCGGTCCTGCTGACCATGCTGGAGCGCTTCCCGTCCATCGAGCGGACTCTCGTCATGGTTCAGGCGGAGGTCGCGGACCGGCTGGCCGCCAGGCCGGGCAACAAGGTCTACGGCGTGCCGTCGGTGAAGGCCAACTGGTACGCGGACGTCAAGCGGGCCGGGTCCATCGGCCGCAACGTCTTCTGGCCCGCCCCGAACGTCGACTCCGGTCTGGTGTCGCTGGTCCGGCGCACCGAACCGGTCACGACGAGCGCGAGCAGGACCGAGGTCTTCGCCGTCGTCGACGCGGCCTTCGCCCAGCGCCGCAAGACCCTGCGGGCGGCCCTGGCCGGCTGGGCGGGCTCCGCCCCCGCCGCCGAGGCGGCCCTGGTCGCGGCCGGGATCTCGCCCCAGGCCCGCGGTGAGTCCCTGACGGTCGAGGAGTTCGCCGCCATCGCCGAGAACAAGCCCGCCGGGACCGATGACAACCAGCCCTCCGGGAGTGGCGAGTGAGCGTCACCGTCCGCGTACCCGCCAAGGTCAACGTCCAGCTCGCGGTCGGCGCCCCGCGCCCCGACGGCTTCCACGACCTGGCCAATGTCTTCCTCGCCGTCGGCCTGTACGACGAGGTCACCGTCACCCCCGCCGACGGGCTGCGCGTCACGTGCTCCGGCCCGGACGCCGCGAGGGTCCCGCTGGACGCCACGAACCTCGCCGCCCGCGCCGCGATCGCACTGGCCGAGCGGCACGGCATCGCACCCGATGTGCACATCCACATCGCCAAGGACATCCCCGTCGCGGGCGGCATGGCGGGCGGCAGCGCCGACGGTGCGGCAGCACTGCTGGCCTGCGACACCCTCTGGTCCACCGGCGCCACGCGGCAGGAGCTGCTCGACATCTGCGCGGAGCTGGGCAGTGACGTCCCGTTCAGCCTGGTCGGCGGCGCGGCCCTCGGGGTCGGGCGCGGTGAGCGGCTGACCCCGATCGACGTCGGCGGGACCTTCCACTGGGTCTTCGCGGTCGCCGACGGCGGGCTCTCCACCCCGGCCGTCTACGGCGAGTTCGACCGGCTCACGGCCGGTACGGACGTCACCGACCCCGCCGCGTCCGCCACGCTCCTGGACGCGCTGCGATCCGGAGACACCACCGCGCTCGCGGGCGCCCTGAGCAACGACCTCCAGCCCGCCGCGCTCTCGCTGCGCCCCTCGCTGGCCGGCACCCTCGCCGCCGGCACCGAGGCCGGTGCCCTGGCCGCCCTGGTCTCGGGCTCCGGGCCGACCACCGCGTTCCTGGTGGCGGACGAGGAGTCGGCACGGAAGGTGGCCGAGGCGCTGATCACCTCGGGGACCTGCCGGAACGCACGGGCCGCGGTGTCCCCGGCGCCGGGCGCGACGGTCCTCTGACAGGACAATGCCTGCCGCTGCCGGCCGTAGTGGTAGCGGCAGGCAGCGATGCGGACCTCTTCGCCCACGACCTTGTGGATGAGCCGGTGCTCATCGGTGATCCGACGGGACCAGAACCCCTGCAAGCCGTGCTTCAGGGGCTCCGGTCTGCCCATGCCGTCGTGGGCGGCAAGGGCGAGCGGACATCCCGTCCCTGTCGCCCCGTACCCTGGGAAGCCGATCGATCCCCGGGAGCAGGAGCGAAATGGCCGTCAATCTGATCAATGTCGAGCAGGTCAGCAAGGTGTACGGCACCCGTGCCCTGCTCGACGGTGTGTCCCTCGGGGTGTCCGAGGGGGACCGGATCGGTGTCGTGGGCCGCAACGGCGACGGCAAGACGACCCTCATCCGGATGCTCGCCAGGCTGGAGGAGGCGGACAGCGGCCGGGTCACCCACAGCGGCGGGCTGCGCCTCGGTGTGCTGACGCAGCACGACTCGCTGGACCCGGAGGCGACCATCCGCCACGAGGTGATCGGCGACCTCGCCGACCACGAGTGGGCGGGCAGCGCCAAGATCCGTGACGTGCTCACGGGACTCTTCGGCGGGCTGGCCCTGCCGGGCTTCGAGCACGGCCTGGACACCGTCATCGCGCCGCTGTCCGGCGGCGAGCGGCGCCGGATCGCGCTGGCCAAGCTGCTCATCGCCGAGCAGGACCTGATCGTCCTCGACGAGCCGACCAACCACCTCGACGTCGAGGGCATCTCCTGGCTGGCCGGCCATCTGCGGGCACGCCGCTCGGCGCTCGTCTGCGTCACCCACGACCGCTGGTTCCTCGACCAGGTCTGCACGCGCATGTGGGACGTCCAGCGCGGCACGGTCCACGAGTACGAGGGCGGTTACAGCGACTACGTCTTCGCACGGGCCGAGCGGGAGCGGATCGCCGCGACCGAGGAGTCCAAGCGGCAGAACCTGATGCGCAAGGAGCTCGCCTGGCTGCGCCGCGGCGCCCCCGCCCGTACCTCCAAGCCGCGCTACCGCATCGAGGCGGCCAACGAACTGATCGCCGACGTGCCGCCGCCGCGCGACACCAGCGAGCTGATGAAGTTCGCCAACGCGCGGCTCGGCAAGACCGTCTTCGACCTGGAGGACGTGACCGTCCAGGCGGGTCCCAAGACGCTGCTCACCCACCTCACCTGGCAGCTCGGCCCCGGTGACCGGATCGGTCTGGTCGGGGTCAACGGCGCGGGCAAGACCTCGCTGCTGCGGGCCCTCGCCGAGGCGGCCCGTACCCAGGGCGAGGCGCAGCCCGCCGCCGGGAACATCGTCGTCGGCAAGACGGTCAAGCTGGCCTACCTCTCCCAGGAGGTCCACGAACTCGACCCGAACCTGCGGGTGCTGGAAGCGGTTCAGCAGGTACGGGACCGGGTCGATCTGGGCAAGGGCCGGGAGATGACCGCGGGGCAGCTCTGCGAGCAGTTCGGCTTCTCGAAGGAGAAGCAGTGGACGCCGGTGGGCGACCTCTCCGGCGGCGAGCGGCGCAGGCTCCAGATCCTGCGCCTGCTGATGGACGAGCCGAACGTCCTCTTCCTCGACGAGCCCACCAACGACCTCGACATCGAGACCCTGACCCAGCTGGAGGACCTCCTCGACGGCTGGCCCGGATCGATGATCGTGATCTCGCACGACCGGTTCTTCATCGAGCGGACCACGGACCGGGTGATGGCGCTGCTCGGAGACCGCGCACTGCGGATGCTGCCGCGCGGGATCGACGAGTACCTGGAGCGCAGGCAGCGGATGGAGGAGGCGGCGACTCCCTCCGCCGCACCCGCTGCGGCCAAGGAGAAGACCGCGCCGGCCACGGCCGTCTCCCCGCAGGCCGCACGTGCGGCGAAGAAGGAACTCCAGAAGGTGGAACGGCAGCTCGACAAGATCTCGACCCGGGAGACCGCGCTGCACGCGCAGATCGCGGAGCACGCCACGGACTTCGAGAAGGTGGCGAAGCTGGACGCGGAGCTGCGTGGACTGGTCGCGGAGCGCGACGAGTTGGAGATGCGCTGGCTGGAACTGGCCGAGGAGGCCTGATCGCTGACGCGCTTTCGGCGTGACCTGTGCGACCGGTGTGGACTGTGGGGCGGGTGATAGAAAGAACGCTCGCCCGGCGCAGGTACAGATGCCGGACCGGTCCGCACGAAGGGGGACGTGCTGATGACCCAGCCGCCCGGCCAGCAACCGCCGCAGGGGGGCTTCGGGGCTCCGTACGATCCGCCGCCGACGCCGGTTCAGCCGCCCCCGCCACCACCCGGGTACGGCTCCGCGCCGCCGCCGCCCGGCCAGGCACCGGGCCCGTACGGCGCGCCCGCACAGCCGGGACCGTACGGCGTTCCGCAGCCGGGACCGTACAACGCGCCCACGCAGCCCGGCCCCTACGGCCACCCGCCGCAGCCGCAGTCCGGATTCGGCCCGCAGCCACAGTCGGGGCCCGGCGGTGGGGGGTTCTTCCGGCGGCGGCGCGGGGCGGTCATCGGTGGCGTGCTCGCGGTGGTGCTGCTGGCCGGTGCTGGCATCTGGTTCGCCGGGAGCGGCGGCGACGAGCCGAAGCCCACGGCGAAGGAGAGCACCGATCCCGGGCCGGGCCCCACCGGCGACGGGGGCAACGGCAAGACCGGGGAGCCGAGTCCGGCCCCGCGTGACCTCCGCGCGGAGGCCGACGCGCTCAACGCCGGGCGCCAGAAGGGCGAGGCGAAGGTTCTCTGGCTCCAGGAGGGCGGCGTCGATCTGCCGCGCAACGGCTCGGACGTGTACGGCCCCTGGATCGTCGGCGACACCATCGTCAAGGCCATGTTCCAGACGCTCTCCGGTTACTCGGTCACCGACGGCCACCAGAAGTGGAGCCTTCGCATGCCGTCGAACCTGTGCGCGGCACCCTCGCAGGCCACCGCCGACGGCAAGATCGTCCTCGGGATCAAGTCCGGCAACGGGGATCAGGCGTTCTGCAACGCGCTCCAGATGGTCGACCTCACGACCGGCAAGGCCGGCTGGCACAAGACCTACAGGCGTCAGAGCGCCTGGGACGCGCTCTCCCACGTCGCGATGGCGATCAACGGCGACACCGTGACCGTGGGACGCACCAGCAGGACGGATGCCTTCCGGGTCAGTGACGGCAAGGTGCTCTGGGGCGAACTGCCGGGGAACTGCCAGCCGTTCGGCTTCGCGAGCGGTCCCGTGGCGATCGCCGCCACCAGCTGTCAGACGGCGGCCGACGACCACAAGGAACAGCAGGTGCAGCGGATCGATCCGGTCACCGGCAAGGTCCAGTGGACGTACCAGGTCAAGAAGGGCTGGCAGGTCGCGCAGTTCTATTCGGCGAGCCCACCGGTCGTCTCGCTGAAGCAGGACGACAAGTGGGCCATCCTCGTGCTCAACGAGAACGGCACCTACCGTTCCCAACTGGTCGGTGGCACCGAGGACTACGTGACGGAGTGCGACGAGGACCTCCTCACCGACGGCATGAGTCTCGACAACTGCCTCGGTGTGGCGGCCGACGACCGGGCGGTCTACCTGGCGACGAAGCCCGACCTGGCGGCTCGCCAGCCCACCAACAAGGTCGTGGCCTTCGACCTGAACACCGGTCGGACCAAGTGGAAGGCCGCGGCGCCGGCCGGGCAGACCATGATGCCGATGCGGGTGGAGGGCGGCAGGCTGCTGATGTATCTGGCGGCGGAGAAGAACAAGGGCGGCGGTATCGCGTCCCTCCCGCCCACGGGTGGTACGCCGCAGCTGGTGCTGCGGCACCCGGCGGCGGCCTCCGCGGTCGAAAGGGAATTCTCCCTTTCCCGGGTCGCCTATCTGAACGGGCGCAGTTTCCTCGTGCAGGCGAGGATCAGCGGGATCGACGACGAGGCGGAGAAGTCGATGAAGTCGATCGTGGGCTTCGGAAACTGACGGTCCGAGGCGTAACGGCGGCATCACAGGCCGGTTCTCCCTTGGGAACAGGGGATGGACCGGCCCGGTGGGCGAGGTGTTGCGGGTGGTACAAAGAAGCCCCGCTCGACTGTCGTAACACTGCGGGATCCATGCCCGATTCGCTCCTTTCCGCGGAGTTCAGGGGGGTCTTGGCGGACCTCTTCGAGCTCTGCGGAATCGCGGGGGAGACCGGAACGGGCACCGGACCGCACGAAGGGGGACGTGCTGATGACCCAGCCGCCCAGCCAGCAACCGCCGCAGGGAGGCTTCGGCGCGCCCCAGGAGCCGCCGCCGGGAAGTCCTCAGCCGCCCCAGGGCCCGCCGCAGACCCCGCCGGCGCCGCAGACCCCGCCGCCCGCCCAGCCCGGTTACGGTCACCCGCAGACGCCCGGTCAGGCGCCGGGCCAGGCCCCCGGTTACGGCTACCCCCAACAGCCCGGCCAGACCCCTGGTTACGGCTACCCCCAGCAGCCCGGTCCGTACGGTCAGCAGCCGGGTCCCTACTCCCAGCAGCCCGGTCCGTACGGTCAGCAGCCGGGTCCCTACTCCCAGCAGCCCGGTCCGTACGGTCAGCAACCCGGTCCGTACGATCAGCCGACGCAGCCCGGCTACGGCTACCCGCAGCAGTACCCCGGCGCACCGGCCCCCGGCGGTCCGGGCGGGACCGGTGGTCCGGGCGGTGGCAACCTCTTCAAGCGCAAGCCCGCGCTGGTGATCGGCGCCGCTGCCGCCGCGCTCCTGGTGATGGGCGGCGGCGTCTTCCTCGCCACGAACGGGGGCGGCGACGACAAGAAGCCCGTCGCGCAGAAGAGCGGCGACGCCGAGCCCAGCAGCTCACCGTCCGTCAACGAGGGCGACGGCAAAGGCGACGGCCGCCAGACCGATGACGACCTCAACGCCGGGCGCCAGAAGGGCGAGGCGAAGGTTCTCTGGCTGCAGAAGAACGATGTCGACCTGCCGCGCAACGGCTCGGACGTGTACGGCCCCTGGGTCGTCGGCGACACGATCGTCAAGGGCATGTACCGCACCGTCGCCGGCTACTCGGTGGCCGACGGCAAGCCGAAGTGGAAGCTGAAGCTGCCCGCCGACCTGTGCGCGGCGCCCTCGCAGGCCACCGCCGACGGAAAGATCGTCATCGGGGTCGAGAACGGCACCACCGACAAGGCGGACTGCGCGGACCTCCAGATGATCGACCTCAACACCGGCACGGTCGGCTGGAAGAAGTCGATCAAGAAGAACGGCATCTGGGACATGATGTCGGACATCTCGCTCACCATCAGCGGCGACACCGTGGCGGTCGGGCGCACCGGCAACTCCAACGGCTTCCGGGTCAGCGACGGCAAGGAACTGTTCGGCAACCAGCCGGGCGACTGCCAGCCGTTCGCCTTCGCGGGCGGAGCCAAGCTGATCGCCGCCTCCAGCTGCCGCACCGACGACGTCTACAATCCCCAGCACCAGATCCAGGAGATCGACCCGGTCACGGGGAAGCCCCGGTGGACGTACCGGATCAAGCGCGGATCGGAGATCGACCGGGTCTACTCGGTGAGCCCACTGGTGGTCTCGCTGAAGAAGGACAAGTCGTGGAGCATCCTCGCGCTCAAGGAGAACGGCTTGTTCCGGTCCGGTGTCGTCAGCGACAAGGGCGACAAGTTCGCGCCGGACTGCGGTAACGCCTTCGCCGTCTTCGGCAGGTCCCTGGACGATTGCACCGGTGTCGCCGCCGACGCCAACACCTTCTACATGTCGACCGCGCCGGACTCCGGCGGCAGCACCGACACGAACAAGGTCGTGGCGTTCGACCTGAACACCGGTCGGTCCAAGTGGAAGGCCGCCGCCCCGGCCGGGCGCGTGGTGAAGCCGCTGCGCATGGAGGGCGGCAACGTGCTGCTCTACGTGAAGGCCGGATACAACAAGGGCGGCGGCATCGCCACCCTCGCACCGACCGGCGGCACGGTGCAGATGCTGCTGAAGCACCCCGTGTCGACGTCCCAGATCGAGAACTCCTTCTACAACACCAAGATCGCCTACGCGGACGGCCGTTCCTTCGTCCTGAGCGGACGGGTCAGCGCGCGGAACGACCAGGAAGAGCTGGAGACGAAGACCATGATGGCCTTCGGCAACTGACGGCTCACGAAGGCCTTCGACGGCGCCCGCCCGTCGGCGCCCGACGGCTCACGACCGGCAGCGGCCGGAACACCCCCGACCGCTGCCGGCCCCGACCCACCGACTCCCTTCCCCCAGAGGTACGTACGCCATGACGCAGCCGCCCCAGCCGCCCAACGAGCAGCCGCCCCAGGGCGGGTTCGGCGCCCCGCAGGACCCCCCGCCGGGTGGATTCGGTGCCCCGCAGGACCCCCCGCCGGGCGGGTTCGGCGCACCGACCCCGCCGCCCGCCGACCCGTTCGGCAAGCAGCCGGCCACCCCGTCCGCGGGCGGGTTCGGCGCCCCGCAGACCCCGCCGCCCGCCGACACCCCGCCGCCCGCGGGCCCGCCGCAGCAGCCGGGCCCCGGTTACGGCTACCCGCAGGCCCCGCAGCCGGGCTACGGCTATCCGCAGGGCCCCCCGCAGCCCGGTTACGGCTACCCGCAGGCGCCGGTGCCCGGCCGGCCACAGCAGGGCTACGCCTTCCCGCAGGGCATGCCGCCCGGCCAGCCGCCGCAGCAGGGCTACGGCTATCCGACCGCTCCGATGCAGCAGCAGTACCCGCCGCTCCAGAACGGGAACGGCAACGGGGGCAAGAAGTTCACCACCCGCATGCAGGTCATCGTCGCCGCCTCCGTCGCCGTGGTCCTGATCGTCGCCGGGGGCGTCTGGTTCGCCTCCAGCGGCGGTGACGACGGCAAGAAGGGCCAGGCGTCCCAGTCCAGCGGCGGCGCCTCCGAGGGCAAGGGCGGCGGACAGGGCGGCACCGTCGGCGGCGGCGGCACGGAGAAGGCACCGGCGGACCCCAAGTCCAGGGTCACCTTCCAGCTGCCGAAGCCGAAGGTCACCGACGTCACCAAGGTCGACGGTTCGTGGCTCACCGACAAGGCGTATGTGAAGACCGGCCTGAACGAGATAGTCGGCTACGACATGACCAAGGGCACCAAGCTGTGGTCCATCCCGCTGGCGGGCCAGCTCTGCGGCGCCTCCCGGCACATGTCCAAGGACTTCAAGACGGCCGTCCTCTTCGAGGAGGGCAAACCGACCAAGGACAAGAAGTACCAGCCGTGCAACCAGGTCGGCGTGATCGACCTGAACACCGGCAAGATGATGTGGAGCAAGTCGGTGACTGCCGCCACCAGCGGTGACGCGGCGGTCAGGTTCGACGGGATCACGCTCAGCGGCACCACGGTCGCCGCGGCCGGAACCGAGGGCGGTACGGCGTTCGACCTCGGCACCGGCGCCGAGCGCTGGAAGCCCAAGGTCTCCGCCGACGGCTGCTACGACATGGGTTACGCCGGTGGCGAGGCGCTCGCCGTCGTCCGCAAGTGCGGCACGTACGACGACCCGCAGCTGGTCGTCCAGGCACTGAACCCGACCACCGGTGCCCCGCTCTCCTCGTACAAGATGCCGCCCGGTGTCGACTACGCGAGCATCGTCTCCACCAAGCCGCTGGTCGTCGCGGCCGACGTCGGCGACACCGCCGGTGACGGCAGCGGCATATCGGACTTCTTCTCGATCGACGCCTCCACCGGCAAGCTGCTCACCAGGATCGCGGCGGACGGCGAGAAGTACGCCGCGCGCTGCCAGTCCACGGAGGTCGAGAGCTGCCAGAAGGTGGCCGTCGGCAACAACCGCATCTACGTGCCGACCGAGGACCACGAGGGCGGCGGCGACTACGGCGACACCAACGAGATCGTCTCCTTCGACCTCACCACCGGCAAGCCGACCAGTGACCGGGCCGACGCGGGTGACCGCTACACGATGTTCCCGCTGCGCATGGACGGCGGCAACATCATCGCGTACAAGGCGCCCCCGTACGACAAGGGCGGCCAGATCGTCTCCATCGACGGCTCCACCTTCAAGCAGACCCTGTTGATGGAGAACCCGGGCGAGGCGTCCGCCCGCGACGCCGAGAGCAGCTTCTCGTCGGACTACTCCGAGATGCTCTACTCCGCCGGCCGGCTGTTCATCTCCCAGACGATGATCAGCAAGACGACCGGAAGCTCCTTGAGCGGCAAGGACTACCTGGCCGTGGCCTTCGGCACCGGCTGATCCTCACGCGGTACCCGCACCCCGGCCCTGCCGGTCGATCATCCGACCGGCAGGGCCGATCGTTTTCCGCCTGCCGGACAGCCCTGAATGGCACATAATCCGACACTCCGT
Source organism: Streptomyces sp. NPDC088252 (assembly GCF_044740965.1). Classification (NCBI taxonomy): domain Bacteria; kingdom Bacillati; phylum Actinomycetota; class Actinomycetes; order Kitasatosporales; family Streptomycetaceae; genus Streptomyces; species Streptomyces sp. NPDC088252. Next base: position 174,720 of record NZ_JBIURS010000004.1, on the reverse strand, counting down.
GGGTCTTCTGTCGGGTAACGGGTCCGGAACGTCGAACAAGCGTGTAGCTTGCCGGGTCAGGACGGGCCGGGGGCCCGGTGCCGGTGCTACGGGGGGTGTGCTCGATGGGCGTGCGGCTCATGGTGGTCGATGATCACCGACTGCTCGCCGAGGCGCTCGCCTCGGCGCTGAAGCTGCGGGGCCACCGGGTGCTCGCGGCGGCGGCGCCGACCACGGGGGCGGCGGAACTGGTGGTCAGCAGGGCCCCGGAGGTCTGCCTGTTCGGCACCGCGGCCCCCGCCGAACCCGGCGCCTTCGACCCGATCGTACGGATCCGGCGGGAGCGCCCGCAGGTGGCCGTGGTGGTGCTCGGACCGGTCCCCAGCCCGCGCGGGATCGCGGCGGCCTTCGCGGCGGGCGCGGCGGGCTACGTCCGTCACGACGAACGGATGGAGGGCGTCGAACGGGCGATGGCCAAGGCGCGTGCCGGAGAGGCCGCGGTGGCGCCGCAACTGCTCCAGGGCGCCTTCGCCGAACTGCTCAATCCGGCCGCGGCACCGGACGACGAGGGCCAGCGGCTGCTGCGGCTGCTCACCCCGCGGGAGGTCGAGGTCCTGGTGCGGGTCGCCGAGGGCCAGGACACCCGGCTGATCGCGGCCGGGATGCGGATCGCGTCCAGCACCGCGCGTACGCATGTGCAGCGGGTGCTGATGAAGCTGGGCGTCGGTTCCCGGCTGGAGGCCGCGGCGCTCGCGGCCCGCACGGGGCTGCTGGACCGGGCGGTGCCGCTCGGCGAACAGGGGCCCGACGGCACGGGGTGATCCCTGTTCGTGGGCCTGTTCCCGGGCCCGCTGGCAGTCGTTGGACACCATTCGCGCGCAGCCGAACGCCCGTTGTGACGCGAGGCGTCGACCGGGCCCGGGTTCGAGACGGAACGCATGGCGGAGCTGCACGACATCGACGGCGGGGCGCTCGTCGATGACTGGCCGCAGCGTGATTCCAGTCGATCGATGGTGCACCAACCGGCGCACATGAGTGCGACTGCCAGGACCGCCGATGGTGTGAATTGTCCACCTTCTGAGAATTTCCGGGATTTCCGGCCGGCGTTCAGTGAGGCGGGCTCCTCGCCGTCCGTGGTGCGGAAGGCCTGTCCCCGGTCGGCGGGAAGGGGATGCCTCGCCGCTGAGGCCGACTCGCGGTGAGGCTGTTCTGCCGTGCGGCGCTGGGTCGGAAAGCGGCGCAGGGGCATCGTTCGGGATCGACTCATTGACGCACCTGTTGACTTGTGATTCATTGTGTTTGATTATGTTTGGAGGAGTCTGGTGAAGAAGACGGTAACGACGCTCGCCGACGGCCGGGAGCTGCTCTACTACGACAGTCGTGACGACGTCGTGCGCGATGCCGTCGACCGGCGCCCCCTCGACGCCGTCTCCACCTCGTCGGAGATCCGCCGCGACCCGTTCCTCGGCGACAGCGTCGCCATTGCCTCGCACCGCCAGGGCCGCATCTACCACCCCCCGGCCGACGAGTGCCCGCTCTGCCCCTCACGGGACGGCCGGATGAGTGAGATCCCCGACGCGGACTACGACGTCGCCGTGTTCGAGAACCGCTTCCCCTCGCTCGCCGGTGACTCCGGCCGCTGCGAGGTCGTCTGCTTCACCTCCGACCACGACGCGTCGTTCGCCGACCTCACCGAGGACCGGGCCGCCCTGGTCCTGGAGGCGTGGACCGACCGCACCGCCGATCTCGCCGAGCTCGACCAGGTCAAGCAGGTGTTCTGCTTCGAGAACAGGGGCGCCGAGATCGGCGTCACGCTCGGTCATCCGCACGGGCAGATCTACGGATACCCCTTCGTCACCCCGCGCACCGAGCTGATGCTCCGTTCGATGGCGGCCCACCGCGCCGAGACCGGCCGCAACCTCTTCGACGACGTCGTGGCCCGCGAGGCGAAGGACGGCTCGCGGATCGTCATCGACGGCGAGCACTGGATCGCCTTCGTGCCGTACGCGGCGCACTGGCCGTACGAGGTCCATCTCCACCCCCGCCGCCGCGTCCCCGACCTGCGCGAGCTCGACACGGCGGCGCGCATGGAATTCCCACAGGTCTATCTGGAACTCTTGAGGCGATTCGACCGGATCTTCGGCCCCGGCGAGCCGCCGACCCCGTACATCTCGGCCTGGCACCAGGCCCCGTTCGGGGTCCCCGGACGGGAGGACTTCGGGCTCCATCTGGAGCTTTTCACCATCCGACGCACCTCCGGCAAGCTGAAGTTCCTCGCGGGTTCCGAATCCGGCATGAACGTGTTCATCAACGATGTGCCGCCGGAGGCCGCGGCCCAGCGACTGCGAGAGGTAGCGAGCGAGTGAGCAAGCCCCAGAAGAAGTACCTGGTCACGGGTGGCGCGGGATACGTCGGCAGTGTCGTCGCCCAGCATCTGCTGGAGGCCGGTCACGCGGTCACCGTCCTCGACGACCTCTCGACCGGGTTCCGGGAGGGCGTCCCGGCCGGGGCCGAGTTCATCGAGGGACGCGTCCAGGACGCGGCGAAGTGGCTGGACGCCTCCTTCGACGGGGTGCTGCACTTCGCCGCGTACTCACAGGTCGGCGAGTCCGTGGCGGATCCGGAGAAGTACTGGGTGAACAACGTCGGCGGCTCCGTCGCGCTGCTCGCCGCGATGCGGGACGCCGGCGTGCGGACCCTGGTCTTCTCCTCCACCGCCGCGACCTACGGCGAACCGGTCACCACCCCCATCACCGAGTCCGACGCGACCGCGCCCACCAACCCCTACGGCGCCACCAAGCTCGCCGTCGACCACATGATCACCGGCGAGGCGGCCGCGCACGGACTGGCCGCGGTCTCGCTGCGCTACTTCAACGTGGCCGGCGCGTACGGCAGTTGCGGGGAGCGGCACAGCCCCGAGTCGCACCTCATCCCGCTGGTCCTCCAGGTCGCCCTCGGGCAGCGCGAGTCGATCTCCGTCTACGGCGACGACTACCCGACCCCCGACGGCACCTGCGTCCGCGACTACATCCATGTCGCCGACCTCGCCGAGGCCCATCTGCTGGCCCTGGAAGCCGCCACCGCCGGCGAGCACCTGATCTGCAACCTCGGCAACGGCAACGGCTTCTCGGTCCGCGAGGTCATCGAGACCGTCCGCGAGGTCACCGGCCACCCCGTCCCCGAGACCGCGGCCCCGCGCCGCGCCGGTGACCCCGCGGTGCTGGTCGCCTCCGCCGCCACCGCCAGGGAGCGGCTCGGCTGGGCGCCGTCGCGCGCGGACCTGACCGGAATCGTCTCCGATGCCTGGACGTTCGCCCGCCGAGAGGAGCCCACCGCCCCATGACCGAGAACAGTGAGCCGACCGTCGCCTTCACCGAGCTGTACGGGAGCGCCCCCGAGGGAGTCTGGGCGGCGCCCGGCCGCGTCAACCTGATCGGCGAGTACACCGACTTCAACGACGGCTTCGTGATGCCGCTCGCGCTGCCGCACACCGCGCGCGCCGCCGTCGCCCGCCGCGCCGACGGTGAGCTGCGGCTCCACTCCGCCGACGTGCCCGGCGGAGTCGTCCGGCTCAGGGTGGACGAACTGGCCCCGCACCAGGGCCACGGCTGGGCCGCGTACCCGGCCGGTGTCGTCTGGGCGCTGCGCGAGGCCGGCCACCCGGTCACCGGGGCGGACATCCAGCTGAGCTCCACCGTCCCCACCGGCGCCGGACTCTCCTCCTCCGCGGCGCTCGAAGTCGTCACCGCGCTCGCCCTGAACGACCTCTTCGAACTGGGGATCTCCGCCCCGGAGCTGGCGGTCATCGGTCAGCGCGCCGAGAACGCCTTCGTCGGCGTGCCGTGCGGGGTCATGGACCAGATGGCCTCCGCCTGCTGCACCGAGGGCCACGCGCTGTACCTCGACACCCGCGACCTCACCCAGCGCCAGGTCCCGTTCGACCTGGCCGCCCACGGGCTGCGGCTGCTGGTCGTCGACACCCGGGTCAAGCACGAACTCGGCGACGGCGCGTACGCGGAGCGGCGGGCCGGCTGCGAGGCGGGGGCCGCCGCGCTCGGCCTGCGCACACTGCGCGAGCTGCCGTACGACGGCCTCGGCGCGGCCCTGGACACTCTGGGGCGAGGCGGTGCCGACGAGTCCGTGGTGCGCTACGTACGCCATGTGGTCAGCGACAACGAGCGGGTGGAACGGGTCATCGCGCTGCTCGACGCGGGCGACGTCCGGGCAGCCGGTCCGATCCTCGACGCCGGGCACGCCTCGCTCCGCGACGATCTGCGGGTCTCCTGCCCGGAGCTGGACCTGGTGGTGTCGGCCGCGGGCGAGGCCGGGGCGCTCGGTGCCCGGATGACCGGCGGCGGCTTCGGGGGCTCGGCGATCGTGCTGGTGGACGAGGCGCAGGCGGACACGGTCGCCAAGTCCGTCCTGAAGGCGTTCGCCTCGGCCGGGTACGCGGCACCGCGGATCTTCCCCGCCGTTCCGTCGGCGGGTGCCCGGCGCCTCGCCTGAGAGCCTGTCGGGTGCCCGGCGCCTCGCCCGAGGCGCCCTGGGCGGTGACTCCCGTCCCAGGACGGCACACGAACCACACCCGACGGAGCAGGCCCTGCCAGTTCTGCGAATCGCCTTCCACACCGGCCGCCCGGCCGTACGCTGATGGACAGCACCGGTGGGGGCCGGTGCTGATTCAGGGGTACGAGACAGCCGGGTACGGCGCCCGGGGCGGGTGGCAGTCGGCACACACGGCGGCGGCCGTGGGGCTGCGGTCCAACTCCCCGATCCGGGCGGCCGTACCCGCGCCGTTCCGTCCCTTCGGCGGGCCGGGGGTGGCCCAGCAACAGAGGCGGCATGGGGGTGCCTGTGGTTCGTATCCGGGTTCTCGTGGTGGACGACCACCGTATTTTCGCCGAGTCGCTCGCAGCGGCGCTCGCGGCCGAGCCGGATGTCGACGTGGCGGCGGCCGGCAGTGGCCCCGCCGCGCTGCGGTGTCTGGAACGGGCCGCCGCCGAGGGGCGCGGCTACGACGTGATGCTGATCGACGCCGAACTGGGCATCCTGGCCTCGGCAAGAGGCCGCCGGGCACCCGTCCCGGCCCCCCGCAGCGGGGAGGACGGTCCGGTGGACGGCATCTCGCTGGTCGCCGCGGTCCGTGCGGGCCGGCCCTCCGTGCGTACGGTGGTGCTCGCCGAGAGGGACGATCCGGCCCGCGCCGCGCTGGCGCTGCAGGCCGGGGCCTCGGGCTGGGTCGCCAAGGACTGCTCGCTGCAACGGCTGCTCACGGTCGTGCGGGGGGTACTGCGCGACGAGACGCATCTGCCCCCGGCCCTGCTCACGGGCGTGCTGCGGGAGCTGACGGCGGCGCGCAAGCACCGCACCGAGAGCGAGCAGCTGGTCGAGTCGCTGACCCCGCGCGAGCGCGAGGTGCTGCGCTGCATGGTTGCGGGTCTGGGCCGCAAGGCGGTGGCGGAGCGGCTCTTCCTCTCCCCGCACACGGTGCGCACACACATGCAGAACGTGCTGGGGAAGCTGGGCGTGCACTCCACCCTGGCCGCGGTCGCGCTGGCCCGGCGCGCGGGTGTCGGCCCGGTCGACCTGGAACCGGTGCTTCTGGGGTCCGTCCGCCCCTGATCCGGACGAAGGACCCCAGGGTCTTTCGTCAGGGTCAGGCCGGGCTCACGTGCCCCGGTGCCGTGCCTCGCCGCGTTGTCGTCGGTCGCCATGGCGCCGCCATGACTTCCTCCTCCGCCTTGCGGTCCACGGCACCGAGCCCCGCTCCCTCATCCGGCCTGATCCGGACGAAGGACCCTGGCCGGCTAGCCCGGGATGTTGTCGAACGGGGCGGTCAACCGGCGGAGCAGTCCGGCCAGTTCGGCGCGCTGCTGGGTGGAGAGCCGGCTCAGGATGGCGCGTTCCTGGGCGAGCAGGCCGGCCAGCGACTGGTCGGCCTTGTCGCGGCCCTCGGCGGTGAGCCGGACGAGCACGCCGCGGCGGTCGCTGGGGTCGGGGAGCCGCTCGACGAGGTTCTTCTTGGTCAGCCGGTCGATGCGGTTGGTCATGGTGCCCGAGGTGACCAGGGTCTGGGTCAGCAACTGGCCCGGGGAGAGCTGGTAGGGGGCGCCCGCGCGACGCAGGGAGGTCAGTACGTCGAACTCCCACGGCTCCAGATCGTGCTCCGAGAAGGCGATCCGGCGGGCCCGGTCCAGATGGCGGGCCAGGCGGGAGACGCGGCTGAGCACCTCGAGTGGTTCCACGTCGAGGTCGGGGCGCTCGCGGCGCCATGCAGCGACCAGTCGGTCGACCTCGTCCTCCATGTGGATCAGTGTAGAGGGTCTGTCGACATGAAGTCTCTTGAATTCAAGTGTCTTGACATCAAGATATCTCTTCGTGATCCTGCTTCCATGACCTCACCCACCTGGGATCCGCAGCAGTACCTCCGTCACGCGGACCATCGCACCCGGCCCTTCCGCGACCTCCTGGCGCGCATCGCCGAGCCTCAGTCCGCCCCCGCGCCCCGCATCGCCGACCTCGGCTGCGGCGCGGGAAACGTCACCCTCCTCCTCGCCGACCGCTGGCCGCAGGCCCGTATCACCGGCTACGACAACTCCCCGCAGATGCTGGAGCGGGCCCGGGAGCACGCGGGCCCCCTCCTGGACTTCGCCGAGGCCGACGCCGCGGCCTGGGCCCCCGCCGAGCCGTACGACCTGATCGTCTCCAACGCCCTGCTCCAGTGGGTTCCGGACCACACCGCCCGCTTCCCCGCGTGGCTGGACGCCATCACCCCCGGCGGGACGTTCGCCTTCCAGGTCCCCGGCAACTTCGACCAGCCCAGCCACGCCCTGATGCGGGAGCTCGCCCGGTCCCCACGCTGGCGCGACCGTCTGGGCGGCGAGCTGCGCCACGCCGACGCGGTGCTCGCCCCCGCCGCCTACCTCGACGCGCTGACGGCTCCCGGCATCACGGCGGACGTCTGGGAGACCACGTATCTGCATCTGCTGCCCGGCGAGGACCCGGTGCTCGACTGGGTGAAGGGCACCGGTCTGCGCCCCGTCCTGACCGCCCTGGCCGACGACCCCGGAGCGCGCGAGGCGTTCCTCGCCGAATACCGCGACCTGCTGCGCGACGCCTACCCCGCGGGCCCGCACGGCACGGTCTTCCCGTTCCGCCGCGTCTTCGCCGTGGCGCGCAAGGAGAAGTGATGATCGCTGCTGTCGATCACGTCCAACTGGCCGCCCCGGAAGGCTCGGAGGACGTGCTGCGCACGTACTACGTGGACACCCTCGGCATGACGGAGACCGCCAAGCCCCCGGCGCTCGCGTCCCGCGGCGGCTGCTGGTTCAGGGCCGGTCCGGTCCAGCTCCATCTGGGCATCGAGCCCGATTTCCGCCCGGCGAGGAAGGCCCACCCGGGACTGCGCGTCACGGACATCGAGGCGTTCGCGGCCAGGCTGGAGGCGCACGGTGCACAGGTGCTGTGGGACGGCGACCTGCCGGGGCACCGGCGCTTCTTCGGCCACGACCCGGTGGGGAACCGGCTGGAGTTCCTGGAACCGGTGAAGTGACCGGAGGAGTCAGAGCCGGTCGAGCGCGTCCAGCGTGATGTCGATGTCGATCGGGAACGGAACACCGGTCTTCAGCCGGTCGTGGTGGATCCCGGTCAGCGCGTACGCCTTGGACAGCGGGTCCGGCTCATAGACCCGCACCACCGGGTGCCGGTCGGTGCCGGTCATGTCGACCAGCCAGAAGTTCGGGATACCCGCCGCCGCGTACTTCTGCGGCTTGGCGTCGCGGTCGCGGGCCTCGGAGCCGGGGGAGACCACCTCGACGGCGAGGAGGACGTCGGCGGCCTCGAAGCGGGTCAGTTCCGGCCCCGTGATCGCGTCCGCGCGCACGACGGAGATGTCCGGCTCGGGGCCGTTGCGGCGGTCCAGGACCACCGTCATCTCCCGTACTGCCTTCAGCTCGCGCGGCGCGGAGCCCCGCAGGCCGTACATCAACAGATCGATCATGCAGCTGTGGAAAAAGCGCCGCGGACTCAAGAAGACCAGGCTCCCGTCGAGCAGTTCCGCGTGCGGCGGGAGTTCGGGCAAGGTGAACAGGTCGTCCACCGTGTATCCGTCCTGGGGCGGCACCGGCCAGCGGGAGCTGTGCGCGGTGATCGGCTCGGCGGTCATGGTTCCTCCCATGGAGGGGATTCCTGGTCATACCGACCACGGTAGAGGTCGTTCTCCCGTGACGTCATCACAATGAGTGACCCACCGGACTCGCTCAGCTCTTGCGGTGTCCTATCAGCCGCGGCTTCGACTCCAGGTTCTCCAGGCCGTGCCAGGCCAGGTTCACCAGATGGGCCGCGACCTCCGCCTTCTTCGGCTTGCGGGCGTTGACCCACCACTGGCCGGTCAGGGCGACCATGCCGACCAGTGCCTGGGCGTAGAGCGGGGCCAGCTTCGGGTCGAAGCCGCGGGCCTTGAACTCCAGGCCCAGGATGTCCTCCACCTGGGTGGCGATGTCGCTGATCAGGGAGGCGAAGGTGCCGGTCGACTGGGCGACGGGGGAGTCGCGGACCAGGATGCGGAAGCCGTCCGTGTACGTCTCGATGTAGTCGAGCAGGGCGAACGCGGCCTGCTCCAGCAGTTCGCGGGGATGGCCCGCCGTCAGGGCGCCGGTGACCATGTCGAGGAGCTGGCGCATCTCGCGGTCGACCACGACGGCGTACAGACCCTCCTTGCCGCCGAAGTGCTCGTAGACGACCGGCTTGGAGACACCGGCGCGGGACGCGATCTCCTCGACCGAGGTGCCCTCGAAGCCCTTGTCGGCGAAGAGGGTGCGGCCGATGTCCAGCAGTTGCTCGCGGCGTTCCTTGCCGGTCATCCGCACCCGGCGGGTGCGCCGGGCGGAGGAGGGACGGTTTTTCTCGTTGCTGGTACTGGAGTCGGTCGCCACATCGTCAATCATGCCGCGTCGGCGCGTGCGGGGTCGCGCCGGGCATCGATACGGCGGGACGCGATCCGGGCGGAGTCGGGCCAGCGCGCGTCCCAGGCCCAGCCCAGCTTCTCGAACCAGCGGATCAACCGGGCGCTCGAATCGATCTGCCCCCTCATCACCCCGTGCCGCGCGCTCGTCGGGTCCGCGTGGTGCAGGTTGTGCCAGGACTCGCCGCAGGACAGGACCGCGAGCCACCACACGTTGCCGGACCGGTCACGGGACTTGAAGGGGCGCTTGCCGACCGCGTGGCAGATGGAGTTGATCGACCAGGTGACGTGGTGCAGCAGCGCCACCCGGACGAGAGAGCCCCAGAAGAACGCGGTCGCCGCGCCCCACCACGACATCGTCACCAGACCGCCGACCAGCGGCGGGAGCGCCAGCGACACGATCGTGAGAGTGAGGAAGTGACGGGAGACGGCGCGGATCGCGGGGTCCTTGATCAGGTCGGGCGCGTACTTCTGCTGCGGGGTCTGCTCCTCGTCGAACATCCAGCCGATGTGGGCCCACCACAGTCCCTTCAGCAGGGCGGGGAGCGTCTCGCCGAAACGCCACGGCGAGTGCGGGTCGCCCTCCGCGTCGGAGAATCGGTGGTGCTTGCGGTGGTCGGCCACCCAGCGCACCACCGGCCCCTCCACGGCCAGCGAACCCGCGACGGCGAGGGCGATCCGCAGCGGGCGCTTGGCCTTGAAGGAGCCATGGGTGAAGTGGCGGTGGAAGCCGATCGTGATGCCGTGGCAGCCGATGAAGTACATCGCCACGAGCAGGCCCAGATCGAGCCAGCTCACGCCCCGGCCCCAGGCCAGCGGCACCGCGGCGACCAGCGCCACGAACGGCACCACGATGAACAGCAGAAGGGCGATCTGCTCGATCGACCGTTTGTCGTCCCCGCCGAGCGTGGCGGAGGGAAGGGGCTGACCGTCGGCCGCCGATGGTTGGGCGTCGTCGATCACGGAGGGGCTGGTGTTCATGGGGAGTCCCCTGGGGATGAGGAGTACGACGGACAGCTCTGGTTACGCATCCGTAACCTACGGCTACGTAAGTATGGCAGCGCGGGGGCCCGTGGCACGAGAGCGCGACGGACCGCCCGCCGAAGGGAAACCCGAACGGGGCGCGAGCGTCACCGATGGCGTGGACACCTATCCTGGTGGGGTCGGACAGCGCGGTCCGCACTCTGCTTTCCCGGGGTGGCGTCAGCACCGCTGCCGACCGCGGCCTGGGAGACACCCGTGCCCGCCCGTCTCCCACCACCACCCTTGTTGGGATTCGCTTCGCGACACACCTCCTCATTCACTGCAAGGAGCCGCACACTGTGAGCAGTGCCGACCAGACCCCTGCCGCCAGCCCCGAGCTGCGCGCCGACATCCGCCGCCTCGGCGACCTGCTGGGCGAGACCCTCGTACGTCAGGAGGGGCAGGAACTCCTCGACCTCGTCGAGCGGGTCCGCGCCCTGACCCGCACCGACGGCGAGGCCGCGGCCGAACTCCTCGGCGACACCGACCTGGAGACCGCCGCACGGCTCGTGCGCGCCTTCTCCACCTACTTCCATCTCGCCAACGTCACCGAGCAGGTCCACCGGGCCCACGAGATGCGTGACCGGCGCGCCGCCGAGGGCGGTCTCCTCGCGCGCACCGCCGACCGGCTGAAGGACGCGGACCCGGAGCACCTTCGCGAGACCGTCAAGAACCTCAACGTACGGCCCGTCTTCACCGCACACCCGACCGAGGCCGCGCGCCGCTCCGTGCTGAACAAGCTCCGCCGTATCGCCGAGCTGCTGGAGACGCCCGTCATCGACGCCGACCGGCGCCGCCAGGATCTGCGGCTCGCCGAGAACATCGACCTCATCTGGCAGACCGACGAGCTGCGCGTGGTCCGGCCCGAACCCGCCGACGAGGCCCGCAACGCCATCTACTACCTCGACGAACTGCACGCCAACGCCGTCGGGGACGTCCTGGAGGACCTGGCGGCCGAACTGGAGCGGGTCGGCGTCGAGCTGCCCGCGGGCACCCGGCCCCTCACCTTCGGCACCTGGATCGGCGGCGACCGCGACGGCAACCCCAACGTGACGCCCGCCGTCACCCGGGAAGTGCTGATCCTCCAGCACGAGCACGGCATCACCGACGCGTTGGAGCTCGTCGACCACCTGCGCGGCCAGCTCTCCAACTCCATCCGCTACACCGGCGCCACCGACGAGCTGCTGACCTCGCTCCAGGCCGACCTCGAACGCCTCCCCGAGATCAGCCCGCGCTACAAGCGGCTGAACGCCGAGGAGCCGTACCGCCTCAAGGCCACCTGCATCCGGCAGAAGCTCGTCAACACCCGCGAGCGCCTGGCCGGCGGCACCCCGCACCGCCCCGGCTGCGACTACCTCGGCACCGCCGAACTCCTCACCGACCTGGAGCTCATCCAGACCTCGCTGCGCGAGCACCGCGGCGGACTGTTCGCCGACGGGCGGATGGACCGCACGATCCGCACGCTCGCCGCGTTCGGCCTGCAGCTCGCCACCATGGACGTGCGCGAGCACGCCGACGCCCACCACCACGCCCTCGGCCAGCTCTTCGACCGGCTCGGCGAGGAGTCCTGGCGCTACGCCGACATGCCGCGCGAATACCGGCAGAAGCTGCTCGCCAAGGAGCTGCGCTCACGCCGCCCGCTCGCCCCGACCCCGGCCCCGCTGGACCCCGCGGGCGAGAAGACCCTCGGCGTCTTCCACACCGTCAAGGAAGCCTTCGAGCGATTCGGCCCCGAAGTCATCGAGTCGTACATCATCTCGATGTGCCAGGGCGCCGACGACGTCTTCGCAGCGGCCGTCCTGGCCCGCGAGGCCGGACTGATCGACCTGCACGCCGGCTGGGCCAAGATCGGCATCGTGCCGCTGCTGGAGACCACCGACGAGCTGCGCGCCGCCGACGTCATCCTCGACGAGATGCTCGCCGACCCGTCGTACCGCCGGCTCGTCTCGCTGCGCGGCGATGTGCAGGAGGTCATGCTCGGGTACTCCGACTCCTCCAAGTTCGGCGGCATCACCACCTCCCAGTGGGAGATCCACCGCGCCCAGCGCCGACTGCGCGACGTCGCGCACCGCTACGGCGTACGACTGCGGCTCTTCCACGGCCGCGGCGGCACCGTCGGCCGCGGCGGCGGCCCCTCGCACGACGCGATCCTCGCGCAGCCCTGGGGCACCCTCGAAGGCGAGATCAAGGTGACCGAACAGGGCGAGGTCATCTCCGACAAGTACCTCATCCCGGCGCTCGCCCGCGAGAACCTGGAACTGACCGTCGCGGCCACCCTCCAGGCCTCCGCGCTGCACACCGCGCCCCGGCAGTCCGACGAGGCCCTCGCCCGCTGGGACGCGGCCATGGACACCGTCTCCGACGCCGCGCACGCCGCGTACCGCCGACTGGTCGAGGACCCGGACCTGCCGGCGTACTTCTTCGCCTCCACCCCGGTCGACCAGCTCGCCGAGCTGCACCTCGGGTCCCGCCCGTCGCGGCGCCCGGACTCCGGCGCAGGCCTGGACGGGCTGCGGGCCATTCCATGGGTCTTCGGCTGGACCCAGTCGCGGCAGATCGTGCCCGGCTGGTACGGCGTCGGCTCCGGGCTCAAGGCACTGCGCGAGGCCGGTCCGGACACCGTGCTGGACGAGATGCACGAGCAGTGGCACTTCTTCCGGAACTTCATCTCCAACGTCGAGATGACGCTCGCCAAGACCGATCTGCGGATCGCCCGCCACTACGTCGACACGCTCGTCCCGGACGGGCTGAAGCACGTCTTCGCCGACATCGAGGCCGAGCACGCGCTCACGGTCCGGGAAGTACTGAGGGTCACCGGCGGCTCCGAACTGCTCAGCACCAGCCCGGTGCTCCAGCAGACCTTCGCCATCCGGGACGCCTACCTGGACCCGATCTCCTACCTCCAGGTCTCGCTGCTGGCCCGTCAGCGCGAGGCGGCGGCACGCGGCGAGGAAGCGGACCCGCTGCTCGCCAGGGCCCTGCTGCTCACCGTGAACGGTGTCGCCGCGGGGCTGCGCAACACCGGCTGACCCGCCGGGGCGCGGGTGCGGCCCTGCTCACAGGGCGAAGAACGTCGCCACCAGCAAGGCCGCGCCCGCGATCCCCGTGCCCCACGCGGTCCGGGGCATCCGCAGACCGCCGCCGATGATCAGGGCGGCCAGCACCAGCGCACCGCCCAGCGGCACCCAGGCGTGCAGGAAGCCGGGGGCGCCGGTACGTACGACATCGTTCGTACCCGGCTTCACGACGACCGGGAAACGATCGCCCCTGCGTACCGCGACGGACTTGTCGATCGTCACCCGGGAACGCGCGGCAGCCTGTCCGGACGGGGCGAACGGCCCGGTGCAGACATCGGCGCCACAGCCCGTGACGGTCATCGTGCCGTGCTCGCGGCCCTTGGCCAGAACGATGTGGTGCGCCGAACCCCACGAGGAGTACACGCCCGCGACGAGCAGCAGCAGGACGACACAGCCCATGGCGGCGCTGCGGGCGAGGGCCAGGGCGCGGTGGGAGGAGCTCCGCTTCATGGGGAGCGATCCTTGGGCAGAGCGGCGCGCTCGGTCAACTTGTGGCCGAAAATCGCCGGGGTACCGGCGGGAATGTCAGCAGTTGTACGAGCCGCACCCCGCCGGGGTCGCGCGCTGCGGATATCAGGAGTTGTACGCGCTCTGCGCGCGCTCCAGACCCTCCGCGAGCAGGCACTCCACCGAGTCCGCGGCCCGGTCCACGAAGTAGCCGAGCTCCTTGCGCTCGGTGGACGAGAAGTCCTTCAGCACGAAGTCCGCGACCTGCATCCGGCCCGGCGGCCGGCCGATCCCGAACCGGATCCGGTGGTAGTCGGCACCCATCGCCTTGGTCATCGACTTGAGCCCGTTGTGCCCGTTGTCCCCGCCGCCCAGCTTCAGCCGGAGCGTCCCGTAATCGATGTCCAGCTCGTCATGGATCGCCACGACGTGATCGGTCGGCACCTTGTAGAAGTCGCGCAGCGCCGTGACGGGACCGCCGGAGAGGTTCATGTACGACATCGGCTTGGCCAGGATCACTCGGCGGTTCTCCGGCCCCGGCGGGCCCATACGGCCCTCCACGACCTGTGCCTGGGCCTTCTGGGCCCGCTTGAACTTCCCGCCGATCCGCTCGGCGAGAAGGTCGGCGACCATGAAACCGACATTGTGCCGGTTCGCCGCGTACTCGGGACCGGGGTTGCCGAGGCCCACGATGAGCCAGGGTTCGGTGGCATCGGACATCTGCGCTCGGTCTCCTTCGCGTACGGGTTTCCGGATGGCCGGGTCACCGGGAAACAGGGAAACGGGGCGGCGGGCCCCGCGAGGGGGAACCGCCGCCCCGTCAGTGAAGCAGAGCGGACGAGGCTCAGGCCTCGGCGCCCTCGCCCTCGGCGGTCTCGGCGGCCGGCTCCTCGGCCTGCGCGGCGACGACCTGCAGGACGATGGCCTCCTCGTCACCGGCCAGCACGGCGCCCTTGGGCAGCGTGATGTCCTTGGCGAGGACGGACGCACCGGCGTCCAGGCCCGCGATGGAGACCGTGACGGACTCGGGGATGTGGGTGGCCTCGGCCTCGACGAGCAGGGTGTTCTGCACGTACTCCAGGAGGTTGCCGCCCGGGGCCAGGTCGCCCTCGACGTGCACGGCGATCTCGACGTTGACCTTCTCGCCGCGCTTGACCGTCAGCAGGTCGACGTGCTCGATGTTGCCCTTGAGCGCGTTGCGCTGCACGGCCTTGGGGATGACCAGGGCGTCCTTGCCCTCGATCTCCAGACCGATCAGGACGTTGGCGGTCTTGAGCGCCATCATCAGGTCGTGGCCCGGCAGGTTGATGTGAACCGGCTCGGCACCGTGGCCGTAGACGACCGCGGGAACCAGGTTGGCACGGCGGGTGCGACGGGCGGCGCCCTTGCCGAACTCGGTACGGATCTGGGCGTCGAGCTTGACCTCAGCCATGGCTGCACTCCTCGTAGGGTGACGAAACTTGGACGGTCACCCGGCCCACGACAGGCCTGCTACGAAGAGCGCGTCGATAACGGATCGCCGTACACATGAGTACGGCCTCCCTCGCCGAGCAACTCGCTGAGTCTACCCGGCGGGGAGGCCGCACCCAAAGTGGATCTACGGCAGTGCTGTTCCTACTGCTCCTCGAAGAGGCTGGTGACCGAACCGTCCTCGAAGACCTCGCGCACCGCGCGGGCGATCGTCGGGGCGATCGAGAGCACCGTGATCTTGTCGAGCTCCAGCTCGCCCGGGGTCGGCAGGGTGTCCGTGAACACGAACTCGCTGACCTTGGAGTTCTTCAGACGGTCCGCGGCAGGACCGGAGAGCACACCATGGGTGGCCGTCACTATGACGTCCTCGGCACCGTGCGCGAACAGGGCGTCGGCGGCGGCGCAGATCGTGCCACCGGTGTCGATCATGTCGTCGACCAGGACACAGACCCGGCCCTTGACGTTGCCGACGACCTCGTGGACGGTCACCTGGTTGGCGACGTCCTTGTCACGGCGCTTGTGGACGATCGCCAGCGGGGCGTCCAGGCGGTCGCACCAGCGGTCGGCGACGCGCACACGACCGGCGTCCGGGGAGACGATCGTCAGCTTCGTGCGGTCGACCTTGGCACCGACGTAGTCGGCGAGGATCGGCAGCGCGAAGAGGTGGTCGACCGGGCCGTCGAAGAAGCCCTGGATCTGGTCGGTGTGCAGGTCGACGGTGAGGATGCGGTCGGCACCCGCCGTCTTCATCAGATCGGCGACCAGACGGGCCGAGATCGGCTCGCGGCCACGGTGCTTCTTGTCCTGACGGGCATAGCCGTAGAACGGCACGATCACCGTGATGGAACGGGCCGAAGCGCGCTTCAGCGCGTCCAGCATGATGAGCTGCTCCATGATCCACTTGTTGATCGGAGCGGTGTGGCTCTGGATCAGGAAGCAGTCGGCGCCGCGGGCGGACTCCTGGAAGCGGACGTAGATCTCACCGTTGGCGAAATCGAAGGCCTTCGTCGGCACGAGGCCCACACCCAGTTGGTGCGCAACCTCCTCGGCCAGCTCGGGGTGGGCGCGGCCGGAGAAGAGCATAAGTTTCTTCTCGCCGGTCGTCTTGATCCCGGTCACAGCACAGTCTCCTCAGACGTGTTCCTGGCGCCGCGCGCATGTGTCCCGATGTGCGACGAGCCAGCCGAAATGGGGTGAGCATCTATCACGGTACGCCGTGCTCGACGCACCTGTTTCCGGTCAGCTTTCGCCGTCGCGCTCCGAAGCGGCGGCCTGAGCGGCCTGCGCGGCGGCGCTTCCCGGACGCTTGCGTGCCACCCAGCCCTCGATATTCCTTTGCTGGCCGCGGGCGACGGCCAGCGAACCGGACGGTACGTCCTTGGTGATGACCGAGCCGGCCGCGGTGTACACGCCGTCCCCGACCGTGACGGGCGCCACAAACATATTGTCCGCTCCGGTACGGCAGTGGGAGCCGATCGTGGCGTGGTGCTTGGCCTCGCCGTCGTAGTTCACGAAGACGCTGGCGGCACCGATGTTGGTGTGATCACCGATCGTCGCGTCGCCGACGTAGCTCAGGTGCGGAACCTTGGTGCCCTCGCCGACCGTGGCGTTCTTCATCTCCACGTACGTACCGGCCTTGGCCTTCGGCCCGAGCTTCGTGCCGGGACGCAGATAGGCGTACGGGCCCACCGACGCGCTCTCGCCGATCTCCGCCCGGTCCGCGACCGTGTTGTCCACACGCGCGCCCGCGCCCACGACGGTGTCCGTGAGCCGGGTGTTGGGGCCGACCTCGGCGTCCTCGGCGAGATGCGTGGTGCCGAGCAGCTGGGTGCCCGGGTGCACGATCGCGTCCCGCTCGTAGGTGACGGTGGCGTCGATCAGCGTGGACGCGGGGTCCACGACGGTCACACCGGCCAGCATGGCGCGCTCCAGCAGCCGCTGGTTCAGCAGCCGTCGTGCCTCGGCCAGCTGGACCCGGTTGTTGATGCCGAGGATCTCGCGGTGGTCGCCGGCGACCGAGGCGCCGACCCGGTGTCCGGCCTCGCGCAGGATCGACAGCACATCGGTGAGGTACTCCTCGCCCTGGCTGTTGTCCGTGCGGACCTTGCCGAGGGCGTCCGCGAGCAGTCGGCCGTCGAAGGCGAAGACCCCGGAGTTGATCTCCCGGATCGCGCGCTGGACCTCGGTGGCGTCCTTGTGCTCGACGATCTCGGTGACCGCGCCGGTGGCCGGGTCGCGGACGATCCGGCCGTAGCCGGTGGAGTCCGGGACCTCGGCGGTCAGCACGGTGACGGCGTTGGAGTCGGCCGTGTGGGTGGCGGCGAGCGCGGTGAGGGTCTCGCCGGAGAGCAGCGGGGTGTCGCCGCAGACGACGATCACGGTGCCCTCGACGGCCCCGCCGAGCTCGTCGAGACCGACGCGCACGGCGTTCCCGGTGCCCCGCTGCTCGGCCTGGTGGGCGGTCCGCAGCCGGTCGTCGACGGCGGTGAGATGCGCGGTGACCCGCTCGCTCTCGTGGCCGACGACCACGACGAGGTGCTCGGGGTCCAGTTCTCGGGAGGCGGCGACGACATGTCCGACGAGCGAGCGACCGGAGATCTCGTGCAGGACCTTGGGGGTCTTCGACTTCATGCGGGTGCCCTCACCCGCTGCGAGGACGACGACGGCTGCCGGGCGGTTGGCGCTCACGGGTATGTCCTTCGGCTTCGGGTGGGGGACATCCGAAGGATACCGGGGGCGTGGGAGTCGGACATGCGTGCGGGCCCCGACCGTGGTGGTCGGGGCCCGCACGCAGGGGCTCCCGGGGAAGGAATCGAACCCTCATTCAATGGACCAAAACCATTTGTCCTGCCATTAGACGACCCGGGATGGTCTGTCTTTTATGTCCGATTTTGATGATCGGCTCGCTGTGCAGCCCCTACTATGCCGCACCACCAGCCTTCGATGCGACGGTACAGGTCGGCGCTTTTCAGAACACGTACGACAAGGCAACCTCGGTAGTCCTCACCGATGTTCTTCCGGTTCGTTCGTGGGCTGTGCCTCTTGACGGATGTTTTCCCGAACTTGCCGACTCCGGGGCCGACCGGATCCGCCCAGAACCGCTCCGCCGACGTGGCATCGGCGGTCTCGTGGATGTGTACATGAAAGCGGAGCTGATCGTCACTCACTCCCAACAGGCGGAGCCAGGCGAGGAAGACCTCGATCATGCCCGGGTCGCTGTTGACGAAAGTAACCCGTTCCTGCGTGCGGTAGGGCTTGGACTTGGAGCCCTCTGCCCAGTAGAGACCTACGCCGAGCAGGAACAACTTGTTCGTGCTCATGGGGCCGATCTCGCTCTGTGCTCGTTTCCTGGCCTCCTGCCGCTCCTCGTCGCGTCGCCGGAGCGCGACTTCCCAGCCGCGTCGCGCGATGGCGGATGCCTCCTCCCGTGTCCGCTTGCGCTCCGGCTTCGGCAGGTCCCGCACCCACAGCGAGATCGAGCTCTTCGAGCACCCCAGCTCCACCTGGATCCGGTCGTACGTCATGCCCTGACGCCTCAGCTCCCGCGCCTTCTCCCGCAGGTCGTCCTTGGCGTTCGGGCGCTTCGTCCACTCGGGGGCGGGCTCGCCCTCCAGGAGGCGGTTGAGGATGTCGTTGTTGTGGACGTGGAGCCGGTCGCGGATCTGTCGGCGGCTGAGACCCTCCCGGCGCAGCGCGACGGCCTGTTCGCGCAGCCCTTCGAAGTCGGCGTACTTGCTCGTGATTTCCGTCATGCGCCGAGCGTCGTCCGGAATGCGGACGTCCGGTGTGAAAGCCTGCTCGAATCACCATTTCAAGCGATACCTGGCTGTTCCGTCTCTGTTCGACGGACGTGCGTGCTGTCCGGGTCACCCGAAAACGAGGTGCGCCCGCCCGTAGGCTGGACGGCATGACCGCAACGGGGGCATATCGGGAAGCCGCGGGTACGACGACCCGCAGCTATTGGTGGTGGGATCGGCGGCGAGGCGTCGCTCTGGACGTGGGGCTCGCGCTCCTGTCGGCGTCGGAATGCGCACTCGAAGGGGTGGAGTTCGCCCGGGACACCGGGTTGCCGGTGCCGATCGGCGTGGTGTTCGGGCTGCTCGCGGGGTCCGTGCTGGTGGTGCGGCGGCGCTGGCCGATCGCCGTGGTGCTGGTGTCGATCGCGACCACACCCGCGGACATGGGCTTCCTGATGGGCCTGGTCGGCCTCTACACGCTGGCCGCCTCCGAGGTGCCACGGAGAATCACCGCGGTGCTGATGGGGATGTCCTTCGCGGGGACGTTCATCGTCACGTACGTACGGCTGCGGCAGAGCGTCTCCGAGCAGGCCGACTTCGGGCCCGGTGACTGGTACGTGCCGCTGATGTCCCTCTTCATGTCCCTCGGGCTCACCGCGCCGCCCGTGCTGTTCGGCCTCTACATAGGGGCGCGGCGCCGGCTGATGGAGAGCCTGCGGGAGCGGGCGGACTCGTTGGAGCGGGAGCTTTCGCTGCTCGCCGACCGCGCCGAGGAGCGGGCCGAATGGGCGCGTACGGAGGAGCGCACCAGGATCGCCCGCGAGATGCACGACGTGGTCGCCCACCGGGTCAGCCTGATGGTCGTGCATGCCGCCGCGCTCCAGGCCGTCGCGCCGAAGGACCCGGCGAAGGCGGTGCGGAATGCCGCGCTGGTCGGCGACATGGGCCGCCAGGCGCTGACCGAGCTGCGCGAGATGCTGGGGGTGTTGCGGGCGGGGGATCCGGTGACGCCCCGGTCGGCCCAGGTGCCGCTCGCCTCGGTCGGGAAGGCGGCCGCCGCCGCGGCTGCCGCGGCGGCCGAGGACGGGCCCCGGCTGCACGAGGTGGAGACCCTGGTCGGGGAGTCCAGGGCGGCCGGCATGACCGTGGAACTCTCGGTGGACGGCGAGGCACGCCCGTACGCACCCGAGGTGGAGCAGACCGCGTACCGGGTGGTGCAGGAGGCGCTGACGAACGTGCACAAGCACGCGGCGGGTGCGAAGACGTGGGTGCGGCTCGCGCACCGCGGTTCGGAATTCGCGATGCAGGTGGAGAACGGCCCGTCGGACGCGGCCACGGCGGACGCGGGGCTGCCGAGCGGGGGCAATGGGCTCGTCGGTATGCGGGAGCGGGTGCTGGGGCTCGGTGGTGTCTTCGTCTCCGGCCCGACGGACGCGGGGGGTTTCCGGGTGTCGGCGGTGCTGCCGGACCGGGGGGCGGCCTGAGGGCCGGAATGTGCCGGCGGGCCGGAGGTTCGGGGTGGTCAGTCCGAGACGAGGCGTTCCGGCTGGATGCCGCCGACCAGGGTGGCCAGCGCCTGGTCGATGTCCGGGCCCAGGTACCAGTCCCCGGTGTGGTCGATGCTGTAGACGCGTCCTTCGTTGTCGATGGCGAGGACCGCCTGTCCGTCCCCTTCCTCGCCGAGCGGGCTCACCTCGGTCTCCAGCGCCCGGCCGAGGTCGCCGAGCGTGCGGGCGAGATGGAGTCCGCGCATCGGGTCGATGCGCACCGGGGCCGGTGCGATCTGCCGGCCCGGCGCGGACGCCGTGATGTGCAGTCCGCCGAATTCCGCCCATGCCTCCACGGCGGCGGGGAAGATCGCGTGCTGATGGCCGGCGGGCGACGTGTGCGAGCGCAGCGCGTCGGCCCACTCCTCGGCCTGTCGGATGTCCCAGCGGCCGGGTTGCCAGCCCGCGGCACGCAGGGCGGCGTCGACGGCGACGGGGAAGCGGGTCGAGGAATGGCGGTCGCGGCCCGTGGGGCCCGCCTGTTCGGGTAGGTCGGTTCGGTCGTGCATCGGCGCGCGGTCAGCCCTTCTCGGCGGTGGTCGCCGCCCCGGTGGTCGTGAGGTCGACGGGACGTACGCCGAAATGGGCGAGCATCGCCGCGCAGGAGCGGCACGGCGGCGCGTAGGTGCCGTGCATCGGGTCGCCGTCCTCACGGATGCGCCGTGCGGTGAGTCGCGAGTGCTTCAGGGCGCGGCGGGCCTCGCCGTTGGTCAGCGGCTTGCGCCGGGCCCGCTTGGAACGGCCGGCGTCGGCCGCGGTGAGCTGCCGGGACAGCAGTATCGCTTCGGGGCAGCGGCCGGTGAAGCGTTCGCGCTGGCCGCTGGTGAGGGTGTCGAGGAAGTCCTGGACCAGCGGGTGCAGTACGGGCGGCTGGTCACCCTTGCCCGCGGTGCAGGTGAGTGTCTCGCCGCGCACGGACAGCGCTGCCGCCACCGCGGGCAGGATGCCGTCGCGGCGGTGGTGCAGGCGGGGCGTGCGGCTGGTCCCGGTGCTGCTCCAGCTGAGGCGCGGGTCCCCGGATGTGACTGGTTGTGAAGTGTGCATGGTGCGTTTCCCTCCCGTGCCCGCAGCGGTAGCTGCGCGATGTGCACGCCCCCGAGTTGCGGTGACAGCCTGCCAAATGTCCCGGCTGGTCGGAAAGCTGGGGCGGGGATACACACGTCCGTGTCGTTCTTCGGTGGCAGCGGCGTCGCTCGTCCGTCACGCCGCTGTGACGGTTGGTGACGGCAGGACCGGGGGCGAGACCCGCTCTTGCGCCACCGCATAGGCTGTGCCCGGACCGCCGCTCGGGCAGGTCGGTCCTCACCAGTCAGACGCAGCAGGGGGCAACCGCCATGACGACAGGTCGGCTCGGGCAGCAAGCCGCGCCACCGAACGCGGCCTACGCCGGGCAGCTCGTGCATTTCCCGGACCCGGTCCGGGCGTCCCGCCACCCCGGAGGTGTGCGCATGGACGAGAACGGCAGCCCGGACTTCGCGCCGTACGCGCGCGCCGCCGCCGAGATCGCCGAGCCCCCGCAGGGCTTCGGTGTGGACGAACTGCGGCTGACCGACTACGTCTCGGCCAACGCGGCGCTGGCGGCGTCCGGCCACGAACTGTGGGACACGATCCCCGCGGTCGCCACCCCGCACGGCTGGACCTGGCACCACGCGCCCGGCGGTCGTCGCATGGAACTGATCCCGGTCGAGGTCAAGGCGCTGCTCCGGCACCACGGCGGGCTGGCCACCACCGCGGTCGACCAGAACAAGCGCGGCACCCGCCCGCTGCAGGAGACCCGGCCCGCGCACTTCCGGCTGCCCAAGGGCGCCGTCGCGGTGAGCGAGCAGCAGATCCTGGGCGTCGAGGAGGACCTCGGGTACCGGCTGCCCGGCGCCTACCGCTCCTTCCTCAAGGCGGCGGGCGGCTCGGCCCCGGTCGGCGCGGCGCTCGACGCGGAGCTCGGTCTCCTGGTCGACCAGCCGTTCTTCACGGTGCGCGAGGAGGCCGCCGTGAACGATCTGGTGTACGTCAACAAGTGCCTGCGGGACCACCTCACCAAGGACTACCTGGGCGTCGCCTTCGTCCAGGGCGGCATCCTCGCGGTGAAGGTGAAGGGCAACGGTGTCGGCTCGGTCTGGTTCTGCGCGTACGACGACGCCCGGGACCAGGACGGCTGGAACGTGCAGCAGCGGGTGGACCGGCTGCTGTTGCCGTGCGGCGGCGACTTCGATGCCTTCCTGCAGCGTCTGGCGGGCAATCCGCCGGAGCTGGAGACCGTGGCGAACCTGATGGTGGACGGCGGCTTCGCGCGGGCCGTCCCGGTGGAGGGGTGAGCGCGATGGTGACCTTTGCGCAGGCGCAGGAGCGCGCGGACGAGTGGATCAACGGCGATGTGCCCGCGTACCAGCACCGTGAGGTGCGGGTGCGGGAGTTCGAGCTGGGCTTCGTGGCGTGGGGCGAGGACCGTGCCGAGGGCCCGGTCTCGGACGGCGGCCGGCAGCGGCTCGTGATCGCCCGGGACAGCGGTGAGGCCACTTTGTGGCCGGGGCTGCCGGTGGGCGAGGTGATCCGGCGCTACGAGGAGGAGTACGGCGCGCAGGGTGTGGCACCGGCCGCTCCGGAGCCGCCGCAGCGCATCGATCTGAATCAGACGTCCTTCCTGTTGAGTCCCCCGGAGTGGCTCCAGGAGGCGGCCGACAAGCTGGGCATCCCGGACCACCGGGCGGACCGGGGCGGGGACGCGCCCGCTCCGGCCGCTCCGTCCCCTTCGGCCCCGCAGCCCCCCGTCGTCCCTGCCGCGTACGAGCCCACCGCCAACGACGGCGTTCCGGCTTCCCCGCCGAACGTGCCCACCGGTGCCACCCCCTGGGCCGGGACCGACACCAACGCGGGCTCCGACGACGGTGCGGTGCCGCTGCCCGCGACGGTGTTCGCGCCGCCGCTCTCGGGCTCCGACGACGACGGCACCCCGCCGCCGGTCGTGCCCGCCGACGCGCCGACCGCTCTGATGTCCGGCGGCAGCCGGCTGCCCAGGACGGCGATCGTTCCCGGCCTGGAACCACAGGGTGCCGGCGGCTCCGCTCCCGGAGCACCCGCCCCGGGTGCTCCCGGCGCCGGCGACATCGCGGACGCGACCACCAGCAAGGCGGCCGTGCCGCCGCGCGGTCCGCGCGGGGGCGGTTCGACGACCCCGCCGCCGCCCGGTGCCCCCGGTGTGCCGGGCGCCCGGCCCGGCGCTCCTGTGCCGCCGCCTTCGGGACCGGGTGCGCCCGGCGCTCCGGCGGCCGGGTATCTGCCGGGCGGGCTCGTCTCCCAGCAAGGTCCGCCCGGTGCCCCGCAGCCCGCCGGTCCGCATGGTGCGCCGATGCCGCCTGGTCCTCCGGGGCCGCCGGTGCCTCCTGGTTCGACGCCTCCGCCGTCGGGTGGGGGTGTGCATCACGCGGCGACGATGCTGGCCGACCCGAGCATGGGTGGTCCCGGTGCGCCGCAGCCTCCCGGTCCTCCCGGTCCTCCCGGTCCGCCCGGTGCCCCGCAGCCCGCCGGTCCGCCCGGTCCGCCTGGTCCGCCCGGTCCGCCGGTGCCTCCTGGCTCGACGTCTCCGCCGTCGGGTGGGGGTGTGCATCATGCGGCGACGATGCTGGCCGATCCGAGCATGGGTGGTCCCGGTGCGCCGCAGCCTCCCGGTCCGCCCGGTCCGCCGGTGCCTCCTGGTTCGACGTCTCCGCCGTCGGGTGGGGGTGTGCATCACGCGGCGACGATGCTGGCCGACCCGAGCATGGGTGGCCCCGGTGCGCCGCAGCCCCCCGGTCCGCCCGGTCCGCCCGGAATGCCGCAGGGCGGCGGCCCCGGCCCCGTGCCGCCGAATCCGCACGGCCCGCCGCCCCCGGCGTACGGCCATCCGCAGGCGCCGAGCGGTCAGCCGACCGTCGGCCCCGGCTATCAGGCCGTGCTGCGCTACCGCGCGCCCGACGGCAGCGAGCAGCAGCTGATCCGCCGCTCGGCGCCCGGCACCCCGCACCCCGAGTGGCAGATGCTGCACGAGCTGCGGGCCATGAACGTGCCGCCGCAGCAGGTCATCGAGCTGCACACCGAGCTGGAGTCGTGCGAGCTGCCCGGTGGTTACTGCGCGCGGATGATCCGTGAGACCTGGCCGCAGGTGCGGATCACCAGCGTCGCCCCGTACGGCACCGATCACGCCAGCCGCCAGCAGGGCATGCAGCATCTGCTCACGCATCAGGGCGAGCTGCACCAGGTGGCGGACGGTCCGGCGCGCCCGGCGCCGGTGCGTGCGCCGCTGCCGCAGATGCCGGCCGCGCCGCAGGTGCCGCCGGAGGTCGTCGCGCAGGAACTGCTGCAGAGCTTCGGCCCGCAGGGCATCCTCCGCTTCGACCAGCGCGCCGTCTCCCGTCAGGGTGTGCCCGAGACCGTGGCACAGACCCTGGTGTGGGCGGGGCTGCCCGCCGACTTCGGGCCGTTCTTCTGGGCACAGCCGGGCCGGCCGGTGGTGCCGACGCTGGCCGAGCTCGCCGCGCAGCGGCAGGTTCAGGCCGCCCCGGACGCCGGGTCGTACCTCGTCATGGGGACCGATTTCGGTCGGGCGATCTGTGTCCAGTACGGCACGGCGAACATCGTGGCCGTGCCGGTCGAGGCGGGTTCCCCCGCGGGCGGGCACGGCCAGTCGGTGGCGCCGCAGTTCGTGAACACCGGGCTGCCGGAGTTCCAGCGCTCGATGGCGTTGCTCGGCCGGATGTGGCGGCTGCGCTTCGGGCTCAACCCGGAGCAGGCGGGCCGCTGGACGGTCGACTTCCAGGCCCAGCTGGTGGCGCTGGACGCGGCGGCGCTGGCGTCGCCGGAGAGCTGGTGGTCCGTACTCCTTGAGCAGATGTGGGACGGGCTGATCTGACCCGGCAGCCGTGCGAGGGCGCCCGGACCCCGGGGCCGGGCGCCCTCGCACGGTCTGTGATGCCTGTCGCTTCCGTCCGGAACGTGGCTGATCGATTCCGACTTCTGTGCCAATTACCGCATCCTTGACGTATTGCTGATCGGAGAGTCGGAAAGAGGCTTCAAGGATGAGTTCTGCACCGGTGTCCCCGCACGGCTTCGTCGTGGTGCGAGGGCGCGGCTACCGCCCGGAGCAGGTGGACAACAAGGCTGCCGATCTGTCGGCGGAGCGGGACGAGGCGCTGGAGCAGGTGTCCCGGCTGGCCGCGCTGGTCGATGAGCTGTCGGCCGAGTCGGCGCGGCTCGGCGAGGCCGTCGCCGCGCTCGCCCCGCAGAACTACGCGTCGCTCGGTGAGCGGGCCCAGCGGATCCTGGGGCTCGCCGAGAGCGAGGCCGAGGACGTCCGGGGCGCCGCCCAGGAGGATGCGCAGGCGCTGCGGGATGCGGCGGAGGAGGCGGGCCGCGGGCTCCGCGCGTCGGCGGGCGCGGACTCCGAGGCGATGCGGACGGCGGCCGGGAGGTACGCCGAGGAGACGCTGGCCACGGCCCGGGGCACCGCCGAGGAGACCGTCGCCGAGGCCCGCCGGGAGGCCGCGGAGGTCCGGGAGCAGGCGGAGTCGGCGATGGCCGAGACGCGTCGTCGTACCGCGAGCGTTCTCGCGCACCAGGAGCAGGAGCACACCGAGCGGTGGAAGACGGCCGAACGCGAGCTGGCCGAGGCCGAGGCCGCGCAGGCGGCGCGCCACGACGAGCAGATCGAGCGGGCGGAGGCCCGCCTGGCCGAGGTGCGGCGGGCGCTGGCGGAGACCGAGGAGGCCGCCCGGCACGGTCAGGAGGACGCCGATGCGCGGGGCGCGGAGCTGATCGCGGCGGCCCGGGTCCGCGAGGAGCGGGTGGCCCGGGAGACGGAGCGGATTCTGCGGGAGCACGAGGAGGGCCGCGAGGAGGTGCAGGCGCACATGGCGCACGTGCGGAACTCGCTCGCGGCGCTCACCGGGCGGGTGGCCCCGGATCCGACGGAGGACTGAGGACCCGCCGGTACGGACCGGGGCCTTGTGGCCCAGGCTCTCAGGGCCGGGGTGCCGGTGGCACCCCCGCCAGGATGCGGGGCTCCTCCCTGTCGTACCCGCGGCGGGCCTCGGCCGCCGTGTAGCGGGGCAGGACGGTTCCCAGCCAGCCCGCCAGGAATCCGGCCGGGATGGAGACGAGCCCGGTCGTGGTGAACGGGAACCAGTTGAAGTCGTGGTCGGGGAAGACCGAGGAGGGGGAGCCCGAGACCAGATTGGTGCCCGTGATCAGCACCATGACGGCGGCGGTGCCGACGATCAGGGTGCAGAGCAGTCCGGTACGGGTGAAGCGCCGCCAGAACATGCTGTAGACCAGCGCCGGGGCGAGCGCCGACGCGCCGACGCAGAAGGAGAGCGTCGCCAGCGCCTGCACGTTCCAGTGCCTGGCCACGACGGCGAGCGTGATGGCGAGCAGCCCGACGGCGACCGCCGAGACCTGTGCCGTGCGCATCTCGGACAGGCCCGCCACCGGCTGCGTGTTCCGGCGGCGCACTCCGTGCAGGCCGTGGGCGAAGAGGTCGTGGGCGAGGGCGTTGGCACAGGCCAGGATCATTCCGGCGACCGAGGCGAGCAGTGTCAGGAAGATGGCCGTCGTCATCGTCGTGACGATCAGCGCGCCCATCTGGCCGCCGCCCGCGACGGCTCCGCTGACCTGCAGGATCGAGCTGTTCCCGGATGCTCCGGCGGCGGTGATGCCGTCATGTCCGACGAGCGCGCCGGCGCCGAAGCCGATCACGACGAGCAGCAGGCAGATCCCGGCGACCACACAGACCGCCCAGGACAGGGAGCGGCGGACGGCCTGGGTGGACGGGGCGTTCGTCATGCGCAGGGTGACGTGCGGCAGGCAGGCGGCGCCGAGCACCACGGTCAGTTCGGAGCTGACCATGTCGAGCCCGCTGCCCTCGAACTGGAGCCCCGAGCGCAGATAGGCGCCCCCCGCCCCGCTGCCCTGCTGGGCGGCCGAGAGCAGGGCGCCGGTGTCCCAGCCGAACCGGTTCATGATCAGTAGGGCGATGGTGAGGGCGGCGACGAAGAGGACCACGGTCTTCACGACCTGGATCAGTGAGGTGCCCTTCATGCCGCCGATCGCCGCGTAGCCGATCATCAGCATGCCGAGCCCGATGATGGCGCCGGTGCGGAATCCCGAGCTGTCGAACCCCAGGATGAAGGCGAGGAGATCGCCGCTGCTCGCGAGCTGGACGACCATCATCGGCACCAGTGCGGCGAGAGCGGCCGCGCAGGCGGCGATGCGGACCGCGCGGCCGGGGGCACGGCGTTCGAGCAGGTCGCCCATGGTGAACCCGCCCGCGTTGCGCAGCGGTTCGGCCAGCAGGAACATCAGCAGCACGAGCGAGAGGGTGATGCTCAGGGCGAGGATCATCCCGTCGTAGCCGGTGAGGGCGATGATGCCGGTGGTGCCGAGGACCGTGGCGGCGGAGAGGTAGTCGCCCGCCAGGGCGAGGCCGCTGCGCAGGGGGGAGCGCGTGCGGGAGCCGGTGTAGAACTCGTCGAGGTCGTCGCGGTCCGGACCGGTCATCACACAGAGCAGCAGTGCCACCGTGGCCACGGCGAGAAAGGCCACGAGGGACATGGTCTGCGCGGAGTTGTCGAATCCGTTCACCGGGCCGCTCCCGCTCTTCGGATCCGGGCGGCGAGGGGATCGACGGTCTGCCGGGCGGTCCGCTCGTACAGGACGACGGCGAGCAGCGTCACCGGGAGCTGGCAGAGGCCGAGGGCCAGGCCGAGGTTGAGACCGCCGAACAGGGGCCGGTCCATCAGGTCCTTGGCGAAGCCGGAGAGCAGCAGGAAGGCGATGAAGTAGCCGAGTGCGGTCAGTGTCGTGATGCGCCGCAGCAGCCGGTACGCGGTGCGCAGTCGGCGCAGGTCGCCGTGACGGGTGGCGGAGGACGTGGGCGCGGCGGGTGCGTCCGGCTCTTCCGCGGGCGGCGAGGGGTGCGAACTCTGCCAGGGGAGCAGGTAGTCGGGGTGGTACGGAGGCGGGGGCTGATGCCGCCGGGACGGCTTCGGCAGCCGTTCGGGCCGGGAGGGATACGGGGGCGGGGGCGGGTTTCCGTACGACATCTGGGTGCTGCTCCTTGCAAGGCTCGGGTCCTGGTCTGGACGGCAAGGCAGGAGTGCGGGTGTGCTGTAGGAAGCGCGAACATTACTCGTGGGTACGGCAGTTGAGGAGAGTATGGCTGGAACTACCCACGGTAATGGGCTCAGTTGCGTGAACTTTCGACGAAATGGAGCTCCCGCGTCACGGCGCGGGGGTGTCGCCGCCGGGCTCCTCGGTGAGGACCGGGAAGCGGCGCGGGGCCAGCAGGACCAGCACCAGCAGGGCGAGCGCCGCGGCCGCGGCGGCGCCCAGATAGACATGGTCGACGGCGGCGTCGACGGCCCGCCGCAACTGGTCGGTCGCGGCGGCCGAGAGGCTGCCCGGGTCGTCCAGGGCGTGCGAGACCGCGTCCAGGTCGCCGGGCAGTCCGGGTACGGGGGCGGCGGCCAGCCGGGAGGTGAGGACCCCGTTGGCGACGGCGCCGAAGAGCGCGGCACCGACGCTCTGGCCGACCTGCCGGCAGAAGAGCACCGACGCGGTCGTCGTCCCCCGCTCGGCCCAGCCGACCGTCGACTGCACCCCGACGATCAGCGGCAGCTGGAACAGCCCGAGCGCCGCGCCGAGCAGCAGCATGATCAGGGCGGGCTGCCAGGGCTCGCCCGGATACGGCAGCAGCGGGAAGGCGAGCAGTATCAGCAGGGCGCAGCCCATGCCGATGATCGCGGTGAGGCGGAAGCCGATGCGGTTGTAGACGCGGTTGGAGAACGCCGCGGAGACCGGCCAGCTCAGAGTCATCACGGACAGGACGAAACCGGCGGCGACGGGGCCGAGGCCGAGCACCGACTGGGCGTACGTCGGCAGGAAGACGGTGGGGGCGACCATCAGCAGTCCCATCGCGCCCAGCGCGAGATTGACCGAGGCGATGGTCCGCCGCCGCCAGACCCAGCCGGGGATGATCGGCTCGGCGGCCCGCCGTTCGATGACGACCGTCAGCGCGCCGAGCGCGACGCTGCCGGCCAGCAGCCCGAGGGACGGGGTGGAGAGCCAGGGCCAGGCGACCCCGCCCTGGACGAGCGCCGTCAGCAGCAGGGTGCCGGTGGCGAAGACGGCGAGGGCGCCCGCCCAGTCGATACGGGGGCGGGGCGCGCCGGCCGCCCGGCGGATGCGGGACGGCTCGTGCAGGTGGCGTACGACGAGCCAGAGCGCGACGGCCCCGACCGGCAGATTGATCAGAAAGATCCAGCGCCAGTCCGCGTACACCGCGAAGAGTCCGCCGATCACCGGCCCCGCGACCGCCGACGTGGCCCATACGGTCGACAGCTTGGCCTGGATCTTCGGGCGTTCCTTGAGTGGGTAGAGGTCGGCGGCGATGGTCTGCACGGTCCCCTGGAGGGCGCCGCCGCCCAGGCCCTGGACGACCCGGAAGGCGATCAGCGCGGCCATGTTCCAGGCGGCGGCGCAGAGAACCGAACCGAACAGGAACAGAACGATGCCGGCGATCAGGACCGGCTTGCGGCCGAAGGTGTCGGAGAGCTTCCCGTACACCGGCAGGGTGACCGTCACGGCCAGCAGATAGCCGGAGAACAGCCACGAGAAGACGGAGAAGCCGCCGAGGTCGCCGACGATCTGCGGGACGGCGGTGGAGACGATGGTGCCGTCGATGGCCGCCAGGGCCATGCCGAGCATCAGGGCGGCGACCACCGGGCCGCGTCCGCGCGGTGCGGCGGGGGACGGGGTCGGGTCCACCCCGGACCCGGACATCGCTTCGGTACTGCCGCCCGCGCCGCTCACCAAGATTCCTTCCCCCTGCACGTATTTTCTCGTGACACTGTCTCACCCGTGGCTCCCGGCGGGGAGGGTGCTGCCGGGGGACGGGCCCGACGGCCCCGGCGGACCCCGGAGGGTGCGCCCATGGGGCCGGCCCCTGAGGTCCGTCTCCACCCGGGGGCCGATACCCCTAAGGGGCGCTCCCCACTTTTGCCCAGGGATGCTTCCTCCCGGCGGAGGACGTGACGGCGCGGGTCCGCTCCTTACGGTGTTCCTACACCGCGAGAAACGGCTGATTCCCGCCGCGAATGCGACTAACCACAGGGGGCGGGGTGGGGGAAACCCCACCAGAAGACTGCGCTGCGCACCAGAGCGCAGGCCCCCCTCGGAACACCAGACTTCATCCGTACACCGCGACATCCTGAACACTGACGGACATAGGAGAAATACCGTGACAACGGCTGTAACCATTCCCAGGCACGGGGGCACTGGAGGGCGTACGGCCGTGGCTGCGCGGGCGCGGCAGGTCGTCAAGGCCTACGGCGCGGGGGAGACCCGTGTCGTCGCGCTCGACCATGTCGATGTGGACATCGCCCGCGGGCAGTTCACGGCGATCATGGGTCCGTCCGGCTCCGGCAAGTCGACGCTGATGCACTGCCTGGCCGGACTGGACACCGTGACCTCCGGTCAGATCTTCCTGGACGAGACCGAGATCACCGGGCTCAAGGACAAGAAGCTCACCCAGCTGCGCCGGGACCGGATCGGCTTCATCTTCCAGGCGTTCAACCTGCTCCCCACGCTCAACGCGCTGGAGAACATCACGCTGCCGATGGACATCGCGGGCCGTAAGCCCGACGCGGCCTGGCTGCGGCAGGTCGTGGAGACCGTCGGTCTCGCCGAGCGGCTCAAGCACCGCCCCACCGAGCTCTCCGGCGGCCAGCAGCAGCGCGTCGCGGTGGCCAGGGCGCTCGCCGCCCGGCCGGAGATCATCTTCGGTGACGAGCCCACCGGGAACCTGGACTCGCGGGCCGGCGCCGAGGTGCTGAGCTTCCTGCGCAGATCGGTCGACGAGCTGGGCCAGACCATCGTCATGGTCACCCACGACCCGGTCGCCGCCTCCTACGCGGACCGGGTGCTCTACCTCGCCGACGGGCGCATCGTCGACGAGATGCACAGCCCGACGGCCGACCAGGTCCTCGACCGCATGAAGGACTTCGACTCCCGCGGGCGGACCTCATGACCGTCTGGAAGACATCGAGGCGCAACTTCTTCGCGCACAAGGGACGCATGGCGCTCTCCGCCGTCGCGGTCCTGCTGTCGGTGGCGTTCGTGTGCGGCACGCTCGTCTTCACCGACACCATGAACACCACGTTCGACAAGCTCTTCGCCGCGACGGCGGCCGACGTCACCGTCCGGCCCGAGAGCCCCGACGAGAACGACCGGCTGCCGGAGAACGGCAAGCCCGTCACCGTGCCCGCCGCCACCGTCGAGAAGGCCGCCGGGGCCACCGGGGTGAAGGACGCCGAGGGCGCGGCCGTCAGCACGTCCGTCACCGTCGTCGACAGCCACGACAAGAACATCGGATCGACGTCGGGCGCCCCGACGATCGCGCGCAACTGGACGAAGAACGACCTGCGTTCGATGGAGATCACCTCCGGTCGCGTGCCGCGCGGTCCCACCGAGGCGATGCTCGACGCCGACACCGCCGACAAGCACCACCTGAAGATCGGCGACTCGCTGCGCACCATCACCCCCAACGGCGACATCAACGCGAAGATCAGCGGCATCGTCACGTTCAAGGTCACCAACCCCGGTGCGGCCGTCGTCTACTTCGATACCGCCACCGCGCAGACGAAGCTGCTCGGCGCGCCGGACGTCTTCAGCGTCGTCTTCGTGTCCGCCCAATCCGGTGTCTCCCACACCGAGTTGAAGAAGAACGTCGCCACCGCGCTCGGCGACACCTCCGGGTACGAGCTCCAGACCCAGAAGGAGGCCGCGGACGCCAGCAGGGACTCGATGGGCTCCTTCCTCGACGTCATGAAGTACGCGATGCTCGGCTTCGCCGGGATCGCCTTCCTCGTCGGCATCTTCCTGATCGTCAACACCTTCTCGATGCTGGTCGCCCAGCGCACCCGCGAGATCGGCCTGATGCGGGCCATCGGCTCCAGCCGCAAGCAGGTCAACCGGTCCGTACTGATCGAGGCGCTGTTCCTCGGCATCGTCGGCTCCGTCCTCGGCGTCGGCGCCGGGATCGGCCTCGCCGTCGGCCTGATGAAGCTCATGGGCGCCATGGGCATGGAACTGTCCACCAAGGACCTCACGATCGCTTGGACGACCCCGGTCGTCGGCCTCGCGCTCGGCATCCTCGTCACCGTCGTCGCCGCCTACATCCCGGCCCGCCGCGCCGGGAAGATCTCCCCGATGGCCGCCCTGCGCGACGCCGGAACCCCGGCGGACGGCCGCGCGGGCCGGGTGCGGGCCGCGATCGGCCTCGTCCTCACCCTCGCCGGTGGCGCCGCGCTGCTCGCCGCGACGCGCGCCGACAAGTCGAGCGAGGGCTCGCTCCTCCTCGGTGCGGGCGTGGTCCTCACCCTGATCGGCTTCATCGTGATCGGCCCGCTGCTGGCCGGCTTCGTGGTCCGGGTGCTGAGCGCGGTCATGCTGCGGATGTTCGGCCCCGTCGGGCGGCTCGCGGAGCGCAACGCCCTGCGCAACCCGCGCCGCACCGGAGCGACCGGCGCCGCCCTGATGATCGGTCTCGCCCTGGTGGCCTGCCTCTCGGTCGTCGGCTCCTCCATGGTCGCCTCGGCCACCGAGGAACTCGACAAGTCGGTGGGCGCGGACTTCATCGTCCAGTCGTCCGGCAGCAACTTCCAGCTGATCGTGCCGCAGGCCGAGAAGGCCCTGGAGGCCGTGCCGGGCATCGAGCACCTCACCTCGTACAAGGTCGTCGGCGCCAAGATCACCGCGCCCGACGGCAGTGCCGAGGACAAGGCCCTGGCCGCCGTCGACCCCACGTACCGGGACGACGTGCGCCGCGAGACCGTCTCCGGCAAGCTGGCCGACGCCTACGGCAAGGACGCCATGTCGGTCGGCGAGACGTACGCCACCGAGCACCACGTCAAGGTCGGCGACCGGCTCACCGTCGCGTTCAAGGGCGGCGAGACCGCCAGGCTGAAGGTCGCCGCGATCACCTCGGACGACGTGAACATCGACAAGGGCGCGATGTACACCGACCTCACGACCGCCGCGCGGTACGTCCCCGCCGACACCCTGCCGAAGAACATGATCATGTTCGCGAAGGCCGAGGACGGCAAGGAGAAGGAGGCGTACGCCGCCCTCAAGGACGCCCTTGCCAAGTACCCGCAGTACGAGGTGAAGAACCAGGCCGACTTCAAGGAGCAGTTGCAGGACCAGATCGGCCAGCTGCTGAACATCGTCTACGGCCTGCTGGCCCTCGCGATCATCGTCGCGGTGCTCGGAGTGGTGAACACCCTGGCGCTGTCGGTGGTCGAGCGGACCCGCGAGATCGGACTGATGCGCGCCATCGGCCTCTCCCGCCGCCAGCTGCGCCGGATGATCCGTCTGGAGTCCGTGGTCATCGCGGTCTTCGGCGCCCTGCTCGGCCTCGGCCTCGGCATGGGCTGGGGCACGGCGGCCCAGAAGCTGCTGGCCCTGGAAGGGCTCGACGTCCTGGAGATCCCGTGGCCGACGATCCTCACGGTCTTCGTCGCCTCGGCCTTCGTCGGCCTGTTCGCGGCCCTGGTCCCGGCGTTCCGGGCGGGCAGGATGAACGTGCTGAACGCGATCGCCACGGAATAGCCGCGGCCACGGCCCACGTAGGATGACTGATCCGGCCCCGGGGTGTTCCTCCAAACACTCCGGGGCCGGACGCGTGCGGCCCCGGTCCGGGGCGTTCCCCGGGGCCTCCCGCGACCGGGGCCGCTTGCACGAAGCTGCCGTGGTCCGTGCAGCAAGCTGACACGTCCGGGCGCGCCTGTGCGCCCTCCTCGCTGGCATCGTCGTCCTGCCGGGAACCCCCGGCAGGACGCAACAGCCGAAGGGGAATCGTGTTCAGCTCTTCGCTCTCGCGCCGGCCGGCCGGCGCCGCACGCACTGCCGCCGTCACCGGTCTCGCCCTGGTCTCGCTCGTGCTCTCCGCCGGTGCCGCCTCCGCCGCGGGGACGTCCTCCTTCGGCCCCCCGGCCGGTCACCCCGGCCCCGTACAGGCCGATCGGACGGTCTGTACGCGCCTGGAGACGGTGCTGGACCGGCTCCCCCTGCCCGCCGCACCCGTCCAGGTGTGCAAGCTGGTCAACGGCTGGGACTAGACCGCCGTGATGCGGTTTCAGCTGTTAGGGCCGCTGACCATCACGGACGGTCCCGAGGCCGTCGTGCTCCAGCCGTCGAAGCCGACGATCCTGCTGGCCGCACTTCTCCTGCACGCCAACGCCGTGGTGTCCGCCGACTACCTCCAGCGGGCCGTGTGGGGGGAGGAGCAGCCGGCCACCGCCAAGGCCGCCCTCCAGACCTGCGTCCTTCGGCTGCGCCGGCTCTTCACCAAGCACGGAGTGACGGAGACCTCCATCGAGGCGGTGCCCGGCGGCTACCGGATCACCGCCGAACCGCACTCGCTGGACCTGCTCGGCTTCCGGGACCAGGTGCGCCGTGCGGTGGCCATGTCGCAGGACCCGGAGGCCGAACTCTGCACGCTCAAGGACGCGCTGTCCCTCTGGCAGGGCTCACTGCTGGCCAATGTGCGCTCCGACGTGCTGCACCGGGACGAGGTGCCGCGGCTCGCGGAGGAGCGGCTGCGCAGTGTGGAACGGGTCTGCGATCTGCTGCTGGGCCTCGGACGTTACGGGGAGGCCCTCGTCGAACTGTGGACGGCTACGCGCGTATACCCGGGCCATGAGCGGCTTCACGAGCAGCTGATCGAGGCGCTCTACCGGACCGGACGGCAGACGCAGGCCCTCGCGGAGTACCGGCGGGTCAAGGGGTTCCTGCTGGACGAACTGGGCGTCGACCCCTCTCCCGCACTCCAGCAGCTGGAGCTCGCGATTCTGCGCGGCGAGGACCCGGGGGCCGAGGACAGCCGGCCCCTGCGGGCGCCCGGTGCCCTCACACGGGTCGTCGAAGGCGAGTTGGTCGTGGCCGACGGCTCCGCCCCGGCGCCGACGGGGCCGGAGGCGACGGTGCCCTGGGGCCCGCCCCTGGCCGTGGCCGCCGGGGCGTCCGCCGCCACGGCCCTGCCGGGAGCGGGCGCGCCACCCGTGGCGCCGGAGGTTCCCGCGGTGGTGAACTTCACCGGGCGGGAAGCCGAGACCGCCGCCATGGTGGCCCGTCTCACCGCCCCCGCCGCACCCGGCGAGGACGGCCGACACCCGCTCACCGTGCTGGTGTCGGGGGCACCGGGCATCGGTAAATCAGCACTCGCCCACCACGTCGCGCACCTGGTCAGGGACGCCTTCCCGGGCGGCCGGCTGCTCATCCGTACGACCCGGCCGGACGGCGAACCCCGTGGCGCCGCCGAGGTCGCGGCGGAGGTCTCGGCGGCCCTGCGCCCCGGACAGGCGGACGGGCGCACCCTGCTCGTGCTCGACGACGTGCGCGACGCCGACCAGGTGCGCCCGCTGCTGCCCCTCGTCGCACAGGCGCGGGGAGCCGTGATCGTCACCAGCCGGATGGGGCTCGCCGGGCTCGTCGCCACGCACGGCGGGTGGGTGCACCGGCTCTCCGCGTTCACCGGGGCGGAGTCGTACGCGCTGCTGCTGTCCGTGCTCGGCGCCGAACGGGTCGAGGCGGAGCCGGACGCCGCGCACCGGCTCACCGCGCTGTGCGGGCACTTCCCGCTCGCCCTGCGCATCCTGACGGCCCGTCTGCTGACCCGCCCCGCACTGCGGCTCGGCGATGCCGTCGGCTGGCTGGGCCAGGACCCGCTCGCCCGGCTCACCCTCACCGACACCCCGGGCCTGTCCGTGACGGCCCTCCTGGACGGCGCGCTGAACCGGCTCGACCCGCGGCTGTCCGAGGCGTTCCTGCGGGTCGCGGCAGCACCCGGGTCCGCCTTCACGGCCGAGGACGTCCCGGCCGTCACCGAGGCGGCCCTGGAGCGGCTGGCCGACGCCGGACTGCTGGAGGACGGCCCGCCGGGCCCGTACCGCATCCATGAACTGCTCCGCGTCTACGTACGAAGAACCGACCAGGAACGCATCCGCCGCACAGAGAAGGTGTGACCCCATGGCCGAGAGTGCCGAGAGTGCCGAAACCGCAGTGACCGGGACGTTCGAGACGCTCGCCGCGACCCGGCCGCGCATCCGCCGGGACGTGCTGTTCACCGAGACCCCCGGCGGGGTGCTCTTCCACAACGCCGACGGCGGGTTCCACCTGGCCGGACGCACCGCCTACCGCTTCGCCTCCCTCGTCGTCCCGCACCTGGCCGGCCACCACCGGCTCGCCGACCTCTGCGCGGGCTTCGGGCCGGGGCAGCGGGCGATGGCGGCGGAGCTGGTCAGGACGCTGTACGAGCGGGGGTTCGCCCGCGACGTGCCCGAGTCCGGCACCGGGGCCGGGCCGGTACCGGACGAGGTGGCGCAGCGGTTCGCGGCCCAGATCGCCTATGTCGACCACTACGTCAACGGTGCGCCGGAGCGCTTCGCCCGCTTCCGCGCCACCCGCGTCGCGGTGCTCGGCGACGACGAGATCGCCCGGTGGTGCGCGCTGAGCCTGCTGCGGAACGGGTGCGTGCGGATCGGCACGACCACGGAGTTCGGCGAGGTCACGGCCGAGGCGGCCCGGGGCGCCGCACGGGCGGAGCGGATCGCCGCCGGTCCCGGGGCCGACTGGGCGGCCCTCGACGGCTACGACGTCGTCGTGGTGACCGGGGCCGGGGCCGGGGCGCGCACCCACCGGCTGCTCGCCGCCGGCGTGCCCGAGGGCCGGACCCTGATCCCCGCCTGGCTGTTCGGCGAGCGGCTCGTCGTCGGCCCGCTCTCCACCGCGACCGCCACCGGCTGCTGGTCCTGCGCCCTGCTGCGGCTGGGCGGCAATGTGTCGGCCGGGGAGGCCGCCGCGCTCTGGGGCGAGGCCGCGGGTGCCACCCCGGTGTCCGGGGACGAACTGTCCGGCCCGGTCGCCGCGATGGTGGGCAACCTCCTCGGCTACGAGATCTTCCGCCTCACCACCGGTGCGCTGCCCGCCGAGACCGCGGGGCAGGTCCTCGTCCAGGACCTGGCCTCGCTGGACGTGATGTCCGAGCCGGTGCGGCCGCACCCCCGCTGCGGTCGCTGCGCCGCCCTGGACGCGCGCGAACCGGCGCCCGCGCTGCCGGAGGGCCTGGCACTGCCCGTCACCCCGACCGTGGAGACCGCCCGTGACGCGGAGGCCATGGTCGAGGACCTGAACCGGATCAGCGGGGCGCTGGTGCGCCCGCACACCGGGATCTTCACCCGCTACGACGACGAGGGGCTGACCCAGACCCCGCTGAAGCTCAGCCGGGTCGAGGTGGCGCTCGGCACCGGGGCGCGGCGCAGGATCGCCGCCTTCGACGTGCACCATCTGGCGGGCGCGCGGATGCGGGCGCTGTACGCGGCCGCCGCGGCGTACGTGGAGCACGTGGTGCCCCTGGACCGGGCCGCGGCGGTGCCGGCCGACCGGATCCTGGGCCCCGACACGCTGACCACCGGCGGCGGGACCGGCGCCTTGCCGGACGCCTGGACCGTCGCGACCTCGCTGATCGGCAAGGAACCGGTCCGGGTGCCGGCCGCGGCCGTACGCACCTTCGGAGCGCACAACCGGGACCGGCTCCATCTCGCCACGGCCGCGGGTGCGGGCGCGGGTGCGGACGCGCGGGAGGCCGCGGGGGTCGGCCTGTTGTCGGCGCTGGCGCACGACGCACTGCTGCGGGCGGTCCGGGGCACGGCGGTGGTGAGCCCGGTCTCCGCCGACGGCGACGACCCGGAACTGGTGTTCCTGCTGAAGTCCGCGGCCAACCTGGATCTCGCCGTGGAACTGCTGGACCTGGGGGAGGAGGAGCGCACCTCGGCCCAGGTGGTGCTGGCCCGGGAGCCCGACGGGGAGCGGGCGCCGGGGCGTTGGGCGGTCGGCGCGGGACTGTCGCGCCGGGCTGCGGCCTGCGCCGCGCTGCGGGATCTGCTCGGCCGGGCACAACTCGCCGCCGAGGACCCGGACGCGGACATCGACCTCGGCGACCCGCTGGTGAGGGACCTCGCCGCCGGGAGCATCGCGGTCACCGGCGCCCCCGTCACGGCGGCCGGGCCCACGGCCACGTTCACCGGGGTGCTCGACCGGCTCCGGCTCGCCGGACGCGACGCGCTGTACGTGCCCACCACCCCGGCCGATCTCGCCACCGGCGGCATCAGTACCGCCCGGGTGCTGCTCACGGTGGACGGCGGGGGCGGACCCGATGTCCGTTGAGACCCCCGTCCGCGGCGAGCGTGCCCCGGCGGCGGAGTCCGCGCGCACGCTCGCGGCGCTCCTGCACGAGGCGCTGGCCCTGACCCACCACGGCACCCCGCCGCCGCTGGACGTGGCGCCGCTCGGCGTGCGCGACGCCTTCGCGGACGGGGCGGCGGTCACCGGCACCCCGGTGGCGGAGGCCGCCGTGCCCGTCCGGTTCTACGGTCCGCACGTCGTCGTCGGCCCCTTCGCGCCGCCCGGACGCACCGGCCGGCGGATCTGCGCCCACTGCCTCGAACGGCGCTGGCAGGCGGTCCGTTCCGTCGCGCTGCGCGAGGCGCTGGAGCTCGGCTCGGGCACCCGGGCGGCCGGGGAGTCCCCCTACCTCACACCGTTCGCCGCGCACGCCCTCGCGGGGGTCGTCGCCGCCCGGCTCGGCGGCACCGGACCGGAGACCGGCGCCCTGCCCGCCGTGCACCTGGTGGACCTGCGGACGCTGACGGTCCGCCACTACCCGCTCGTCCCCGACCCCGAGTGCCCGCGCTGCGGGGTGCGGGAGCCGGACACCGCCGGGGCGGCCACGCTCACCCTGCGCCCGGCGCCCAAGCACCGGCCCGGCAGCTTCCGGGTCCGGGACATCGAGGAGTACGCACTGCCCGTCGAGCCGTATGCCAACCCGGTGTGCGGCTCGCTCGGCCCGTCCGTCGTCCAGGACGTCTCCTCCACCTCCACCTCCGCCACCATCGGCTGCTTCTCCATGCGCTCGGGGGAGTATCTGCGCGAGACCTTCTGGGGCGGCCACGCCGACACCTTCGCCGAGAGCATGCGGATCGGTGTGCTCGAAGGACTTGAGCGGTACGCGGGCATGCGCTCCCGGTCCAGGGCGGTGCGGACCCGGGACTCCCTGAACGCCCTGCGCGCCCGTGGCGAGCACGCGCTCGACCCGCGGGTGTGCGGGCTGTACTCCGACGCCTTCCACCGGGCCAACCCGCGCGTCACCCCGTTCACCCCGGACCGCACGATCCCCTGGGTCCACGGCTGGTCCCTGCGCGACCGGCGCACGGTCCTGGTGCCCGAGGTCCTCACGTACTACCACGCCCCCGGTCTGGAGAACCGCTTCGTCCAGGAGAGCTCCAACGGCTGCGCCTCGGGAGGCTGCCTCGAAGAGGCCGTCTACTTCGGGCTGATGGAGGTCGTCGAGCGCGACGCGTTCCTGCTCGCCTGGTACGGGAAGGCGTCCCTGCCGGAGATCGACCCGCGCACCAGCCGCCGCCCGGCCACCCGTCAGATGGTCGACCGGCTGGAGATGTACGGCTACGAGGCCCGCTTCTTCGACACCCGGATCTCCTTCCCGGTCCCGGTCGTCACGGGGGTCGCCGTGCGGAGGGACGGCGGCCCGGGCCTGATGTGCTTCGGCGCGGGTGCCGGACTGGACCCGGAGGCGGCCCTGGCCGGCGCGCTCTGCGAGATCGCCACCGACGCGGTGAACCTCCGCCGGCGCACCGAACGCGACCTGGAGCGGCTGCGCGCCATGGCGGACGACTTCCACCGGGTCGAGGCGCTGCACGACCACCCCCTGGCCTACGGCGTCCCGGAGATGGGCCGCCACGCGCACTTCCTGATCGGCGAGCCGGGGGCGCCGCGCCCGCCCCTGCGGTCCCTCGACCAGTTGTACGGGGACGGCTCGGCGCTGCCCGTCTCCGACGATCTGCGCACCGACCTGACCCGGTGCGTGGACGCCGTCACCGCCGCCGGATTCGATGTGGTCGTCGTCGACCAGACCATGCCGGAACAGCGTGAGCTGGGTCTGACCACGGTCGGCGTGATCGTGCCCGGACTGCTGCCGATCGACTTCGGCTGGACCCGGCAGCGCGCCCTCGGCATGGACCGGCTGCGCACCGCCCTGCGCGAGGCCGGGCTGCGCGGGAGCGATCTCACCGACGCCGACCTCAACCCCGCCCCGCACCCCTTCCCGTGACCGAGGAGCCCGCCATGGGGTACGCCCATGAATACGCCGCCGCGATCCTTCAGCGCGGCCGGGTCCCGATGGACCCCGCCGACTTCGTGCCGAACTGGTCGGACGGCCCGCGCAAGGCCAAGTTCTACCCCGGCGTCGACAGCCTCCCGCTGCCCGACTGCGACTACCCGGCCGACGCCGCGCTCGACCGCGGGCTCGCCCAGGAGAATCAGGAGACCTACGGGGACGGGGAGTTCGATCTCGCGCTGCTCGCCGGGATGCTCCGCGACTCCTACGGGCTGACCGGCCGCCGCCTGGGCATCCAGACCAACACCGACCTCGGTGCCCTGCCGCACTACCCGCTCGCCAACTGGTCGCGGGGCTCGGCGTCCGGCGGCGGGCTCTACCCGGTCAGCGTCTACTGGGTGTCCGGGCCGAGCGGTCCCGTACCGCCGGGGGTGCACTACTACTCCACGCGGCACCACGCGATGCAGCGGCTGCTGACCGGGGACGTCTCCGGCGAGGTGCGGGCGGCACTCGGGGACGGGGCTCCGGGGCCGGACACCGATCAGTATCTGGTCCTCGGCATCAAGTACTGGCAGAACGCCTTCAAGTACAACAACTTCTCCTTCCACGCCGTGTCCATGGACCTCGGCGCGTGTGTGCAGACCTGGCGGATGTGGGCCGGCGCGCGCGGACTGTCCGTACAGCCGGCGCTCTGGTTCGACGAGGAACGGCTCGGCCGGCTGCTCGGTGTCGACACGGCGGCGGAGGGCGTCTTCGCCGTCGTACCGCTCGACTGGGCCGGGGCCGCCGCCCGTACACCCCTGGCCGCCCCGGTCTCCGTGCGTCACCGGGACCGTGAGCGTTCGCGCACCGTCCTCGCCTTCGACGCGCTCCGGCGGATGCAGGCCGTCACCGCCGCCCGCGCCAC
The DNA here is from genome assembly GCF_044740965.1 of Streptomyces sp. NPDC088252. NCBI lineage: Bacteria > Bacillati > Actinomycetota > Actinomycetes > Kitasatosporales > Streptomycetaceae > Streptomyces > Streptomyces sp. NPDC088252. The sequence continues at coordinate 133,356 of NZ_JBIURS010000004.1, read as the reverse complement.
CGACCGCCCCGACCCGGCGGTGCTCGCCCCCGCGGCCGCGCACCCCGCCGATCCGGCCCGCCCGGAGGTGTCGCTGCCGCCGGCCCCGCCGCTCGGCACGGACGTACGCACCGCCCTGCGCGCCCGCCGCAGCAGCTTCGGCCGCTTCGACGCCCAGCGCCCGATCGGAGCCGAGCAACTGGCCGCCTGCCTCGCGGCCTCCGTGGCCGGCTCGCGGCTCGGCGGGGACACCGGGGGACAGCGGCTGGCGAAGCTCTACGCGTTCGTCGGCCATGTCGAGGGGATCGAGCCCGGCGCGTACGAGTACGACCCCGACGCGCACGTGCTGCGGCTGGTGAAGGCGGGCAGGCCGGGGGAGTTCCTGCAGAAGAACTACTTCCTGTCGAACTACAACCTGGAGCAGGCGGGCGCGGTCCTGGTGCCCACCGTGCGCACCGAAGCCGTCCTCGACGCCGTCGGGGATCGCGGATACCGGCTGGTCAACGCCACCGTCGGGGCGATCGCGCAGACCGCCTACACCGCCGCGTCCGCCGTGGGCATCGGGTGCGGGGTGGCGCTCGGCTTCGACAACATCTCGTACATCGAGGAACTCTCCCTCGCCGGGACGGGGGAGGCGCCGTTGCTGATCATGATGATCGGCAACGAGCGGCCCGCCCCGGCCGACTTCCGGTACGAGATCGCCTGAGAGCCTGCCGGGCGACCTCTGATCGGGCAGCCACGGCGTGGCACGCACTCCCCCCAAGGCCTTGAGGGCCAGGGGGACCCCCTCATGCGTTGCCGAAATGCCCTGGTAGCTCCTTCCCCAAGCTCTCAAGGAGCAGGGGAGACCCATCCGAGGCCATCCCGGCGCCTCGGAATCGCACGCACCACGCCGCGTCCGCTCTCCGATCGAAGGTCACCCGACAGGCTCTGAGCGCGACCACCTTGGAAGACCACCGGAACGAGAAGGGGAGACCACCCGCCATGACGCCGGACCACCCATCCTCCGCCACCGTCACCCGCCCCCGCTTCATGCTGCGGGTCGCCGGGCTGCCGGTCGAGAGCGTACGGGCGCTGCGCTGCCCGCGCAGCCGCCACTGGGCCGACGAGGTCCTGCACGCCACCGAGCGGTCGCGCGCCGACGGCGAACGGCTCGGCGACCTGCTCCACGGTCTCATCGGCGGCAGCGAGGACGAGGCGCTGCGCCGCGCGCTGCTGCGACTGCGCCGCGACGTCTTCAACAACCGGCTGCCGGGGACCGAGGCCGCCGACCACGCGCTGGCGCTGGTGCGGGGACTCGACGCGGCGACCGGCACGGCGCTGGCGGCCTGGCTGACCGGCCGGCGCCGGCTGGACGAGCAGCGGGCGGCGGGCCGCGCCCTGCTCGCCGAGGAGACCGGGCTCGCCCGCGAGGCACTGCGCCGGCTGGCGGGGGAGGAACGGCTGCGCAAGGGGCTGCCGCTGGCCTCCCCGGCGCTGGACGCGCAGCTCGACGCGTACACGAGGAGCGACTCCGGGGCGGTGCCGGACAAGAAGCGGCGCAAGATCGAGCGCTCACTGCTCTCGTACCTCTACCGGACGGCCTGCAAGACCAGCCCGTTCTCCACGTTCACCGGTGTCGCCCTCGGGACCTTCGACGAGTCCGCCGAGGACCGGGGCCTCGCGGTCCGGATCGACGAGGAATGGGCAGGGCTGCTGCGGCTCAATGTCGTCGCCGTCGGACGGCTCGCCCAGGCCGTGATCGCGGACCCGGTCCGCCGCGCCGATCTGCCGGTCGCCCCGGCCTCCGGCTGGGGCCGCGACGACGACCGGGTCCGCTATGTGCGGCGCTGGACCACGCAGGGCGACGAGGACACCGCCGTCACCTTCGACGCGGTGAAGGACCGGCTGTTCTTCCTCCGCCGCAGCGGCACCCTGGAGCGCCTCCTCGGCCTGTTCGAGGAGCGCGGCACCCTTCGTTACGGGGAACTGGCCGACTGGCTGGCCGAGGACCGGGAAGCCGGGGAGGCCGAGTGCGCGCACTACCTCCAGGCGCTCCTCGACCTGGGGATGGTGCAGGTCCCCTGTCTGCGGACCGAGGTCCACGACACCGATCCGCTGCGCGCCTTCCAGAAATCGCTGCGCGGACTGGACCGCCCCTGGGCGGACCGGCTCGCCGCCGGACTCGACGCCCCCGCCTCCCGCGTCGAACGGTTCGCGGACGCGGGACCGGCCGAACGGCGCGCCCTGATGGCCGAGTTGCGCGCCGAGCTGAGGGCCGTCCAGGTGACGGAGCTCGGCATGGACCGGGCGCGGATCCCGCAGACCCTGCTGTACGAGGACGTGGCGGCCGGACGGCGCGCCGAACTCTCCGCAGCCGCCTGGGAGGGGCTGGCGGCCGGGCCGCTCGGAGCGGTGGAGCGGGTGCTGCCCGCCTTCGACCTGACCCTGCCGCAGCGCGTCACGTTCAAGGGGTTCTTCCTCGCCCGGTACGGGCAGGGCGGACGCTGCGACGATCTGCTGAAGCTCGTGCACGACTTCCACGAGGACTTCTTCGACCAGTACATGTCGTTCACCGCGAAGCGCACCGCGTTCGACGCGGACGGGAACTACGTACCCGAGGAGAACTGGCTCTCCCTGCCGCAGCTCAAGGCCCTCGACACGGCCCGCCAGGCCTTCGTGGAACGGATGCGCGCCCTGTGGTCGGCCTGGGAGAAGACGGGCGACGGCAGCGGCGAGATCCATGTCGACGCGGACGTCCTCGACGAGGTGGCCGGTGAACTGACCTCCTTGGAGACGGAGTTCAGCCCGCTCGCGCACCATGTGCAGATCGTCGACCGGCCCGCCGACCCGCTCGTCGTCCTCAACCGTTCGTACGGGGGTGTCTCCTTCCCGTTCAGCAGGTTCACACATCTCTTCGACGGCCTCGACCAACAACTGCTCGCCGCCACCGCCGGTCTCGTGCCCGAGGGCGCCGTCCTCGCCGAGGTCACCGGCGGGCCCGTCACCAGCAATCTCAATCTGCACGGCAGGCTCACCGAGTACGAGATCGTCTGCCCCGGCGAGCGCGGCACCCTGCCCGCCTCCCACCGCATCCACCTGGACGACCTGTACCTCGTCCACGACCGGGCCGCGGACCGGCTCGTCCTGCGCTCCACCCGGCTGGGCAAGGAGGTGGTGCCCGTCTATCTCGGCTACCTCGTCCCGCTGGCGCTGCCCGAACTGCCCCGCACCCTGCTCCTTCTCTCGCCCACCTCCATGTCCCCGCTCAATGTGTGGGGCGGCGTCCCCGAGGGGGCCCCGGACGGCGGAGTCACCCGCAGGCCGAGGGTCCGGCACGGCAGTGTGGTGCTCAGCCGGCGCAGTTGGAGCGCGCCCGCGACCGTGCTGCCGCTGCGCGGGCCGGGGGCCGGGGAGGACGCCTGGTTCCTGGGCTGGCACGCGTTCCGCCGCGCCCATGGCCTGCCGGACCGGGTCTTCGCCACCGTCGCCGACAGCGGCGCACGCGGGGCGACCGGCGGCAAGCCGAGCTACGTCGACTTCGACAGTCCGCTCTCCCTGTCCGCGTTCGAGGCACTGATCAGGAGCGACGGGGCCCGGGTCGTGTTCCGGGAGATGCTGCCCGACGAGGACGGGCTGCACACCTTCTCCGGCCGGGGCCGCCATGTCGCCGAGCTCGCGGTGGAGACCATCACCCCCGTCCGAAGGAGGGACCACTCATGAGTCCAGCCCCGCCCACCCCGGCCGCCACGGAGACCCGCCGGGCCGGAGCCTGGCAGGCCACCCACATCTTCTATGCCGCCAACCCCCGCCCCATGCTGACCCATTGCATCCGCCCGCTGGTGGCGGAGCTGGAGGCGGACGGTCTGCTCGCCGGCTACTTCTTCATCAACTACTGGCTGGAGGGCCCTCATGTGAGGCTGCGGATCCGGCCCTCGTCCCCGGACGCCGAGGCCGAGGTGCGACGCCGCACCGAGGCGGCCGTGGACGCGTTCCTGGCGGAACGGCCCGCGCTGTACGAGGTGGACTCCGGGTTCCTCAACGACTTCTACAACACCCTGTTCGACATCGAGTTCCCCGGCGCCGAACGCGGCCATTACATGGACGACCAGGGCCGGATGAACCTGCGCCCCAACAACTCGCGCAGCGACGAGCGCTACGAGCCCGAGTACGGCAAGTACGGCGGCCCGGCCGGGATCGAGCTCGCCGAATGGCATTTCAGGCGCTCCAGCGACCTGGTCATCGACGCCTTTCGGACGAAGAACCTCCATCTGCGGACCGTGCTGCTCGGTACTTCCGCCCAGCTGATGATGGTGATGTCCGCGGCCTTCCTGCCGGACCGGCAGGAACTCGCCGACTACCTCGACAGCTACTACGAGTTCTGGCACCGCGCCTTCCCCGGCACGGGGTTCATCGGCAGCGACGAGTACGACCGCAACTACGCCTCGATGGCAGCCGGGCTGGCCGCCCGCTTCGCCGCGGTCCGGGCCGCCGTGGCGGAGGAGGACGGCGCGGCGCGGCTGCCCGGCCTCCTCGCCGGCTGGGCCGAGCACTGCGCCGAACTCCGCGACAGGGCCGTCGCGCTGACCCTCGACGGCGATCTGACGTTCCGCTCCTGGGACGGCGAGCGCGACGAACTGGTCACCGATCCGGCGGCCTCCCTGCCGCTGCTCCTCTCCCCGTACATGCATATGACCAACAACCGACTGCACGTGACGATCAGGGACGAGGCGTACCTCTCGCACGTGCTCGGCCGGGCCCTGCGGGAGCCGGGATGAGCGCCGCCGCCGACGCCCTCGCCGAGTACCGGCCCGCGCTGCGGCCCCGGGTGCTGCTCAGCGACGCGCTGCTGGACGGCGCCGCGACGGTGCACCTGATCAAGGACACCGACAGCGGAAGCTCCTTCCGGGTCGGCCCCAAGGAGCACTTCCTCATCGCCCGGATGGACGGCGAGCGGAGCCTGCGGGAGATCGGCGAGGAGTACGCCCGTGAGTACGGGCGCCGACTGGACGGGGCCCGCTGGCAGCAGATCCTGCGGATGCTCGGCACCCGTGGACTGCTGGCCGGGGCCGACGCCCGTACCCCCGCCGGACCGGCCGCACCCGCGGGATCCGCCGCCCCCGGGGGATCCGCCGCCCCCGGGGGATCCGCCGCCCCCGGGGGATCCGCCGCATCCGCGGGATCTGCCGCACCCGCGGGATCCGCCGCCCCCGCCGCCCGGCCCGCCGGGCCCGCCGAGCCCGCGCGCGGGGTGCTGCGCGGCAGTGTCCGGCTGGTCGCCGACGCCGACGCGACCACCGCCCGACTGCACCGGGCGGTCGGCTTCCTGCTGGCTCCGGGGTGGCTGGTGCCCCTGCTCGTGCTGGTGGTGGCGATGGAGGTGGTGGTCGCCCTGCACGTGGGTGAACTCCTCGTCGACGCAAGGGAGTTGTTCACCAATCCCGTACTGCTGACGGGCGCCGCCACGCTGCTCTGGTTCAGTACCGCCCTGCATGAACTCGCCCACGGTGTCGTCGCCCGGCATCACGGCGGCACGGTGGCCGAAATCGGTCTGCGCTGGCGGCTGCCCGTGGTCATCATGTACTGCACGGTCGGCAACTACCTCTATCTGGGCTCCCGTTGGCAACGCATCCACACCGCGCTGGCGGGCGCGGTGATGAACCTGCTGTTCCTGCTCCCGTTCTGCGCCCTGTGGATGTCCGCCCCGCTCGACCCGGCCACGCACGACGCGCTCGGCGCCCTGCTGCTCCTCGGCAGCGCACAGGCGATCGCCATGCTGGTCCCGTTCCCGCCGCTCGACGGCTACCGGATCGTGAGCCAGTTGTGCGGGGCCACCGGACTCGCCGCGTCGACCGGCACGTATCTGCGCCTGGTCGCCCGCCGCGACCCGGCGGCGGCCGACTACCCACGCCGCGCCCGGACCGCGTACCTCGGCTACGGGCTGGGCTCGGTGCTCGTGCTCGTACTGATCCTCGCCGCCGTCGTGGCGGCCGCCCACCATCTGCTCACCGTCTGATCACCCACCGCGTGCCGATCCGTCGCCCCGAAGGTCCGAGCCGCCCCCGGCGGCGGACAAGGAGAAGTCCATGAGCCCCACCGCCCCGTCCACCTCCCCGGGCAACCAGGCCGGCCCGGAGGACGGCCCCCTGCCGGCGGCCGTCGTCCTCGACGACGTACACAAGCGGTACGGCGGTACGCGGGCCGTCGACGGGGTGTCCCTCACCGTGCCGCGCGGCGAGTTCTTCGGGCTGCTCGGCCCCAACGGGGCGGGCAAGACCACCCTCGTGGAGATCATGGAGGGGCAGCGCAGGGCCGACTCCGGGACCGTGACCGTCCTCGGCACCAGCCCCTGGCCGCGCGACACGTCCCTGCTGCCCAGGCTCGGCGTACAGACCCAGACCTCGGCGTTCTTCGTCCGTCTCACCGCCCGCGAACATCTGCGCACCATGGCCGCGCTCTACCGGGTGGACCGTGCGGCGGCCGAACGGGCACTGGCCTCCGTCGGCCTCACCGAGCAGGGCGACACCCGCGTGGACGACCTCTCCGGCGGCCAGCGCCAGCGGCTCGCCATCGCCTCCGCGCTCGTCCACGAACCCGAACTGATCTTCCTGGACGAGCCGACCGCGGCCCTCGACCCGCAGGCGCGGCGCGATCTGTGGCAGGTGCTGCGCGACCTCAAGGGCGCGGGCCGCACCATCATCTACACCACCCACCACCTCGACGAGGCCGAGGCGCTCTGCGACCGCGTCGCCATCATGGTCGACGGCTCCGTCGCCGCCCTCGACAGCCCCGCCCGCCTGATCGCCGCGGCCACCCCCACCACCCGGCTGCTGGTCCCCGCGGGCCGCATGACCGCCGACCAGGCGCGGGCCGTCGAAGGCGTCGACAGCGTCACCGAGGAGCCGGACGCACTCGTCCTGGAAACCCTCGAATCGGGCAGGGTCCTGGCCGCGATCGACGCCCTGGCCGGTCTCCAGGGCGTCCGGACGCGCACCGCGAGCCTCGAAGACGTGTACCTGACGCTCACCGGGGCGCGGACCGGAGCCCCCCGACCGTGACGGGCCGGACCGCCGACCACCCCCAGGCCCCCACCACCCTCGCACCCAGCGATACGGAGACACCCCGATGAGCGCATACGCGGCGCTGAGCCAGGCCGGATACCGGGCCTACACACGCGACAAGACCACCCTGTTCTTCACCTTCGCCTTCCCGCTCATCTTCCTGGTGGTCTTCGGACTGATCTTCCACGGGCAGACGGTCGAGGAGAGCGGCAAGCCGTACATCAACTACATCGCACCCGGCGTCCTGTCCTGGGGTGTCGGCAACGCGGCCGTGTTCGGTGTCGGGTTCGTCCTCATGCAGTGGCGGCGCGACGACATCCTGCGCCTCATCCGGATGACCCCGACGCCGGTGTCCGCCGTCCTCGCCTCCCGGTACGTCCTGGCGCTGGGCATCGGTGCGGTGCAGGCCGTGCTCTTCGTCTCGGTCGCCCTGCTGCCCTCGTTCGGGCTGCGGCTGGACGGCCGCTGGCCGCTCGCCCTGCCGGTGCTGGTCATCGGCATCACCGCGTTCCTCGCGATGGGCGTCGTCGTCGGCAGTTACGCGAAGACCCCCGAAGCCGTCGCCGCCGTCGCCAACTGCCTGATGATCCCCATGGCGTTCCTGTCCGGTTCGTTCTTCCCGCTGGACGCCATGCCGTCCTGGATGCAGAACCTCTCCCGCGTACTGCCGCTGCGCTACCTCAACGACGGGATCTCCGGAGCCCTGACCGGCAACGGGACCGCCTCGGACATCGGCCTGTCCTGCGCGGTGCTCGCCGGCTTCGCCCTCGTCCTGAGCGCGATCGCGCTCAGGACCTTCCGCTGGAGCGACAAGTCATGACGACGCCCACCGCCGCACCCGGGCGGACCGGGAGCCCGCTGGAAGCGGCCCGAGCCGCGCTCCAGGACGAACTGACCGTTCGGCACGCGCGGCTGCCCGACCCGTCGGCGCTGCCGGCCCCCCTCGTCGTCCCGCTGGGCGCGGCGGACACCCTCGGCTTCGGTCGCCCCGACCCGTACGCGGACGCCCGCCCCGCCGCCGGTGTCCAGCTCACCTCACGCGCCGTGCTGATCGGGCCCTGGGGCGGCGAGCCGGGCACCAAGGCCTGCGGACAGTGCCTGGCGATGCGCTGGCAGCGGCTGCGCAGCCGCTCGGAGCGCGAGGCACTGGAACTCGGCGGCACACCGCACGGCGCCGTCCACTGGCCCGTCCTCACCGACTACGCGGTCGACGCCGTCTGGGCCGTCTACCGTGCCGTCCTCAGCGGCGGCCACGACGTCCCCGACGCGACCCCCGCCGACCGCGCGCTGCCCCGGGTCACCCGGATCGATCTGGTGACCCTCGCCACCGCGACGTTCCCGCTCCTGCCCGAACCCCTCTGCCCCTCCTGCGTCCAGGAGGTCCCGGACACCGCCGCCTCGGCCCGCATGGTCCTGCGTCCCGCCCGCAAACCCGACCCGGACGGCTACCGGCTGCGCTCCCTCGCCTCCTACCCCCTGCCGACCGCGGCGCTCGCCAATCCGGTGTGCGGCACCCTCGGCTCCGACATCTGGATCAACCCGACGTCCACCACCACGGCACCGGTCGCGGGCACCCATTTCGTACGCGGCTACGCCGGCCTCAACGACGTCACCTGGAGCGGCCAGGCCAACAGCTACGACACCAGCCGCACCCTCGCCCACCTGGAGGGCCTGGAACGGTACGCGGGCACCACCCGCAGACGCGGCACCTCTCCCGTGGTCGGCTCCTACAACCGACTGTCCGACCGGGCCCTCGACCCCGCCGCATGCGGTCTCTACGCCCCCGAGACCTACGCGAACGACCCCATGGTCTCCCCGTTCGACCCCGACCGGCCCATCCCCTGGGTGTGGGGGCACTCCCTGCGCGACGACCGCCCCGTCCTCGTGCCCGCCCGGCTCGCCCACTACAGCGCCGGGGTCGAGGCCGACAACTTCGTCTTCGAATGCTCCAACGGCTGTGCCACCGGCGGGAGTCTGGAGGAGGCGATCCTCTTCGGGCTCCTTGAGATCATCGAGCGGGACGCCTTCCTCCTGGCCTGGTACGGCAGGGCCCCCCTCACCGCGATCGACCTCGGGGCGTGCCGCTCCCCGGCCGTCCGCACGATGGCCGACCGGGCCGCGCTGCACGGCTACGACGTCCATGCCTTCGACACCCGGATGGACCTGGCCGTCCCCGTCGTCACGGCTCTCGCGGTGCGCAGGGACGGCGGGTACGGGACGTTGTCGTTCGCCGCCGCCGCCGGATTCGACCCGGAGAGCACCATCGAGTCGGCCCTGTCCGAAGTCCTCACCTACATTCCGCACCTGCCCTACCAGGTCGCCGAGCGCCACAGCGAACTCACCGCCATGGCACAGGACTTCTCCCGTGTGCGGCAGCTGAAGGACCACGCCCAGCTCTACGGGCTGCCCGCGATGGCCGAGCACGCGAAGGAGTACCTGGACCCCGTCGCCGTACGCCCGTCGGCCGACATCTTCGGCGACTGGGAGCCGCTGCGGCCCCGCACCGGAGACCTGCTGGACGATCTGAACCTGCTGCGCGACCGGATCGCCGCCGTCGGGCACGACGCCATCGTGGTCGACCAGACCACGCCCGAGCAGCACCGGATGGGCCTGCACACGGTTGCCACCCTCGTGCCCGGCTTCCTGCCGCTGGACTTCGGCTGGACACGGCAGCGCGCCCTGCTGATGCCCAGGCTGCGGACCGCGCTGCGGGCGGCGGGACGGAGAGCCGACGACCTCCCGGAGTCCGCGGTCAAGCGCGTTCCGCACCCCTTCCCGTGACCGGGGCCGAGACGGCCGGTGCGGACGTGACCGGGGCCGGGACGGCCGGCGGGAACGTGACCCGTGCGGACCTCGCCGGCGCGGGCACGACGTCCGCAAGCCCCCTTCGCGTGCGCTCCGCGAAGAGGGCTTGTGGACGTGCGTGCCGTGCGACCGGGTCAGGCGCAGCAGGAGGTGGTGCTGGTGGTGCTGGAGCAGGTCGACGTCGAGGAGCAGGACGTCGAGCCGGCGAGCACGACCTCCGCGGCGTCCGAGTAGTCCGAGATCTCGAAGGTCTCCGACTCCAGCTCCAGGATCTCGTCGGCGAGGGTGGCGAGCTCGGTCTTCGGGGCCATGGTGTTCTCCCTTGGGTCACGGGGACCGGCCGGCGGGTCCGGCGCTGTTCCCCTGAGCTGATGCCATTGCAGCGGGGTCCGCTGTCAGATCGGCCGCGCTCTCGCTGTCAGATCGCTGGCACCCCATGACAGCGGAACGCCGAATTCCTGAAGCCGGGGCGGCGCAGGCTCACGGACGAGGACCCAACCCGCCCAGCGGAACGAGGTGAGATGACATGAAGGAGAAACCCGCCCCACCCGAACCCCCGCCCCCGAATCCGGCCCCGCCCCCGAATCCGGCCCCGTCCTCGGCCTCACCGCGGCCCTCGCCGCCGGTCGTGCCGCGGGAGGTGCTGCGCTCCGCGATCGAGCTCTACCTCGACGTCCACGCCCATCCGGAGCTCTCCGGGGCGGAGCGGGGCACCGCCGACCGGCTCGCCGCGCGGCTGGAGGCGAGCGGCTGCGCGGTCACCCGGAGGATCGGCGGCGGCCACGGGCTCGTGGGCGTCCTGCGCAACGGGCCCGGACCGACCGTCATGCTCCGCACCGAACTGGACGCCCTCCCGGTCACCGAGCGCACCGGCCTCGCCTACGCCAGCACCGTGCCCGGAGTGATGCACGCCTGCGGACACGACCTCCATCTCGCCGCGGTCGCCGGAGCGGTGGCCGAACTCTCCCGGACGCGCTCCGAATGGAGCGGCACCGTCCTGGTGGTGGGCCAGCCCGCCGAGGAGACCCTGACCGGGGCGCGCGAGATGCTCGCGGACGGGCTGTACGAACGGTTCGGCACCCCGGACGTGGTCCTCGCCCAGCACACCTCGCCGGCCCCCGCCGGCACCCTCGCGCACGCCGCGGACTTCCGGACCCCGCTGACGGCGGCCAGCGCGGCGGTGGACGTCACCCTGCACGGGCGCGGCGGCCACGCCGGCACCCCGCACCTCACCATCGACCCGGTCCTCGCGGCGGCTGCCGTCGTCATGCGGCTCCAGTCCGTCGTCTCGCGGGAGACCGCACCGGCCGAGCAGGCGGTGCTGAGCGTCGGCATGCTGCGGGCCGGGGAGCGCGGCAACGTGATCCCGGAGACGGCCGAACTCGCCCTGTGCCTCCGGGCGTTGTCCGAGCCGGTGCTCGACCGGATGACCGCTGCCGCGCGCCGGATCATCGCTGCCGAATGTGCGGCCTCCGGCTGCCAGAAGGGGCCGGACTTCACCGTCACCGCGCGTTCGCCCGCCCTGTTGACGGACGCCGCCGCCACCGCGTCCGTACGCGGGGCGCACGAGGCGCTGTTCGGGCCGGAGCGGGTGGCGGACTGCGGCCCCCTCACCGCGACCGAGGACTTCTCGTGGTTCGGCGCCCCGGGGGTGGCGACGGTGTACTGGCTGCTCGGCGTGACCGGGGTACGGCAGTGGCGCGCCGCCCGGGACGGCGGACCGCGTGTACCGCCCAACCACGCGCCGGAGTTCGCGCCGGACGTCCGTACCGCTCTGCCGGCCGGGATCGCCGCGATGGCGTCGGCCGCCAGACATGTGCTGGCCCCGGAAGGAGGCACGCCATGACCAGCGCCGACAGGGGGACCGTCCACGCCCCGGACCATGTGGACATGGTCACCGTCCGCCGGGACGCCGCCGCCCCGACCGGTGAGACCACCGTCGTACGTCTGCTGAGCCTGCTCCCCGCCCACTGGAGCTGCACGCCGAGATCCGTGGGTCCGGACCGGATCGCCCTGCGCATCGCCCTGGCCCCCGCCGTCGACCGGCAGACGGTTCGGCGTGCCCTCTCCTGTGCCCTCGCCGACCGGGCGCTGGAGGGCTGGGCGGAGGAGCGATGAGGGCACGGCGGCGGCGCGGTCGCGGGCGCCTCACCTGGCTCCGGACCCGCGCGCGAGGCCCGGGACCGGCCCGGGATCCGCACCTTTCAGATCCAGCCGCGCTCCCGTGCCAGCAGCGCCGCCTGGGCGCGGCTCGCCGCGCCGAGCTTCTGCATCAGATCGGCGACATACCGCCGGTAGGTCCGCACCGAGACGCCTAGCTCCCGGGCGCCCGCCTCGTCCTTGCCCACGGTGCACATCGACACCAGCACCCGCCGCTCGGTCTCCGACAGACCGGTGCCCGGTGCCCCGCTGTCCTCGCCGAACGCCTCGGAGAGATCGTCGGCCTGGTCCCAGATCTTCTCGAAGAGGGCGATGATGTTGGAGACCAGACCGCTGCGATGGGCGAGCAGCGCCCCGCGCGAGGTGTCGCGCGGATCCAGCGGGACGAGTGCGGCTCTGCGGTCGTACACCAGCAGTCGTTCCGCGGTGTGCGCCGTCACGCGGATCGCCGCCCCGTGATCGGCCAGCTCCCGCAGATAGGCGGCGGTCGCCGGATCGTGCAGCGCGGCCCGTGCGACGACATTCCTGATCCGCACGCCGCGCCGCAGACATCGCAGGTCCAGCGGGCGCGAGCGGGCGATGTTCTCGGGCGACAGCTTGGTGTACGGCTCGACGGAGAGGATCTCGTCCCGGGCGAAGAAGGCGAGGTCGTCGATCCGGTTGCGGATCTGGGAGAGCCCCTCCAACTGCTCGATGCCCGGAGGAGGGGGTCTTCGCGCCCCCTGCTCCGCGCGTAGACCGTCGATGACATGGCGGGAGCGGGTGACGCGCTGCAGCTCCTGGTGGAGCGCGTGCAGACGTAAGTCGATCAGCCGGGCCAGCGCGACCTCCGGATCCGTCGGGAAGATACGCAGGTCGGGGCCCTCGGGATGGAGCAGCCCGAGTTCCTGGAGCCGGTCGACGCACGAGCGGGCGGTCTGCGGGTCGGTGCCCAGCAGAAGGTGCAGACCGTCGGTGGCGGTGCCGGGATTGCGCAGGAAGTGCCGGTAGACCTCTTCCTCGGCCTCCGCGACCCCGAATATGGACATCTCGTTCTCGCCCACGTGTGCCCCCGCTGCCTGGTCCATGCGTGGCCGCGCACTTCCGGGGATCGCCCGTGAGTGCCGGTCGACGGCTGCCGTACTCACTGCCCGTGCAACTGTTTGTGGAATCTTGGGCCAAAGCGTAGACGCTGGGCTCATTTCTGTGAGGAGCCCGGACAGAACTGTGTGGAATGCGGAGATGAACGGTGCGTGGCCCGCGACGAGCGGTGCCGGACGCACGACGGACGGCATCAAACGGAACAGGGCCGGCGGCTGCCCGGCGTCGGATTCCCGCGCCTTCGCGGTGTCCGGTTCCCGCCCCTGCCCGGTGACGGCACCCCGCTTCGCCACCCGCCGCAATCAGGCCGCACGCCTCCCGCCCGGGGGCGATTGCGCACGCGGCTGTCACAGGGGAGTCGTAGTCTTGAAAGACCCCGGCCCGTGAGACGTGTCGGGTCCTTCGCGTTGCCCCCTGGCAGCAGCCGGCTGTCAGACCTCGCCCTCGTTACCCGGACGGAAGCCCTTCATGAGCCTGCACGGTCTGCTGGATGTCGTCGTACGTGACCCGGCACTCTCCGAAGCGGTGAAGGCCGCCGGCGACGGCCACCGGATGCATGTCGACCTCGTCGGCCCGCCCGCCGCCCGGCCGTTCGCCGTGGCGGCGCTGGCCCGGGAGACCGGGCGCACCGTGCTCGCCGTCACCGCGACCGGCCGGGAGGCGGAGGACCTGGCGGCGGCCCTGCGCACCCTGCTGCCGCCGGACACGATCGCCGAGTTCCCCTCGTGGGAGACCCTGCCGCACGAGCGCCTCTCGCCCCGCTCCGACACCGTGGGCCGCCGCCTCGCCGTGCTTCGGCGCCTGGCGCATCCGCGGGAGGACGACCCGGAGACCGGCCCGGTCAAGGTCGTCGTCGCACCGGTCCGTTCCGTGCTCCAGCCGCAGGTCAGGGGGCTCGGCGACCTGGAGCCCGTGGCGCTGCGGATCGGGCAGAGCGCCGATCTCGGCAAGACGGTCGACGCGCTCGCGGCAGCCGCGTACTCGCGGGTCGAACTGGTCGAGAAGCGCGGCGAATTCGCTGTGCGCGGGGGCATCCTGGACGTCTTCCCGCCGACCGAGGAGCACCCCCTTCGGGTGGAATTCTGGGGCGACGACGTCGAGGAGATCCGCTACTTCAAGATCGCCGACCAGCGGTCGCTGGAGATCGCCGAGCACGGGCTGTGGGCGCCGCCCTGCCGCGAGCTGCTGCTGACCGACGAGGTGCGCGAGCGGGCCGCCGCCCTCGCCGAGAACCACCCGGAGCTGGGCGAACTGCTCGGCAAGATCGCCGAGGGGATCGCGGTGGAGGGCATGGAGTCCCTCGCCCCGGTCCTCGTCGACGACATGGAGCTGCTGCTCGACGTACTGCCGAAGGGTTCGATGGCGGTGGTCTGCGACCCGGAGCGGGTCCGCACCAGGGCGGCCGACCTCGTCGCCACCAGCCAGGAGTTCCTCCAGGCCTCCTGGGCGGCGACCGCGGGCGGCGGAGAGGCCCCGATCGATGTCGGCGCGGCCTCCCTGTGGGGCATCGCGGACATCCGTGACCGGGCCCGCGAGCTGGGGATGATGTGGTGGTCGGTCTCCCCGTTCGCCGCGGACGACGCGCTCGACGAGGACACCCTCAAGCTCGCGATGCACGCCCCGGAGTCGTACCGCGGCGACACCGCCCGAGCGTTCGCCGACACCAAGGGCCGGCTCGCCGACGGCTGGCGCACGGTGTACGTCACCGAGGGCCAGGGGCTCGCCTCCCGCACGGTCGAGGTGCTCGGTGGCGAGGGCATCGCGGCCCGTCTGGACCCTGATCTGGCGGAGATCTCCCCGTCCCTGGTCCACGTCTCCTGCGGCGCCATCGACCAGGGCTTCGTCGACCCGGCGCTCAAGCTCGCCGTCCTGACCGAGACGGACCTCACGGGTCAGCGCACCGCCACCAAGGACCTGGGCCGGATGCCGGCGCGCAGGCGCAAGACGATCGACCCGCTGACGCTGGAGACCGGCGACTACATCGTCCACGAGCAGCACGGTGTGGGCCGCTACATCGAGATGGTGCAGCGCACGGTGCAGGGCGCCACCCGTGAGTACCTCCTCGTCGAGTACGCCCCCGCCAAGCGGGGCCAGCCCGGCGACCGCCTCTACATTCCGACCGACCAGCTGGAACAGGTCACGAAGTACGTCGGCGGCGAGGCGCCCACCCTGCACCGGCTCGGCGGCGCCGACTGGACGAAGACGAAGGCGCGCGCCAAGAAGGCGGTCAAGGAGATCGCCGCCGACCTGATCAAGCTGTACTCGGCCCGGATGGCGGCGCCCGGCCATGTCTTCGGCCCCGACACCCCCTGGCAGCGCGAACTGGAGGACGCCTTCCCGTACGCGGAGACGCCCGACCAGCTCTCCACCATCGCCGAGGTCAAGGAGGACATGGAGAAGTCGGTCCCGATGGACCGGCTGATCTGCGGCGACGTCGGCTACGGCAAGACGGAGATCGCGGTACGGGCGGCCTTCAAGGCGGTCCAGGACGGCAAGCAGGTCGCCGTCCTCGTCCCCACGACCCTCCTGGTCCAGCAGCACTACGGCACGTTCACCGAGCGCTACTCCCAATTCCCGGTCAACGTAAGGGCGCTGAGCCGCTTCCAGTCGGAGTCCGAGTCCAAGTCGACCCTGGAAGGGCTCCGCGAGGGTTCCGTCGACCTGGTCATCGGCACCCACCGCCTCTTCTCCTCCGAGACGAGGTTCAAGGACCTGGGCCTGGTCATCGTCGACGAGGAACAGCGCTTCGGCGTCGAGCACAAGGAGCAGCTGAAGAAGCTCCGCGCCAACGTGGACGTCCTCACCATGTCCGCGACGCCGATCCCCCGTACGCTCGAAATGGCCGTGACGGGCATCCGCGAGATGTCGACGATCACCACGCCCCCCGAGGAGCGCCACCCGGTCCTCACCTTCGTCGGCCCGTACGAGGAGAAGCAGATCGGCGCGGCCATCCGTCGCGAACTGCTCCGCGAGGGCCAGGCGTTCTACATCCACAACCGCGTCGAGTCCATCGACCGGGCCGCTGCGCGGCTGCGCGAGATCATCCCCGAGGCGAGGATCGCTACCGCCCACGGACAGATGTCCGAACAGGCCCTGGAACAGGTGGTGGTGGACTTCTGGGAGAAGAAGTTCGACGTCCTGGTCTCCACCACGATCGTCGAGTCCGGCATCGACATCTCCAACGCCAACACCCTGATCGTGGAACGCGGCGACAACTTCGGCCTCTCCCAGCTCCACCAGTTGCGCGGCCGGGTGGGCCGTGGCCGCGAGCGCGGTTACGCGTACTTCCTCTACCCCCCGGAGAAGCCGCTCACCGAGACGGCTCACGAGCGCCTGGCCACGATCGCCCAGCACACCGAGATGGGCGCGGGCATGTACGTGGCGATGAAGGACCTCGAAATCCGCGGCGCCGGAAACCTCCTGGGCGGCGAACAGTCCGGCCACATCGCGGGCGTCGGCTTCGACCTGTACGTACGCATGGTCGGCGAGGCGGTGGCCGACTACCGGGCCTCCCTCGAAGGCGGCGTGGAGGAGGAGCCGCCGCTGGAGGTCAAGATCGAGCTCCCGGTCGACGCGCACGTCCCGCACGACTACGCCCCGGGCGAGCGGCTGCGCCTCCAGGCGTACCGCGCCATCGCGTCCGCCAGTTCGGAGGACGACATCAGGGCGGTGCGCGAGGAGCTCACCGACCGTTACGGCAAGCTCCCCGAGCCGGTCGAGAACCTGCTCCTGGTCGCGGGCCTGCGCATGCTGGCCCGCGCCTGCGGCGTCGGCGAGATCGTCCTCCAGGGCTCGAACATCCGGTTCGCCCCGGTCGAGCTGCGCGAATCGCAGGAGCTGCGTCTGAAGCGCCTCTACCCGAAGACGGTCATCAAGCCCGCCGCCCACCAGATCCTGGTCCCCCGCCCCACCACCGGCAGGATCGGCGGCAAGCCGGTCGTGGGCCGCGAACTGCTGGCGTGGACGGGGGAGTTCCTCACGACGATCCTGGGGTCGTGAGGGGGCGGGCGCGGTTTTGAACACCAGCCACACGGTCTTGCCGACGACGTGATCATCGACCCCGGAGTCGTCGGCGAGCTGGCCGGCAAGCTGTAACCCGCGCCCCGAGCAGGCGTTGCCGTCGGGGTGCTGGACCGTGGCGCGACGGTCATGGTCAAGGCGGGCCATTTGTACGAGGCGCAGTACGAGTTCACGGCCGAGTGCGAGTGGGAGCATGGGTGGCCGGTGGAGGTGTCCGGGAGCTCCAAAACCTGCCGTCCACCAGATCCTGGTCTCCTCCGCCCCACCATCGGAAGGATCGGCGGCAAGCCGGTCGTGGGCCGCGGACCGCTGGCGTGGACGGGGGAGTTCCTCACGACGATCCCGTGGGCGTGAGGGTGCGACGATCGAAGCGTCGGCGAACAAGCCGTGGCCCCCGGCAGCGAACCCGAGGTGGCCCCGGCGGGCAGTGTGATTCAGGCCGCATCCGGCCCGAACGGTAGCCATGTGCATGTCTCCCGGGGAAGGCGTCCGTAGGATTCCGGGGATCAGCTTTCTCCCCGTCAGGACGGCTTCGAGTGATACCTCCCCGCGCGTACCGAGTGATGCTGCCCGCCCTCAGTGTGGCGGCGGTGCTGACCCTGGCCGGCTGCGATCCCGAGCAGTCGGCCTCCGGGACCGGGCAGGAGGGGGGCGGGTCCCGGGGCGGCGGGCAGGCCGCCACCGGATTCGGGGCCAGCCCGCTCGACAACGCCGACGGCACGAAGCCCGGTCTCGCGCCGCTCGCGTCCGGGGCGGACAGGGCGGCCGGCCGGAAGATCATCGAGAAGGTGGCGACGAAGGGCCGGGGTCCGAAGACCGGGTACGCGCGCGACAGGTTCGGATACGCCTGGAAGGACTCGATCGACGGGATACCGCTGGCCAGGAACGGCTGCGACACCCGTAACGACCTCCTCGCCAGGGACGGCAAGGACGTGAAGTTCCGGTCCGGTTCGGACTGTGTGGTCGTGTCGATGACCCTCAAGGACCCGTACACCGGCTCGACCATCGAGTGGCGCAAGCAGCAGGCCACCAAGGTCCAGATCGACCACGTCATGCCGCTCTCGTACGACTGGCAGATGGGCGCCGCGCACTGGAACGACACCAAGCGGCAGCAGATCGCCAACGACCCGCTCAACCTCATTCCGGTGGACGGCCCGGCCAACAACGCCAAGCGGGACTCGGGTCCGGCGTCCTGGCTGCCGCCCTACAAGCCGATCCGCTGCTCGTACGCGGTCCGGTTCGCGCAGGTTTCGCTGAAGTACGCGCTTCCGGTCACCGCCGCGGACAAGCAGGCGATGTTGGAGCAGTGCGGGGGATGACAGGCAGGTGCCCGGCTCCGAATCGTCCGTGCCCAAGGCTGTGACGTGCGGAAAACGGTTTGGCGCCGACGCTGTCGCTGCCTAGCGTGGGTGCATGGACCTGACCATCACCACCCTCGCCGCCCGTCCCGAACTCGCCGGAGCGGCAGGGCGGATGCCGGACAGTTGGCCGGGATTCGTCCTGGAGGACTTGGTGGGCTGGGCGAACTACCCCAGGATCGCCGTCGATTTCCCGGAGTACGTCCTCGTCGCGACGGACGAGGACGGCGCCGTCGTCGCACGGGCGTACAGCGTGCCGTTCGCGCTGCATGCCCCGGGACGGGAGGGGCTGCCCGAGGGCGGCTGGGACCAAGTGCTGCTGTGGGCCTTCTCGGACCTGCGGCACGGACGTACGCCGGACACCGTCAGCGCGATCGAGATCGCGGTCGCCGACGGGCGCCAGGGCGAGGGGATCTCGGCACGGATGGTCGCCGCGATGCGGGAGAACGCCGGAAGGCTCGGGTTCGCCGACCTCGTCGCCCCGGTGCGGCCGAGCGCCAAGCACCTGGACGCCTCGGCCCCGATGGAGGAGTACGCCCGCCGGACCCGGGTGGAAGACGGACTTCCGTACGATCCGTGGCTGCGCGTCCATGTGCGGGCCGGTGGGGTGATCGAGGCGGTGGCGCCGGTGTCGATGACGGTCGCCGGCTCACTCGCACGGTGGCGGTCCTGGACCGGCCTGCCGTTCGACGAGGACGGCCCGGTGGAGGTGCCGGGCGCACTGGTGCCGGTGCAGTGTTCGGTGGCTCACGGGTACGCGGTGTACGTGGAGCCCAACGTATGGGTGCGGCACCGCGTCTGAGGGTTGTCCCGTGGGCATCCGTCGTGGCCCCGGGCGCGGGCGCCGGGAGGCAGCCGCCCGTGAGGGCACAGCCCCCGGCGTCCGGGCGTGCGTGATGGGTGTCAGCCGGCCAGCTCGTCCGGGTCGACGATGTCCTTGGCGGCCGGCTCCTTCACCACGACGGGCTTGTCGAACTCGGAGAGCCTCATCGTCATCGGCTCCTTGCCGCCCTTCGAGTCGACCTTGAGCACGTACGGGGCGCCTTCGGCGGCCACCAGCATCGTGTAGGTGCCTTCGCTGTCCTTCTCGGTGAGGCGCAGCGCTCGTTGGCCGTCGACGGTGGTCTCACCGCTCTTGCGGGCCGCGTTGTCGTTCGTCTCGAAGTCCTTCAGCAGCGCGCCCAGGTCGCAGAATTCGAGCATGTCCTTGTTGTCGGCGTCCGAGGCCTTCGACTTCATCCAGTGGCCGGCGAGCAGGTCGACCGCGGCGTCGACGTCCGCGGCGGGCTCGCCCTTGGACTGCTCGCGCAGCATCGCCTCGTCGAACTTCGTGTAGAGCGTGTCGCCGGTCTTGCGGACCTCCATGGTTCCTGCCGGGCCTATGGACATCGTTCCGGTGCAGGCGCCGGAGGTGCTCATGGCGAAGTGGGCGGAGATCGGTCCGTCACCCGTCTTCATGTCGACGGCGATCTTCATGGACTTCGCCTTCTTCGTGGTCTTGAGCGCCTTGTTGGCGACTTCGGGGCCCGACATGTCCGCGAAGGGGCCGGTCGCCTCGGCGGGCGAGGTGTCGGTGCCGCAGGCTGCCAGGCCGAGGAGGGTGAGGGCGCAGAAGGTGTTGACGGCGGTACGGGCGAGAAGGCGCATGGCGGAGGTCTCCGTGAGGTGAGGCGGGTGGGGAGGGGGTCGGGGCGGGGAACGCGGTGGGCGGGCTTCGCGGGCGTGTCAGCGGAGGGTCGGGCGCGGATCGGCGGAGAGGTACGGGGCGGTGGCAGGCGCCGGTGTGGTGCCCGCGGCGGCAGCCTTGGTCACGAGCACCGCACCGACGCCCGAGAGCGTCAGCGCGATCACCCCGAGCACGGCTCCGAAGGTGGTCGCCCCACGATTGGTGGCCTCGTCCCGGCCGGCGCGGCCCCGGCCGGTCAGGCCGAGGGCGAGAGCGAGGAGGCCGAGCACCGCCGCGAGCCAGAAGAGCGCCCAGACCAGGCCCATGACACTGCCGGTGATGCCGAGGACGAGCGCCGTGGTGCCCAGCCCGTTGCGCGCCGGACGCTCGCCCGGTGCGCGAGCGGGCGTGTACGCCCGCTGCCGCGGCGGCGGTTCGGGGTACCCGGACATGGCTGGGCCCTTCGGTGAATTTCGACAAGGGGGTGTGAACGGTCGCCCGAATCCCTGGAGATGCGGTGACAGGTCAATAACAGCAGAGCCTGTGAACCGAGTCAACGCAAATTATCTGGGGCGTTCTTCGTCACTATGTGAACCGATGCGATCGGGCGGAGGTCGCTATGCTCACCCACACAGCGCCGACGGATCAGGGAGACAGTCAGTGCCGGAGAACTCGACCGAGGTGACCGCGGCCGGCATCGCCCGGCTCGCGGGCGTGGGACGCGCCGCCGTCAGCAACTGGCGCCGCCGGCACGCCGACTTCCCCAAGCCCGTCGGCGGCACCGAGACGAGCCCGTCCTTCGCGCTGCGCGAGGTCGAGCAGTGGCTGCGCGACCAGGGCAAACTCGCGGAGGTCCCGCTCCGTGAACGGGTCTGGCAGCTCGTGGGGCACCCGGCCGGCCCGGTCCCCGCCCTGGTCCACACGGGCTGCGCCCTGCTGCTCCTGCGGGACAGCCCCACCGCCTGGCGGGAGATCGCCGCCGTGTCGGACGAGGCGATGGCCGGTGTGCTGTCCCTCGCCCTCGATGATCTGCTCACCGCCCGCTTCGGACCGGCCGCGGAACCCGGACGGGCTGTTCACGCTCCCGGCCGCGCGGAGCTGCTCCCGTCCGTGCCGCTGCTCCGGGCGGTTGCGGATCTCGCCGCGGAGCAGGGCGTCCGGGAGACCTTCGAGTTCCTGCTCGGCCGTCAACTGGACGCCAACCCGCGCCAGTACACACTCACCCCGCCCGGACTCGCCGCACTCATGGCCGCCCTGGCACAGGCCGGGAAGCAGCCGGCCCGCACGGTCCTCGACCCCGCGGCGGGCACCGGCGCCCTGCTGCGCTCCGTCGGCAGCCCGACCGCCCTGTACGCGCAGGAGACCGACCCCGACCTCGCCGCACTCACCGCGCTGCGGCTCGCCCTGCACACCGACTCCGCCACCGGCTGCGCCCTCGCGGTACGGACCGGTGACACCCTGCGCGCCGACGCCTTCCCGCAGCTCGCCGCCGACGCCGTGCTCTGCCACCCGCCGTTCAACGAACGCAACTGGGGCCACGACGAACTCGCCTACGACCCCCGCTGGGAGTACGGCTTCCCGGCCCGTACGGAGTCCGAACTGGCCTGGGTCCAGCACGCGCTGGCCCGTCTGCGCGAGGGCGGCACCGCTGTACTGCTGATGCCCCCGGCCGCCGCCTCGCGCCGTTCCGGCCGCCGGATCCGCGCCGATCTGCTGCGCCGCGGCGCCCTGCGCGCCGTCATCGCGCTCCCGGCAGGCGCCGCACCCCCGTACGGCATCCCGCTCCACCTCTGGGTGCTGCGCAAGCCGGTCGGCGGCCTGCGCCCCTCGCCGGAACTGCTGCTCGTCGACACGGCCGAATCCGCCGAGTCCCCGGCCGCGGGCCCCGGCGCCACCTTCCCCTCCGGCGGGCGCGACCGGCTCGACTGGCAGGCGGTGCACAGCGCCGTGCTCGCCGCCTGGCAGTCGTTCGAGGGCGAGGCCGAAGGTGAGGGCGAGGACACGGGCGCAGGCGCGGGACCGGGCGAGGACAGGACCGGCCGGGCGGACGGGACGGGCTCCGTCCGCCCGCTCGGGACCCGTCCCGGCGTCAGCCGCGCCGTCCCCGTCATCGAACTCCTCGACGACGAAGTGGATCTGGCCCCCGCCCGCCATCTGCCACCCCCGGCCGCCGCGGGCGGACCGGCCGAACTGATCCGGGTACGGGAGCGGCTGATCGAGACGCTCGGCCTCACCGGCACCCTCACCCCGTCGGCCGTGCCCCCCCGCGACCCGGCCCACTGGCCGCTCACCACCGTCGGCGAACTCGCCCGCGCCGGCGCACTCCAGCTCCGCACCGGCGGCTCCGGCACCGGCCCGGTCCCCGTCCTCACCGAACACGACGTCCTCGGCTCCACCGCCCCTTCGGGAAGCCTGCCCGCCGACGGGCCCCCCGAGGAGCCGGTCCTCGTCGAGACGGGCGATGTCGTCGTCCCCGTGCTCGGCGGCGGCGCCGTCGTCCGCGTCATCGACGACGCCACCGCGGGGGCCGCGCTGGGCCGCAACCTCCAGCTGCTGCGTCCCGACCCTGCCGCCCTCGACCCGTGGTTCCTCGCCGGCTTCCTGCGCGGCACCGCCAACAACCGCCAGGCCAGCAGCTACGCCTCCACCGCCACCCGGCTGGACGCCCGCCGTCTCCAACTGCCCCGGCTGCCACTCGCGGAACAGCGGAGATACGGGGAACGGTTCCGCGCCCTGGCCGCGTTCGAGGACGCGCTCCGGCTGGCCGGCCGGCTCGGCGGGCAGCTGATCCAGGGGATGTACGACGGGCTGGCGGACGGCACGGTCCCGCCGAAGTGACCCGAGCCACAACGGTTCGGTACAACCCGGGGCCGGTTGCCGGTGTCGCCCTTTACGCTCGGAGCTGCGTACACGGAGCGTGTGCGCGGACGTTCCACGACGAGGTCTCCAGGAGCAGCCATGTACGCCCCCGGTCATCCGCCGACGCCGCCGCGCCGGGTTCCCAGCCGGGCCTGGATCGTCTCGGTGCGCGTGCTGTTCGTCGTGCTCACGGTGTGCTCGTTCGGCATGCTGCTGTGGAGCCCGCTGCTCCGTCTCGCGATCGTGCGCCGCCGGACGTCCGACTGGTGGCTGGCCGGGGCCGGTTTCGTGTTCGTCCTCGTGTCCCTGATGATCATCGGCAGGGACGGCAGCGATGAGCCCGTCGGCATCGACAACGTGCTCATACCGCTGCTGTTGCTGGTGATGGTGGCCGCTGTGGCGTACTACCTGGTCGGGGACATCCGGCACCACGAACAGCTCACGGAGCGAGACCTCATGGGCGGGTACGCGCCCCCGGCACCGGGATACCCGTACGCGACCACGATGCCGATGCGCACGCCCGCCCCCGCCCCCACGGCCACGCACGCGCCCGCCCCCACGGCCACGCACGCGCCCGCCCCCACGGCCACGCACGCACCTGTCCCCGCCCCCGCGCCCGCTCCCACGGATGCGCCCACGCCCGCCGCCGCTCCCGCGGAAGCGCCCACGCCCACGCCAGCCGCCACTCCCGCGGACGCGCCGACGCCGCGGCCCCCGACCCCGGCCCAGGCGCCGCACCGGCACCAGCGGATCGACCAGGTCCGGGCCGAGCTGGACGAGTTGAGCGACTACCTCCGCAAGGAGGAGGGCCGGTGAGCGGACGACTCATCGGCGGGCGGTACCAGCTGGCGACCGTGCTCGGCCAGGGCGGCATGGGCCAGGTCTGGACGGCCTACGACCAGCGTCTGGACCGCCGGGTCGCGGTGAAGCTGCTCCGCCCCGACCGCGTCACGGGCCCCATCGACAGCGAGGCCGCGGGCGAGCTGCGCCGCCGCTTCGTCCGCGAGTGCCGGGTCACCGCCCAGGTCGACCACCCGGGCCTGGTCTCGGTCCACGACGCGGGCAGCGAGGGCGACGAGCTGTTCCTCGTCATGCAGTACGTCGAGGGTGCCGACCTCGCCGACCATCTCGCCGAGCACGACCCGTACCCCTGGCAGTGGTCCGTCGCGGTCGCCGCCCAGCTCTGCGCCGTCCTCTGCGCGGTGCACGCGGTGCCGATCGTCCACCGCGACCTCAAGCCCCGCAATGTGATGGTCCGTCCCGACGGCACGGTCACCGTTCTGGACCTGGGCGTCGCCTCGGTCCTGGACACCGACACCACGCGTCTCACCCACACGGGTTCACCGATCGGCTCCCCGGCCTACATGGCGCCCGAACAGGCCATGGGCGGCGCCGTCGGTCCGTACACCGATCTGTACGCCCTCGGCGTGCTCCTCCACGAACTCCTCAGCGGGGACGTGCCGTTCGCGGGTTCGACCGCTCTAGGTGTGCTGCACCGCCACCTCCACGAGCCGCCGCTCCCGGTCCGCCGGGTCCGGCCCGACATCCCCGAACCCCTCGAAGCCCTGGTGCTGCGGCTGTTGGCCAAGGATCCGCAGCACCGCCCGGCCAACGCCCAGGAGGTGTACGAACACCTCGCCCCGCTGCTCCCCTCACCAGGCACCGCGGTCCCCACGGGCCCGCTCGACCCGACGCGTCCCTTCCTGCGCCCGCACGCCCCGTGGCCCGACCGCGCCACCGCCCCGGACCGGCCCTCGGCCCCACCCGCCCAGGCGACGGACCGGCGCGATGTCGCCGCCGCCGTGGACGACGTCAAGAAGCTGCTCGGCGAGGGCCGGATCACCCAGGCCGTGGACATCCTCGGCTCCATCCTCCCGGTCGCGGCCGAACAGCACGGTGCGGACTCCGCCGTCGTCCGCATCCTGCGCAAGCAGTACGCGGCGACGCTGATGGACGACGGCCAGTACCGCCGCGCCCTGCCCGAGCTGCGCCGCCTCGCCGAGGACCGCGCGGCGGAGGCGGGCCCGGCCGACGCCCAGACACTCCAGTTCCGCTACGACGCGGCCCAGTGCCTGGAACAGCTCGGCGAACCGGCCGCCGCGCTCGCGGAGTACCGCGCGGTCCTCCCGTACTACGAGAACCATCACGCCACGGGCGGCGACCCGGCCCGCTCCTTCGAGATCCGCAACCGCGTCGCACACCTGCTGCTCGCGGTCGGCGACCAGGTGGCGGCGCGCGTGCAGTTGCAGGGGCTGCTGTACGACACGGAGCGGGCCTACGGACCGCACCATCCGCTGCCGGTGGAGCTGCGCCGCCGGCTCGACCGGCAGGCCGAGATGCGGGGCGGCTGACGCGCGGCGGAGGCCCGACGGTCACGATCAGGCGGTCAAATGGGTAATGGACACGCCAAGTTTCCGCAATGGATTGCCACGGAGATCGCTGCCGGGGTCGAAGACCGGCCGCGGCGTGAGACCGTGATCTGCCGCCGGGGCGGCTGACGACCCGCCTGCCCCGTCGGCCTCACACTTCTTTCGAGCACTGCCGAGGTCTCTGTGCCTTCTCACCGCATGTCCAGGAAGCGCCGCCGTATCTCCCTGGCCCTGGCAGGCGTCGCCGTTCTCGCCGGTGGCGCGTTCGTCGCCCAGGCCGCCACCGCCACCACGGTCTCCAGGCCCGCTCCGAAGATCTACACCGGCCATGTCTTCGACACCTGCACCGCACCGTCGCTGACCACCATGAAGGGCTGGTACAGCTCCTCCGTCTACCACGGAGCCGCCGTGTACGTCGGCGGGAAGAACCGCGGCTGCGCACAGCCCAACCTCACCGCCTCCTGGGTGAAGTCCGTCAGTGCCACCGGATGGAAGCTGGTCCCGCTGTACGTCGGCGCGCAGCCGCCGTGCCAGACGAGCGCCAACCCGGAGAAGATGACCGCCGCCAACGCCACCTCGCTCGGCGTCACCGACGCCAACGACGCGGTGGCGAAGGAGGCCGCGCTCGGCATGAAGCCGGGCAGCCCGGTCTACCTCGACATGGAGTACTTCGACCCGAAGAACACCTCCTGCGTGAACACGGTGCTCGCCTACATCCGGTCGTTCGACAAGACGGTAAAGGCCAAGGGGTACTGGTCCGGCTTCTACGGCTTCAGCAACTCCAGCGCCGCCGTCGTCGCCGACGCCACGAACTGCACGGACCTGCCGGAGATCCTCTGGTACGCCCGCTACGACGACGTGTACTCCACCACCAAGGGTTTCCCGTACGCCTCGACGCTGTACACCGGGCACCGCCGCGGCCACCAGTACGCCGTCAACAAGAAGGTGACGCACACCGGAGGCACGCTCACGATCGACCGGAACGCCTGGGACGCCCCGGTCGCGATCGTGGGCTGAGGTGTCTCGTCCGGATCAGGGGCCGATTCGTCCGGAGCACTCCCGCGGGCCGGGGCGGTCGTTGATGATGTCCGGGTGACCGACCGCATCAGCGCTCTGCTTTCGGCCTTCGGCGTCCTTGTCGGCACGTCGTTGCTCGTCCTTGCCGTTCGTGAGTACCGCTCCGGGGCATCAGTCCTCTGGATCGGGGTCGGAGCCGCGATCTTCCTCGGCACCGTGCACACGCTCGTGCGGGACGTGCGACGGCTCCGTGCAGGGGCATCGGCCTGACGAGCGGCACCGGTTCCGGCCGGGCCCTTGGGCCGACACGCGTCGCACGGGCCATCCGGCGCAGCACCGCGTCGTTCTCCAGCGGACTGGCCCCGAACACGTGCCCGCGCTCGCGAGCCGGTGAACCCTTCCGGTCGCAGCACCAGTGACCCGAGTCGGAGATTCCTTGGCGGTCACGCCCGTGGCGGGCCGTCCGGGAACAGAGGCGGGCCGTCCGGGAACAGAATCGACTGGTCCGCCGGTCCCGGCGGCCGGTACCCTCCGCCCGTGATCGAGGATGTGGCAGAGACTGTGGCCGGGCGTGCCGGCGAGGAACCCGAGGGCGGGGAGGCAGGATCGCCCCGGGAGGTCTGCCGGCGGGGCAGGGACGTCGCCTTCGCGCCGCTCGACGTCGACGACGTGGAGCTGGTCCACGCCTGGCGCGCCGACCCCGTGGCCGCCCATGAGGTCGGCATGTGGCCGCGTTCTCTCTCTGCCGTGCGCGAGCGCATCGACCGCGACCGCGACGAGCACGACCGCGACGACTTCCTCGTCCTGCTCCCCGACGGCACGCCGATCGGCCACATCGCCCTGACGGACCAGGACATGGTCGACGGCACGGCCGAGATCACGCTGGTACTGGACCCCGGCCACCGGGGCCGGGGCCATGGCGTGGACGCCGTGGACGCACTGGTCGACCTCGCCTTCGGTGAACTGCCCATGCACCGCGTCCAGGCAGTCACCCATACCACCAACACCGCGGCCCTCGGCGTGCTGGCCGGGGCCGGGTTCGTCCAGGAGGGGGTGCGCCGCTCCGCCTGCCTGCACCGGGGCCGCCGGTACGACGTCGCGGTGCTGGCCCTGCTCCGGGACGAATGGCAGGCGCTCGCCCGACCCCGGTCCTGGGACGTGCCGGTCACCGGCCGGTGACCTGAGCCAGGGATTCCTCGGTGGTTCACTCCTGGGCGGCGTGCTCTTCGCTGCTCCGCCCTTTGACTCCACGGTCCGGGACCCGCAGGGCGGATCTCTGATCCGAACGAGCGGGCGGCCGGCTCCCGGGGCCCGCCCCTCGCCTTCGCCGCCACGCCCCCCACACCCCGGCCACCGCCAGGGCGAGCGCCGCGCCCGCGCCGATCACCGCGCCCGCCCGCAGGCCGGGGGGCCGGAACGCGCAGTCGACAAAGGCTCCGCGGGCGGGGACCGGGGTGGCGACCAGACCCAGGTAGCTGTCGGCGGGCCGCCCCTGGCAGCTCCAGCCGGCGATCCGGGGCGCGGCGATCACGACCGTTCCGGTGCTGCCGGGCGGCAGTTCGGCGCGTATGCCGTCGGCGGCGACATGGACGGCGGTCGCTCCCGTCCGCTCCAGCCCGGCGACCGCCGAGGCCAGCCGGGCCCGGTCCAGGCAGCCGATCGCCTCGTGCGGCACGGTCCCTTGGCGTACGGCGGTGAGTGTGACCACCACCAGCGCGCTTCCGCCCGCCGTACCCAGCCGCTCCATCGCGGCGCGCCGGGCCGGCAACTGCCCCTTGAACTCGACCTCCGGGCCCTTGCCGAGCCGTGCCGAGCCGAACAGGTCGGGAGCCCACAGATACGCCTGCGAGCCCGCCGGGCATCGGGCGGTCAGCGTGTAGGTACCGCGCCCCACCCGGTAGTCGTACGCGCCCCGGTCCGCCACCGCGCCGCCCCTCGCCGCGCGCAGCACCGCCTTCGGCACCGTGTACACCGTCGAGCCCAGCAGTGCCTCCTGGTTGCGGTACGGCGACCGGCCGTACGGTACCGGGCCGCCCGGCGGCCGTACCGTCACCAGGGGCGGCGCCTGTTCACGGCTCACCGTCACCGGCCGGTCGTCCGGGGCGTTCCACACCTGATGGGGATCGCGCGGCCCGCGCACCCGCGCACCCACCGAGAAGATCGCGTCCGTGACGGGGTTGTCGAGGCTCTGCACGGCCCGGCCGCCCGACGTCCACCCGCCGCCCAGCGCACGGAGCGTGCGGGTCAGCACGGCGGGCGTGTGACTGCTGTAGTACGCCGCGCCCTGACCGCCCACCAGCAGCGGATCGTTCGCCGTGGTCTGTTCCCGGCCGGGGTCGGTGCGATGGCGCGGCCAGTCGTCGGCGCCCGCGACCGCCGCCGCCTGTACGCGCTGCCGCTCGCCCCAGGGCGCGTAATGGTCGAGCCGGTTCAGCTTCTGCCGGTCGGCGAAGGCGGTGGTCGCCGCGGCCTGCCCGGCCTGCGCGCCGATCAGCAGCGTGGCGGCGAGCACCGCGAACCTCCGGCCGCGCCCGACCAGCACGAGTGCGACCGCCGCCGCCACCAGACCGGCGGCGAACAGCGGATACGTCCACCGGGCGACCAGGCCGCTGAAGCCGGCCCCGGCCGCGATCAGCACCAGCACCGTGCCCCCGCCCAGCAGCGCCCGCCACCCCGGCCAGTCGTACGAGACCGACACCCACGCGGCGATCACCACCAGCCCGGCCAGCACGAACGTCTGCCGGTACGGACTGCCGTTGGGGGTGGCGAAGGCATGCCAGAGCAGATGCGTCGGCCCCCACTGCAACGACAGCGCCACCCCCGCCACCAGCCCCGCCCACGCCCCCCGCTCGCGCCGGGGCACGGACCGCTGGAAGGCCAGCGCACAGGCCAGGAGCAGGGTGCCCGTGCCGAGGAAGAGGGCCGGGGTGAAGAAGCTGTACGTGCCGGGCAGCAGCCGGGCGAGCACATCGGGCCAGGCGGCGGGCGCGAACGCGCGGTCCCAGCCCGGGTAGGCGTGCTTCGTCCCCAGGTAGACGGGGATCAGGACGGGCGCCGCCAGTCCGACCCCCACCCCGACCGTGCAGACCGCCCGCGCCAGTCCCCGTACCACCGCCCGCCGGTCGTCCCGCTCCGTGAAGAGCCGCACCGCCAGCACCAGCGCGGCACCGAGCGTCGCCATGTAGGCCGTGTAGAAGTTGGCCGCCCACACCACCGCGACGAGCAACGGCGCGGCGATGCGGTGCCGTCCCGTCCTGGCCCACTCGGCGGCCAGACAGAGCAGCGGCAGCGCGACCAGTCCGTCCAGCCACATCGGGTTGTACGAGGCCTCGACGACCGACCAGCCGCACAGTGCGTACGAACCGCCCAGCACCCCCGCCGCCCACCAGCGCCCAGCGCGCAGCGTCAGCAGCAGCAGGGCCATGAGCGCCGCGGCCGACGCCATCTTCAGGACCGTCACCACATAGACCGCGAGATCGATCCGGTCGCGCGGAAAGACTCCGACGAGCAGGGCGAACGGGCTGGTCAGATAGGTGCCGAGATCCGGCAGGAAGCTGGTTCCGTACCCGGACGACCAGTTGAGCAGGATGCCGCCGTCCGCGTTCCCGTGCAGCAGGTCCCACAGCCGGGAGTGGAACGGCACGAACTGATTGCCGAGGTCGTTGACGCTCCGGGTGCGCGGTCCGAACGGAAAGCTCCGCGCCCAGGCGTCACCCGCGCAGACGGCGGCGACGGTGAGCAGCGCGGCGAGCGAACCCGCGTACGAACGGAGGCGGAAAGTCGGCATACGCAGGAATATGCCAGCCTCGAACGGATAAACCGCGGCCGGAGTAAGGCAATTCACTTGATGGACGCCCCTCAGTCATATGGAGCGTCAAATTCCGACACGTGCGCGGGTTGGTGTACATCCGTGCTGATCTCGCTGGTGGTGCCTTGTTTCAACGAGGAAGAGATCCTCGAACGCTTCCATGAACGTGTCACGGAAGAAATGACGCGGCTGGGGCATGAATTCCAACTGGTCTATGTCGACGACGGCAGCAAGGACCGGACCCTGGTGATCCTCCAGGAGCTGGCCGCCGCCGATCCTCGGGCCCGCTACGTCTCCTTCAGCCGCAACTTCGGCAAGGAGGCCGCCATGCTGGCCGGTCTCCAGCATGCCGAGGGCGACGCGGTCGTCATCATGGACGCCGACCTCCAGCACCCGCCGGAGCTCGTGGGCCGGATGCTCCAGGAGCACGCGGACGGCTACGACCAGGTGATCGCCCGCCGCACCCGCAAGGGCGACCGCGTCACCCGCACGGTCAGCGCCCGCGCCTACTACTGGCTGATCAACCGGCTGGTCGACGTGGAACTGGTCGACGGCGTCGGCGACTTCAGACTGCTGTCCCGCCGTACGGTCGACGCCGTCCTGGAACTCACCGAGTACAACCGGTTCTCCAAGGGCCTTTTCGCCTGGGTGGGATTCCGCACCACGACCTTCAGCTACGAGAATGCCGTCCGCGAACAGGGCCGTTCCGCCTGGACCTTCGGAAAGCTCCTCAATTACGGTCTCGACGGGCTTCTCTCCTTCAACAACAAACCGCTGCGCGCCGCGCTCTACCTGGGCATGCTGCTGCTGTCCGTCGCCCTCGCCTATGCCGCCTGGATCGTCGGCGTCGCGCTGGTGAGAGGGGTCGACACCCCCGGCTATGTCACCCTCCTCGTCGTGGTCACCGCCCTCGCCGGGGTCCAGATGGTGATGGTCGCAGTGGTCGGCGAGTACGTCGGCCGTATCTACTACGAGGTGAAGCGCCGCCCGCACTTCCTGGTGAAGGCCACGAACGCCGCGGCGACGACTGAGCCGATACGGGAACGCCAGGAGTTCGCACGCCGATGACGGTCAAGGCGCAGATGGCCCGATTCGCCCTGGTGGGTATCGTGAACACCGGTACGTACTACGGCTGTTACCTCGTCCTGCTGGGCCGGCTGCCGTACATCGCCGCCCATGTGGCCGCGTTCGCGCTGAGCATGACCGGCTCCTTCTTCCTGAACTCGTACTTCACCTACCGGACCCGGCCGACCTGGCGGAAATTCCTGCTCTTCCCGCTCACCAACGCCGCCAACTTCGTCATCACGACGGGCGGCGTCTATCTGCTGGTCGACCTCTCCGGGTTCAGCAGCCGGTACGCGCCACTGGTCGCGGCCGCGGCGGCCATCCCGATCACCTTCGTCGTCTCGCGCACGATCATGCTGCGCCCGGACCGCGGCGTCCCGGCGGCCGAACGCGTCTCCTGAGGCCGCCGAGCGCCCCGGGCAGGGCCCCGGAGAGGGACCACATCCCCAACTCCTTCCGAATCGTTGGTCGAACCAGTGGCCCCAACCACATCCACTGCCTAACATCGATCAACGCAAGGTCTTGTGCACTGATGCACAAACTCTCCCCGGGAGGTTTCCTTTGCACCGCCGCCGTCGCACCGCGCTCGTCGTCTCCGCCGCCCTGCTCGCCGGCGCCCCACTCCTGACCGCTTGCGGCAGCCAGGCCCACCCGGGCGCCGCGGCCCTCGTCGGAGGGGACCGGATCGAGGTGTCCACGCTGCAGGGCCAGGTGGCGGCGGTACGCGAGGCCCAGCGTGATTCGAAGGACGCCTCCCAGCTCATCGACAAGTCCGGGCAGCTCAGCCGGGCCAAACTGCACGGCATGATCTTCGACCGGGTCCTCGACCGGGCCGCGCGGGACGCCGGCGTGACCGTCAGTCGCAACGAGATCCAGCAGATGCGCAGCGCGGCCGCCGCCCAGTCCGGGGGAGAGGCACAGCTGCGGACGGCGATGCTCCAGCAGAGCTGGGTCGCCCCCGACCAGATCGACGCCGTCCTGCGCGAGCAGGTCCAGCTGACGAAGCTGGCCCAGGCGCTCGGCGCCGACCTGCAGCAGCCCGCGGGGCAGAAGGCCGTCGGTGACGCGCTGAGCAAGGCGTCGAAGGCGCTGAAGGTCGACGTGAATCCGCGGTACGGCGCCTGGGACGACAAGCAGACCCAGCTCGCCAACTACAAGGCCCCCTGGATCACCCAGGTCACCAAGGAAGCCGAGGCGGGTGCCGAGTCCGGCGCCTGACGATGGCGACCGGAGCGACCGGGGTAGATTCGAACGGTGAACGCTGAAGCCCCCGGCCGTATCGTCCTGCTCACCGCCAGCCACCGCGTCGCGCCCGGTCTTCTGTCCTGGCCCGCCTGGCAGACGCTGCACGCCGCCGACCGGGTGCTCTGCGCCGAGCCGGACAATCCGCAGCTGCCGTATCTGCGCGAGGCGGGCGTCACCGTCGAGCACTCGGGGCCCACCGCGCAGGAGCTCGTCGACGCCTGCGCGGGCGGCCGGAGCGTCGTCGTCCTGACGAGCGGCGAAGGCAGCCCGTCGCTGACCGACGGGCTCGCGAGGCTCGCGGGATCGGGTCGGGTGCGGATGCCGGACCTGGAGCTGCTGCCCGGTTCGTACGATCTGCCGGGGGCCAGGTTCCTCGATCTGGTCCAGATCATGGACCGGATCCGGATCGAGTGCCCCTGGACCTCGCAGAAGACCCACAAGGGCCTCGCCAAGTACGCCATCGAGGAGGCGTATGAACTCGTCGAGGCGATCGAGGACGGCGACCGCGACGAGCTGCGCGAGGAGCTCGGGGACGTGCTGCTCCAGGTCGTCCTCCACGCCCGGATCGCCGAGGACGGGGAGGAACCGTTCTCCGTCGACGACGTGGCCGCGACCCTCGTCGAGAAGCTGATCCACCGCCACCCGCACGTCTTCGGCGACGAGACCGCCGAGACCCCCCAGGACGTGCACGCGCACTGGCTGCGGACCAAGGCCACCGAGAAGCGGCGCGACTCGGTCACCGACGGAGTGCCGCTCGGCCAGCCCGGCCTGGCGCTGGCCGCGAAACTGGCCGGCCGGGTCCGTACCGCGGGGCTCGACGTGGCACTCCCCACGGGCGACGGCATCGGGTACGAGCTCCTCGCGCTCGCCGTGCGCGCCGAACAGGACGGCATCGACCCCGAGGCCGCGCTGAGGGCCGCGGGCCGCGCCTACCGGGACGCCATCCGAGCGGCGGAGGGCAACGGATAACGTCGGGGGGTGAACCACAGCCCCGCCGACCGCCCCGCCGATCTGCCCGCCGACGGCCCCGCCGGTGATTTCGGTGACCGCCCCGCCGACGGCCCGGCGGACCACCCCGGCTCCCGCCCTGTCGACGGCCCCGCCGGTGACCCCGGCGATCACCCCGCCGTCTGCCCCGTCGGTGCGCCCGAACTCTTCACCTGGGAGTTCGCCACCGATCCGTATCCGGCCTACGCCTGGCTGCGCGAGCACAGCCCGGTGCACCGCACCGCGCTGCCCAGCGGCGTCGAGGCGTGGCTCGTGACCCGGTACGCGGACGCCCGGCAGGCGCTCGCCGACGGCCGGCTCTCCAAGAACCCGGCGCACCACGCCGAGCCGGCGCACGCCAAGGGGAAGACGGGCATCCCGGGCGAGCGCAAGGCGGAGCTGATGACGCATCTGCTGAACATCGACCCGCCCGACCACACCCGGCTGCGCCGTCTCGTCTCCAAGGCGTTCACCCCGCGACGGGTCGCCGAGTTCGCGCCCCGCGTGCAGGAACTGACGGACCGCCTCATCGACCGTTTCATCGCGGAGGGGGAGGCGGACCTCATCCACGACTTCGCGTTCCCGCTCCCCATCTACGCGATCTGCGATCTGCTCGGCGTGCCGCGCGAGGACCAGGACGACTTCCGGGACTGGGCGGGCATGATGATCCGCCACGGCGGCGGTCCGCGCGGCGGGGTGGCCAGGTCGGTGAAGAAGATGCGCGGCTATCTCGCCGAGCTGATCCACCGCAAGCGGGAGAACCCGGGGGGCGATCTGATCTCGGGGCTGATCCGGGCCAGCGACCACGGCGAGCACCTCACCGAGAACGAGGCCGCGGCCATGGCCTTCATCCTCCTCTTCGCCGGCTTCGAGACGACGGTCAATCTCATCGGCAACGGGGTGTACGCCCTGCTGCGCAACCCCGTGCAGCGTGAGCGGCTGCATCTCTCCCTCGATGCGGGGGAGAGCGAACTGCTGGAGACCGGCATCGAGGAACTGCTGCGCTACGACGGCCCGGTGGAGCTGGCGACCTGGCGGTTCGCCACCGAGCCTCTGACACTCGGCGGGCAGGACATCGCGGCCGGTGACCCCGTGCTCGTCGTGCTCGCCGCCGCCGACCGCGACCCGGAACGCTTCGAGAACCCCGACACGCTCGACCTCGCACGGCGTGACAATCAGCACCTCGGATACGGGCACGGCATCCACTACTGCCTGGGAGCACCACTCGCCCGGCTGGAGGGACAGACCGCGCTCTCCACGCTCCTGAGGCGCCTTCCGGACCTGCGGCTTGCGGTGGAACCTGCCGATTTGCGGTGGCGTGGCGGGCTCATCATGCGCGGACTGCGCACGTTGCCGGTGGAGTTCGAGCCGGGGGTCCCCACGACGCAAGGTGACACACTGTCAACTCTGTGACTTTCACGTGATCTGCGCTGCATCGACTTGTGACACGCGTTCGAGTCCCGCTAGGTTCACCGTTCGACTCACCAGTCACTCGTCAGTCACACGGAAGGCAACCCCATGGGCTCCGCGAACGGCAGACACCGTCGCCCTCGTCAGGCACCCGCCATCGTCGTCGCCGCGGGCGTGACCGGCTCGGCCATCGCCATCCCGCTGCTCGGCGCGGCCGGTGCGCACGCGGCCGACGCCACGACCTGGGACCGGGTGGCCGAGTGCGAGAGCGGCGGCATGTGGAGCGCCGACCTCGGCAATGGCTTCTACGGCGGCCTGCAGTTCTCGCCGGAGACCTGGAAGGCGTACGGCGGCGAGTCGTACGCCCCGCGTGCCGACCTCGCCAGCCGCGCGCAGCAGATAGCCGTGGCCCAGAAGGTCCTGGCCGACAAGGGTCCGGGGGCGTGGCCCAGCTGTGCGGTCATCTCCGGTCTCGCGGCGGACGGGGCGCTGCCGGGTGTCGACCCGGGGATCGCGCCCTCCGGCGAGCCGACGAGCGGTGCGGAGCCGGCTGACGGCGAGTCGGCCACCCCGTCCGATGCCGCCACGCCGTCGGACAGGGCTGGCGCCTCGGGTGCCCACGGCAAGTCGGCGGGCAGGAAGGGCCACTCCGCGAAGCCTTCGGCCACCGAGTCGGCCGCCCCGTCCTCGGGCCCGTCCGACGATGCGTCCGATTCACCCCGTACGTCCGACTCGTCCAATGGTGTGAGCGGCAAGCACCGCGGCGCCCCGGCGCCCGAAGGGAGCCCGGACGCGAACGGCGGCGTCGACCGCGAGTCGGGTCGCCATGCCTCCCGCGGTGGCGGCGACGCCCGCGACGCGGGCGCGGCGGCTGCCGACGGCGCGTACACCGTCCGTTCCGGCGACAACCTCTGGGCGATTGCTGACGCACAGAAGGTTCCCGGCGGCTGGCCCGCACTCTATGAGGCCAACAGGGGGACGGTCGGCTCCGACCCGGACCTCATCCTCCCTGGCCAGAGCCTCCGTCTCGACGTGAAGGCCGACTGAGGGCAGTCTGAAAATCGGCTAATAGAGCCTCAAAAATCGGGGTAGTTAGGGGACCTATGTCCACTTATGCGTAAGTGAGACATGGGTCTCTTTGCGTCAACTGGCGTGTCGCGCCCGGGGAGCCCTTCCGCATCGCCTCCGACCTGCGAAAACGACGGTTCCTCAGATGCAAGTAAGGGCTGATTGTCCGATGTGTCCATCGTTGAATGTGGGGGTTGCCTGTGTTTACGGTCGGAACCGCTCGCACCGCGGGCCCCGTCGACCGTCACGCCGAATCCTGCCGTCGGTCGAAGGGAACAGACGCGTAAAGCGCCGTAGGCAGGAGCGGGGGACCCAGGTAGGCGCCGGCCCGATCGCCGAAAGGTGGATCAGGGGCGGCTTGGGGTGAAGTCGCGTGCTAGGACGTGCGACCGGGCAACTCACTTGGCCCGAACCCGACAGCTCACCTCGTAGGCGTCGGTGAGGAGAAGTTCCATGCTGTTTTCCAGCAAGGGCAAGCACCGCCGCCCGTCCAAGGCCGTCCGTGTCGCCACGCTCGCCGGTGTCGCCGGTACCGCCGTCGCCGTCCCGCTGATGGGTGCGACCGGTGCCTCCGCAGCCTCCGTCGCGACCTGGGACGCCGTCGCGCAGTGCGAGTCCGGTGGCAACTGGTCCATCAACACCGGCAACGGCTACTACGGCGGGCTGCAGTTCTCGCAGTCCAGCTGGGCCGCCGCCGGCGGTACGCAGTACGCCCCCCGTGCCGACCTGGCCACCAAGGCTCAGCAGATCGCCACCGCCGAGAAGCTCCTCGCCATGCAGGGCCCGGGTGCCTGGGGCTGCGCCGGCGCCGGCAACCTGCGCAACGACGGTGTGGACCCGGGCGTCGACACCGGCTCCTCCTCGAAGACCAACTCCGGCGCCACGCAGCAGCAGAGCGCCCCGGCCGCGCCCGAGCGGCAGTCGCAGCCGGCCCAGCCGAAGAAGGCCGAGCGCACCGAGGCCCCCGCCACCAACCGCTCGGACCGCTCCACCGCCCCGCAGGCCGAGTCGAAGAAGACCGTCACCACCCCGACCGGCGAGAAGGTCGAGAAGGGCGACGGCGAGTACAAGGTCGTCTCCGGCGACTCCCTGAGCCGGATCGCCGCCGACCACAAGGTCAAGGGCGGCTGGCAGCACCTGTTCGAGCTGAACAAGGACATCGTCAAGGACGCCGACCTGATCTACCCGGGTCAGCAGCTGCACCTGACGAAGTAGTCCGGGGCCTCTCCTCCCTGAGCACCCCGGCCCGGCGCGCATTCCCCCGTACGCGCCGGGCCGGGGTTTCCGTGTGGCCCCCTGCTTCTGCGGGGCGCGTCACCTCTGTATGTGCGGCGGCTCCGTCCCGGCGGGGCGCGTCGTCCCCGTATCGCATCCCTGAGGGCGGGCCCGTATCGCGTCCGTACGGGCGGGGCCGGCCTGGGTCCCGGGGGCGGCCCCGGCGGTGCGTGATCGTTCAACTTCTATAGTTACTGGCCAGTAAAATTCTGGCTGTTTGCCCCGCAATACTCGCTCTTGGGTCCTTTTTCGTCCCAGGGGACGGGCGGTCGTCCGACTGAGCGGGCCGGGCCGGTTAGGCTCTTGTCGCAAGGCCAAAGTGACCCTGCACAACCAGTGTCATATCCCAGAAGGAGATGCCTCGTGCCGTCCATCGACGTCGTCGTAGCCCGGGAAATCCTCGACTCCCGGGGGAACCCCACGGTCGAGGTCGAGGTTGGCCTCGACGACGGCAGCACGGGCCGTGCTGCCGTGCCGTCCGGCGCCTCCACCGGTGCGTTCGAGGCCATTGAGCTTCGCGACGGTGACCCCAACCGCTACCAGGGCAAGGGCGTGGAGAAGGCCGTCCTCGCCGTGATCGAGCAGATCGGCCCGGAGCTCGTGGGGTACGACGCGACCGAGCAGCGGTTGATCGACCAGGCGATGTTCGACCTGGACGCCACGGAGAACAAGGGCTCGCTCGGCGCGAACGCCATCCTCGGTGTCTCCCTGGCCGTCGCCCACGCCGCCTCCGAGGCCTCGGACCTGCCGCTGTTCCGCTACCTCGGCGGCCCGAACGCACACCTGCTGCCCGTTCCGATGATGAACATCCTCAACGGTGGGTCGCACGCCGACTCCAACGTGGACATCCAGGAGTTCATGATCGCCCCGATCGGCGCGGAGTCCTTCTCCGAGGCCCTGCGCTGGGGCGCCGAGGTCTACCACACGCTGAAGAAGGTCCTGAAGACCAAGGGTCTTTCGACCGGTCTCGGTGACGAGGGCGGCTTCGCGCCGAACCTGGAGTCGAACCGCGCCGCCCTGGACCTGATCGTCGAGGCCATCAAGGAAGCCGGCTACGTCCCGGGCAAGGACATCGCGCTCGCGCTCGACGTCGCCGCCTCGGAGTTCTACAAGGACGGCAAGTACGAGTTCGAGGGCAAGTCCCGCTCCGCCGCCGAGATGACCGAGTACTACGAGGAGCTCGTCTCCGCGTACCCGCTGGTCTCCATCGAGGACCCGCTGTACGAGGACGACTGGGCCGGTTGGAAGGTCATCACCGACAAGCTCGGCGCCAAGGTGCAGATCGTCGGCGACGACCTGTTCGTCACCAACCCGGAGCGTCTGGCCCGCGGCATCGAGGAGGGCTCCGCCAACGCCCTGCTCGTCAAGGTCAACCAGATCGGTTCGCTGACCGAGACGCTGGACGCCGTCGAGCTGGCCCAGCGCAACGGCTTCAAGTGCATGATGTCCCACCGCTCCGGCGAGACCGAGGACGTCACCATCGCCGACCTCGCCGTCGCGGTGAACTGCGGTCAGATCAAGACCGGCGCCCCGGCCCGCTCGGACCGCGTCGCCAAGTACAACCAGCTGCTGCGCATCGAGGAGATCCTCGACGACGCCGCGGTGTACGCGGGCCGCTCGGCGTTCCCGCGGTTCCGCTCCGAGAGCTGACCGGGGCAGCACTCCGCGAACTGATCGGCACAGCGCTCCGCGAACCGGTGAGCGCGACGCTCCGCGAATCGTCAGGCGCGGCAAGGGCTGACCGCAGGCCCTCACGGGCCGAAGGCACCGGCCTCCGTCCGTCCCCGCACTCGGTCCCGTACCGTGTGCGGGGACGGACGTGCGTAATGGGGAGGCGGAGACATGGCCGCGAAGGACCGGGACCGGTTCTCCACCGCGACCCGACTGCGGCTGCTCGGTGAGCAGACCGCCGCCCGCGTCTACCGGTCGCAGAACCGCCGTCAGGCCCGTCGCTCCCGGCTCACCGGCCGGGCGGCCTTCCTCGCCCTCGTCGTCTGCTCCCTGGTGGTCGCGCTCGCCTACCCGATGCGGCAGTACGTGTCGCAGCGCGACGAGATCGCCGACCAGGAGCGCCGGGCGCAGGAGGCCCGAGCCCGCACCGAGGAGCTGCGCGACGAGAAGGCGCGCCTCCAGGACGACGCGTACATCAGGCAGCTGGCCCGCAAGCACCTGCACTACCTTCTCCCCGGAGAGACCGGTTATACGGTGATCGACCCCGACGCGGTCAAGGAGCGCAACGGCGAGACGGACGATTCCGGCCGGCCGTGGCACTCCAACCTCTGGGACGGCGTGGACAGCGCCGACCGCGACTGACTCCCTTCATCCCCTCTGCAGAACCGCAGTTCGAGCAGCCCGATCAGAACCTAGGCAGGCATGGAAACCCCCCCTCCGCAGACCGAGTCCACCGCGCCCACCGAGGCGGACATCGCCGCGTTCCAGCAGCAGCTGGGCCGCCCGCCGCGCGGGCTGCGCGCGATCGCGCACCGCTGCCCCTGCGGCAATCCGGACGTGGTCGAGACGCAGCCCCGGCTGGAGGACGGTACGCCGTTCCCGACGACGTACTACCTGACGTGCCCGCGTGCCGCGTCCGCGATCGGCACGCTGGAGGCGAACGGCGTCATGAAGGAGATGACCGAGCGCCTCGCCACGGACCCGGAGCTGGCCGCCGCGTACCGGGCCGCGCACGAGGACTACATCGCCCGGCGTGACGCCATCGAGGTCCTTGAGGGCTTCCCGAGCGCCGGCGGCATGCCGGACCGGGTGAAGTGCCTGCACGTGCTGGTCGGGCACTCGCTGGCCGCCGGGCCCGGAGTGAACCCGCTGGGCGACGAGGCGATCGCGATGCTGCCCGAGTGGTGGCGCAAGGGGCCGTGCGTTTCGCCGTGCGGCGTGCCGGACGAGGACTGACCGTTCCCCCTCCGGGGGCTCTGCCCCCGGACCCGCCCCTCGATCGTCGGAGGGGCTTGAATGGGGGCTCTGCCCCTGACCCCGCTCCTCGATCGTCGTAGGGGCTTGATCCGGGAGTACTTCATGACCCGCGTGGCCGCCATCGACTGCGGTACCAACTCCATCCGACTGCTCGTCGCCGACGCCGACCCGGCCACCGGCGAGCTCGTCGAGCTCGACCGGCGGATGGAGATCGTCCGCCTCGGCCAGGGCGTCGACCGCACCGGCAGGCTCGCGCCCGAGGCCCTGGAACGCACGTTCGCCGCCTGCCGCCGGTACGCGGCGGTGATCGAGGAGCACGGGGCGCAGCAGATCCGTTTCGTCGCCACCTCCGCCTCCCGCGACGCGGAGAACAGGGAGGACTTCGTCCGTGGTGTGCTGGACATCCTGGGCGTCGAGCCCGAGGTGATCAGCGGCGACCAGGAGGCGGAGTTCTCCTTCACCGGCGCC
Source organism: Streptomyces sp. NPDC088252 (assembly GCF_044740965.1). NCBI lineage: Bacteria > Bacillati > Actinomycetota > Actinomycetes > Kitasatosporales > Streptomycetaceae > Streptomyces > Streptomyces sp. NPDC088252. Next base: position 92,749 of record NZ_JBIURS010000004.1, on the reverse strand, counting down.
ACCAAGGAGCTCGCGGGCCGCGATCACCTCGCGAAGCCGTATCTCGTCGTGGACATCGGCGGCGGCTCCACCGAGTTCGTCCTGGGCGACGATCACGTGCGGGCCGCGCGCTCAGTGGACATCGGCTGCGTCCGCATGACCGAGCGGCACCTCGTGCACGACGGTGTCGTGAGCGATCCGCCGGCCCCCGACCGGATCGCCGCGATCCGCGCCGACGTCGATGCGGCCCTCGATCTCGCGGAGGAGAGCGTTCCGCTGACCGGGGCCGCCACTCTCGTCGGTCTCGCCGGGACGGTCACCACGGTCGCCGCGATCGCCCAGGGGCTTGAGGAGTACGACTCCGAGGCGATCCACCACTCCCGGATCACCCTCGAACAGGTTCAGGGGATCACCGCACGGCTCCTCGCCTCCACCCACGCCGAGCGCGCCGAGATCGGTGCGATGCATCCGGGGCGGGTCGATGTGATCACCTCCGGGGCGCTGATCCTGCTGGCCGTGATGGAGCGGACCGGGGCCCGGGAGATCGTCGTCAGCGAGCACGACATCCTCGACGGAATCGGCTGGTCGATCGCCTGAGGGATTACGGGACACCCCTCAGGGGTTACGGCAGCCCTCAGGGGCCGCGGCGGGCCCTCCGGGGCCCCGAGAGATGCTCATGCGCACTCCGGCCTGCACTTTTGAGTCTTCATGGGCCACTCGGGGGGCACCTCGCGAGACATGTCGCGACGAAGTTCGTGAACTTCTTCACAAGGAATTCGGCCCTGCGGAAGGCGGTTCTGGTCCGTATGGGCACTCAGGGTCGCCTGCGGGGTCGTTCCGTGTCGATACGGGGCCGTTCCGGGCGCGTTGCCGGAGTGTGAATCGGGGCGGTGGTTCACCCCGCTCCGGGGGTCAAGGGCCAGCTCACAGGCGGTGAACAACGTTCGCCCCCGGGTCGCGGTTCCCTGTCGGCGCCATGACCTCGGTCACGTGGGCGGCGCAGTGTAGCAGAGGGTCGGTCATACCTTGTGAAGGGGCTCACGAACCCACCCCCCGAGGGGGGTGGATACTCGATGGCATGAGCACCACGGAGCGTCCCAGGATCCTCGTAGTAGGCGGTGGGTACGTAGGCCTGTACGCAGCTCGGCGCATTCTGAAGAAGATGCGCTACGGCGAGGCGACCGTCACGGTCGTCGACCCCCGGTCGTACATGACCTACCAGCCCTTCCTCCCCGAAGCCGCCGCCGGCAGCATCTCGCCTCGGCATGTCGTCGTCCCGCTGCGACGCGTACTGCCGAAGGCCGAGGTGCTCACCGGTCGCGTCACGACCATCGATCAGGACCGCAAGGTCGCCACGGTCGCGCCGCTCGTCGGCGAGGCCTACGAGCTGCCCTTCGACTACCTGGTCATCGCGATGGGCGCGGTCTCCCGCACCTTCCCGATCCCCGGCCTCGCCGAGCAGGGCATCGGCATGAAGGGCATCGAGGAGGCCATCGGCCTGCGCAACCACGTCCTCGAGCAGCTGGACAAGGCCGACTCGACGACCGACGAGGACGTCCGCCGCAGGGCGTTGACGTTCGTCTTCGTGGGCGGTGGATTCGCCGGTGCGGAGACCATCGGCGAGGTCGAGGACATGGCCCGCGACGCGGCGAAGTACTACACGAACGTGAAGCGCGAGGACATGCGCTTCATCCTCGTCGACGCCGCAGACAAGATCCTTCCCGAGGTCGGCCCGAAGCTGGGCACCTGGGGCCGGGAGCACCTGGAGTCCCGTGGCGTCGAGGTCTTCCTCTCGACCTCCATGGACTCCTGCGTCGACGGTCACGTCGTGCTGAAGAACGGCCTGGAGGTCGACTCCAACACGATCGTGTGGACGGCCGGTGTGAAGCCGAACCCGGCGCTGGCCCGTTTCGGTCTGCCGCTCGGTCCGCGCGGTCACGTGGACACCTCCGAGAAGCTCCAGGTGCAGGGCACCGACTACATCTGGGCCGCGGGCGACAACGCCCAGGTCCCGGACATGGTCGGCCGCAGGGCCGGCAACCCGAACGCCTGGTGCCCGCCGAACGCCCAGCACGCGCTGCGGCAGGCCAAGGTCCTCGGCGACAACGTCATCTCCGGGATGCGCGGCTTCCCGCAGAAGGAATACAGCCACGCCAACAAGGGTGCGGTCGCCGGTCTGGGGCTGCACAAGGGCGTGGCGATGATCGTCATGGGCAAGATGAAGATCAAGCTCAAGGGCCGTCTCGCCTGGTACATGCACCGTGGCTACCACGGCATGGCGATGCCGACCTGGAACCGTAAGATCCGGATCTTCGCGGACTGGACCCTTGCGATGTTCCTCAAGCGCGAGGTCGTCTCGCTCGGCGCCATGGAGACGCCGCGCGAGGAGTTCTACGAGGCCGCCAAGCCGGCCCCGGCACCGGCCGCCGCCAAGGCCGAGGGCGAGAAGGCCAAGGCCTAGGGCCTCTTGTCCGGACCGGGCCGGGCTCCGGCCTGATCCGGACGAAGGATCTCGGTCCGCGCGCGGGTCCCACTCGCCCGCGCAGTACGTGCACAGCGCCCGAAGGGGCCGTCCGCCATCCGTGGTGCGGACGGCCCCTTCGGCGTACTCGGCCGCCGCGCGGCTGGGCGCCGTGCGCGGAGCGCGAGGCGACGCACCATCAAATACATGTGATCTGCAAGTATTTTGCCGTTCCGTTGCGCCATAGCGGGATGGCCCGCGTTCCGTGGACTGTTGAGGAGGGTGTACCTCGCCGTGGCGTCGTGGGTGCCCGGCGTGGTTGCAGGCATGTTTGGGCATGTTTGGGCACATTGGGAACACCATCACGGAGGTGTGCGCCATGGCAGACGCCGCATTGCGGCTGACCGCTCTCGCCGAGGAGTTGCTGGGAGAAAAGCTGCCGGTCCGTATCCGGGCCTGGGACGGCAGCGAAACCGGACCGCCCGGTGCCCCCGTTCTTGTGATCCGGAACCGCCGCGCGCTGCGCAGGCTGCTCTGGAAGCCGGGCGAACTGGGCCTGGCACGTGCCTGGGTGGCGGGTGAGCTGGGCATCGAGGGCGACCTGTACGAGGCTCTGGATCTGCTGGCCTCGCTGATCTGGGACCGCGGCGCAAAGGCCACGCCCGGCGTCCACCCGGTCCGTGACCCGAAGGTGCGGGCCTTCGCCACGGGGCTGTTGCAGCTCGCGGGCCCCTGGCTCCCGCCCGCGCCGCCGCCCGAGGAGGTGCGCCGCCGCACCGGCACCCTCCACACCAAGCGCCGCGACAAGGAGGCCATCAGCCACCACTACGACGTGGGCAATGACTTCTACGAACTGGTCCTCGGTCCGTCCATGGTCTACTCCTGCGCCTACTGGGAGGACGACGGAAGCCTTGAGGACGCCCAGCGCGACAAGCTCGACCTCGTCTGCCGCAAGCTCGGGCTGAAGGAGGGCGACCGGCTCCTCGACGTCGGCTGCGGCTGGGGCTCCATGGCCATCCACGCGGCCCGCGCCTACGGCGCCCGGGTCACCGGAGTCACCCTCTCCGTCGAGCAGGCCGCCTATGCCCGCAAGCGCATCGCGGAAGAGGGCCTCACCGACCGGATCGAGATCCGGGTCCAGGACTACCGGGACGTCAGGGACGGCCCGTACGAAGCCATCTCGTCCATCGGCATGGCGGAGCACGTCGGCTCCGTCCGTTTCCGCGAATACGCCGACGACCTCTACGCACTGCTCAAGCCCGGCGGCCGGCTGCTCAACCACCAGATCGCCCGCCGCCCCGAGAGGGACGAGTCCGCGTACCACGTGGACGAGTTCATCGACGCCTATGTCTTCCCGGACGGCGAACTGGCCCCGGTGGGACGGACCGTGACCACCCTCGAAGAAGCCGGCTTCGAAACCCGTGACGTCGAGTCGATCCGCGAACACTACGCACTGACCCTGCGGCGCTGGGTCGCCAATCTGGAGAAGCACTGGGACCGCGCGGTCCGGATGACCTCGCCCGGACGGGCCAGGGTCTGGCGGCTCTACATGGCCGCCTCCGCCCTCTCCTTCGAGCACAACAAGATCGGTGTCAACCAGATCCTCGTGGTGCGCCCGGCGGCGGGCGGGGCCTCCCGCATGCCGCTGCGGGCCCGTGAGTGGACGGCTCCGGCGACCGGCTGACACCCGTACCGCACGTGCCCCGGCACCCGCGTCGGCACGGGGAGAACCGGCTCCGCACGGGACGCACCGAGGGCCGGTACCCGCAGCTCCGTGCTGCGGGTACCGGCCCTCGGCCGTGCCCTCCGGTGCCGTCCGGCGACTACTCGGTCTTGATCGCCGTCAGCATGTTCAGCTTCGCGGCGCTGCGGGCCGGCCAGAGCGAGGCCAGCACGCCCACCAGCGCGGCGAGCACCAGGAAGATTCCGATCCGGTCCCACGGGAGAACCAGGGCGTAGTCCGGGACATCGGACTTCAGGGTCTCGCCGATCGCCCAGCCGAGGAACACACCGAGCGCCACGCCGACCACCGCGCCGAAGAGCGAGATGACCACGGCCTCCAGGCGGATCATGCGCTTCACCCGGCGCCGGTCCAGGCCGATCGCCCGCAGCATGCCGATCTCCTGCTGGCGTTCGAAGACCGACATGGCCAGCGTGTTGACGACCCCGAGCACCGCGATGATCAGGGCCATCGCCAGCAGGCCGTACATGATGTTCAGGGCGGTGTTGATGAAGCCGCCGAACATGTCGCGGATGCCCTGACGATCGATGATGCTCATCGCCGGGTTGTCGCCCAGCGCCTTGACCAGGGCCTTCTCGTTGGCGGCGGACTCGCCGCCGTCCATCTTCAGCCAGACCTCGCGGATATCGGCGTGCGTGGTGTGCGAGGCCAGGAGGTCGGTCGACACCAGGGCCGAGGAGAGGAACTCGTTGTCCTCGTAGACCGCGCCGACCTTCACCTTCTCCTTCTTGTCGTCGTCGAACACGACCGGGAGGGTGTCCCCGGTCTTCCAGTGGTTCGACTTCGCGGTGTCCTCGGACACGGCGATCTCACCGTTGCCGAGGGAGTCGATCGAGCCGGAGACCGTCTTGATGACGAAGAGCTTCGACAGGGCGTCGGGGGTGACCCCGGATGCTCCGAGGTGGTCTTCGCCGACCCTCAGCCAGGCGTCCTGCCGGGGGGAGACCGCCGAGACCCCGTCGGCCTTCTCCAGAGCCTTGAGCGCCGACGTGTCGAGCGAGCCACCGCTCGCCATCGACACCATGTAGTCGGCCTTGATGTTGTCCGTCGTCATCCGGTCGACCGCCTGGCCGAGGGTGACGCCGAGCACGGAGATGCCGGTGACCAGGGTGAGGCCGATCGCCAGCGCGGAGGCGGTGGCGCCGGTACGCCGCGGGTTGCGGACCGCGTTCTGCGCGGCCAGCTTGCCGGAGACCCCGAACAGCCGCTTCAGCAGCGGGCGGACCAGCGCGATGACCGGCCGCGACAGCAGCGGGATCAGCACGATGACACCGACCAGCGCGAAGAACGCACCGACCCCGATGATCGTCCGTCCGCCCGAACCGTCCGCCGCACCTGCCACGATGCCGGCGCCGCCGAGCAGGGTGAGCGCACCACCGACCGAGTTGCGCAGTACCAGGGACTTGACCGTCGCCGTCGCGTGCACGCTGTTCATCGCGGCCACCGGCGGGATCTTCGCGGCCCGGCGGGCGGGCAGCCAGGCGGCCAGGACGGTGATCAGTACGCCGACGCCGAACGCCGCCGCGACCGCGGTGGGCGAGACGATCAGCGGTCCGGCCGGGATCTTCCCGCCGAACTGGCTCATCACGGAGCGCAGACCGGTGGCGAGTCCGAGGCCGAGCACGAACCCGATGACCGAGGCGATCGCGCCGACCACGGCCGCTTCCAGGAGCACGGAGCGCTTGACCTGGCGGCGGGAGGCGCCGACGGCGCGCATCAGTGCCAGTTCCTTGGTGCGCTGGGCCACCAGCATGGTGAAGGTGTTGGCGATCAGGAAGACACCGACGAAGAGCGCGATGGCCGCGAAGGCGAGCAGCATGCCGTTGAGGCCGCTCAGCCCCTTCTGGATCTGCTTGGCCTGCTCGTCGGCGAGCGCCTTGCCGGTCTTGGCCTCGGCGTTCTTGGGCAGCAACGGCTTCACGTCGGCCAGCAGCTTCTCGTCGGAGGCACCGGCCGCGGCGGCGATGTCGACGTCCTGGAACTCGCCGGGCCTCAGGTAGAGCTTCTGGGCGACCGGGGTGTCGAAGAGGACCAGGCTGCCGCCCGCGTTGACCGTGCCGTCCTCGGTGGTGAAGACACCGGCGAGGGTGAACTCCTTCACCGGCCCGTTCGTGGCGACCCGGACCGTGTCACCGACGTGGTACTTGCCCTTCTTCGCGGTCTGCTCGTCGAGCGCGATCCGGTCGGCCGCGTCCGGACCCCTGCCGTCGACGAAGGTGTACGCGGAGTCCTTGCCGTTCCTGCCGGGGGAGAAGTTGCTGCCGGTGTTCGACCAGCCGTTGCCGATCAGCTTGCCGTCGGGGTCGGCGACCCCGGCGAAGCCGCGGACCCGGCCGGTGGCGGTGTCCACACCGTCCAGGCCCTGGATCTTCTTCAGGGTGGCGGTGGTGATGCCGGACGTCTTCTCGTCGCGCTGATCGGCGTAGGTGGTGACGGCTACGGCGACGTCGTCGTAGCTCTTCGCCGACTGGTTGCGGAAGGCGTTGCCGAGGGTGTCGGTGAAGACCAGGGTGCCGGATACGAAGGCCACGCCGAGCATCACGGCGAGCACGGTCATCAGCAGCCTGGCCTTGTGCGCGAGCACATTGCGCAGGGCGGTACGGAACATGTCTGTCAGTCCTGGGATGGGGAGGGATGCAGGCGAGGAGCGCGGGGAAGGGCGGGCGTCAGCTGGTACGGCCCTTGGCGTCGAACGCCTTCATCCGGTCGAGGACACCGTCCGCGGTGGGGTGCATCATCTGGTCGACGATCCTGCCGTCCGCGAGGAAGATGACCCGGTCCGCGTAGGAGGCGGCCGCCGGGTCGTGGGTCACCATCACCACGGTCTGCCCCAGCTCGCGCACCGAGTTGCGCAGGAAGCCGAGGACCTCGGCGCCGGAGCGGGAGTCCAGGTTCCCGGTCGGCTCGTCACCGAAGATGATCTCCGGCTGCGAGGCCAGGGCGCGGGCCACCGCGACGCGCTGCTGCTGGCCGCCGGAGAGCTCGGTCGGACGGTGGGTCAGCCGGTCGGAGAGGCCCACCATGTCGATGACCTTGCGCACCCACTCCGCGTCGGGCTTGCGGCCCGCGATGTCCATGGGGAGCGTGATGTTCTCCTCGGCCGTCAGTGTCGGCAGCAGGTTGAACGCCTGGAAGATGAAGCCGATCTTGTCCCGGCGGAGCTGGGTGAGCTGCTTGTCCTTGAGGGAGCCCAGCTCCGTCTCGCCGATCCGCACCGAACCGCTGCTGAAGCTGTCGAGGCCGGCCACGCAGTGCATCAGCGTGGACTTGCCTGAGCCGGACGGGCCCATGATCGCGGTGAACTCGCCGCGCGGGAAGTCCACGGAGACCCGGTCCAGAGCCGTCACCCTGGTCTCGCCCTCGCCGTAGACCTTCGACAGATCCGTGGCGCGGGCAGCCACCGTGGTGACGCGGTGTGCGGTGGAAGTGGTCACGGGAATCTCCTGATTCGGGCTCCGGCCGAGGGCTTCGTCCGGGGGTACGTTCGGTTGCGTCCGCTTGAGTGCGGAACCCCTCCATCGTCACCGCCGTATCGCCGCGGATCGTCAGTCCCCGTGCCCGTTCCCGGGGCCGTCTTGAGTCGCACCGAAGGGTTCCGGTGTCCTCCTTCGGTATGACACCGACCCTGAGAGGTCCATCCGTCCGGCCGAGGGCCCCGCGACTCCCTCCGGCCGCCTCGCCCGGCGCCGTACACCCGTCAACCCGCTGCCGGGACAGCGTCGTGTTCCGCGTCACGGACGAGGGGTTCCCGGACCTTGGGAGGGGCCGTCGCCGGCCCCCGTTCGCAGTGCGCCGCAGGCACCGTCGTCCGGCCGGGTGGTGCACCCATGGCGAACACTGGCGCGTGCCTGGCGAATGCGCCGTCCGAGTGCGGCGACTTTACGTCAATCCGGAATACCGGTCTTGGTGCTCGTTACCCCGCCCAGGCATGTGACGATGGCCTTCCGCGAGTGCTGACGACCCCTCAAACGGTCAATAAAATAAGACAACATCGCGCCACCGATCGGCTGATCGGAGGAAGCGCCCGGATAGGGTCATGTGCCAACGCGGAGCCGCGCGCCAGGCCCGGATGGTGGAATGCAGACACGGCGAGCTTAAACCTCGCTGCCCCTCGGGGGCGTACCGGTTCGAGTCCGGTTCCGGGCACCACCCAGCGCGCAAGGTCCGACCAGTGGGAATGACCCGGGACGCGTGTGGTCCCTTCCCGTCCCGGTCGCACCGCGGCCACCCACCCGGCCGGATCCGGCGGGCGTCGGCCGTCGGCTCGCACCCGTCCTCGTGCCGTTCGGCTTCCGCAAAGATCCTCCCCAAGCACTAGTCTGATTCCTTTGCCTACCTATTACTCTTGTGGGAAGGCCACGCAGGGTGGCCATGGAGGAGTGAGATGAGGAGCAGCAACCCGGTCTTCTCGCGACGGGGCTTCAGCCGCGACAACGGATATGCGGGCTTCAACGCGGCGCCGCAGGCCGGGGCCCCCGTCGCGGGTGCCAACCCGTACGCGCAGGGCACCGCCGCCAACCCGTACGCCACCAACCCCTACGCCCAGCAGGACACCCAGTACGGCGTTCCGCAGGCACCGGCGCGTTCCGGTGCCATGACGATCGACGACGTCGTCACGCGCACGGCGATCACGCTGGGCACCGTGGTGCTCGGTGCCGCGCTCGCCTGGGCCCTGCTGCCGGTCGACGAGGCCAATCTCGGCAAGTCCTACGGCATCGCGATCGGCGCCGCCCTGGTGGCGTTCGTCCTGTCGCTCGTCCAGTCCTTCAAGCGCAGGCCGTCCCCGGCGCTGATCGTCTCGTACGCGGCCTTCGAGGGTGTCTTCCTCGGAGTGATCTCCAGCGCGGTCAGCACGTACATCGGACCGGGCGTCGTGATGCAGGCGGTGCTGGGCACCATGTGTGTCTTCGCCGGTGTGCTGCTCGCGTACAAGATGCGCTGGATCCGCGTCACGCGCCGCTTCTACGGCTTCGTGATGGCCGCCGCCATGGGCTTCATGCTCCTGATGGTGGTCAACCTGCTGTTCGCCGTCTTCGGCGGCGGTGACGGCCTGGGCTTCCGCAGTGGTGGCCTCGGCATCCTCTTCGGCGTCATCGGGATCGTGCTCGGTGCGTGCTTCCTGGCCCTGGACTTCAAGCAGGTCGAGGACGGCATCGCGTACGGCGCTCCGCGCGAGGAGTCCTGGCTGGCGGCCTTCGGCCTCACCATGACCCTGGTGTGGATCTACCTGGAGATGCTGCGCCTGCTCTCCATCCTCAGCGGCGACGACTGACGTACGGATCCGCGACGCGATACGGAACGGCCCGCAGGCTCACCGCCTGCGGGCCGTTCCGCGTCTCTGCAGCGGAACATCGGCGCCCCGACGCATGGCGCGTGGCCGGTCCTTCCCGACGCCGTGCCCGAGCGTCGGCCCGTTGGCAACCGTCCCGCAAGGGCGCGTAGGGTCGCGGAGTGCTCGATACGACCCCGCTGATCACCGCCGTGGACCGATTCGCCGACCGGCTGCGCGCCGCCCCGCAGAGCCGGCTGCAGCGTGGAGCGGCTGCCGAGGGGCTGGCCACGGCCAGAGAGCTGGCTGTGCGGGCCCAGCGCATCGAGGCGCCGGACCGGGAACCGCGGATCATGCCGGACGCCGGGATCTTTGCGATCGGCGACCAGCTCGCGGTAGCGGGCCGTGACTTGGCGGTGGCACTGGAAACGGCCCCGTCGGCTGAGCTGGACGAGGCCGTGCAATTCGTGGTGGAGGCGGCTGCGCGGGCGTTCGCGTAGCGGCGGGCAGGCGGTGGCCCGGAGGCGGCGGCAGGCGAGAGCCGCTCCGCCCGGAGGATCCGGGGTCTAGAACGAGGCGATGACGCGGTCGGCGAGGATGTAGACGTTGTCCTCGCCGCAGGAGAACGTCAGGGCGTACGCGCCGGAGACACCGGAGCCGCCCAGCAGAACGGGGTGCTCGCCCGCGAGCAGTGCCTCGGCCAGCCGCTCGGCCGTCTCGCGGTGGCCGGGGGTCATACAGAGCGTGGTGCCGTCGGCGAAGACATAGACATCGAGGGTGCCGAGCGGGCCGGGGCGCACATCCGCGAGTTCCGTGCCACTGTCGGCGAGCTCCTCCAGACGGTTCACGGTGCGCTCGTGGTCGGTGACGACCGGGGTCTGCACCGGTACGAAGTCGGGGTGCGAGGGGTGGCGGCGACGGGCCGCGGCCAGCTCGGGGGAGTCCTCGGCGAACTCCGCCGTCTCGGGCAGTTCGGTCACGTCCGCCAGCTCGGTCAGTTCCGTCAGCTCTTCGAGCGCCTCGGTGGCGTCGAAGTCCATGGCCTCCAGGCCCGCGAAATCGGCCTGGCGCGGCAGGAAGAACGGCGCGTCCTCACCGATCCCGGTCAGACCACCCAGCAGGGACGGGGCATCGGCGGCATCGCGCGCTTCCTGGGAGGCCCAGAAGGCGCGGGCCTCGGCGAGCTCACGTTCCCGCTCCTCGGCGAGCGCCTCGGCGACGGCCGCGCGTATCTCGGCGGCCGGGGTGACGTCGTTGCGGCTCTGCGCGGGCACGGCGACATCGTGGGCGCGGGCCACGGCCAGCTCCGTCCGAAGGGCCGTGATCTGCTTGCGCAGCCCGTGAGCAGCGTGCAGAGCAGCGGCGCCCACGGCCGTGGCGGCAGCGGTGGTCAGCAACAGGGCAAGAGACATGGCGCTCACTGACATACTCCCGGTTTCAATCGATCCCCCGACTTCCTACCTCAGCTTGTCCTCTACCTGCGCCCGGTGTCAGTGCATTACGTCACGAATTGGACAGGTCTTTGGGCCTGGGGTTTAACCCTGTTACGGGTGTGACCTGCGGGAATGAGTCTCCCCCAGGAGATAGGTCACATCCTGGGGGAGATTCGGTCACGGTCGGGGCTCGGAACCGGCCACTGCTCAGCCACTCGATCTCGTGGTTGCGCCGGAGTGCGTTCGGTCTTGTGGTCGCGTTCGCTTCGCTTCCGCTGCGGGCAGGTGTCGCCTTCGTTCCTCGGGCGACCCCTACCCTCCGCTGCAGCTCAGCTCAGCCGCTCGGTCTTGTGGTCGCGTTCGCTTCGCTTCCGCTGCGGGCAGGTGTCGCCTTCGTTCCTCGGGCGACCCCTACCCTCCGCTGCAGCTCAGCTCAG